>JAGRIH010000025.1 GCA_020443345.1 Halioglobus sp.
CCCACTACGATTGGGGAAGGCCCTTCGGCGGTCGAGGACTTGATACTTTCCGCAAGTCGATGCTGGAGGACAAAGGTATCCGCAAGATTGTCGACTTCCCCGACAGTCGACAGTGTTTTCCCAACGTTGATGTTGCGGGTGGCATTTGCTTTTTTCTCTGGAATCGTGAAGACCAAGGCGATTGCGAAGTGGTCAGCCATGATTTTGACGGCAACGAGACGGTCAGTGTTCGGCCGTTGCTGGAGCAGGGCTGCAACATCTTCATCCGCAACAACGATCACATCGGAATTCTGCGAAAAATCGTCCTCAAGGAGACCGGAAGCGTTGGTGTCGTGCTCCCACCCAACCTCCGTTTCGATCAGCAAGTGAGTGGCCAAAAGCCTTTCGGCCTCCGCACTTTTTTTCGTGGGCACTCTGCGAAAAAGAGCGATGATGACCTTGTGGTTTTACAGAGTGGCGGGCGGGCGTGGGTCGCTCGAAATGAAATCGAAGAGGGCGCAAACCTTATAGACAGGTGGAAGATCTTTACTTCCAAGTCGTCGTCCGAACATGCCGGACAGGTAGACAAGAACGGAATGCGAAAGGTTCTCTCGCTTTCCGGCGTTTTGGCTCCTGGGTCAGTCGTTACGGAAACCTATGTCCTGCTAGGGGCATACGACAACGAAGCTGATGCCAGGAATTGCTTCTCATATGCGACTACCAAGTTCTTCCGGTTTCTCGTTGCCGCGCGGGCGTCGGCTCAAGACCTTCCCAGGATTGCTTATTCGTTCGTACCGCTACAGGATTTTTCCAGGCCGTGGTCTGATAAAGACCTCTACGCGAAATACGAACTGAGCGACGACGAAATCGTTCTCATTGAATCTACGATCCGCCCGATGGAAACGGGCGATGAGTAGTCCTACCATCGAGGAAATCCTCGCGCCCAAGCCGAAAGCCCGGCCGCGCATCTACGCCTACTCGATTGCCGACAAGGCACACGAGGGTCTCCTCAAGGTGGGTCAGACCACGCGCGACGTGCAGCAGCGCGTCGCCGAGCAGCTCAAGACCGCCGCGATAAAGAACTACAGTATCGAACTGGATGAACCCGCCGAGCGCGATGACGGCGGCATTTTGAGCGATCACGAGGTGCGCGCCTCGCTGCTCAGGAAGGGTTTCGAGAATCCCGAACTGGAATGGGTGCGGTGCTCGGTCGCCGATGTGCGCACCGTGCTAGCAGAACTGCGCACCGGCCAGCGGTTCACCGGCACGCATCACGAAACCTTCCCGATGCGCCGCGAGCAGGCCGAGGCGGTGAAATCGACGCACGCCTACTACCTTTCGCGCTGGGCGGAAGATATGCACGCCGTCCCACGCTTCCTGTGGAATGCGAAGATGCGCTTCGGCAAGACGTTCACCGCCTATCAGCTCGCTAAAAAACTCGGCGCGAAGCGGGTGCTGGTGGTGACCTTCAAGCCCGCCGTCGAGGATGCGTGGCAGACCGACCTGGAAACCCACACCGACTTCAACGGCTGGCAGTACCTCTCGCGCTCCACCGGCAGTGACCCGACGCAGATCGACCGCAACAAGCCGGTGGTCTATTTCGGCTCCTTTCAGGATCTGCTCGGCCGTGACAAGGCGGGGAACATCAAGTCCAAAAACAAGTGGCTGCACAAGGTGGAGTGGGATCTCGTGGTGTTCGACGAATATCACTTCGGGGCCTGGCGGGATACCGCCAAGGAGCTGTTCGAGGGAGAGGACAAGGCGGTCGCCGTCAAGGAAGCCCGGATTGAATACGCCGCGGGGCTGGAGGAGGTGAACGAGGACCTGAGTGTGCTCTCCGAGCAGGAGATCGAGTTTCTGCCCATCACCACCCGGGCCTATCTCTATCTCTCCGGCACGCCGTTCAAGGCGTTGGCCACGGGCGAATTTATCGAGGAGCAGATTTTCAACTGGACCTACACAGACGAGCAGCGCGCCAAGGAGGCCTTCGTCGTCGACAACCCGGGCAAGCGGAATCCCTACGGGGCGCTGCCACAGATGCGCCTGCTGACCTACCAGATGCCGGATGAGCTGCTTTCCATTGCCAGCGGCGGCGAGTTCGACGAGTTCGACCTCAACGAGTTTTTCGCCGCGACCGGCGTAGGTCCGGCCGCGCAATTCAAGCACAAGAGCGACGTGCAGAAGTGGCTGGACATCATCCGCGGCGGCTACGCGCAGAAATCGGTCGAGCATCTGAAAACGGGCTCGCGGCCGCCGTTCCCGTACTCCGATGTGCGCCTGCTGCCCTATTTGCAGCACGCGTTCTGGTTCCTGCCCAATGTTGCCGCCTGCCACGCGATGGGGAACCTGCTGGCCGAAAAGCACAACGTCTTCTGGCATGACTACACCGTGGCCGTCGCGGCCGGCGCCTCGGCGGGTATCGGCCTGGAAGCCTTGCCGCCAGTGCGCACGGCGATCGGCAGCGGCTTCGAGACCAAGACGATCACGCTCTCCTGCGGCAAGCTGACGACCGGCGTGACTGTGCCGGAGTGGTCGTCCATCCTGATGCTGCGCAATCTCAAATCGCCCGAAACCTATTTCCAGGCGGCGTTCCGGGTGCAATCGCCCTGGTCGATCAAGAACCCGAACGGCGATGACCCGAACGAGGAGGATATCCTGAAGCCCGTCTGCTTCGTGTTCGACTTTGCGCCCACACGGGCGCTGCGGCAGATCTCCGAGTACGGCATCGGCCTCGCGCCCAATGAGCCGAACCCGGAAAACGCGGTCAAGGACCTCGTGTCGTTCCTGCCGGTGCTCGCCTATGACGGCGCCAATATGACTCAGATCGACGCGGGCGGCATTCTCGATATCGCGATGGCGGGCACCTCGGCCACACTGCTGGCGCGCAAGTGGGAGTCCGCACTGCTGGTGAATGTAGACAACGACACGCTACGCCGCATCATGGACAACGCCGAAGCCATGGCCGCCGTTGAGCGCATCGAAGGCTGGCGGGCGCTCGGTGACAACATCATCGAGACCATCATCAACAAAAGCGAGAAGGTCAAGGAACTCAAGAACAAGGCCAAGGACGGCGACCTGACGCCGAAGGAGAAAAAGGAACTCACCGCCGAGGAGAAGGAGTACAAATCCAAGCGAAAGCTGGTCCAGGAGAAACTGATCAAGTTCGCTACCCGCATTCCGGCGTTCATGTACCTGACCGACTTCCGCGAGAACACGCTGCAGGACGTGATCACCAAGCTGGAGCCGGATTTGTTCCTCGCTGTGACTGGCCTGACGGTGCAGGATTTTCACCTATTGGTGCGTCTCAAGGTGTTCAACACCGAACAGATGAACCAGGCCGTATTTGCTTTTCGACGTTATGAGGATGCCTCGCTCCGGTATACAGGAATCGAGAGCCACGAGGGCCTGGCGCACTATGGTCTTTACGACACGGTAGTGGCGAAGGAATGAGTGGTGGCGAGGATGGTTCGCAAGGTCTTCGACTCGTGCTCCACTGCCGAGGAGTGTATGAGTTCACCGGGGGAGTCCTGCCGTGAGTGAGATCTTCAACGTCTACTGCGACGAGTCCTGCCATCTGGAGAATGACCACCAGAAAGCTATGGTGCTGGGCGCCATCTGGTGTCCGCTGGATAAAAGCCGGGAGGTCGCGGTGCGTCTGCGGGAGATCAAGCTAAAGCACGGGCTCGCACCAGGGTTTGAGGTGAAATGGACCAAGGTGTCTCCGGCGAAGACCGGACTGTATCTGGACCTGGTGGATTACTTTTTCGATGACGTCGATCTGCACTTCCGGGCGCTGATCGTGCCGGATAACTCGAAGCTTCGGCATGACGCCATTCCGGGGCAGGATCACGACACCTGGTATTACAAGATGTACTTCGACATGCTGAAGGTGATCTTCCGCCCGGATGCCCGCTACCGGGTCTACCTGGACATCAAGGATACGCGGGGAGCGGAGAAGGTGGCCAAGCTGCACGAAGTGCTATGCAACAACATATACGACTTTTCGCGCAAGGTCATCGAGCGTGTGCAACTCGTCCACTCCCATGAAATCGAACAGTTGCAACTGGCGGATTTGCTGATTGGTGCGTTTCCTAGCTCAACCGGGATTTGCACGGTAACCAGGCCAAGGAGGCCCTGGTTGCGAGAATCCAGCAACGCTCCGGTTACAGCCTGCTGAAGACCACCCTTTACCGGGAGGAGAAGGTCAATCTCTTCCGCTGGCGGGCGCATGAGGTGCAGGGATGACGGATGAACCGGATTGGCTGCTGCTGGTGTTGTTTTCCGACGATGGCGGTGATTGGGACTCTTATCTCGACGCCATCTATGACTACTTCAAGCAGGATTTTGTCGACAGCAAGCCGGTGTTCCAGGTGCGGCGGCTTGGTCTGAAACGGCATCCCATGACGCATGGGAAAGAAGCCACGTTCTGGCACATGATTCAGGAGGGGGCGATTGAAGAGGACAGAATCCCGGATTTTCGCCGATGTGAACGGATTCGCTGGCCAAGACCGATCATCGAGCATGATACCGACAAGGCGATAAAGGTGTGGGCGAACCAGCGTCGGGGAGAACAACGGATCTGTTGGTGGTTCGAGCGGGAGAACTATCTGGTGATTCTGGCGGATCGGGGGGAGTACATTCTGCCCTGGACGGCTTACCTGGTGGAGCAACCGCACAGACAGCGCAAGTTGCAAAGGGAATATGAGGAATATTGCAGGAACAAACGCCGGAAAGGCTGAAGCCGCCCCGGGGGACGGCTTCGTTACTCCTTCTACACATGGCAGATGAGCTGCTTACACTATCGGCACTGAACCGGGGAAACGCAAGGCCATGAAGTAGCGCGAGGAGCAGGGTAAAGTGCCTGGTGCTGATCCGCGAGTATCAGGACGCGAACCAGACCTACCTCGACGAGGGCATCCGCCTGCTCGAACTCGCGCAGAAGACCGGCGCACGGTTTCGCAAGCAGTCCCCGGCCGAAAAACGCCGGCTGCTCGGGTCCGTACCATCGAACTGCACCTGGGAGAACGGGCAGTTTACAGCTGCGTACTGGCAACCCTTTGATCTTCTGGCCAAAAATGCCGTCGAGTTGGAAATGAAAAAGCCGGCTGAGCGCGCTCGAACCGGCATTTCTGATAATTGGCTCCGCCTGCTGGGCTCGAACCAGCGACCCAATGATTAACAGTCATTTGCTCTACCAACTGAGCTAAGGCGGAATGGCGTTAACCAGAGAGCGCGTATGGTAATGATGCGGGCAGCGCGGGTCAACTGCTATTTAGCTGTAACCGGGGCGGCTGATGTGGCAACAGGGGCGAATCCGGTGGAGGGCCGGTCGCGGGCTGCAATTTAGCGCCATGTGGACGATAATATCCGGCTGGTTTTCTGTGGCGGCAGCCGGGTGAGCGCGTGTCCAAACCCTTCAAGGTAGAATCGAGCTATCAGCCGGCGGGCGATCAGCCCGAGGCGATCCGGCAGCTCGTGGAGGGCGTGCGCGCAGGGCTGGCGGCGCAGACGCTGCTGGGGGTTACCGGTTCGGGCAAGACCTTCACCATGGCCCACGTGGTGGAGCAGTTGCAGCGGCCCACTATCGTCATGGCCCACAACAAGACGCTGGCCGCGCAACTGTACGGCGAGTTCCGTGAGTTTTTCCCCAGCAACGCAGTCGAGTATTTCGTCTCTTATTACGACTACTACCAGCCCGAGGCCTACGTGCCCTCGTCGGACACCTATATCGAGAAGGATTCCTCGGTCAACGAGCACATCGAGCAGATGCGCCTGTCGGCCACCAAGGCCCTGCTGGAGCGCGAGGACTGCCTGGTGGTGGCGACGGTATCGGCAATCTACGGCCTGGGCGACCCGCAGTCCTACTTTAAAATGGTGATGCACCTGTCGCGCGGGGAGATCATCGACCAGCGCCATATCCTGCGGCAACTGGCCGAATTGCAGTACACCCGCAACGATATCGACTTTCAGCGCGGCACCTACCGGGTGCGCGGCGATGTGATCGACATTTTCCCGGCCGACTCGGAGCGCGAGGCGCTGCGCGTGGAGTTGTTCGACGAGGAGGTCGACAGCCTCTACTGGTTCGACCCCCTGACCGGTGCGGTGGAGCGCAAGGTGCCGCGGGCGACCATTTTCCCGAAGAGCCACTACGTGACCTCCCGCGACGTCATGCTCGATGCGGTGCAGCATATCGAGGCGGAACTCGAGGTGCGGCTGCGCCAGCTCCAGGACAACGACAAGCTGGTGGAGGCCCAGCGCCTGCAGCAGCGCACCCGGTACGACATGGAGATGATCCGCGAGCTGGGCTACTGCACCGGCATTGAAAACTACTCGCGCTACCTGTCCGGACGCGCGCCGGGAGAACCGCCGCCGACGCTGTTTGAGTACCTGCCGGACAACGCCCTGGTGATTGTCGATGAATCTCACGCCACCATTCCCCAGATCGGCGCCATGTTTCGCGGCGATCGCTCGCGCAAGGAGACGCTGGTCGAATACGGCTTTCGCCTGCCCTCGGCGCTGGACAACCGGCCCCTGCGCTTCGAGGAGTGGGAGCAACTGGTGCCGCAGGCCGTGTTTGTCTCGGCCACTCCGGGCCCCTATGAACAGGAACATGCGGGGCGCACGGTCGAGCAGGTGGTGCGCCCCACCGGCCTGGTGGACCCGGAACTGGAGGTGCTTCCGGCCAGCAGCCAGGTGGACGACCTGCTGGGCCAGATACACACCGTGGTGGGGCGCGGCGAGCGGGTGCTGGTCACCACGCTGACCAAGCGCATGGCCGAGGACCTCACGGAATACCTGGCCGAGCACGACGTCAGGGTGCGCTATCTGCATTCGGATATCGACACCGTGGAGCGCGTGGAGATCATTCGCGACCTGCGCCTGGCGCAGTTTGACGTGCTGGTGGGCATCAATCTGCTGCGCGAGGGGCTGGATATGCCCGAAGTGTCGCTGGTGGCGATTCTCGACGCGGACAAGGAGGGCTTTTTGCGCTCCGAGCGATCCCTGATCCAGACCATCGGTCGTGCGGCGCGCAATCTGAACGGCCGGGCGATTCTCTACGCCGACACGGTGACCGGTTCCATGGCGCGCGCCATGGCGGAAACCGAGCGGCGCAGGGAGCGGCAGATCGCCTTTAATCTGGCACACGGCATCACCCCGCGCGGGGTGGAAAAGTCTGTCCAGGACATCATGGAAGGGGCCCGGCGCATGCCTACCCGGGGCAAAGCGAAGGCAAAAAAGGTCGCCGAGCCACAACTGGCCTACGCCGCGGAGATCGCGCGCCTGTCACCCGCCGCGCTGTCGCGCAAGCTGCAACAACTGGAAGAACAAATGCGCGAGCACGCCAGGAACCTGGAGTTCGAGGAGGCAGCGGCGCTGCGCGATCAACTGGCGCAAATCAGGCAACAGGCCTTTGTCAGCTGAGCCCGTCCGCCTGACTGTCAACGGCCGGCAGGAACAGAGCCACGCACACACCGGATGCATCCGCGAGATTTTCGGCCCGCACCCGGCCGTGATGGAAGTCGCAGATCAGTCGCACAATATACAGGCCCAGCCCCAGGTGAATGCCGGGCGAAGTCTTGTCGCGCAGCGATACCATCGGGTCGAACAGGTGCTCGCGCAACTCATCGGGCAGGGCGGGGCCCGCGTTGCATACGCTGAGCTCCCAACCGCCCGCCGCAGCCGCCAGGCGCAAAGTGATACGGCCCCCCGCAGGGCAGAATGAGACGGCGTTGTCCAGCAGCTTGTCCAGCGCCTGGACGATGAGATCGGGCACGCCGCTGATCACGGCGCTGTCGCTCTGGATGTCCAGCGACAACTGGTGCCCGGCATACACATCGCGGTAGGCCTCGAACACCTCGCCGAGCAGCGGCGCCAGCGCGACGGGCCGCGGCTGGCTGTTGCGGATGCTCTCCTCCAGCCGATTGGCCTCGCTCATGGCCGTCAGAATCCGGTTCAGGCGGGCCAGTCCGTCCCGGGCGCGCGCCAGGTAGATGCCGCAATCCGACGGGTGGGCGGTGTGTTGCTCCACGCCGGGCGTCGCCACGCCGGGCGTCGCCACGCCGGGCGTCGCCACGCGGGCAAGCTCCAGGTTTTCCAGGGAGGTCTGGATCACGGCGATGGGGGTGCGCAACTCGTGGGACAACTTGCGGCTGAGGGTGCGCAGGTAGTCGTTGTATTCGCGCAGTTGGTCGAGCAAATCGGCGTAGCGCCGCGACAGCTCGCCGATTTCATCGCGCGCGGCACTGCGCGGAAAGTGCGGGCTTATCGCGCCGTCTTCGCGCACGGCGTTGCGCGCCGCGCGGCTCAGCCGGCCGATACGCCAGGACAGCCAGCTGGCGTAGCCGAGCAGGCCCAGGGCGCCGGTGCCCAGTGCCAGCAGGCTGTACAGCAGCAGCCGCGAAAAGGCCCGGTCGGTGAGCGACAGGTACTGTTCCGAGCTCTGGCGCACGATCACGGCACCCAGCACCCCGCGGTCGTCGGCGATGGGTGTGGCGGCCGACAGGGTGGTGCGCGATGTCTGGCGCGGGTCGCGATAGCGCCGGCTGGCCGGCTGCCCCCGTAAGGCCGCCTCGACTTCCCCTCCCAATACGCGGCCGCGCTTCGCGCGGGTAGGGGCTGGCTCCAGTTCGTCCCGGGCCAGAACGCTGCGGTACAACCAGCGCACCAGCCAGAAGGTGGCGGAGTCGGTGGTGTCAGTGCTGGCCTGAGCCTGCAGGTTGGCGAGCAGCCAGTGGGAGGTGTCCACCACCTGGATCTGGCTGCCGTTGCGACTGAAGGGTGTCAGCGCCAGCTGCAGGGGTGCGGGGCTGTAGATCAGCCAGGGCGGGGCGGCAGTGTCCAGCGGTGTGATGTTGCCCGCGGTGGTCACCGCGCCATTGGCGCCACCGCCGGTGTCGATCGCATAGAAACCCAGGCGGCCGCCGGTGTAGGCCAGCGGTAGTTCCAGTTCCAGGGTGTAGCCCTGTGCGGTATCTCGCCAGAAGCCGCGGATGCGCGCGGCATCGGTCCCGCGCTGCCGGCGGCTGGCCGCCACCGCGCGCACGCTGCCCGGGGCCGCGGTGGCGATGACATAGTCCTGGCGGCGCCCGTCCTGCCAGGTGCGCAGCAGCAGGCGGTCGCCGTTGGGTTCGCGCGAGAGTCCCGGGTTGTGGTAGATCACCTGCGGATCGGTGACCTGCAGCAGCAGATACAGGTAGTCGCCGCGGGTGACGCCGCGGTAGCTGACTTCCAGGGGCGCCCCGTCGCGGGCACTGTGGAAACGCCGGGCCTCGATAGGCTCCCAGCCGTCGCCGTAGCCGTCCAGGATCAGCGGTTCCTGCAGGGCGTGGGCGTAGAGCGACAGGCTGTCGGATGCTGTGCCGCGGCGCCCCGGATGCGGGTAGATTAGCGCCGGCTGTTCGGACAGCACCGCGGCAATAGCCTGCGCCGTCGCCTGCAGCGACTGTGCCTGCCCGTAGCGCAGAGCCCCCTCCATCTCCCGGACGAACTGGCAGCCGGCCCAGGGCAGGCATAACAACAGCAGGCTGACCAGCAGCAGCTGGCGCCGCAGGGTCAATCGGGTCTCCAGCGGTAGCCCACGCCGTAAGCGGTCTCGATGCCTTCGAACGCCGGGTCTGCGGCCTGGAATTTGCGCCGGATACGCTTGATATGCGAGGTGATGGTGTTGTCGTCCAGTACCACACTGGCGGCGTCCATCAGCTGCTGGCGGTTTTTGATATGGCCGGGGTGCAGGGCCATGGCGTGGACGATCCAGAATTCAGTCACGGTCAGCTCGATGAGCTGTTCGCGCCAGTGGCTCGTCATGCGCTGCAGGTTGAGGCGCAGGCAACCCCGCTCCACCAGATCCTCCTGCTGCACCGGCGCGCGCAGTGCCTGCACCCGGCGCAACAGGGCCACGATGCGCGCCAGCAGATGCGCCTGGCTGATGTCCTTGGTGAGATAGTCGTCGGCGCCCAGGCGCAGCCCGCAGATAATATCCAGCTCCGAATCCCGGGCGGTGAGAAAGACGATGGGCAGTTCCGGGCAGCGGCTGCGCAGATCCCGGCACAGGTCGAAACCTCCTTCGACCTCATCGCCCAGACCCACGTCGATAATGGCGAGGTCGGGCAGAGTGCGCTCAAACGCCGCGCTGGCCGCGTCGCGGTCGCCGTACAGCGACACGCGAAAGCCGTGGCGCTGCAGGGCGTCGCGGTAGTTGGCGGCGATGGCGCTCTCATCCTCGACGATGGCGATATGCTGCGGCATGGCGGGTCTGTGGCGGTATCCGGGGAAAACTGTAGCAATACTTCCAAATCTGCGCGGCGAGCACAAGCGGCTGCCATAATTGGCCATAATTGTTCACCGCAATGCCCGAATCCGGCCCGCTTCTGGCCAGAAACTTCCGCTTGAATGATTGGCGTCATATCAGCGGAGTTGCCTACCATGCTTGCCAGTCGTGCTTGTTACCTCCTCGCCCGGGACCTGCGGGATACCGGTTCGATACGCCTGTGGCTGCTGTTGCGCGGCCTGTCCATGCTCGTTCTGGCGAGCCTGTTGCTGCTGTTGTGCAGCGTCGTGCCGGCCCGGGCGGCGCAGCCCGAGCATCTCGGGCAGGCAGATCTGAACACACTGCAGAGCGGGCAGTTGTTGTTGCAGGACGCCCCGGGCGGCACCTATGCAGCGGCGCTGCTGCAGGCCAGCAAGGTGCATGTGGACATCAGCGGCATGATCGCCACGGTCGCCCTGGAGCAATCCTTCAGCAACGACAGTCAGCGCTGGTTCGAGGGCGTCTACGCCTTTCCGCTGCCCGAGGGCGCCGCGGTGCGGACCATGGAAATGGTGGTGGGTGAGCGCCGTATCATCGGTAAAATCCGCGAGAAAACACAGGCGCAGGAAATCTACCGGCAGGCAAAACAGGCCGGCAAAAAAGCCAGTTTGGTGGAACAGCAGCGCCCCAACCTCTTTACCAACCGGGTGGCGAATATCGCCCCTGGCGAGCGTATCACCGTGCGCCTGGAGTACGTGCAGCCGGTGACCTATGTGGCGGGTGAATTTTCACTGCGCCTGCCCACCACGATCACCCCGCGCTATATGCCCGGCGCGCCACTGGCGCCGGGGAGCGAGGAAGAGCAGCCGGCCGCGCTGTCCGTCAATCCCTACCTGGGCTGGGCCGTACCTACCGACCAGGTGCCCGATGCCGACGCCATTTCGCCGCCGCTCCATCCGCGGCACGGCGCCGAGCAGTCGCCGCTCAACCCCATCGCGATCACCGCGCGGCTGGACATGGGCATGCCGCTGGCGCGCGTCGCCAGCGCCTATCACGACATCGCGATGGAGCGGCGCGCCGGGGTCTACACCCTGCGCCTGGCCGGGGGCGTGAGTGAAATGGACCGCGATTTCGTGCTCAACTGGCGGCCCGTTACCGGGGCCGCGCCGGTGGCGGCGCTGTTTGGCGAACAGGTGGGTGACGAACACTTCGGCCTGCTGTTGGTGGTGCCGCCGGCGCCCGAACGCGCGCCCCCGGCGATGCCCAGGAAGCTCATTTTCGTGGTGGACACCTCCGGCTCCATGGGCGGCGTCTCCATCGCCCAGGCGCGCGAGAGTGTCGCGAGTGCTCTGCAGCAATTGCGCCCGGAAGACCGCTTCAACGTCATCCAGTTCAACAGCACCCACCACACGCTGTTTCCGGCACCGGTAGCGGCGACGCCCGGCAATGTGCAGCGCGCGCTGGCCTTCGTGCGGCAGCTCGACGCCTCGGGGGGTACCGAAATGCTCGGCGCACTGCGCGCCGCGCTGGCGCCGCCGGGCGCGGCCGATCCGGTCGCGCAGCAGGCGCCGCTCACGCAGGTGGTCTTTATCACTGATGGTGCGGTGGGCAATGAGGCGGCGTTGTTTCGGGAGATCGCCTCGCGCCTGGGAGAGAACCGCCTGTTTACGGTCGGCATCGGGTCCGCACCGAATAGCTGGTTCATGCGCAAGGCCGCCCAGTTCGGCCGCGGCAGCTACACCCACATTGGCGAAGTCAACGAGGTCGACGCAAAGATGACCGGGTTGTTTGCACGCCTGGCCCGACCGGCCGCGGTCAACCTGACCGTGGACTGGCCGGTGCCGGTGGAGACCTGGCCGGAGCGCCTGCCCGACCTCTATCACGGCGAACCGCTCGTGGTGGCGGTGAACTTTGGCAGCGCGCCGCCGGCCGGCGAGGTCGTGGTGCGCGCCGAGCTGGGTGGACAGCACTGGTCGACGCGCCTGCAAGTGGCCGGTGGCGCCGACCCCGCCACCCGGGCGCAGCACGACGGCGTCGCCAGTTTGTGGGCGCGCTACAAAATCGCCGGATTGCTGGACCAGTTGACCAGCGGGCGCAGTGAGGCATCGGTGCGCGAGGCGGTTTTAGCAGTGGCGCTGCAGCACCAGTTGCTCAGTCCCTACACCAGTTTTATCGCAGTGGAGCAAACGGTGGTGCGGCCCGCCAGCGAGGACCTGGCGCGCACTGCACTGGCCAATACCGCGCCGCGGGGGCAGGCGCCGCAGACCTTTGCCTATCCCGCCACGGCCACCACGGGGCCCGCCAAGGTCTGGTGCGGTCTGCTGCTGCTGTTCGTCGGTCTGCTGGCACACTTGCTGCGCCAGAGTGAACCGTGCGAGACAGAGCGTGCCACGGCGCCTGCGCCTCGCTAGCTGGCGCGGCGCACTAGCGCTGTGCCTGGTGCTGGCGGGGGCGCAGCAACTGGCCGCTGCCGGCCTGATCCAGGCCAAGGCCTGGCTGGCGCCACTGCTGATCGAGCGGGCCTGGCAGCGCACGGCGAGCGCCGCCGATCAGATCAGGCCCTGGCCCTGGGCCGATACCTGGCCGGTGGCCCGCCTGCGCGTTCCCGCCAGGCGCCTGTCGCGCCTGGTGCTGGCCGGGGCCACGGGCAACGCGCTGGCCTTCGGGCCCGGTCACGCCCGGGCATCGGCGCCGCCGGGCTCTGCAGGACTGGTGGTCATAGCTGCGCATCGCGATACGCATTTTGCGTTTTTGCGCGAAGTCGGGCCGGGAGAGCGTATCGAGCTGGAGCTGCCGGGCGGCGCGCTGCGCCGCTACCGGGTCGAGTCCACCCGCGTTGTCGACAGCCGGCGCGAGGCCCTGCCGGTGCGCGGGGAGCGGGACGCGCTGCTGCTGGTCACCTGCTTTCCCTTTGGCGCGCTGCGCGCCGGGGGCCCGCTGCGCTACGTAGTGAGCGCGCGGCCGGAGGATCCGCCGCGGACACTGGCCGGGCCGCCGGCCGCACCTGCGCCGCGCTGATTCCCCTGCTATAATCGGCGGCCCGCGCGCAGACCCGCTGGACGGCGAATGACGACGAAACGGATGGAGCCGCTGGATGCGGTGTGGTTGCTGATGGAATCGGCGGACACGCCGATGCATGTCGGTGTGCTGGCGACTTTCCATAAACCCCGCGGCGCTTCCGCCGCTTACCTGAGTCAATGGGCCGCGGGCATGCGCGCTCGCGGCGAGCCGGTGTGGCCCTGGAATGCACGGCTGCGTCACCGGCGCGGTGCGCAACTGAATCCGGTGCTGGTGCGCGAGCGCGCAGTCGACCTGGACTATCACTTTCGCCACTCGGCACTGCCCCGGCCCGGCGGTGAACGCGAGCTGGGTATCTTCGTATCGCGGCTGCACAGCAAGGCGCTGGACCTTCGTCGGCCGCTGTGGGAATTCCATTTGATCGAGGGCTTGGCGGGGGATCGCTTTGCGTTCTATATCAAGGTGCACCACGCCCTGATCAACACGATCAACGGCGTCCCCCTGCTGCTGTCCACCCTGTCCTCCAGCGCCCGCGCCCGACAGGTGGCGCCGCTGTGGGCCGTGCCGGTGCACGGCGACGCCGCTGCGCCGGGCGGGACGTCGGATGTGGAACCGGATCGTCTGCAGTGGGGCGAGATCGGCGACGCCATTACCGCTCTGGGCAAGTCGGCGATCGGCCTGGGGCGCCCGGCGGGAGCGCGTGGCCGCGGGGAAAAAGCCCGGTCGGAATCGGGTACGCCGCGGTCCACGCTGAATCGCCGGATCAACGCGCAGCGCCGCTTTGCCACGCAGCGGTTTGCACGGGCGCGTATACAGCGTCTGGCCGATGCCACCCACAGTACGCTCAATGAGATTCTGGCCTACCTTTGCGGCAGTTCGTTGCGGCGTTTTTTCAAGGAGTATAACGCGCTGCCCGACGCATCCCTGGTGGGCGTCCTGCCGGTGTCGCTGCGCGAGCACAGCCAGCGGCTGCCCGGCAACGCCATCGCCGGTATTCGGGTCCCGCTGGCTACCCATATCGGTGATCCGCTGGCGCGCCTGGCAGCGGTAAAAGCGTCGATGCAGGCAGTGCGTGCCGCGCGCCAGGCCCTGCCGGAAGCTGCGGTGACGCCCCGTATCCTGCTGCGCGCTGCGCCCCTGTTTGCCAGCCAGTTGCCGCTGGTGGGCGGTTTCGTGCCGCCGCCGTCTAACCTGACGGTGTCCAACACGCTCGGTCCGGACCAGCCCCTGTACTACAACGGTGCGCGCATGGAGTCGGTGTTTCCGCTTTCGCAACTGATGCAGTACCGCGCGCTGAGTATCGACTGCGTGAATTATGCCGGCACGCTGAACATAGGGTTTACCGGGGCTCGCGATACCCTGCCGCATTTGCAGCGCCTGGCGGTTTACATGGGCAATGCGCTCAGTGACCTGGAACTACTGGTGGAGAATGGGGAGTGCGCACCGTGAATCCGTTGACCGAATGGGCGGTACATCGGGGACTGACGCTCAATCAGCGCCTCGCCGCCACGGCGGCAAACGGTGTCGACTGGCTGTTCAAGCGCGACACCTTGATCCAGTCCGGACGCACCTGGTTTGAACTGGTGCACGACTCTGACTTGATGTCGGTGCGCTATTACGCCCTGCCCGAAGACGAGCATATCGAGCTGGTGGATGGTAGCCGCATGCCGATCCGCCGCGACCAGTACGCGGTGCCGCTGGTGTTGGTGCCGCCGCTGGGTGTGACCACGGAGACCTTCGACCTGATGCCGCAGCGCAGCCTGGTGCGCTATATGGCCGCCACCGGTTTCAAGGTATACCTGGTGGACTGGGGTAAGCCGCGCAGAGAGCACGCGCACCTCGGGCTCAGAGACTACGCGCTGACCATGATGGGCGCTGCACTGGAGAAAATCCGGGGGCACTCCCGGTGCGAAGACCTGTCGCTGATGGGCTGGTGTATGGGCGGATTGCTCTGCCTGCTGTACCAGGGGCTGACCCTGGACGCGCGGGTGCGCAACCTGGTGACAGTGGCCAGCCCCATCGACCTGGAAAGCGGCAGCGGTGTGGTGGCCGGGCTGGCAGGTGTCGCCCAGGCCCTGAACGGCCCCGCGCAACTGGTGAACAGGTATTCCAACCTGCGACTGACGACGCTGGACCCCGCGCGCCTGTCACTGCCGCCGTGGATGACCACGCTGGTATTCAAGCTGACCGACCCGGTGGGCAGCGTCACGACCTACTGGGATCTGGTCGCCCGGCTGTGGGATCGGGAATTTGTGGAGTCGCATTCCACCACATCCGACTACCTGAACAATATGCTGATGTACCCCGGGGGTGTGCTCAAGGATATGGCAGTGTCCGCGGTCGCCGGCAACCAGTTTGCCACCGGCAGGGTGCAACTGGGCGACAGCGTGGCGCAGCTGGATGCGATCACCTGCAGTCTGCTGGCCTTTGCCGGCGAGACCGATCATCTGGTACCCCCGGCCGTCGCCGCCCGGGGTGTGCACGTGGTGGCCTCCAAAGACAAGGCGTTTCGCGTCGCGCCGGGCGGGCACATGGGGGTCATTATCGGCAGCGTGGCGCAATCGGCGGTGTGGGCGGAGTCGGCCGCCTGGCTGGCACAGCGCAGTGCGCCACGGGCAGCCGATAAGCGCAAAACCAAAGGGAAAGCAAAAGCCAAAACCAAAGCCAAAACCAAAGCCAAAACCAAAGCCAAAACCAAAGCCAAAGCCAGAGTCGAGGCAACTGCGAAAACCGCTACCGGCCGCCGCGTCAAACAACCACCCGCGGAGGGTCGGCAAATGGACCTCTACCAGTCGCTCGAGGGCTGATACCGCGTCGTCCCCCGGTCGGCGTCAGCGGCAGTCCGCGAACTTCGAATTCATCCGGCATTGTGTGCTAGACTCTGCGCCCTTGAATTCACGCGAGGCTATCGCCCCAGCTCGGATTGCAGCCGACTCACGTGGCCTTTGGTAGTGGCCACCACTGGTAAAAGGAAAGCTCATGCCTGTTATTACCCTGCCCGATGGCAGCCAACGCGCCTTCGATGAACCCGTTTCCGTGCGCGATGTCGCTGCCGCTATCGGGCCCGGTCTGGCCAAAGCGGCGCTCGCCGGCGTCGTCGACGGCCGCCAGGTCGACACCTCTCATGTCATAGAGCGCGACGCCGCACTGGCCATCGTGACCGACCGCGACGCTGCCGGACTGGACGTGATTCGACATTCCACCGCGCACCTGTTGGCCATGGCCACGCAGGAGCTGTTTCCCGGTGTGCAGGTGACCATCGGCCCTGTCATCGAGGACGGTTTCTACTACGACTTTGCCACGGGTCATGCGTTTACCCCGGAGGACCTGGGAAAAATTGAACAACGCATGGCAGAGCTGGTCGCGGACGACCTGCCGATCGAGCGTATCGTGGTGGGGCGGTCCCGGGCGGTGGAGATATTCCGCAACATGGGCGAGCACTACAAGGTGCAGATCATCCAGGAACTGCCCGAGGGCGAGGAGATCAGCCTCTACCAGCAGGGCGCCTGGATGGACCTGTGCCGCGGCCCCCACGTGCCCAGCACCGGCAAGCTCGGCGCGTTCAAGCTGACCAAGGTCGCCGGCGCCTACTGGCGCGGTGACTCGAAGAACGAGATGCTGCAGCGCATCTACGGCACTGCCTGGGCCAGCAGGAAGCAGCTCAAGCAATACCTGACCCGCATCGAGGAAGCGGAGAAGCGCGACCACCGCAAGATCGGCAAAAAGCTGGGTTTGTTCCACATCCAGGAGGAGGCGCCGGGCATGGTGTTCTGGCACGCGGCGGGCTGGAGCATCTACCAGATCATAGAGCAGTACATGCGTGACGGCCAGCGCAAACGCGGTTACCAGGAGATCCGCACACCGCAACTGGTGGACCTGTCGCTGTGGCAGCGCTCCGGACACGCCGACAAGTTCGGTGACGACATGTTCATGCTCAAGGCCGAGGAGCGCGAGTTCGCGGTCAAGCCGATGAACTGTCCCTGCCACGTGCAGGTGTTCAACCAGGGGCTGAAATCCTATCGGGATCTGCCGCTGCGCCTGGCCGAATTCGGCTCCTGCCACCGCAACGAACCCTCCGGCTCCCTGCACGGGATCATGCGGGTGCGCGGTTTCGTGCAGGACGATGCCCATATTTTTTGCACCGAGGCGCAAATCCAGCCCGAGGTATCCGATTTTATCGATTTCCTGCACGCGGTGTACGCCGATTTCGGTTTCGATGATGTGATCTACCGGCTGTCCACGCGGCCGGAGCGACGCGTGGGCTCCGACGCGGACTGGGACCGCGCCGAGCAAGCCCTGGCCGATGCGCTGGATGCCCAGAACCTGCCCTGGGAAGAACTGCCGGGGGAGGGTGCGTTCTACGGTCCCAAGATCGAATTTTCACTGAAGGACTGTATCGGCCGCGTGTGGCAGCTCGGCACCATCCAGGTGGATTTTTCCACGCCCGGCAGGCTGGACGCCCACTATGTCGCCGAGGACGGCTCGCGCCGGGCGCCGGTTATGCTGCACCGCGCGATACTCGGCTCGTTCGAGCGCTTTATCGGGATTTTGATCGAGCACTACGAAGGGGTCTTTCCCTCCTGGCTGGCCCCGACCCAGGCGGTGGTGCTCAATATCACCGACAAGCATTCCCCATACGCAAAATATGTGGAAGACTCCTTGAAAAACAAGGGCTTTCGGGTGGTTTCGGACTTGAGAAATGAAAAGATCGGCTTTAAAATCCGCGAGCACACGATTCACAAGGTTCCCTACCTGCTCGTGGTGGGGGATAATGAAGTCGAATCACAGACTGTGGCCGTGCGCGCCCGTCGCGGCGAGGACCTGGGATCCATGGATCTCGATGCGTTTGCAGCGCTCCTCGCGAACGACGTAGCGCGTCACGGTCGTATTGTATTGGAGAAGCAGCATTAAGAAAGATAGCGGCAAGGGAGCCAGTAGTAAAAGGGCGACGATCAATGAGCAGATCACGGCGGATCCGGTGCGCCTCGTCGGTGCCGACGGTAAACAGGTAGGAATCGTGTCGCTGCAGGAGGCACTGGGCGCGGCAGAGGCGGCGACCATGGATCTGGTGCTCATTGCCGAGTCGGATCCGCCAGTTTGCAAGGTGATGGACTACGGCAAGCACGTGTTCGAAGCCAAGAAACAAAAATCTGCCCAGAAAAAGAAGCAGAAGCGCACACAAGTCAAGGAAATGAAGTTTCGTCCAGGGACGGAGGAAGGAGACTACCAGGTAAAACTACGCAACCTGGTGCGTTTCCTGGAAGGTGGCGACAAGGCCAAGGTTACGCTGCGGTTTCGCGGTCGTGAAATGGCCCACCAGGACATCGGCATGGAACTGCTCAAACGGGTGGAAGCCGACCTGGCCGAGTTGGGTTCTGTCGAGCAATTTCCGAAAATGGAAGGCCGGCAACTGACGATGGTCATCGCCCCCAAGAAGAAGAACTAGCGGCCCGTGAATGCCCTTGTTTCTTCAGTTTATTAACGATCGAATGCGGAGTATTTGATTATGGCAAAAGCAAAAATTCACAGCGGGGCCGCCAAACGTTTCAAGAAGACGGCCGGTGGTTACAAGCGCAAGAGCGCCTACAGAAGTCATATCCTGACCAAGATGACGACCAAGCGTAAACGCCAGTTGCGTGGGACTTCGATGATCCACGACCACGACAAGGTGCTGGTAGACCGCATGTTGCGGGCGTGCTAACGCTTACCCATCGGGAATTTAGGAGAAGACTATGCCTCGCGTCAAACGTGGTGTGGTGGCGCATCGCCGCCACAAGAAGATTCTGCAACAGGCCAAGGGTTACTACGGGGCCCGCAGCCGTATTTTTCGTGTCGCCAAGCAGGCGGTCACCAAGGCCGGCCAGTATGCCTACCGCGACCGCCGGCAGCGCAAGCGCCAGTTTCGCGCGCTGTGGATCACACGCATCAACGCCCAGTCCCGCGCCAACGGGCTGAGCTACAGCCGCCTGATCAACGGCCTGAAAAAGGCCGACATCAACCTGGACCGCCGCGTGCTGGCGGACCTGGCGGTGCACGACAAGCCGGCTTTTACAGCGATCGTGGAGCAAGCGAAGGCCGCTCTGGCCTAGTGTTCCAACCACCTGATAACTTAGGGTCAGTGCCATCCAGGCGGCTCAAGGCAAGGCGCGGTCGCGCAGGCATAGTGGATCTATGTCAAGCGATTGCAACGTAGCATTGGGCCGCCTGGGTGGCACCCGAAGGGCAAGATCACAAGCCGTCATCTGCGGCGTTGCCGGTTTTTGACATAGAACCACTATGCCTTCAAACCGGCGCCTTGCATCTAACGGCTTGTGATCTTACTGATCCTAAGTTATCAGGTGGTTGGAGCACTGGGTCCTCCCTGACCGCGCGTTTGCGGTTCGCTGGCTACATGTAAGACAACAAGGGAAAGGGCTCTGCTCTTTCCTTTTTTTGTGCGCCCGGAATTAGATAAGCCTACAATCGAGACGGAAACCAATGGAAAACCTCGAACAACTGGCCACTCAAGCCAAGGCCGCAATTGCGGCCGCCGAGGACGGCGTATCCCTGGAACGACTGCGGGTTGAATACCTCGGCAAAAAGGGACAGTTTACGGCTCTGCTGAAAGGGCTGGGCAAACTGTCCGCACAAGAGCGGCCCGCTGCCGGTGCCAGGATCAATGCAGTCAAGCGGGAACTGCAGGAACTGCTCGCGGCGCGCAAAGCGGCGCTGGAGGTGGCGGCGGTAGAGGCGCAACTGGCGGCCCAGACGATCGACGTCACGCTGCCGGGGCGCGGGCAGTGCACCGGCGGGATTCATCCCGTGACCCAAACTCTGGAGCGCATGGAGGATTTCTTCAGCAGTATTGGCTTCGAGGTTGTCGAGGGGCCGGAAATCGAGGACGACTACCACAATTTCAGCGCCCTCAATATCCCCGAGCACCACCCCGCGCGCGCCATGCACGATACCTTTTACGTGGATGCACACACCGTGCTGCGCACGCACACCTCGCCGGTTCAGGTGCGGGTGATGGAGAGCCAGGCGCCGCCGCTGCGTATTATCTGTCCCGGCCGGGTGTATCGCTGCGATTCCGACCTGACGCACACCCCCATGTTTCATCAGGTGGAGGGGCTGCTGGTCGACGAGAACTCCAGCTTCGCCGATCTCAAGGGTTTGATCGAGGATTTTCTGCGGGTGTTCTTTGAGCGCGACGACCTGGCGGTGCGCTTTCGACCCTCCTACTTCCCCTTTACCGAGCCCTCTGCGGAAGTGGACATCCAGTGCGTGAATTGCGCGGGCGAGGGTTGCCGTGTGTGCGGCAGCACCGGCTGGATAGAGATACTCGGCTGCGGCATGGTGCACCCGCAGGTGTTCGAATTTTCGCATATCGACCCGGAGCGGTATTCCGGTTTCGCCTTTGGCATGGGGGTCGAGCGTCTGGCGATGTTGCGCTACGGCGTCAACGACCTGCGCCTGTTCTTTGACAACGACCTGCCGTTTCTGCAGCAGTTCTAGCGACGACACTTATCGCTACCAGATAGTTGTGTAAGGAGAAAGCAAACAGTGAAGATAAGCGAACAGTGGCTGCGCGAGTGGGTGTCCCCCGCCCTCACGACCGAGGAGTTGGCGCACCAGATCACCATGGCGGGACTGGAAGTGGACGCCATCGAGCAAGTGGCGGGCGCCTTCAGCGGCGTGGTGGTGGCCCGGGTCGTCAGCGCGGAACCGCACCCGGATGCCGACAAGCTGCGCGTGTGTCAGGTGGATACCGGAGAGGAAACGGTACAGATCGTGTGCGGTGCACCCAATGCGCGCGCGGGCCTGAAAGCGCCGCTGGCCCGGGTGGGCGCGGTACTGCCGGGCGATTTTCGTATCAAACAGGCGAAATTGCGCGGGCTCGCCTCCCAGGGCATGCTCTGCGCGGAACAGGAACTGGGTCTGTCCGATGCCAGTGAGGGCCTGATGGAGCTTCCCGCGGATGCACCCACTGGCGCGGACCTGCGCGATTACCTCGGACTCGACGACCGGGTGATCGAGATCGGGCTGACGCCCAATCGGGCCGACTGCCTGAGCGTTGCGGGCATCGCCAGGGAGGTGGGGCTGCTCAACAGCCTGCCGGTTACCGCACCGCAGTGCGAACAAGTGCAAAACGCACTGCAGGACACGCTGCCGATCGAGGTGCAGGCCCCCGAACGCTGCCCGCGTTATGTGGGCCGTATTATCCGCGGGGTGGACGTGTCGCGTCCCAGTCCGCTGTGGTTGCAGGAAAAGCTGCGCCGCTGCGGGCTGCGCCCCATCGACGCGGTGGTGGATGTGACCAACTATATCCTGCTGGAGCTGGGCCAGCCCATGCACGCCTTCGACGCCGACCGGTTGCGCGGCGGTATCATCGTGCGCACCGCGCAGGCCGGTGAGTCCCTGGCATTGCTGGACGGCCAGACGGTGGAACTCGACACCGACACCCTGGTGATCGCCGATCACAGCGGCCCGGTGGCCATGGCCGGCATCATGGGCGGCCAGGCGACGGCAGTGGGCGATACCACTACCGATCTGTTTCTGGAGTCCGCTTTTTTCACGCCGCAGTTGCTGGCGGGCAGGGCGCGTGCCTACGGGTTGCACACCGACTCGTCCCATCGTTTCGAACGCGGAGTCGATTTTGCACTGCAGGTGAAGGCCATCGAGCGCGCCAGCCGGTTGCTGCTGGAGATTGTCGGCGGTGAGCCGGGTCCGGTTCAGGAAATGGTTGCCGCAAAGCACCTGCCGGAGCGCCCAGAAATCGTCTTGCGCGCCGCGCGCATCCGCAAGTTGCTGGGCTTTGAGCTCGCCGCCGAGGAGGTGGAGCGCATTCTGGCCGGTCTGGGCCTGGGCGTCGTCGCAACGGATGAAGGCTGGCAGTGCAGTGTGCCGAGTTGGCGCTTCGATATCGCGATTGAAGCCGATCTGCTGGAGGAGTTGGCCCGCGTCTACGGTTACAACCGGCTGCCAGTCAGCCACATCCGGGCCAATCTGGTGATGCGCTCGCAACCGGAAGCGATCTTGTCGAAGCGTGACTTGCGCCGCCACCTCGCCGCCCGCGGGTACCGCGAGGCGATTACCTACAGCTTTGTGGACCCCAGGCTGCAGCGCCTGTTCGACCCGCAGCTCGAGCCCATCGCGCTGAGCAATCCGATCTCGGCCGACATGGCGGTCATGCGCACCAGCCTGCTGCCCGGTCTGGCCGGCGCCGTGCTGCGCAACACCAACCGACAGCAGCCCCGCGTGCGCCTGTTTGAAAGCGGTCTGCGTTTCGTTGCGGGGCCGTCCGGGCTGCAGCAGATTCCGACCCTGGCCATGGCCGCCACGGGCGAGCGTTACCCCGAGTCCTGGGCGGTTCCCGCACAGCCAGTGGATTTTTTTGATATCAAGGGCGATGTGGAGAGTCTGCTGGCACTTGCAGGGGCGCGTTCTGGCTTCACCTTTGAGGCCGGTGAGCGCCCCGCGCTGCACCCGGGCCAGACCGCGCGCATCATCCGCGAGGGGCAGTGCGTGGGCTACCTCGGCGCGCTGCACCCGTCGGCCTGCGCCGACCTCGATCTCGGCGCGCCGTTATACGTGTGTGAGATCGATCTCGAAGCCGTCGTGCAAGGCGTACTTCCGGCTTTTAGCGAACTCTCCCGATTTCCGGAAGTTCGCCGCGATTTGGCGGTGGTGGTCGACCAGTCTGTCCCGGCTGCGGAACTGATGGCAAATGTTCGTGCCATAGCAGGGGCTTACCTCACTGACTTAAGGTTATTTGATGTCTATGAAGGCAAAGGTATTGATCCTAAAAGAAAAAGCCTTGCATTGGGTTTGACATTCCGCGATCAATCGCGCACTCTTGGCGATGAGGATGTCAATAAAGCCATCGGTCAAGTCATTGATCTGTTGGAGAAAAAATATAAAGCCGAGCTCAGGAACTAGACGGGAACATGACCGCTCTGACAAAATCTGAAATGGCTGAACGCCTGTTTGAGGAGCTGGGTCTCAACAAACGGGAAGCCAAGGAGATTGTTGAGCTCTTTTTCGAGGAAATTCGCACCTCCCTCGAAAACAACGAGCAGGTGAAGCTGTCCGGTTTCGGCAATTTCGACCTGCGCGACAAGAGCCAGCGCCCCGGCCGCAACCCCAAGACCGGTGAGGAGATACCCATCTCCGCGCGCCGGGTCGTCACCTTCCGTCCCGGCCAGAAGCTCAAAGCCCGAGTAGAGGAATATGCTGGAACCGAGCAATAACAACGAACTGCCCGCAATCCCCGGTAAGCGGTATTTCACCATCGGCGAAGTGAGCGAGCTGTGCGCGGTCAAACCGCACGTGCTGCGCTACTGGGAGCAGGAGTTTCCGCAGCTCAAGCCGGTCAAGCGGCGCGGCAACCGGCGCTATTACCAGCGCAGCGACGTGCTCACCATCCGCCAGATCCGCAGTCTGCTGTACGATCAGGGTTACACCATCGGCGGCGCCAGGCAGCGCATGACGGAAGAGGGCGACGACAGCAGCAAGCCCGCTGCAATACAGGCCGCGATCAGAGAAACCATCGATGACCTGGAAGACGTCCTGAAGGTATTGGGCCCCGGTGGATAGCGGGTTAAATGGCGGGTTAAATAGCCTTTGTATCACACCCGGTATTGAGTATAATGCCGCCCTCGCCGAGCGAGCCCGGGGCGTAGCGCAGTCTGGTAGCGCACCACACTGGGGGTGTGGTGGTCGTAGGTTCAAATCCTGCCGTCCCGACCAAATACCTCTCAAACAACATCATGTAACGTCCCTAAGGCCCTGTAAATCAGGGCTTTTTTGTTTGTCATTCTGGATGCGCTAGCAGCGCAGTCAATCTCCGTGACTTCTCGATTGATAGCCAGTATTTCGCTGTACAGCGGTGGTCACTTATGGGCATCAGGCTGATCTGTCCCGGCTAAACTGCCACTCGATTTGGGGAGGTCCCGCCGGTAAAAAATCGGGTGGAACAGCTCGGGCCCGCACGACGCGGGAGATCGAGCCCAAGTTTACTCACTTGTAAAATGTCAGACTGCCACATGTAAATTGATCACCTTATAGTTGTTCTGGCCAGGCAAGCATGACACAAACAGCACCCTTGCCGCCGCAAAGCAGCTGCACGGAAGCAGCGGCAGACCCAATCTCTGCATTAAGATTCCCGGCACCAAGGAGGGGCTGTCGGCGATCGAGGAAGCGATTTTTGCTGGCGTGCCAGTCAACGTGACGCCGCACTTGCCCGTTTTGTCGAGGCCGGTGTGGATATCGATGCGCTCGCCACATGGCTTCAGGTTGACGGCGCGCCGATTCCGGTCGCCATAAAGACGCAGAAGGAGAATGACCAGTGCAACTTGGAATGATCGGTTTGGGACGGATGGGGTCGAACATGGTTCGTCGTCTCCTGGAGGGCGGCCACGAATGCGTGGTTTACGACAAGTCAGCCGAGGCGGTAGCAGAATCGGCCCGGGAAGGGGCCGTCGGCGCCGGATCGACAGCAGAACTCCTCGAGAGACTGGCAAAGCCGCGCGCGGTCTGGCTGATGGTGCCGGCTGGCGCAGTCGATAAAGCGATCGCCGATCTGCTGCCGCATCTGGAATGCGGCGACATCCTGATCGACGGCGGCAATTCCTACTATGTCGACGACATCCGCCGCGCCAAGGCGCTGGCCGAGAAGGGCATCCATTACCTGGATATCGGCACCAGCGGCGGCGTCTGGGGGCTGAAGCGCGGCTATTGCATGATGATCGGTGGCCACGAGGGCGCGGTGGAGCGCCTCGACCCAATCTTTGCGAGCCTCGCGCCGGGCCGTGACGACATCGCGCCCACCCCGGGCCGCGACAATGCCAAATCCACCGCCGAGGACGGTTACCTGCATTGCGGGCCCAGCGGTGCGGGTCATTTCGTGAAGATGGTGCACAACGGGATCGAATACGGTCTGATGGCCGCCTATGCCGAGGGGTTTGCGGTGCTCGAGCGGGCTAACATCGGTAATCAGACGGGCGAAATCGATGCAGAAACGACGCCGCTGCGCGACCCGCAACACTATCAGTTCGACTTCGATCTGCCGGAAATTGCGGAAGTCTGGCGGCGCGGCAGCGTGATCGCCTCCTGGCTACTCGATCTGACGGCGACGGCGCTGGCCGTGGACCCCGCCCTTGGCCAATTTTCGGGCCGGGTATCGGATTCCGGCGAGGGGCGCTGGACCATCAAGGCCGCGATCGACGAAGGCGTACCGGCCCATGTCCTGTCAGCGGCGCTCTACCAACGCTTCGCCTCGCGCGGCGAGGCGGAATTCGCGGACAAGCTATTGTCGGCCATGCGCTTCGAATTCGGTGGGCATTTGGAAAAGCCGAGCGGGGAATGAGGGGCACGCCGGCGAGTCTAAACGGAGCATGAAGGAATTAAGGTGGGACAGTGACAGGCAGGAAGCAGAACGAATCCGACAAGAGCGCGACCGTTGATGGCGCGCCCGTTGCGCCGCCCTGTGCGATGGCGATCTTCGGCGCGGCGGGCGATCTCACCAGGCGGCTGGTGGTGCCCGCACTTTACAATCTGGCCTGCGCCGGGCGCCTTCCCGACGCGTTCCGCCTGGTCGGCGTGGATCTGGCACAGCAATCCGGGCAGGACTGGGCCGAGGGCCTGGGCGAGACGATGCAGCAATTCGTCACCCGGGGCGGCGGCGAGTTTTCGGCCGACCATATCGACCGGAATGCCTGGCGGTGGCTGACACAGCGGATGAGCTATATCCAGGGCGATCTGACCGATCCCGGCCTCTATGACCGGCTGGGGGCGCATCTGGAAGAACTTGCGCAGACCGGGAAGACCGGCGGCAACGTGATTTTCTACCTCGCAATCGCGGACCGGTTCTTTGCCAGGGCAGTCGCGGGCCTCGGCGCGTCCGACCTGACACACGAGACAGACGGCCAGTGGCGGCGCGTCGTGATCGAAAAACCCTTCGGCCACGATCTGGCTTCGGCGCAGGCGCTCAATGCCGAGATTCTCAAGACGCTGACGGAAAGCCAGATTTACCGCATGGATCACTTTCTGGGTAAGGAGACGGTGCAGAACATCATGGCGCTGCGCTTTGCCAACGGGCTGTTTGAGCCCTTGTGGAATCGCGAGCATATCGACCATGTCCAGATCACGGCGGCCGAGACGGTGGGCGTCGAACATCGTGGCAAGTTCTATGAAAGGACCGGTGCGCTGCGCGACATGGTGCCGAACCACATGTTCCAGCTTTTCTCGATGACGGCGATGGAGCCGCCGATTTCCTTCGACGCCGACGCCGTGCGCGACAAGAAAGCCGAAGTGATTCAGGCCATCCGCCCGCTGACCCCACCCGAAGCGCTGCGTAACGCCGTGCGCGGCCAATACGACGCCGGGACCGTTTCGGGAAACAAGGTCAACGCCTACCGGTACGAGCCCGATGTCGCCGCGGATTCAGTCGCGGAGACTTATGTCGCCCTGAAACTGGAAATCGACAACTGGCGGTGGGCCGGTGTGCCCTTTTATCTGCGCACGGGGAAATCCCTGAAATCCCGCCAGACCGAGATTGCGGTGCGCTTCCATCAGGCGCCCTACAGCCTGTTCCGGGGCACGGATGTGGAACGGATGCACCCGAACTGGATGGTGCTGCGCATCCAGCCCGATGAAGGCGTGGCACTGGCCTTCGCGGCCAAGCGGCCCGGCCCCACGGTGAGACTGGAGACGGTGCAAATGGATTTCGCCTACAAGACCTATTTCGACACGGCGCCGAGCACCGGCTACGAGACGTTGATCTATGACTGCATGATTGGCGATGCGACATTGTTCCAGCGGGCTGACAGTATCGAAGCGGGATGGCAGGCGGTGCAGCCGGTGCTGGACGCCTGGACCGAACACGCGCCCGACGGATTTCCAAACTATGGCGCCGGCTCGGACGGCCCGGCCGGGGCCGACGCTCTGCTGGCGCGCGATGGCCGCTCCTGGCGGCCCCTTTCTTAAACAGGTAACGACGTGATGCCGGGAAGGACAAAGATATCGCTGCTTCTGGCTGCCGAAGACGGCACACTGGTCACTGAACAGCATGTAGTGCCCCAACACATTCGAACCGCGGTGAAAGGTCGGCGTGCAAACGGTAGCAGAGGTGTGATCAGCAGTGGCCGCCTCGCGAAAGTTTGCCCGAGGGATGAAATGTCTCATCCTGAACTGACGTAGGGCTGCCGATGACGACGTTCAAGCGACACATCGAGCTGTTTCCCGACGCCGCCGCCATGGCGCATCATGTGGCCGAGCGGATGACAGCCGCGGCCCTGGCTGCCGACGGACCGTTTCGGGTATCCCTGTCGGGCGGTTCGACGCCAAAGGCGCTTTATGCGCTGCTGGCCAGCGCTGCGTTTCGCGATCGCTTCCCGTGGCCGCGCGTCCACTGGTACTGGGGTGATGAACGGTTCGTGCCGCACGACCACCCCGACAGCAATTTTCGTATGGCGCGCGAGACGCTGCTGGGCAAGGCGCCCGTCCCGCCGGACAACATCCACCCCATTCCGACCGATGGTGCCCCGGACGCGGCGGCCGCGCGCTATGCTGCGATGTTGCAGAAGACTTATGGCGGCAGGGCGCTGGCGCCCGAGGTGCCGCTATTCGACCTCACCCTGCTGGGGATCGGCGAGGACGGGCATACAGCCTCGCTGTTGCCGGGCCAGCCAGTGCTGGAGGAGCGCGAACGCTGGGTCGCCGCCGTGCCCCATGGCCGGCCGGAGATCCGTATCACCTTGACCTATCCGGTCATCGCCAGCAGCCGGCAGGTCGCGTTTCTGGTATCGGGTGCGGAAAAATCGGAGATTTTCCGCAAGATCCGCGGCGGCGACAGCCAGGTGCCCGCTGCCAGGGTCCGGTCGGACGGCGATCTCGTCTGGTACGCCGACCGCGCCGCTGCAGGCGAGCCACAGCCATGAGCGAGAATCGCCCCGACGGGAATGCCCCGGACCGCGATCTGATCGCCGCGCTCTCGGGCCAACCATCCAGTTGGCGCATGGCCGGGCGCTGCGCCGGCAACGGTGTCAAAAAGGAGCAGTGCACCGTGGCGAGCGCCTGGTTCGATGCCTATTCAGAGCTTATCGGGCGGCAGGTCGCACCCGGCAGGTCCCGGCCAGCGAGGCTGAAGGACGAAACAGGAGGTAGACCGCACAATGCAATTTAACAACCCAGCACCCGGATGGCCGGGCAGTGCCGCGCGCTGGACATCGAGCGCCAAGAGTGGCGTCGGAACGGCCCTGCAGGAGCGCAGCAACGTCTGGTTCACGCTCAGCCACGGTATTCTCAACGAGATCTACTATCCCCGGATCGACCAGGCCTGCACGCGGGACTTCGGCCTGATCGTCACCGACGCAAACGGCTTTTTCTCCGAGGAAAAGCGCAACACGCAAAGCACCATCCGCCCCATTGCCGCGGGTATCCCCGCCTTCGACATCGAAAACAGGTGCCGACACGGGCGCTACCGGATCGACAAGCGCGTGTTCACCGATCCGGATCGCGATGTGCTGTTGCAGCGCGTGACCTTCAGCGCACTTGCCGCAGAGGCGCCGAATTACCGGCTTTTCGCCCTCCTGGCGCCGCACCTCGTGAACAGAGGCGCCGGCAACACCGCCTGGATTGCCGATTACAAGGGTGTGCCGATGCTGTTTGCGCAGGGCGGGGGAACCTCACTCGCACTGGCCTGCTCGGTGCCGTTCGTTGCAAGGTCGGCAGGATTCGTCGGGGTTTCCGATGGCTGGCAGGACCTCAAGCAGAACTTCCAGTTGTGCTGGCAATACGATGTCGCGCAGAACGGCAACGTGGCGCTGACCGGCGAGGTCGATCTGGTAGCCTGCGGCGGCAGCTTCGTCCTGGCGCTGGGTTTCGGCCGGACCGCCGCCGAGGCCGCGCTGAAGGTCCGCACCAGCCTGCAGCAGGACCCGGACGCGGCGGTGCAGGCCTTTGTCGCGCAATGGCAAGCCTGGCAGGATGGTCTGCTGCCGCTCGATACAACCTCTGGAGCGGCACGACACAGTCCCTACCGGGTCGGCACCGCCGTGCTGCGGACCCACGAGGCGAGCGCCCAACTGGGCGGTTACATCGCCAGCCTCTCGGTACCCTGGGGCTACTCGAAGGGCGATGACGATCTCGGCGGCTATCATCTGGCCTGGCCGCGCGACCTGGTGGAGACCGCGGGCGGATTGCTGGCCGCCGGAGCGAGGACGGAAGTGCGGCAGGTCATCGGCTTTTTGCAGGGTACCCAGGAGGCGGACGGCCACTGGCCGCAGAACTGCTGGCTCGACGGCACGCCCTACTGGGGCGGCGTCCAGCTCGATGAAACCGCTCTGCCAATCCTATTGGTGGATCTGGCGTTGCGCGAGGGTGCGCTGGCCGAGTCCGAGATCGCGGGCGTCTGGCCGATGATCCGCAACGCGGCGCGGTATATCGTGCAAAGCGGGCCGGTCACGCAGCAGGACCGGTGGGAGGAGAACGGCGGCTACACACCCTTCACCCTGGCCGCCGTGATCGCCGCACTTCTGGCAGCGGCAGATTTCGCCGATCGCTCGGGCGAGACGACAGAAGCCGCCTTCCTGCGCGAAACCGCGGATATCTGGAACAATCTCATCGAGCGGTGGATCTACGTTACCGACACGCCACTGGCCCGGGAGGTTGGGGTGGAGGGTTACTATGTGCGCATCGCACCGCCCGAAACCGCGACCGCCACTTCTCCGAAAGACGGCTTTGTGCCGATTAAAAACCGCCCACAGGAAGCGGGCAGCGAGAAGGTCTCGCAGATCGTCAGTCCCGACGCACTGGCGCTGGTCCGCTTCGGACTGCGCGCACCGGACGATCCCCGGGTCGTTGACACCGTCAAGGTGATCGACGCCCTGCTCAAGACTGATCTGCCGCCGGGCCCATGCTGGCACCGCTACAATGACGACGGCTATGGTGAACATGATGACGGCCGCCCCTTCGACGGCACTGGAGTCGGCCGCTGCTGGCCGCTGCTGACCGGTGAGCGGGCACATTACGAACTCGCGCTCGGTCGCAGGAAAAAGGCCAGGGCGCTGCTGTCGGCGCTCGAGGGCTTCGCCAACGACGGCCATCTGATCCCCGAGCAGGTCTGGGATCGTCAGGATATCCCCGAGCAGGAGCTGTTTCTCGGCAGACCTTCGGGTTCGGCAATGCCGCTGGTCTGGGCCCATGCCGAGCACATCAAGCTGTTGCGTTCGCTGTCGGAAAACCGCATCTTCGACATGCCGCCGCAGCCGCGCGAAAGATATCAGGTGCAAGCGGTGCAGCCGAAATGTGCCATCTGGCGCTTCAATAACAAATGCAGCGTGATGGCGGCGGGCCACGATCTGCGGATAGAACTGCTGGCGCCCGGCATCGTGCACTGGAGTGTAGACGGCTGGCGAACGGTTCGCGACACCGCAACGAGTGACAGCGGTCTCGGCATCCATTTTGCGGATATCAGCAGTCGAGACCTCAAGTCAGACGCAGGGATTGTGTTCACCTTTTATTGGCCGGAGGCCGACCGCTGGGAAGGTGTCAACTATGATGTGACCCTTGGGTAGGAGGATGCTGAGCCGGACATAGAACTCGATTCTGCAGTATGGCGATGAACCACAACCCTCCTGATCGGCGGACCAGACCCGCGAGTACGACGCGGGCTCGCACACGACAGGCCAGAGCAGGTTTACGGATTTGTAAAATTCCCGACTGCCGCATGTAAATCGAGCACTCTATAGTCCGCCACAGGCAAGCCGCCAGATCGGTTCGAGCGTAAAGCCATATGCAAGGTTGGGCCACGGGGGTCGGCCGTCCGTCGTTGCGCCGATCATGGGTGATATCCGACCTGTCGGTCGAAGCTGCGTTTGCTGAACACATGGGGCACCACGTATCTGGCGCAGGTGGATTGTCAAGGAGATAGGAAATCACTGCGATGTCATCGAAAACTTGCCTGGCGAACAAAATTGCCGAAGTCACGCTGATCTTCTGGGCCATCAAGGTCGTCGCGACGACTCTGGGTGAGACGACGGGAGATTTCATCGCCCAGACGCTCGATCTGGGCTATATCGTCGGACTCGGCATCACGGGCGCAATGCTCGCCATACTCGTGGGCGCACAGATCAGGGCAGGGGTCTACCATCCCGCTCTGTTCTGGGCCGCCATCGTGGGCACAACGACAGCTGGTACGGAAATCTCCGATATGCTCGATCGCACGCTGCATGTCGGTTATGCCGGCGGATCACTGCTGCTTGCGGGCGGCCTGCTGGTGACGCTCTTCGTCTGGTATCGCCGCGAGGGGAATCTGCAGGTCAGTCCGATCGTGCACCGGGATGTCGAAATCCTGTTCTGGATCGCGGTGCTGTTTTCGAACTCTCTCGGAACGGCTTTTGGCGACTGGCTGGTCGACGGTCTCGGATTGCACTATGTGGTCGGCGCGGTCATCTGCCTGGGCGTCATCGGCGCCGTTCTCGCCGCGCACCACACCACCCGGCTGAACGAAGACCTCGTCTTCTGGATCGCCTTCGTCTTCACACGCCCGTTCGGCGCCACCTTCGGCGATTTGCTTACCAAGCCTGCGGCGAGTGGCGGACTCGATCTCGGAACCTATAATGCCTCGGCAATCTGCCTGATTCTTATCGCTATTCTGGTCGCCATTGAAATGCGGCGGCGTAAACGCGGGGGTGCGTCTGGCAGCGGCCCGGTGGCTCCCGTAATCGCAACTTCAACGACTAAACCGCAAGGAGATCAAAATGTCTGAATTCATCGTCATAGGATATGACAGGCCGGAACAGGCCGAAGCCGCCCGCGATGAACTGATGGGTATGGCGCGGGAATATCTCGTCGACATCTCGGATGCTGTCGTGGCCACCACCGGCAAAGACGGCAAAATCAAGCTCAACCAGATGGTCAACCTGTGGACTGCGGGCGCGGCGAATGGGGCGTTCTGGGGGCTGCTGATCGGTATTCTCTTCTTCAATCCGCTGCTGGGTGTCGCCGTCGGGGCGGGCGCCGGTGCCATTTCCGGTGCGCTCACTGATTACGGTATTGACGACACCTTCATGAAGCGGGTTGCCGGGATACTGAAACCCGGGCAGGCGGCGCTGTTCATGATGATGCGCAGCAACGCCTCTGACAAGGTGCTTGAACGGTTGGGCGAGAAGGGCGGCCATATTCTGCGCACCAATCTCGACAGCGAGGCTGAGAGTCACCTGCGCGAGGAATTCGCCAAAGCCCACGAAGCGGAAATCGCTGCCCATGAGGCACAGACGACATGACCACTGTCGTCATGCTTCAGCCGCTCTTCGCCTTTATTGCGGGCGTGCTGATCCTGCTCTTTCCACGGATACTGAACTACGTGATAGCGATCTTTCTGATCCTGTTCGGACTCGTAGGGCTGTTTCCGCATCTGTTCGGCGGAGCCTGACTGGCTGCATCGAGCGCCGGCCGCGCCGCTAACGGTGTGCCGCGCAGCAAGGACAATGTGTGCGTACAGTGATGAAAAATAAAAAGCTCGTTGTGCTGATCGTTGCGATGCTGGCCATTGGTATCGGCTTCTGGTTCTGGTGGCAGCACGAAAAGGTCTACCCGTCGACTGAAGATGCCTACCTCGAAGCGAACATTCTGACCATCGTGCCCCAGGTCGGCGGCCGCGTCACGCAAGTCGCCGTCGTTGAGAATCAGCGTGTGGAGTCGGGTGACCTGCTGTTCCAGATCGACACAGCGTCACTGGAGGCGGCGCTGCACAGCGCACAGGCCGGCTATCGAATTGCTCAACAGGACGCCGGGGCGTCCGCCGCCGACGTGTCCGTAGCCCGGGCGAATCTGGCCAACGCAAAGGCCGCCCTGACCGACGCTCAGATCACCTATGACAGGACTGCTCCGCTGGTGCAAAAGGGTGTCATGGCGCGGTCGAGTCTCGATCAGGTGACGGAGGCGCGCAGTCAGGCGCAAGCAGGCGTCGCGGCGGCCGAGGCGGCGGTCGCAGCCGCTCGGGCGAAGTCCGGCCTGCCCGGTGACGGCAATGCAGCGGTACAGGCGGCGCTCGGTGTGCTGGCCGCGGCCCAGATTGATCTGGCACATTCGCGCGTCACCGCGCCCGCGGCGGGATGGATCACCAATATCGAGCTCCGACCCGGACAGGTGGTTGCATCCGGCGCACCACTTTTTTCCCTGGTCGAGGACGGAGCGTGGTGGGTTAGCGCGAACTTCAAGGAAACTGATCTGCAGCGCATACGCCCGGGCCAGCCCGTTGCGCTGGCCGTCGACATGTACCCGGGCACGACCCTGACCGGTACGGTGCAAAGCCTGGGTGCGGGGTCGGGCGCTGTTTTTTCCCTGCTGCCGGCACAGAATGCGACCGGTAACTGGGTCAAGGTTACCCAGCGCTTTCCGGTCCGCATCCGGATCGATAAAAAGCCTGGCGATCCCGCGCTGCAACTGCGGGTCGGTGCGAGTACGACCGCGACTGTGGATACTTCCGCGATGGACAGGGCGAAATGACCGCTGCGGACGCGGTGTCGACTGCGCCGTCCAGACCCGCGATTGCCGCCAAGGGGCCGAACCTGACGATCGTTCTCGCCGTGGTTCTAACGGCCGTACTCCAGGTGCTGGACAGCACCATCGTCAACGTCGCCCTGCCGCAGATCCAGGCCGCATTTGGTGTCACCAGCGACCAGGTGGTCTGGACCCTGACCAGTTACATCGTCGCGTCAGTCGTCGTGATGCCACTCACCGGGCTTTTCGTGCGCCGCTTCGGCCGCCGGCGGCTCATCACCGCTGCGATCACCGGATTCGCAGCATTCTCGGCGCTTTGCGGCGTGTCGACGAGCCTGGAAATGATCGTGGCTTTCCGCATCGGCCAGGGCCTGTTCGGCGCATTTCTCATTCCGCTGTCTCAGGCGATTCTGTTCGACAGCTTCCCCAGGGAAAAGCGCGGCCAGGCCATGGCGATGTTCGGTCTGGGCGTGGTGGTTGCACCGGTCATCGGTCCGACCGCCGGCGCGCTCCTGACGGAGTATTTCTCGTGGCGGGCAGTCTTTTACGTCAACGTTCCCATCGCGGCCTTCGCACTGATCATGGTGTCGGGCGAATTGAAGAAGGAGGACACGAAAGCCGTCAGGGTGGACTGGGCCGGGCTGATCCTGATGGGGGTCGCCATCGGTGCATTGCAGTTGCTGCTCGATTTGGGCCAGACCCGGGACTGGTTCGACTCGCATATGATCCAGATCGCGGCGGTGACGGTGGCGGTGGCCGGTGTGGCCTTCGTGCTCCGCGGCCTGGGCAGGCGCGATAACATCATCGACTTCACGCTGTTTCGCGACCGCAGCTTCGCCGCCGCCAATGTCGCCATCATGGGCTTCGGGGTGGCGATGTACGGTGCGATGGCGGTGCTGCCGATCTTCGTGCAGAACCTGCTGGGCTACCCCATCCTCGAATCGGGCTATCTGTTCATTCCGCGTGGGTTCGCGGCGGCGCTCTCCATGATCGTGACCGGTTCGGTGCTGATGAATCGCCTGGACCCGCGCCTGGTGCTGGCGGCGGGTCTGGCTCTGACCGGCATCGGCAACGTCATGCTGGGTCGGCTGGATCTCGCGGCCGGGTTTGCTGATCTGGCCTGGCCCGGCGTGGTCTCGGGTCTCGGCATGGGGATGTTCTTCGTGCCGATGTCGACACTGGCCTTTCAGAACATCGGGCCGGACCGGCAGGACGAGGCCTCGGGTATTTACAACGTCACTCGCTCGATCGGATCGTCGATCGGCATCTCGCTGGTGAGTTGGCAGGCGGACAGCCGGGCACAGTTCCACTGGTCGGTGCTGTCGGGGCACATCACATCCTATGACACGGCGGCCCGAGCGTATCTGGCACCGCTCGGGCTCGACCCGCAATCCATCCACGGCGCCGCCATGCTTGGCGCCCAGGTCAGGGCACAGGCGACCATGATGGCCTTTCAGGACGCGTTCTGGCTGACCGGACTCGCCGCGTTTGCCATGCTGCCGGTGGTACTGATCCTGCAGCGCCCACCCAGAGCTGCCGCGACACCCTGAGATGTCCTGGCCGAGCGCACACTTGCTGGTCGTCGCGATCGGATTCCTCGTGGCACTCAGCGTCATCATGATTTTGCGGCAACGGCGCGCACCCCAGGCGACACTGGCCTGGCTGCTGTTCCTGGTTCTCGTACCCTATGTCGCCGTCCCCCTTTTCGCTGTTATGGGGTTTCGCAAACGGCAGCGGTCGCATTCGGCGCAGACACTGATTGCAGGAAAACCGCAAGACCTGGCGCCAGGTGCGGCGCAGATCGAACAGTTGCTCTTGCGCTACGGTCTGCGCCCGGCGTCGCAAGACAACCGTTTCGAACTGCTCGCCAGCGCGGATCAGGCGTGGTCGGCTCTCATGCATCTGGTCGAAACGGCTGCAACATCCCTGAGCGTGACTCTCTACATCCTGGGAAACGATGCCACTGGACGCGCGTTTTGCGCCGCGCTGCAAGAGAGGGCGCGCGCCGGCGTCGACGTCCGCGTGGTACTCGACGCCGTAGGCAGCTTTTTTCGCCCTCGTTCCGCACTCAGAGACCTGCGCGCGGCCGGGGCACAGGTGCGACTCTACTCGCCTCTTCTGCATTACCCGACGGGTGACCATCTGAATCTGCGCAACCACAGAAAGATGGTCATCGCCGATGGCGCCCGCGTCTGGTCCGGCGGCCGCAATGTCGGCGAGGAGTACCTCGGGCCAGATGCTCTCCCGGACCGCTGGCTGGATCTATCTTACCTGCTTGCAGGACCGGCCGTTGCGGCATGCGACGAGATTTTCCGATCCGACTGGGCGATGGCCGGCGGAAGGCAGGAGAGCAGCACTGCGATTCCCGTCACCAAAACGAGTGGTGGCTCCAAGGTGCAATTCGTTCCGGCAGGACCCGATGTACCCGAGGATCCGTTGCACGATGCGCTGATTTTTGCCATCCATTCCGCGTACTCGCGCCTGTGGGTGGTGACGCCGTATTTCCTGCCGACCCCGTCCCTGTCCGAAGCGCTCGCCATCGCAGCGCGACGCGGGGTCGACGTGCGCATCGTGGTTCCGGCACGATCCAATCAGGTGTTCGCTGACCTCGCGCGCGGCGCCTCGCTGCGCGAGCTTGTGCAATGCGGCTGTCACGTCCACCTGCATCCGGCAATGATTCATGCCAAGGCGATCATTGCCGATGACCTTGCGTTTCTCGGTTCTGCCAATTTCGATGCGCGCAGCCTGTTGCTGAATTTTGAAGTAATGAGCCTGCTCTATAGCCCGCACGACGTGGCCGTACTGCGTAGCTGGATGCACGAGTTACTCGCATCAGCGCCGGAGGGGCTGCCCCCGACAAGCGTCGCGCGGCGCTCTTTCGAAGTGATCTTCAGACTGGTTTCGCCCATTCTCTGACGGTGCGGTCAGTGCCCGGCAGCAGGATGGCTCGCTTCAGAGCCGGGTCGGGATCGGATCGCAGCGTCTGCCTGCGTTATGCCGAAACGACCGGAAAGACAACCTCCACCCGCAGGCCCGTGGCGTTGTCGGCGAGGGTGATCTTCGCGCCGTGCTGCTCGGCGATGGCGCGAACCAACGCCAGGCCGAGGCCGCTGCCCGATTTGCTGCGGCTGGAATCGAGACGGTAGAACGGTTCGAATACGGCCGCGCGCTCAGCGGCAGGAATGCCGGGGCCGCTGTCGCTGACGCTGAGTTGGACAGTGCCGGTTCTGCGCTCGAGACGCAGCCGGATGCGATTACCTTCGCTGCCATGGGTAATCGCGTTCTCTAGCAGATTGACGATCAACTGCTGTAACATGGCCTCGTTACCCGTAATCGTGAACTCCTGACCGCCGGGGCACTCGCAGTCCAGGTACTGGCCCGCGTCCTCGGCCACCGGTTGATAGCTATCGGCCAGCTCTTTGAGCAGCGCGCCGAGATCGAACTTCGAGAATTGCGCCTCGTTGGCGCCCGCTTCGATCCGGGCGAGATTCAGGTAGGTGTCGAACATCCTGCGCATCTGCTCCATTTCCACCTCCACGTCCGCCAGCTCGGCCCGGGCGTCCTGACCCGCTTCTATCCGGTCGAGGGCGCGTCCAAGACCCATGTAGGCGCGTGCCAACGGCGATTTCAGGTCGTGCGCAATGGCGGCGGCGGTGCCGCGGGTAGTGGCCATCAGCCGTGACAGGGTATCGAGGTGCGCGTTCATCCGGGAACCGATACGGTCGACCTGGTCGTTGTCGGGCGAGCCCGCGATACGCGCGTCAATGTCGCCATCCGAGACGCTCTCCAGCACACGCTCGATGTGTTGCAGCTTGCCGAGGCTCCGGCGACTCAGGACATAACCGAAAGCCAGCATCGACAGCACGACAAGGAAACCGGTGATCGCCAGCGTGCGGAGCACCGCGTATCGGGCCCGAACCACGGCATCCAGCCTGTGGCCCACCACCAGCAGGTGATTGCCGATCGCAGCGCACATATATAGGTAGCCGACCGAGGTGTCCGTGGGTCGATCGGTCGATGAGATGTCCAGCGTCCCCCGCTTCAGACCCATGTCCCGTGGGGGAGTAAGGACTGTCCCCGCGATCCACGTGCCGTCGGCATTGAACAGACCGATCACGCGTTTCCCCGACGTACTCAAGTGCTGCGAGTTGGCGATCAACCGCTCGACATGAGCGAACCCTTCGTTGCGATAGTCGGCGGCCATAATGTCCCATCGCTCGCGGACATCTTCACTTAGTTCCCCCATCAGGTTGCGATCGAAATAGCGCAGCGTTGCCAATCCGAAGGCACTCAACAGCACCACGAAAACAACCGCGGAGCGCAGCACGGCGGAAAATGCGGCACCGGAAAGCGTGTCACCGCGGTCCATGTATCGAATACCCGCTATTGCGGATCGTATGGATAAGTGCCGTGTCGAAAGGCTTGTCGATCTTGCCGCGCAGCCGACTCATATGGGTTTCGACGACCGTCGTATTCGGTTCAAAATTAAAGTTCCAGACGCGTTCCAGAAGCATTGTGCGGGTCACCACCCGCCCCTTGTTGCGCATCAGGGCCTCCAGTATCGCGAACTCCTTGGCGTGAAGCTCGATAAGCTGGCCCTGCCGGGTTGCGGTGCGCGCCATCAGGTCAAGCTCGAGGTCGTGAACTCTCAGCACCCGGGTCTCCGTGCCCGCCTGCCCGCGGCGCATGATCGCGTCGATGCGCGCCAGCAATTCGGAAAAGTGGAAGGGTTTGGTCAGGTAGTCGTCGCCGCCCGCAGCCAGGCCCTCCACCCGCTCATCGACCTGACCCATCGCGGTCAGAAACAAGACCGGCAGGTGTTTCTTCGAAGCCCGCAGTGCCTTGAGCACCGACAGACCATCCATCTCCGGCATCATCCGGTCGAGGATTGCCAGGTCGCAGTCATGGTAGAGACAATAGCTCAGCGCTTGGCGCCCGTCGGTGACGTGATCGACGTTGTGGCCGCTTTCGGTCAGTCCGGCAAGCAGGTATGCGGCCATTTTCATATCGTCCTCGGCCAGCAGGATCTTCATCGGCGCCTCCTCAAGCTCCCTGGAGTCTACCCGCGCGAACAGGGCCGGGCCAGTGCTTTGGTAAACCTTGCGCGAATGTAATGTTGGAGTGAACCTGGCGTGCGGCCGCTGTGTTAAAAACCCGATCAGTCCAGCCGTTGGAATGGCACAGATGCGGAGTCACCCGAAATGAACACAAAAAATCATTCACTCGACGGTCCAATTATCGAACCAGAGCTTTCGCAGCGTCTCGCTATCGTCGGCTGGGTTTTTGCGGCCATCGGGGTCATCGCCATCGTGTTGCCTGTCGCGGCCACCGTGGTCGCCGAGGCACTGATCGCCTGGATGCTGACGCTATGGGGCGTGGTCGGACTCTGGTTTGCATGGGAAATGCGTCCGGCCCCGGAATGGCGCTATGCCGCTACGGCTTTCGGTTTGACTTTGTTGCTCGGGCTCACCTTTGCCCTGTTTCCCAGGGTCAGTATCGAGACTCTCACCATCGTCATGATGCTGGCCTTCCTGATGGAAGGTGTCGTCTCGATCCTCCTGGGCCTGCGAACCAGTGACCGTGTCAGTAACTGGGGTTGGCTGGTCTTGTCCGGCGCCTGTTCGCTCGTGGTCGGTTTCATCATCCTGCTCGGCTGGCCGGGAACTGCCGCCTGGACACTCGGCCTGCTCATGGGACTGAATTTTTTATCGACCGGGGTCGCGCTGATCATGCTCAAGAACGCTACGCACAAGGCTGTGTGATATGGGGCGGTCGGCGGCGAATAAATCGCAGAACGGACCCGTCTGCCACATTTGTGGCAAGGCCGGGCGGGCCTCACGGATGCGCCCATGGATCTCGGTGCGCCCGGGTGTTTCCGATCTGATCGCGGCGTCCGCGCCAGGCTGGAGTGAGGGCAAGTATATCTGCAAGCCCGATCTGGCGCGCTTTCGCCGGCAATATGTAGAGCAACTGCTGGCCGATGAGAAGGGCGAACTGGACGAACTCGACCGCCAGGTCATCGCCAGTCTCGAGGCCGGACAGCCGATCTCACGCAACCCTGACGAAGAAGCCGAAGGTCGCTACACCTGGGGCGAACGCCTGGCCGACAAGGTGGCGCAGTTCGGCGGTAGCTGGACTTTTATCGTCTCCTTTGTCGCGTTGCTGATCGGATGGATGGTGCTCAATGTGGTGGTGTTAGGGGCAAAGCCCTTCGACCCCTATCCCTTTATCCTGCTGAACCTCTTGTTGTCCTGCGTGGCCGCCTTGCAGGCGCCGGTAATCATGATGAGCCAGCGGCGGCAGGAAACCAAGGACCGTCTGCAGGCGGAGAACGACTACCGGGTGAATTTGAAATCCGAGCTGGAGATTCGTCAACTGCACGAAAAGATCGACCATCAGCTCGCCCGCCAATGGGAGAAGCTGGCCGAGTTGCAGCAGATCCAGATAGAGCTGTTGGAAGAGGGCGTCGATGACCGTCGCTGACGCCGTGCCCCCGCAGGGGCGGCTGGCGCGGCTCGTCGAACACCCCGCCATCAGGGTCGCGGTACCTCTGGTCATAGCGGTGCTTGCGGTCATTGTCCTGCACCGGCTCGCCAGTCACGTGAAATGGATCGATGTGCGGGCCGACCTCGCGGCGACCTCGTGGCTGTCGCTCATTGGAGCACTGGGTTTTACCGCGCTGAGCTTCAGCGCCATCGCGCTATACGATGTGTTCGCGGTCACATCGGTGGCGCGCGGGCGGATGCCGTACCGCGTTGCCGCCACCACGGGCGCCGCGGGATATGCGGTTTCCGCGCTGCTGGGTGTGTCCTATCTGACTGGCACGGCGATCCGCTACCGCGTGTATTCGACCTTCGGGCTCGACCTGGGAACGATCACCGGAATCATTGCGGTAGCCTGGAGCGGCCTCTGCACGGGCCTCGTGCTCATTCTGGGTGGCGTACTGACTTTCCATCCAGACGGTCTGAGTTCCGTTATGTCTGTATCCCCGGGCATTGCAACGGCCACCGGGATAGCGCTACTGGGTGTTGTGGGCGGTTATTTTTTTTGGCTGGCAACAGGGCCGCGCACGCTCGAGGTCGGCGGCTTTGGTCTGGTCCTGCCCGGACTCAAGATTGGATTGGCACTGACTGCGGCCGGGATGCTCGACCTCGGCAGCGCGGCGATGACGCTCTATGTCCTGCTGCCTGCCGATGCAGTGCCGCATCTGGCGTATTTTTTTGCGGTTTTTCTGGCGGCCGTCTGCCTTGGACTGATCAGTCATGCGCCCGGCGGGCTGGGCGTATTCGAGGCGACCATCATCGCCGGCCTCGGTGCGTCGGGGCGCGCAGACGTGCTGGCGGGGCTGCTGCTGTATCGCGTCATCTATACGCTCATGCCCTTCGCTATCGCCGCGCTCGGACTGGGCACGGTCGCCGGCCTCGCCCGGCGGCAGCGGCTGACGGGGACGGCGCAAATGCTGTGGCAGGCTGCCAAGCCGCTGGTACCGATGATCGCGGCGGGCATCGTCATGCTCGCCGGAATGATCCTGATCGTGTCGGGAAATCTGCCCGCCGAGGGAGCCCGACTGGGAATCCTGCGCGAAATTTTGCCGCTTTATTTTGTCGAGGCATCGCACCTGACAGGGAGTATCGCTGGAGTTCTGCTGGTCGTGCTGGCGCGCGGCCTCTACCGCAAGCTCTACCGCGCGTGGGCTCTGGCAATGGTGATGATGGCAGTCGGGCTGGTTGCGTCACTGCTGAAGGGGCTCGACTGGAAGGAGTCCCTGTCCATGCTGGTGGCGCTTGGCGTTCTCGCTATGTTGCGGCCCGCGTTCTACCGCGCTGAAAGCACCTCGGCTCTGCGGTTGAACGGGCCCTGGCTGATCAGCGTTGCGGCCCTTCTGGCCGCGTTGTTCTGGATCGGTCTTTTCGCCCATTCCCATGTGCCTTATCACAATGCGCTGTGGTGGCAGTTCACCTGGCATGGCGATGCGTCGCGCTTCCTGCGAGCGAGTCTCGCCGGCGCGATAATCCTGTCGGCCATCGCGCTCAACTCTGTGCTGAGCGGCAGGCGGGTGCGGCGGCGCCCGGAGCGCATCCCCGATGCCATTCGTCGCCTCGTCGCCGGGAGCCGGGACAGTGAAGCCTGCATTGCGCTCATGGGAGACAAGTCTTTTCTGATCGCCGACGACGAGAGCGCTTTCATCGCCTATGCCGATACCGGTCGTTCGCTTATCGCCAAGGGCGACCCGGTGGGCGATCCGCCGGCCTGCACGAACCTGATCTGGCGATTTCGCGAACTGGCTGACCGGCAGGGCAAGCGCTGCGCCTTCTACGCGGTTTCGACAAGCTATCTACCGGTGTATCTTGAACTCGGGCTCTCAGCACTCAAGATCGGCGAGGTGGCGCGCGTGGATCTGAGCGGCTTTACGCTGGACGGGTCGGAAAAAAAAGGGCTGCGCCAGGCGCGCAATCGCGCGGCTCGCGACGGCTATACGTTTCGGGTGATCCCGGCCGGCGACCTGGCGGCGGTGATGGCGGAATTACGCACCGTCTCCGATGCGTGGCTCGAGCACAAGCAGGGCGAGGAGAAGGGCTTCGCCCTCGGGGCATTTGACGAGAATTATATTGCCAACTTCGATGTCGCGGTACTTTGCCATCCGCAAGGCCGGATCGTGGCTTTCGCCAACCTGTTTAAAAGTGCGCAACTGCATGAGTTGTCGCTGGATCTGATGCGTTACCGCCCCGATGGCCCCGGGTTCGCTATGGATGCGCTTTTTGCGCAGATGATGCTATGGGGCGCAGCACAGGGCTATCGTTGGTTTTCGCTCGGTGCCGCGCCGTTCTCGGGTATCAAGAACCGTCAGCTGGCACCGATCTGGAACCGCATTGGCGGTTTCGTCTACGAACACGGCGAGCACTTCTACAATTTCGAGGGTCTTCGCACCTTCAAGGATAAGTTCGGTCCGCTCTGGAGTCCGAATTATCTGGTCTGTCCCGGCGGATTGGCGGCACCGCAGATCCTCTACGAAGTCAACGTGCTGGTATCGGGCGGACTGCGAGGGTTGTTGAGATAGGCGCGCATGCGATCGCAGATTGGCCACCGCGTATAGGCCCGGCGAGCGGCTGCGCAGCGATCCCGCTGTATCACGCAGCGGTCGAACCGGTCGCCGGGGCTGCGCCAAGCGCTCGACGGTGAACTGCTCGAGGATGGATGATGAATAGCTTCAAGCACTACTACGACCATTTTGCCACGATCGTAAATCCCGGGACCGTTCCCGGGGCGCTGCTGCTGCTCGCGATCTTTTCGATCGTCGGCATTGCACTATCGTTGATCCTGCGACGGGTGTTGCGGCTCATCTACGCGCGCGACCGCGACGGTCGCCTCGACCGGTTGAGTGCGGGGTTTATGTCGAAATTCGCGCAGATGTTTCTCTGGCTCTTTATCGCGATGTTCTATGCGCACACGATTCCGGCGCTGGCTAAGCTCGGCACCGCGCTCCTGGCCAGCGTGTCGGTAGCGTCCATCGTCATCGGTCTTGCGGCGCAGTCTACACTCGCCAATCTCGTCGCCGGCATCAGCCTGATATTGTATAGACCGTTCAAGTTGGGCGACCGCCTGGAAGTGAGCGTTCCCAGCGGCGTCGAGACCGGTATTGTCGAAGACGTGTCGCTGGGCTACAGCGTTCTGCGCACCACTGACAACCGGCGTATCGTGCTGTCCAACTCGACGATGGCCAACGCCGTCATGATCAATCATACGAAGACAGATATGCGCGTCATAGCGAAAGTACCTTTCTCCATCGGCTATGGCGCCGACATCGACCAGGCCCGTTCCATCGCCACCGCTGTCGCGAAAAATCATGCGCGAGTGCAGCAGGTGACGGACTGCCCGATCGTCTGCCTGAACAGCTCCAGCGTCGACTTTCTGCTGATGGTCTGGTGTGCCGATGCGGCGGTTGCATATTCTCGGGCAAGCT
>JAGRIH010000026.1:0-10655 GCA_020443345.1 Halioglobus sp.
GACTCCCCGGCCATGACGCCTTCGCGCAACACAGCCGCCCGGTCGACAGCACCGGAACCCGCCCCGCCGGACCACTACCTGGAGGACCTGGCCTGCCTGTGCAAGGCCAGCGCCGACCCCCTGCGCCTGCAGATCCTGCGGCTCTTGCGCAGCGACTCCTTCGGCGTATCCGAGCTGTGCGCGATCTTTGACATGCGCCAGCCCGCCCTGAGCCACCACCTGAAAGTGCTGGCCGGTGCCGGCATGGTAGCCAGCCGGCGCGAGGGCAACTCCATTTTCTATCGCCGCAGCGAGCTGGGGCAGCCCGCGGCGGTGGAAGCCCTGCAAAACCAGATTTTCGAGGCCGCCGACCGCATCGAGCTGGCCGAGCCCATTTGCCGGCGGCTGCTGGCGCTGCAGCGCCGGCGGGAGCAGAACTCCCGCGACTTCTTCCGCGACAACGCCCACAAGTTCCAGCAGCAGCAGGATCTGATCGCCAGCTACCGACAGTACGCGGCAACCGTCGAACAGGTGCTGCGCGACGCGCCCCTGCGCCGACGGCGCACCGCGCTGGAGGTCGGCCCGGGGGACGGCTCTTTCCTGCCGGTGCTGGCCGCGGACTTCCGGCGCGTCGTGGCACTGGACAACGCACCGAGCATGCTCGAGCGGGCCCGCGCCACAGTCCGGTCCGCCGGGGCGGGGAATGTCGAGTTTATTCTGGGCGATACCACTTCGGCGCAGTTGACGGGGCTGCAGGCAGACTGCGCGGTGATCAACATGGTCTTGCACCACACCCCATCGCCGGCGCAGATGCTGCGCGACGTGGCCGCCCGCCTGGTCCCTGGCGCAGTGGTGCTGGTCACCGACCTGTGCCGCCACCACCAGGCCTGGGCCCGGGAAAACTGCGGCGATTTATGGCTGGGTTTTGAGCCGGCGGACCTGGGGAACTGGGCGGCCGCGGCCGGTCTGACCGACATCGCATGCGTCTACCTTGCGCAACGCAACGGCTTTCAAATACAGGTGCGCCTGTTCGGCCGCCCCTGACAGCAGAGGAACAAGCATGAGCGAGTACGCAATTTTCACCTCCGAGTCCGTCTCCGAGGGACACCCGGACAAAATGGCCGACCAGATTTCCGACGCCGTGCTGGACGCCATTCTCACCGACGATCCGGACGCCCGCGTGGCGGTGGAGACACTGGTCAAGACCGGTATGGCGGTAGTGGCCGGCGAAGTCGCCACCTCCACCTATGTCGATCTGGAAGACGTGGTGCGCGGTGTCATCCTCGATATCGGCTACAACAGCTCCGACCTGGGCTTTGACGGCGCCTCCTGCGCGGTGCTCAATGCCATTGGCAAGCAGTCGCCGGACATTGCCATGGGGGTGAATGAGAGCGACGGGCGCGAGCAGGGCGCCGGCGACCAGGGCCTGATGTTCGGTTATGCCACCAACGAGACCAGCGTCCTGATGCCCGCCCCGGTTTACTATGCGCACCGGCTGGTGGAGCGCCAGGCCCAACTGCGCCGCCACGGCACCCTGCCCTGGCTGCGCCCGGATGCCAAGAGCCAGGTCACCCTGCGCTACGAGGACGGCAAACCGGTGGCGATAGACGCGGTGGTGCTGTCGACCCAGCACGACCCGGACATCGGCCAGGCCGATATCCGCGAGGCGGTGATGGACCTCATCATCAGAGAAGTGCTGCCGGCGCAGTGGCTGCACGCGGACACGCGCTACCACATCAACCCCACCGGGCAGTTCATCATCGGCGGCCCGGTCGGCGACTGCGGCCTGACCGGGCGCAAGATTATCGTGGACACCTACGGCGGCATGGCGCGCCACGGCGGCGGCGCCTTCTCGGGCAAGGACCCGTCAAAAGTGGACCGCTCGGCCGCCTACGCCGGCCGCTACGTGGCAAAGAACATCGTCGCCGCGGGTCTGGCGGAGCGCTGCGAGATCCAGATCTCCTACGCCATCGGCGTGGCGGAGCCGACGTCCATCGCGGTAAACAGCTTCGGCACGGGACGGCTGAGCGATGCGCACATCGCGGACCTGGTGCGCGAACACTTCGACCTGCGCCCCAAGGGCCTGATCGACATGCTGGACCTGCTGCGCCCGATCTACCGCCAGAGTGCGACCTACGGCCACTTTGGACGCGAACTTCCGGACTTTACCTGGGAGCGCACTGACAAAGCGGAGGTGTTGAAGGAAGCGCTGTAGGGATTTCCTGTGGTGGTTGCCGGCCGGGTACGTGGATACGCTGCGCAGGACACGCCGTAAACCCATCCATGGGGGCTTGCGCTCGGCATCCATGCCTCGCACAGTCCTGCGCAGCGTATCCACGTACCCGGCCTCTATCGAGTTGCCTAGACAACTTGGGGTGCGAATAGCTAGAACCGCACTGAGGTTGCCGCGACCATGGCATCCTTGCAAGACCGTGCGAGGCCAGGGATGGCTGAGCTCGAGCTGCCAGGGATGGCGCTTTTGCGTGTCTTGCAAGGGTGCCATGGTCGCGGCGACCGGCGAGGTAATGAAAGGACACCCTGCCCGGCTGAGCATGGATACGAATCCGGCGGGGGCTCTGACAATCACTTGTAGTGAGGGAAGCCGCAGACCGGGCGTTCTCGCGGACCCGGAAAGCCCGGGCCGTTGCCGATCCCGATCCCAGACAAGAACTGAACTGAACTGAACATCGACCAACCAAAGCAAAGGACAACACCATGAGCACAGCCACACAACTCGACACCCGGCAGGACTACAAGGTAGCCGATATCTCCCTGGCCGACTGGGGCCGGCGCGAACTGGATATCGCCGAGGGGGAGATGCCCGCGCTGATGGCGCTGCGCGCGCAGTACCGCGACAGCAAGCCCCTGGCCGGGGCTCGAATCCTCGGTTGTATTCACATGACCATACAGACCGGCGTGCTGATCGAAACCCTGCTCGAACTCGGTGCGCAGGTGCGCTGGTCCTCCTGCAACATCTTCTCCACCCAGGATCACGCCGCGGCGGCCATGGCCGCCGCCGGCGTGCCCGTGTTCGCCTGGAAGGGCGAGACCGAGGAAGAGTACGAGTGGTGCCTGGAACAGACCATCCTCAAAGACGGACAGCCCTGGGACGCCAACATGGTGCTGGATGACGGGGGCGACCTGACCGCCATGCTGCACGAAAAATACCCCCAGGTGCTGGACCGCGTTCACGGCATTACCGAGGAGACCACCACCGGGGTGCACCGCCTGCAGGAAATGCTGGCCGGGGGCACCCTCAAGGTACCCGCGGTAAACGTCAACGATTCCGTCACCAAGTCCAAGAACGACAACAAGTACGGCTGCCGCCACAGCCTCAACGACGCCATCAAGCGCGGCACCGATCACCTGCTGGCCGGCAAGAAAGCCCTGGTCATCGGCTACGGGGACGTGGGCAAGGGTTCGGCCCAGTCGCTGCGCCAGGAGGGCATGATCGTGCGTATCGCGGAAGTCGATCCGATCTGCGCCATGCAGGCCTGTATGGATGGCTTCGAAGTGCTGTCGCCCTTTGTCGACGGCATCAACGACGGTACCGAGCAGTGTATCAATCGCCCGCTGCTGGGCGGCACCGATCTGGTGGTCACCGCCACTGGCAACCTCAACGTGTGCGACGCCAATATGCTCAGGGCGCTGAAGTGCGGCGCAGTGGTCGCCAATATCGGTCATTTCGACAACGAGATAGACACCGCCTTCATGCGGCGCAACTGGGAGTGGGAGGAGATCAAGCCCCAGGTGCACAAGGTCTACCGCCAGCGGGAGGGCAACGATCACCTGATCCTGCTGTCCGAGGGGCGCCTGGTCAATCTGGGTAACGCCACCGGCCACCCCTCGCGCGTCATGGACGGCTCCTTCGCCAACCAGGTGCTGGCGCAAATCTACCTGTACGAGCGCCAGTTCGCCCATCTGGAGCCCGAAATGAAAGCCGCCGCCCTCACCGTGGAAGTACTGCCCAAGAAACTGGACGAGCAGGTCGCGGCGCACATGGCGGCAGGCTTCGGCGCCGTGCTGACCCGGCTCACGCCAGAACAGGCCAGGTATATCAATGTGACAGTCGAGGGCCCCTACAAACCCGACGGGTACAGGTACTAGGATACGAACAGTGATGTCCAGAGCAGAGCCGAGAATCAGTTTCGAGTACTTTCCGCCAAAATCCGAACAGGGCCGGGTACGCCTGCTGCAGGAGGTCACACCGGCGCTGAATGCGCTGCAGCCGGCCTTTTTCTCCGTCACCTACGGCGCCGGCGGCACCACGCGGGACACCACAGCGGGCATCGTTGCCGCCATCCGCGATGCCGATATCGACGTGGCCCCGCACCTGAGTTTCGGCGGTGACGAGCGCGATGCTATCGGCGCCCTGCTGGACACCTACAGGGCGCGCGGCATCAGGCGCCTGGTGGCATTGCGCGGCGACACGCCATCGGGCATGGGCAGCGCCACACAGCTGGTTTACGCCAGGGAACTGGTGGCCTTTGTCCGCGAGCACAGCGCGGATCACTTCGAAATCGAAGTCGCAGCCTACCCGGAAATCCATCCCGAAGCGCAGAGCTACGACAGCGATGTGCGCCACCTCAGGGCCAAGCTGGATGCCGGGGCCAACAGTGCCATTACGCAGTACTTCTACAATGTGGAGTCCTACTTTTATTTCCTCGACCAGTGCGCCGCGGCCGGTATCGACAAGCCGATCTACGCGGGCGTGATGCCGATCACCAACTACGCCAACCTGGCCCGCTTTTCGCGCAACTGCGGCGCGGAGATCCCGCGCTGGATATGCCGGCGCATGGAGGGCTACGGCGACGACCAGGACAGCATTCGCAAATTCGGTGTCGAAGTCGTCACGCAACTGTGCCAGACCCTGCTGGACAGCGGCGCGCCGGGGATTCATTTCTATACCATGAACCAGGTGGAACCGACGCGGCAGATCTATCAGAGCCTGGGCCTCTGAAGGCGCGATCATGCGCATTCCCCGCATCTACAGCGAACAATCACTGCAGCCCCACACCCGCCTCGTGCTGCCGGCGGATGCCGGGCAGCACCTCGCCCGGGTGCTGCGCAAGCGCGAGGGAGATGCCCTGCTGCTGTTCGATGGACGCGGCGGCGAATTCCCCGCGCAAATCACGGCCGTGCAACGCCAAACGGTCACGGTAGCGGTCGGTGAACACCGGCCGCTGGAGCGCGAATCCGCGCTGGCCATTCACCTGGGTATCGCTTTGTCGCGCGGCGAGCGCATGGACTGGGTAGTGCAAAAAGCCACCGAGCTGGGCGCGACCGAGCTGACACCGCTGTACACCGGGCGCACGGAAGTGAAGCTGGACGGCGCGCGCAGCGACAGGAAAGTCCGCCACTGGCAGCAGGTGGCTATCAGCGCCTGCGAGCAGTGCGGGCGCAATCGACTGCCCGCTGTCCACACCCCGCAGCGGCTCGGCGACTGGCTCACTGCCACCCGCGCCGAACGCCGATTGGTGCTGCATCATCGCGCGGCGCCCAGCGCCGCCGCTGGGGAGCGACCGGCCAGCGTGGCACTGCTGATCGGGCCGGAGGGTGGACTGGACGACGGGGAAATTCTCGCGGCCGAGCGGGCCGGGTTCCAGCCGCTGCAACTGGGACCGCGGGTGCTGCGTACGGAGACCGCGCCGCTGGCCGCCATCGCCATCCTGCAGGCGCGCTGGGGAGATATGGCCGGGCAGGGAGCTATCTGAGCCTGGGCCGTGCAGGCGTCGCTCGCCCTGCACGGTGCGCGTGGGCTACTTGCGCCAGACAGGGCGTTTGCGTAAGTTAGCACGCGACCCCATCAACCGGGACAGGCACGCGATGACCATCAAGCTGGGTGTGGTAATGGACCCCATTGCCGACATCAACTACAGGAAAGACACCACCCTGGCGATGCTGTGGGCGGCCCAGGACAGGGACTGGCAGCTGCACTACATAGAGCAGGCAGACCTGTACCTGGAACAGGGCCGCGCCCGCGCGCGCACGGCGCAGCTCACTGTATACCGCGACCCCGCTAGCTGGTACCGCCTGGATACCGCCCGGGATCGGGACCTGGCCGAGCTCGACGTGATCCTGATGCGCAAGGACCCGCCGTTCGACAACGAGTACGTCTACAGCACCTATATCCTGGAAGCGGCCGAGCGCGAGGGCACACTCGTAGTGAATCGCTGCCAGAGCCTGCGCGACTGCAATGAAAAAGTCTTCGCCACCCAGTTTCCCCAGTGCTGCCCGCCGCTGCTGGTCAGCGCGGATATGCAGCGGCTGAAGGGTTTTCATCGGGAGCACCGCGACGTCATCTTCAAGCCCCTGGACGGCATGGGCGGCAGTGCCGTGTTTCGCGTGCGGCACGATGACAGCAACCTGGGTGTGATTCTGGAAATACTCACGCGGCACGGCCGCCAGAGCATTATGGCGCAGCAGTTCATTCCACAGATCTGCGAGGGCGACAAGCGGATCCTGATGATTCGCGGTGAAGCGATACCGTACTGCCTGGCCCGGGTGCCGCTGGCGGGCGAAACGCGGGGCAACCTGGCCGCAGGGGGCAGCGGCCGGGCGCAAGCCCTGAGCGACCGGGATCGCTGGATCGCAGAACAGGTGGGGCCCGCGCTGGTGGAGCGGGGCCTGCTGTTTGCCGGTCTGGACGTGATCGGCGATTACCTGACAGAAATAAATGTGACCAGCCCGACCTGCCTGCGGGAAATCGACGCGGGCTACGACCTGGACATCGCGGGTCAACTGATGGACTGTATTGCACAGGAACTGGCGGGCAGGTGCTAGTCCAGCGCACTCGGAACCCGATGTATTACCTGAACACCGGCCCGGGCCACCACCACCGCCTGCGCAATGCCGTGCTGGTGGCGCTGGCGGTGCACGCCGCGCTGCTACTGGGCATCCGCTTCGAGGGCGGCCGCCCCGCCAGCCGCGCTCCCCAGATCGAGATCACGCTGGCCACGCAGCCGGTCGAGGCGCCACCCGATGCAGCCCGGCGCGCCGCGCAGTTCAACCAACAGGCCAGTGGCGAGGCGGCCGACACGGCGCAAGTCACCACGCGCCACAGCGCGCCATCCCTGCACAGCCCGGCGCCGGCGCCCAGTCGCGCGCTGCCCGCAGAGCTGCAGGACAGCGCAGCGCAGCCTGTTTTGTTGTCCACTGTGGCGGCGACCCGCCGCGCGCCCAGTCGCGCGCGGGCACAGCGGGACCGGCAGCTGGCGCAACTGCAGGGCATCGGTCCCGAAGTGGCACAACTCAGCCGCGAGCTGGCCAGCCTTGAAGCGGAACTGGATGAGCAGACCAGGCGCTACGCCGAGCGGCCGCGGGTGCGGCGGCTCACCTCGCTGGCAGCACGGCAGGCGGCGGACGCCGCCTACCTGCTGGACTGGCGCCGCCGCGTCGAAGCCGTCGGCAACAAGTATTACCCCGAGGCCTCGGTAAGATACGGCATCTATGGGAACCTGCGTATGCTGGTGGTCATCGCCCGCGATGGCCACCTGGACGACATCCGCATCCTGTCATCTTCGGGCTACGCCGTGCTGGATGAAGCGGCAATTAAAATCGTGCGCATGGCCGCGCCTTTCGCCCCCTTTCCCGACGAACTCAAGGCCACCACCGATCGGCTGGAGATCATCCGCACATGGCAATTCCAGGAAAACCGGCTAAGCTCTGAATAGGCTCAGGAGCCTGTCCGACTTAGGGGTTCGTCACGTGGCGAGTGGGAAATGGCGGATAGTTTTTCGCGTATTTGAGACGCATAGCGGTGTCTCTGTAACGAAAATACACGGAACAATAGACCGGTTTTCCGCCGCCGCAGTAGAATCATCCTAAGTCCGACAGGCTCCCTAGGATGTAACAGCCGCAGCAATTTATGCCCTGTTATCTCTATTTGCGACAAGACTACACTTAAGGATTATGTCAGCACGACACGTTGCCAGCACCGCCAGAAGCAGCGATTGCCTGCGGGACCACTTCCTGCTGGCGATGCCCGCCCTGTCGCAGGGCCTGTTTTCGCACAGCATCACCTACATCTGCGAGCACGGGGAAAGCGGTGCCATGGGCATCATCATCAACCAGCCCCTGGATTTATCCGTCGCAGAAATATTCGAGCACCTGCAGATCGACGCCAACCGGGATTTTTCCGACATTCCGGTGCTGGCGGGAGGCCCCGTGCAGATAGATCACGGCTTCGTGCTGCATCGCAATGGCGCTGCGAGCTGGGAGGCCAGCCTCAAAGTGACTCCCGAAATCACCCTGACCACCTCCCGTGACATCCTCCGGGCCATCGCCGGCGGCGGCGGGCCAGCGGATCACCTGATCGCCCTGGGATACGCCGGCTGGAGCGCGGGTCAACTGGAGCGGGAGCTGGCGGAGAACAGCTGGCTGACCCTGCCGGCCGACAGCGATATCATATTTGCCACGCCGCCCGAGCGGCGCCTCGGTGCAGCCGCGGCAAAGCTGGGTATCGATATGAACCTCATTTCCGGCAGCGCCGGGCACGCGTGAGGTCTGCGCGCCTTCAAACAACGTCGACTGCGCATTGAATCGCAGGCATCGAACCATTCTTGCACTGGATTTTGGTCTGCGCCAGATCGGTGTGGCTGTGGGCAATAGTGCAACGGGAACCACGCAGCCGCTGCCGCTGCTCAAAGCGCGTGAGGGTGCACCACAGTGGCCCCAGGTACAGGCCCTCATCGACGAGTGGCGACCCGACCTGCTGGTAGTGGGCGACCCGCTCAACATGGACGGCAGCGACAGCGACATGAGCCAGCGGGCGCGCAAATTTGCCCGGCGCCTGCACGGGCGCACCGGCCTGCCGGTGGCGCTGGCCGACGAGCGGCTCACCAGCTTCGAGGCCAAACAGGCCGCGCGCCAACGCGGCCATCGCGGCGACTACCGCGCGGCCCCGGTGGACAGCTTCGCCGCGGAGCTGATTCTCCAGCACTGGCTGTCGGAGAACGAACCGCCGTAGCACACCAGCAGATACGGTGCGATGTCAGCTCCCGATACAGACAGGCTGGCTGGCTGCCTGCGCCGCCGGGATCAGCGCCGCAGAAAGCGGCCCTCCCGGTTCGGGTTGTCGTAGGACAGCTCGTCGTTCTCTTCCGGGCCGAGCTTACCCCTGTCAAACAACTTGATCTGCAGGCGCACGTCGTTGGCGGAATCGGCAAAACGAATCGCCTCCTCCCGGGTGATCAGCCCATCCTTGTACGATTTTATCAGGGACTGGTCCAGTGTCTGCATCCCCAGTTCAGTGGATTTGGCCATCAGATCCTTGATCAGGTGCACTTCGCCCTTGCGAATATAGTCCGCCACCAGCGGGGAATTGAGCAGCACTTCCACCACCGGCGTGCGCCCCTTGCCGTCCTTGCGCGGCAGCAGTTGCTGCGCCACCATCGCCTTGAGATTCAGCGACAGATCCATCCACACCTGGTTGTGCAGTGCGGCGGGGAAAAAGCTCTGGATACGGTCCAGTGCCTGGTTCGCATTGTTGGCGTGCAGGGTGCACAGACACAGGTGTCCCGTCTCGGCGAAGGTCAGCGCCTGCTGCATGGTTTCCGCGCTGCGCACCTCGCCGATCATGATGACGTCCGGTGCCTGGCGCAGGCTGTTGCGCAGGGCGACATCAAAGGACTCAGTGTCCATACCCACTTCGCGCTGCGTCACGATGCAGCCGGCGTGTTCGTGGATAAACTCGATGGGGTCTTCGATGGTGATGATGTGCCCGCGGCTGTGGAGATTGCGATAGCCGAGCATCGCCGCCAGCGACGTGGACTTGCCGGTGCCGGTAGCACCGACAAAAATCACCAGCCCGCGCTTGGTCATGGCCAGTTCCTGGATGATCGGCGGCAGGCCAAGCTGGTCGATCCTGGGGATCTCGGTCTTGATCCGGCGCAGCACCATCCCGCACTTGCCGCGCTGCACGAACGCGCTGACACGGTAGCGTCCCAGCCCCTTCACACTGATCGCATAGTTGCACTCGTGATGCTTGAGGAACTGTTTCTGCTGGTCTTCGCGCATGGTGGACAGGACCAGAGCCCTGGCCTCCTCGTCCGACAACTCATGGTCGTCGACCGGATAGAGCTCTCCGTCTATCTTGAGACTGGGCTGCGCCTGGGCGGTGATAAAACCATCGGAGGCGCCGTCCCTGACTACCCGTTCCAGCAATTCTTCTATTTTCATACCGGCTATCTCCCTGCGGGGTTTGGGGTCCGCGAAGTTCAGAAGTTTTCGGGCATTCTCGCTTTCTCCCGGGCGACATCCCGGGTGATGATGCGTTTGTCCACCAGCTCTTCCAGGCACTGATCCATGGTCTGCATGCCCACCGCGCTGCCGGTCTGGATGGCGGAGTACATCTGCGCCACCTTGTCCTCCCGGATCAGGTTGCGAATGGCCGAGGTGCCGCGCATGATCTCGTGCGCCGCCACCCTGCCGCCCGTGGCCCGTTTCAGCAGCGTCTGGGACACCACCGCCTGCAGCGATTCCGACAACATGGAGCGCACCATGGCCTTTTCCGCCGCGGGAAACACGTCGATAACGCGGTCGATAGTCTTGGCCGCCGACGTGGTGTGCAGGGTGCCGAACACCAGGTGCCCGGTTTCCGCCGCGGTCAGTGCCAGGCGGATGGTTTCCAGGTCCCGCATCTCGCCCACCAGAATGATGTCCGGGTCCTCGCGCAG
>JAGRIH010000026.1:10719-63845 GCA_020443345.1 Halioglobus sp.
AGGCACTTCTTGCTCTCGTGCACGAATTCAATGGGGTCTTCGATGGTGAGCACGTGTTCGTACTTGTTGTCGTTGATGTAGTCGAGCATGGCGGCCAGCGTGGTCGATTTGCCTGAACCGGTGGGACCGGTGACCAGTACCAGCCCGCGCGGCATCATGGAGATATCGCGAAACACGTGTCCCATCGCCAGGTCTTCCATGGTCAACACCTTGGAGGGAATGGTACGGAAAACTCCCCCGGCGCCCCGGTTCTGGTTGAAAACATTGACGCGAAAGCGGGCTACTCCGGGCACCTCGAAGGAAAAGTCGGTCTCCAGAAACTCCTCGTAGTCCTTGCGCTGCTTGTCATTCATGATGTCGTAGAGCAGTTCGTGCACCTGTTTGTGCTCCATCGGCGGCAGGTTGATACGGCGGATATCGCCGTCCACACGAATCATCGGCGGCAATCCCGCCGACAAATGCAGGTCGGACGCTCCCTGCTTGGCGCTGAACGCCAGAAGTTCCGTAATATCCATAAATTTCCCCTCGACAGCCGGCTGCGACGACCGACTGGTCCCTGTGTTTCGGCAGCCCCGACTGCCGCGTCATATTATTCTGCCTTTCATACCCCGAATCAGCTACCATTCGCGCCATGAGCGAGCAACTGCTTTTCGAAAACATCGCAAAGCTACGTGAGAGAGTACGACTCAGCGCACAAAAAAGCCAGCGCAGCACCAGCGACATTACCATACTGGCGGTGAGCAAAACCCGCCCTGCCGGCGACATCCGCGCGGCCTACCACTGCGGCCTGCAACAGTTTGGCGAGAGCTACCTGCGCGAGGCACTGCCGAAAATCGCCGAGTTGCAGGACCTGCCGCTAGTCTGGCACTTCATCGGGCCGCTGCAGTCCAACAAGACCCGGGCCATCGCGACCCACTTCGACTGGGTGCACAGCGTGGACCGCGCAAAAATTGCGCGGCGCCTGAGCGAACAGCGGCCCGCGCAGCTGCCCCCGCTGCAGGTCTGCCTGCAAGTCAACATTTCGGGTGAAACCAGCAAGTCCGGTGTGCCGCCCGGCGCATTGGCGGAACTGGCACGCGAGGTGATCGCCCTGCCGCATCTGCAGTTGCGCGGCCTGATGGCCATTCCCGCGCCCAGCACCGATACGCAGCAACAGCGGCGGGCTTTTGCCGGGCTGCGCAACGCCCTGCTGGACCTGCGAGCGCTGGTGCCCGGACTGGACACCCTCTCCATGGGCATGTCGCACGACCTGGAAGCCGCGATCGCTGAAGGCGCCACGCTGATCAGGGTCGGCTCCGCCATTTTCGGTCGCCGCGACGGGTGATTTCGAGGTCTGGGGCCGTGTATAATGCGCGCTGGTTTTTTCCCGCACAGACAAGCCACCGGACGTTTACTTGAGCACACCTCGCATCGCTTTTGTCGGTGCCGGCAACATGGCCGGCAGTATAATCGGAGGGCTGCTCAAGAGCGGCCATCCCGCCGGGCATATCAGTGCCGCGGACCCGCTGCCAGCCACCCGGGAGCATCTGCTTGAACAGGCCCCGGTGACGGTGTGCGCGGACAACGCAGAGGCGGTGGCCACGGCCGAGGTAATCATTCTGGCGGTCAAACCGCAGGTGATGGCCGCAGCCGTGGACAGTATCGCCGCAGCCGTTCGCGCCAACGGGGCGCTGGTTATTTCCATCGCGGCAGGCATCACTATCGCCAGTATGCAGGCGCGGCTGGGGCCGCACGCCGCGGTTGTACGCTGCATGCCCAACACACCCGCGCTACTGGGTTTTGGGGCCAGTGGCCTGTATGGCAACGAGCGGGTGACCCGGGCGCAGCGCCGCACCGCCGACTCGATTCTCGGTGCCGTCGGCATCACCGCCTGGGTGGACAGCGAAGATGCGCTGGATGCGGTAACCGCTCTGTCGGGCAGCGGGCCGGCCTACTTCTTCCTGTTCATGGAGGCGATGATAGACGCCGGTGTCAGTATGGGCCTGGACCGGGATACGGCCGAGCGGCTGACGCTACAGACCGGGCTCGGCGCGGCGCATATGGCGCACGAAAGTGGCGAGGAACTGGCGCAGCTGCGCCGCCGGGTGACCAGTCCCGGGGGTACCACCGAACGCGCCATACAGCGTTTCGAAAAGGATCACCTGCCGCGCCTGGTCGGCAATGCCATGCGTGCCGCCGCCGAGCGGGCCGCCCAGATGGCCCGCGAGATGGGCTGATAGCCGCGACCATGAAGGAGAACAGGAAGACATGGGTGCCCTGAACGAGATTTTCGGCTATCTGCTGCAGACCCTGCTGAGCCTGTATCTGCTGGCCATGCTGTTGCGCTTTCTGCTGCAGTTGGTGCGCGCCGATTTCTACAACCCGATCAGCCAGTTTTTGGTGAGGATCACCAACCCCCTGGTGCTGCCGGTGCGCCGCGCGGTGCCCGGCGTGGCAGGTCTGGATATCTCCTCCCTGCTGCTGGCCCTGCTGTTGCAACTGGCCGGCATCGCCGCCCTGCTGCTGCTCAACAACCTGGGCCTGCCCAACATCGGGCTGCTGCTGGCCTGGTCGGCTCTGGGTGTCGTCGGACTGCTGGTCAACATCTACTTTTTCGCCCTGCTGGCCATGATTATCCTGAGTTGGGTCGCGCCCGGCAGCCGCCACCCCGCCGTGTTCCTGCTGTACCAGCTCACCGAGCCGGTGATGGCGCCATTTCGCAGGGCCCTGCCGCCCATGGGCGGCATCGACTTCTCTCCGATCCTGGTGTTCATTCTGATCAATGTCATCCAGATCGCCCTGCGCCATATGGCGGCGGGAATCGGCCTGCATCCGGCGCTGGTCATCGGGCTTTGAGGCAGCGCGGGTGAGCACTGCTGCTGGCAGCCGGTCTGTCGGCCTGGTGAAGCCGCAGGTGGCGCACTTTGACGAACCCCTGCTGCTGGCCTGCGGTCGCAGCTTGCCCGACTATGAACTGGTCTATGAGACCTACGGTGAGCTCAACCCCGAGCGCAGCAACGCGGTGCTGGTGTGCCACGCCCTCAGCGGCCATCATCACGCAGCGGGCTACCACACGGCACAGGACAAAAAACCCGGCTGGTGGGACGAGTGCATCGGCCCGGGCAAGCCGATCGATACCGACCGGTTTTTCGTGGTCAGCCTGAACAACATCGGCGGCTGCCACGGCTCCACCGGTCCCAGCTCCATCAACCCGGCAACCGGTCGGCCCTGGGGGCCGGATTTTCCCTCCCTGCGCGCGCGGGACTGGGTCAACAGCCAGGCGCGCCTGGCGGATCGCCTGGGTATCGGCTGCTGGGCCGCGGTGATTGGCGGCAGCCTCGGCGGCATGCAGGCCATGCGCTGGTCGCTGGAATACCCCGAACGGGTAAAGCACTGCATCGTGATCGCGGCGGCGATGAAGCTCAGCGCCCAGAATCTCGCATTTAACGAAGTGGCCAGGCAGGCTATCGTGTCAGACCCGGGCTTTGCCGGGGGCCACTATCTCGAGCGCGGTACCGTGCCCGCACAGGGGCTGGCGCTGGCGCGGATGGTCGGTCACATCACCTACTTGTCGGACGGCGCCATGGCCAGCAAGTTCGGTCGCGACCTGCGCCGCGGCACCCTCGAGCAGGGCGACGACGGCAACGTGGAATTCCAGGTGCAGAGTTACCTGCGCTACCAGGGCAGCCAATTTTCCGGCAACTTCGACGCCAATACCTATATCCTGATGACCCGTGCCCTGGACTACTTCGACCTGGCCAGGGAGTACGACAACGACCCGGTGGCCGCCTTTACGCACGCCCGGTGCAACTTCCTGGTCGTCTCGTTTTCCACGGACTGGCGCTTTTCGCCACAGCGCTCCCGCGAAATCGTCGACGCCTTGATTGCCGCAGACCGTCCCGTCACCTACGCCGAGATCGAGGCGGACGAGGGACACGATGCCTTCCTGCTGCCGATACCGCGCTATCTGGATGTGTTCCGGGCATATATGCTGCGCGTCGGGGCGGATGTCTGATGCGCCAGGACCTCACCCATATCCTGCGCTGGGTCGAGCCCGGCTCACGGGTGCTGGACCTGGGCTGCGGCGACGGTGAGTTCCTGGCGTCTTTGCGCGAGCGCAGGCAGGTGCGCGGCACCGGCCTGGAGATCGATGCGGACAATATCACCGCGGCCATCGCGCGCGGACTGGATATCGTGGAACAGGACATGGATCGCGGCCTGGCCAATTTCCCCGACCAGAGTTTCGATACCGTGGTGATGGCGCACGCGCTGCAGGCGGTACACTACCCCGACCGCGTGCTGGATGAGATGCTGCGTATCGGACGGCAGTGCATCGTCACCTTTCCCAATTTCGGCCACTGGCGCTGCCGCCTCTACCTGGGCACCCGCGGCCGCATGCCGGTCTCCAAATTTATGCCTTACAGCTGGTACGACACCCCCAATATCCACTTCTGTACCGTGCGGGACTTCGAGGCGCTGTGCCGCGAGAAGTCCATCCGCATACTGGCCAGGGATGTAGTCGGCAATACCGAGCGCCAGCCCCTGCTCGCCTCCACCTGGCCCAACCTGTTCGCCGCCACGGCGATCTATCACATCACCCGCTGATGGGGAGACGACCGATGAAAACCCTGCTCCTGCTGTTTGTGCTGCTAGGCGTGGCGAGTGCCGCCAGCGCGCAGCAATCAGAGATGTTCGGGCCCTTCGAGCTGCACTACAGCGTGGTTAACACCACCTTCCTGGAGCCGCAGGTCGCGGCCCGCTACGGCATCACCCGGGGCGAGAAACGCGCGATCCTGAACCTGGCGCTGCGCGAGCACCTGGAGGGAGGCCGGGATGGCGGCGATACAGCCCGCAGCATGGCGCTCGAGGGGCGCACCTGGGACCTGATTCAGAGCCAGGCGCTCGAATTCAGGGAAATTCGCGAGGGCAAGGCCATCTACTACATCGCCGAATTCAAGTTTATCGACGAGGAATGGCGCTTTTTCGAGGTGGACTTCCGACCACAGGGCGCGGATAAAACATACACTTTCACCTTCCGCCATCAACTGTATATCGACTGATGGCGAGGGCATTGCGCGAGCGCACCGTGGTGCTCGCCAGCGGCAACCCCGGCAAGCTGGCCGAACTGGCCCAGACGCTCTCGCCGCTGGGCATCACCCTGCGAGCGCAGGCGGAATTTGGGCTCGGCGCAGTCGCCGAGGACGGCCTGAGTTTCGTCGAGAACGCCATCATCAAGGCGCGCGCGGCCGCCGCGGCCAGCGGCCTGCCCGCCATCGCCGACGACTCCGGGCTGGAAGTCGATTGTCTGCAGGGTGCACCCGGTATTCACTCCGCGCGCTACTCCGGCGGCGATGATGCCGCCAACAACGATAAACTGCTCACCGCGCTGGGCGCGGTGGCCCGGGAGCAGCGCAGCGCCCGCTACCAGTGCGTACTGGTCTATCTGCGCCACGCCCTGGACCCCACACCGCTGATTTGCCAGGGCAGCTGGGAGGGATACATCCTGCAAGAGGCGCGCGGCAGCAACGGCTTCGGCTACGACCCGCTGTTTTACGTGCCGCAGTACGCTTGCACGGCTGCCGAGCTGGAGCCGCAGGTCAAGAACCGGATCAGCCACCGCGCCAGCGCCAGTGCCCGCTTGCTGGAGGCCCTGCGCCGGCAGACCGGCTGAACGCGAGAACGTGAACAGCCGCCGATGCAACTGCCCCCCCTGACCCTGTATATCCACCTGCCCTGGTGCGAGCGCAAGTGCCCCTACTGCGACTTCAACTCCCATGCGGCGGAGGCTTTTGCGGAAAACGCCTATGTGGATGCCCTGCTGCGGGACCTGCGCGGTGATCTGCCGCTGGTTCGCGAGCGCCGCGTGGAGAGCCTGTTTATCGGCGGCGGCACCCCGAGCCTGTTTTCAGCTGCCGCCATCGCGCGCTTACTGCGGGAAATCGGCGAGCTGCTGCCCCTGTCGCCCGACCTCGAGACCACCCTGGAGGCCAATCCCGGCAGCGCCGAAGCCGGCAAGTTCCTCGCTTTCCGGCAGGCCGGCATCAACCGCCTGTCGCTGGGGGTGCAGAGTTTCGACGAGCGCTGCCTGCAGGCCCTGGGCCGCGTGCACGACAGCGAGCAGGCGCACGCCGCGGTGGCGTGTGCCCGCGACGCCGGCTTCGCCAGTGTCAATATCGACCTGATGCACGGACTGCCGCGGCAGAGCACCCGCGGCGCGCTGCACGACCTGCGCTGTGCCATCGACCACGCGCCGGCGCACCTGTCCTGGTACCAGTTGACCATCGAGCCCAACACCGCGTTCCACAAGCGCCCGCCGCTGCTGCCGGTAGAGGATGTGCTGGATGAAATCCAGACAGCGGGCGCGCAACTGCTGGAGCGCAGCGGCTATCGCCAGTACGAGGTATCGGCCTATTGCCGCGGTGGCTTCGCGTGCCGCCACAACCTCAACTACTGGCGTTTCGGGGACTACCTGGGCATTGGCGCGGGTGCCCACGGCAAGATCAGCTTCGGGGACGGCAGTATCCGGCGCTACGCCAAAAAGCGCCAGCCGGAACACTACCTGGCGGCGCAGCCCGGGCAGTTCTGCGCCGCCAGCCGCACCCTGCACAGGCAGGACCTGATCGCGGAGTTTATGCTCAACGCCCTGCGCCTGAACGAGGGCTTCTCCCCCACTCAGTTCAGCGCTCGCACCGGCTTGCCCGGTGCGAGCCTGGAGCCGCAGTTAACGACACTGTGTGCGCGGGAGCTGCTGCAACGAGATGCAAAGTGCATCCGCGCGACCGACCTGGGGCGGCGTTTCCTGAACGAGATCATCGCCGAGTTTTTCCCGGATTGAAGCGTATGTCGAGTGCGGCAGTAGTCGGGGAGGGAGACCGGCGTGGGCAGCGGGGATCAGTCGCGGCTGAACACCAGATCCCTGACGCCGTGACCCAGGCGCTGGCCGCGCAGTTCAAATTTGGTCAGCGGCCGGTGAGCGGGGCGCGGGGAGAACTGCCCGGCTCCCGCGACATTCACCAGCCCGTCCACCGCACTGAGGACTGACAGCATCTGTGCGGCGTAGTCCTCCCAGTCCGTCGCCAGGTGCAGGTGCCCGCCGGGGCGCAGCCGGTCCGCGAGCTGCTGTGCGAAGGCCGGCTGAATCAGGCGGCGCTTGTGGTGGCGATTCTTGGGCCAGGGGTCGGGGAAAAAAATCTGCACCGTGTCCAGCGAGGCGCTCGGAATGCAGTCGCGCAGCACTTCCACGGCGTCGTGGCAATAGACGCGGATGTTATCTACACCGTGCTGCGCCATGCTGTGCAGCAGTCGGCCCACGCCCGGTTGGTGTACCTCGACACCGACGAAGTTACTCGCCGGCGCCGCCTGTGCCATGGCCACCAGCGACTGCCCCATGCCGAAACCAATCTCCAGCACCCGCGGGCCGGCCCTGCCGAACGCCGCCTCGTAATCCAGCGGGCCAGCGCCGTATTCCAGTCCCCAGCGTTGCCAGTTCGCGTCGTAGGCGCGCTGCTGGCCGACCGTCATCCGCCCCCTGCGCAGCACGAAACTGCGCAGGGGGCGGCGCTGGTCAGTATTCGTCACGGGCAGAACGCGGTAGCGGCCAATTCAGGCCAGCAGTTTCCAGGCTGTCGCCGCCAAACAGGCCCAGCCGCCGACAAAAGCCAGGCCGCCCAGCGGGGTGACAGCGCCCAGCCAGCGCATACCGGTGAAACTCAACAGGTAGAGGCTGCCGGAAAAAACCAGGATACCGATGAAAAACAACCAGCCGCTGCTTTTCAACAATACCGTTTGCGGCTGGCCCATGGCGATGACCCCTACTGCCAGCAGGGCGAGGCTGTGATAAAAATGGTACTGGACCGCAGTGGCATAGACCCCAAGGGCGTCGTCGTCCAGGCGGTTCTTCAGGGCATGGGCGCCAAAGGCACCGAACACCACGGCCAGCATACCGCTGAAAGAGGCCAGGGTAATAAACAGTTTTGCCATTTGAGAATGTCCTGTCCGGGGAGACGGGCAGCGCGCCCCCCGGGCCGGTAGATCAGGCAGTGATAGAGGCGCGCAGCTTTTTCATGGCGTTCTGTTCCAGCTGGCGGATACGCTCGGCCGATACCTCATACTGTGCCGCCAGTTCGTGCAGGGTGGCTTTTTCCTCCGCCAGCCAGCGCTGCGCCAGGATGTCGCGGCTGCGCTCGTCCAGCGCTGCCAACCCGCGCCGCAACTGCTCTTCGCTGTTTTCCTGCCAGTTGCTGGACTCGACCGCCAGGGCCGGGTCGGCGCTGTGGTCTTCCAGGTAGTACTGCGGGGTCTGCCAGGCGGCATCGTCGTCGGCATCCAGGGGCAGATCGTAGGCCATGTCGCGGCTGCTCAGGCGCCCTTCCATGCGCTGCACCTCGGCGACACTCACACCCAGATCCTGGGCCACCGCCTCGGCTTCATCGGCACTGAGCCAGCTCAGGCTTTTTTTGGCGCCGCGCAGGTTGAAGAACAGTTTGCGCTGGGCCTTGGTCGTGGCGACCTTCACGATACGCCAGTTGCGCAGGATAAACTCGTGCATTTCAGCCTTGATCCAGTGCACGGCAAACGACACCAGGCGTACACCCTTCTCCGGATTGAAGCGCTTGACCGCCTTCATCAGCCCGACATTGCCCTCCTGGATCAGGTCCGCCTCGGCCAGTCCATAGCCCGCATAGCTGCGGGCAATGTGCACGACGAAGCGCAGGTGCGACATCACCAGTTCACGGGCCGCCTGCAGGTTGTCGTTGTAGTACAGATCCTCCGCCAGTTCCCGCTCCCGCTCGACACTCAGTACCGGAATAGTACTCACCGCCTGTACATAGGCCGCGAGATTGGCGCCCGGAACCATCTGATCAATGGGCTGCAGCTGTTGACTCATGCGAAATTCCCCCTCTGACAATCGCGCTATGTTAGCACTCTTTGGATTAGAGTGCTAACAGCGCAAAAGTTCCCTCCAGACACTGAAAAATTTCCGCAACCAGCTGAAATACAAAGAATTATTGATTTTCACCGAGAGAACCGATGTTCACCGGGGCTCGATGTTTGCCAAGTGGCGCGCCACGGCCAGCCAGGCGCCGGCGAGACCGAGCAGGCCCCCCAGCACCACCAGGTTGAGGGCACCCATGACGCCCGGGCCGCGCAATTGAAAATCGCTGTCGTAGAGCGCCGCGAGCGAGGCCATCGGAGCCTGCAGGAACCACAGGGCGAGCCCCACGAGCAGCGCCGCGCACAGGCCGCCGCCCACCCCGAACCACAGGCCGGTGTACAGGAAGGGCCGGCGCACGAAGGCGTCGCTGCCACCGACCAGTTTAACGATCACGATTTCATCGCGGCGATTTTCAATCGCCAGGCGAATGGTGTTGCCCAGGATCAACACCACGCCCACTACCAGCACCACACCCAGCGTCAGCAGCAGGCGTCGGGCCAGCGCCAGCAGCGCGTTCAGGCGCTGCAGCCACTGCATGTCCAGTACTGCCCGCGCCGCTCCCGGGGCGGCCTGCAGCGCGTCACGCAGGGCGGCGATGGCGTCCGCATCGAGGCTTTCCAATGGCGAGACCAGCAGCAGGTGCGGCAGCGGATTCTGCTCCAGGCTGTCGAGCACATCGGCAAATCCGGACAGGGCGCCAAACTCCTCCAGCGCCTGCTCGCGCGACACTAGCACAGCCTGTGCCACGTCCGCGCGCTGCGCCACGCTGGATTGCAACTGCCGGGCCTGCTCGATGGCGACCCCGTCCTGCAGAAACAGCGATATCTGCGCCCGGGTATCCCACTTGGCGCTGAGCTGGCCGACATTGTGCAGCAGGCTATTCAGACCCACCGGCAGGGCCAGTGCGATACCCAGCACCAGCCAGGTGAGCACGCTGGCTGTCGCGTTATCCAGCACCCTGGCCAGGCTGTCCGCCGCGGACAGGCGGTGGTGGTGCAGCCAGGCACGGTACCTGTCGCGCCAGCCGGTGCGGCTGAGGCTGGCGCCCTCGCGCCGGCGCCCCTGGGCGGCTCGGGGCCCGGCGCGACGCACTGCGGCACCGCGCTCGGCGGTACCGCGTCCGCGTCCCCGGCGCCCCATCAAGAACTGCTCCCGCCCACCAGGCGACCATTGCGCAGCGTGATGATCCGGTGGTGCAGCCTGGATATCAGCACCAGGTCATGACTGGCGATCAATACCGTCACCCCCACCTGGTTGAACTCCTCGAACAACTGCATGATCTCCGCCGACAGGGCCGGGTCCAGGTTGCCCGTGGGTTCATCCGCCAACAGGACCTGTGGTTTTCCAACCACCGCGCGCGCGATACCCACGCGTTGCTGCTCACCGCCGGACAGAGTCACCGGCATGGCCCGCTCGCGATCGAGCAGCCCGACCTTGTCGAGTGCGGCGCGCACGCGCCGGCCCACCTCGCGGTGCTCGCAGCCCGCAATCACCAGTGGCAGCGCCACGTTGTCGTACACCGTCCGGTCATCGAGTAGCCGGTGGTTCTGGAACACCACGCCGATCCCGCGGCGGTGGCGCGGCACGCCCCGCGGTTTGACGCTCGCCAGGTCCCTGCCGTCCACCAGCACCCGTCCGCGCGTGGGTCGGTCCATCAACATGATCAGGCGCAGCAGGGTGCTCTTGCCCGCGCCGGAGTGCCCCGTCAAAAACACCAGTTCGTCCCGGCCGATCGTCACGCTCACATCCCGCAGGGCATCGTGCCCCTCGTCGTAGCGCTTGCTGACCCGCTCAAAGGTGATCATGCAGTGCGGTCGTCTCCCGCAAACAACGCTTCGATAAAGGGTTCGGCCTGGAACGGGCGCAGGTCCTCGGCCGTCTCGCCGACACCGATAAAGCGGATCGGCAGATGCAGCTTTTTGGCAATGGCAAAAATGACCCCGCCCTTGGCGGTGCCGTCCAGCTTGGTCAGGGTGATACCGGTGACGCCCACCCACTGCTGGAATTGCGCGGCTTGCGCCAGGGCGTTCTGCCCGGTACCCGCATCCAGCACCAGCATGATTTCATGGGGCGCCTGCGGGTCGAGTTTTGCCATCACCCGCACCACCTTTTTCAGCTCCTCCATCAGGTTGTCCTTGTTGTGCAGGCGCCCGGCAGTGTCGGCGATCAACACGTCGATGCCGCGCGCCTGAGCCGCCTGCAGGGCGTCGAAAATAACCGAGGCGCTGTCGGCCCCGGAATGCTGCGCGACGACCGGCACCGCGTTGCGCTCACCCCAGACCTGCAGTTGCTCCACGGCGGCGGCACGGAAAGTGTCCCCCGCGGCGAGCATGACGGAACGACCCTCTGTCTGGTAGCGCCGCGCGAGTTTGCCGATGGTCGTGGTCTTGCCCACGCCGTTGACGCCGACCACCAGGATCACACAGGGTCGGTGGCCCTGCACTTCGAGCAGCTGCTCGCAGGGCTTGAGCAGAGCCAGCAACTCCTCCTGCAAGGCTCCGTGCAGCGCATCGGGGCGGGTCAACTCCCGGCGTGACACCCGCCGGGTCAGGTGCTCGATGATTTCCAGCGTGGCATCCACGCCGACATCGGCCTGCAACAGCCGCGACTCCAGTTCCTCCAGTAGCTCCGCATCGATTTCCTTGCGCCCCAGCAACAGGTTGCCCATACCCTGCACCAGATTGTCGCTGGTGCGGCCCAGGCCGCGGCGCAGGCGGGAAAACAGCCCCGGTCGGGCGGTGCCCCCGGCGCCTTCCCGACGCGATGGCGCAGGTGGCGATCCGTCCTCAGCCGCGCGCGATTTACCGTTCCCGGCTGCTGCAGCCGAAGCGTCGTCAGAGGTATCCGCGCGGACTGGCGGTGCTCCCGGCGGCGCAATCAGGGGAAGCGCATCCGCCGGCTGCGCCGGGGCGCTACCTGGCTCCTGCACCCCTGCCCCGGTCGCCGGGGCAGCGCCCGCTGCGTCCACGCTTGCGGGTGACGGCGTCGCGGGGGAGCCCGTCGCCGCGTCGGTCGCCGCCGGCTCGGAGGAGGAGGATTGGTCGGGGGCATCGGTCCCGGCCCCCCCACTTTTCTTGCGTTTGAACAATTTCATAGCTGTCGTGTTGGCGTGCGCGAATGGATACCATGCCCTGCATGGGTGTTGCATCCATTACAGTACACTGAAAAAGCCGCAGACGGGCGTCTGCAACGGCGGCTATCGTAACACCCTTGCACGAGGCGACGAAATGACAAGATCGCGCAACGGCGGCGCCGGGTCGAGCCAGCTGCGCATCATCGCGGGGCAGTGGCGTGGGCGCAAACTCCGGTTTGGCGCCGCGCCCGGGCTGCGCCCGACCACGGACCGGATCCGCGAGACGCTGTTCAACTGGCTGGCGCCCCACCTGGGGGGCGCACGCTGTGCCGACCTGTTTGCCGGCAGCGGCGCCCTGGGACTGGAGGCGCTGTCGCGAGGCGCGCGCCACTGTGATTTCGTGGACACCTCCCGCGCTGCGATACAGCGGATCACGGCTCACCTGGAGGCGCTGCAGGCCACCGGGCGCGGCCGTTGTCACACCGGCGATGCCCTGCGGTTTCTGCAGGGAAGCGACGCGGCTTATGACCTGGTGTTCGTCGACCCGCCATTTGGCCGGAACCTGGTGCAGCCCTGCTGTACACAGCTGGCGACACCCGGTCGATTGGCGCAGCAGGGGCTGGTCTATGTGGAGTCTGCGGCAGCGGACCCGCCGCCAGAGGTACCGGCCAACTGGTCGCTGCACCGCGACAAACGCGCTGGCGGCGTGGCGTATCGCCTGTACCGCGCGCTTTAGCGCGTCGGGGCGCGCATTGCCGCCGCCCGGTAAATTGTTTACCATCGGCCGCCCAACCGTCACAGCACGCCAGTATGCGCACTCACGCCGTCATCTACCCGGGCACCTTCGACCCCATCACCAATGGACACGTGGACCTCGCCGAGCGCGCGGCCCGACTATTCGACCGCGTGGTCGTGGCGATTGCCCACAGCGAGAAGAAAACTCCGCTGTTCACCCTGTCCGAGCGCGTGGCACTCTGTCGGTCGGCGCTGGGCCACCTGGATAACGTGGAGGTGACCGGCTTCAGTAACCTGCTGATTGATTTCGCCAGGGGCCAGGACGCCCATTGCGTACTGCGCGGCTTGCGGGCGGTCGCGGATTTCGAGTACGAATTTCAGCTGGCCAATATGAACCGGGCCATGTACCCCGAATTCGAGAGCATATTTCTGACGCCCTCCGAGCACCTGGCCTATATCTCGTCATCCCTGGTGCGGGAAATAGCGGCACTGGGCGGGGATATCCGGCCCTTTGTGCCGCCGCAGGTCGCGGCGGCCCTGCGCGAGCGCTTTGCCGGCTGACCCTCCCGGTAACCGCCAGCATCAGGTTGCGGGAGTGCGCATCCTACTGCTGAGCGTCGCTGTCGCGCCGCTTGTTTGCCTCGATGTCCTTGTAGGTATAGCCGGTGTTGCGGCAACCCAGGCAGCGCATGAAGGTGGCTTCCGCCGGCCCCAGCATCAGGGTCTGGGCCGCCTCACCGGCGTGGCCGGCCAACAGGGTAAACGGCAGGCTGACCAGCCAGGTCGCCACGCCGCCCACCGTCATGACCACGCCGATCGGTCGCGCGACCAGCAGGTCGCCCACCATGGCAAACTCGTTGGGACTTTCGTCTATCGCCGTCTGCGCCCACAGCCCCTGCGGCAACATCAGACACCCTGCACACAGACCGGTTATGGCGCGGCGCGCCTTGCGTGTTATTTTCATCTTGCTTCCCCCGGGTAATCGCCCGTTCCCCTGAGTGTGCTAGTGTAGCCTGTTCAGCGCTGGCAGGCCACGCAGTAAACACTGCCGCGCTGCCCCAGGCGGCAAGCCCGGAGCTGGCTGCCACAGCACGTGCACGGCTGCCCTCCACGCCCGTAAACGTGCAAGTGCCGAGCGAAATACCCGGGCTTGCCGTCCCCGCCGACAAAATCTCTAAGGGTAGTACCGCCCTGCTCTATAGCCGAAGTAAGCACTTGCTTTATGCATTGCGAAAGGCACTCGTAGCGCGCCGCGGAAACCCGGCCGGCCGCGCGGTCCGGCCGAATGCCGGCCAGGAACAGCGCTTCATTGGCGTAAATATTACCAACACCGACGACCACCCTGGCGTCCATGATGAAGTTCTTTACCGGCCCCCGGCGCCCGCGAGAGCGGCGATAGAGCAACTGGCCGTCAAACTCGGGAGACAGCGGCTCCGGACCCAGATTGGCCAGCAGCGGATGGCGCTCGCCCGGCGCCAGCCACAAAAAGCAACCGAAACGGCGGGGGTCGTTAAAGCGCAGACTGTGGCCGCCGGCCAGCGCCACATCGACATGGTCGTGCCTGGCGACGGGGTCCCCCCGCCGGACCACCCGCAGCGAACCGGACATGCCCAGGTGCACCAGTGCAATTCCCGCGGCAGTTTGGAACAACAGGTACTTGGCGCGACGCTCAACCGCCAGGATGATCTGCCCGGCCATACCGGTTGCCAGGGTGTCCGGCACCGGCCAGCGCAGACGCGGTTCGCGCACTATCACCGCGCGCACCGCGCGCCCGCGACAGAAGGGTTCGACACCGCGGCGGGTGGTTTCAACCTCGGGCAATTCGGGCATTGATACGCGCTGCTGTCAGCGCCGGGCAGTCGCCGCTGAACCGCAGACAAAAACCCCGGCAACAGCCGGGGTCCTGGGTAGATCCTGCGAGCACACCGGCTTATTTGATCTTGCCTTCCTTGTACAGTACATGTCTGCGCACCACAGGGTCGTACTTTTTCATCTCCAGTTTGTCGGGCGTGGTGCGCTTGTTCTTGTCGGTGGTATAAAAGTGCCCGGTACCAGCCGAGGAGTTCATTCTGATCTTTTCTCTCATCGCTTCTCTCCCTTAAATCCCGTCGCCGCGGGCGCGGATATCGTCCAGTACCCGCTCGATACCTTTCTTGTCGATGATGCGCATACCCTTGCTCGAAACACGCAGGCTGACGAAGCGCTTTTCGGACTCGACCCAGAACCGGTGCCGGTGCAGGTTGGGCAAAAAACGGCGGCGCGTGCGGTTCTTGGCGTGTGATACGTTGTTTCCTGTTACCGGGCGCTTGCCGGTAACCTGACAGACTCTGGACATGATGCTCACTCTCCCGACCTACAGGGGAATCGATACGAATTCGGTGCAGCTGCGGGACCGACAACCAAACCCCAGCCGCGCGGAGCGCGACTTTATACCAGAACACCCGCGGCATGGCAAGCGCCGGCACACGTCACAGCAGGCCCTGTTCGGCGAACGAATAATCCTCGCCGCGGCCGATAATGATGTGGTCCAGCACGCGAATATCCAGCAGGCCGAGCGCCGCACACAGACGCTCCGTGATACGGCGGTCGGCGCTGCTGGGCTCGGCGACCCCGGAGGGGTGGTTGTGGGCAAAAATCACGGCGGCGGCATGGTACTGCAGGGCGCGCACTGCCACCTCGCGCGGGTACACGGCAGCGCCATCCAGCGTGCCGAAAAACAGGTCCTCGCAACGCAGCACCCGGTGCTGACTGTCGAGGAACAGGCAGGTAAACACCTCGCGGTTGTGCGCTGCCAGGTGGTACTGCAGAAAGCGGCGCGTCTCGCCCGGACTGGTCAGGGCGCCCCCCGTGCACAGCACATGCAGGGCCTGGCGGCGCGCCAGTTCCAGCGCCGCCTGCAACTGGGCATACTTGGCCGCACCGACGCCGGGACAGGCGAGCAGGCTCGCCTGGCCGGCCCGCAACACACCCGCCAGGCCCGCAAACTGCCGGAGCAGTTTGCGGGCCAGTTCCAGGGCGTTGCAATCCCGATACCCCGTGTGCAGCAGCACCGCCAGCAGTTCGGCATCCGACAGGGCCGCGACGCCCCGTTCGAGCAGTTTGTCGCGAGGGCCCTCCCCCGGCACCCATCGGGCAATGGTCATGGCGCTCCTCCCTGAGCAGTCGAGCACGTGCGGGCCGCAGCGCTGGCGCGCGGTACGGAGTGTGTCAAATCCCGCGGTGCGGTGTTATCGTGCAGCCTCCGTGGCTATTTTCCCAGTACAGGCCGGCCAATGGCACATCTTTTCAATCGCAATATCCTGCTGGGCGTCAGCGGGGGCATAGCCGCCTACAAGTCCGCCGAACTGGTCCGGCAACTGCGCGAGCGCGGCGCCTGGGTGCGCGTCATCATGACCCGCGGGGCGCGGGAGTTCATCACCCCCCTGACCCTGCAGGCACTGTCCGGCAACCCGGTCCATACCGAGCTGCTGGATGCCACGGCGGAACAGGGTATGGGGCACATCGAGCTGGCCCGCTGGGCGGACCTGCTGCTGATCGCGCCGGCCACCGCCGACCTGATTGCCCGGCTTAGCGCGGGCCGCGCCGATGACCTGCTGACCACCGTCGCGCTGGCCACGCCCGCGCCGGTGCTGCTGGCGCCGGCCATGAACCAGCAGATGTGGCGCGATGCGGCCACCACCGCCAACGTCGCCACTCTGAGGGCGCGCGGCGCCGTCCTGGTGGGCCCCGCCGCCGGCGAACAGGCCTGCGGCGATGTCGGGCCCGGGCGCATGGAGGAGCCGCCGGTGATTGCCGAGGCCGCCGCCCGACTGTTTGCGAGCGGGGTGCTGGACGGCAAACGGGTGGTCATCACCGCCGGACCGACGCGTGAAGCGCTGGACCCGGTGCGCTACCTGTCCAACCACAGTTCCGGCAAAATGGGTTATGCGCTGGCCCGAGCCGCGGCGGAGGCCGGCGCCAGAACCACCCTGGTCAGCGGCCCGGTCGACCTGCAGGCGCCGGACCGCGTGCACACCCTGCCGGTTACCAGCGCGCAGCAGATGCTGCAGCAGTGCCTGGCACTGGCTCGCGAGTGCGACATCTTCATTGCCTGTGCGGCCGTGGCGGACTACCGCCCGGCACAGATACAGCAGCGAAAAATCAAGAAAGGGGCGCAGCAGACAAGCCTGCAGCTGGTGCGCAACCCGGACATCCTGGCTACCGTGGCGAACCTCGAAAACAGCCCCTTTTGCGTGGGCTTTGCCGCCGAGACCAACGACCTGCTGGCCTATGCCAGGGACAAGATGCAGCGCAAAAACCTGGACATGATCGTCGCCAACGATGTCTCTGACCCGGCGGTCGGCTTTGGCAGCGATGACAACGAGGTGACCGTGCTGTGGCGCGGTGGCGAGGCGGCGCTGGCCCGGGCCGGCAAGAACACCATAGCCCGCCAGATCGTCGAACTGATAGCCCGGTGCAGCGCGGCGGATCATTGAACGATCCGGCTGCACCAGCGCGGCGGCCCTCAGACACCCGCAAATACAGTGAAAGCAAACAAAGTACATTTAAGTGAGAATCACTTGGTAATATCATTGTGCAGTCTGTGGAGCGTGCCCATTCGTCAACTGAACGACAAAAGACCATCTGGATGCTCAAACTAAAACGCAATGACAGCGCCAGACCGGGGGTGCAAAGAAACACCAGCGCGACAGGCAGTGCCCAGGGCATTACCAGCCGCGGAGACGCGCTGCGCAGGATCGCGGGGGCGGCTCTGCTGGTGGCGCTGGTGCCGGTGGGCCTGTGCTTTGGCTATCTGCTGCTGGTGCGCGAACCGGCCCTGCAGGCGCAACAAATAGACCGCGTGGCGAGCTCCTTTGCCACCCAGCAGGCCACCAACATTTACAGCCTGCTGCGGCGCTTCGATGCGCGCATGCGCGGTGCCGCAATGTCGCCGCTGGCACTCTCGGCCATCGCCAGCCGCTCCCGCGATGACATCGATCTGGTCGAGCAGGCGGTGCTCGACTACTTTCCAGAGGTCATCAGCCTGCGCATTGTGCCCGTCGGGGAGATGGGTACCGCGGACTTTCAGGCCGGCAACCACGGACTTCGCAATCACATCGAAGTCGACCTGGTAAGGCGCACCAGCGCAGGCGAGCAGACCCAACCGGAGGCGTACCAGTTCGAGCAGCGCTGGCTCACTTCCGTGACCGCACTCGTCGAGCACCCGCGCATCGCCGACCGCCGGGCGGTGATCATCGCAACCATCGACAACGGGCACCTTTCCGACCAGCTGCGTTCGCTCGATGCCGAAGCCGGCCAGTTCACTGTGCAACAGCGCTACAACGGCACGCAGAACATCGAGCGCACGGACATCATCGCCCAGGCCGGCAGCGGCGATGCCGGCGACTACACACGCTATGCCGAGATACCGGACACCGCCTGGCGCATCGCCTTTACACCCTCTACAAAGCTGCTGGACACGCTGACCGTCAGCAGGCTGCCGCTGTTGCTGACACTGCTGCTGAGCATTGCGGCGATACTGGCCGCGGTGGCGACCATCATGCTGCTGTTCCCGAGGGCGCTGGAGCGTGAACTCAACCGGGTGATTTCCGCGGCGGACCGCAAATCGCCGCTGGAACTGGCCATTCCGGAACTGGTGGGTATCGCCAAGCAGCTGCGTCGCGCCACCCTGCGCGCCGTGCGCCAGAGCAGCGCCATCAGCAGTGACATACCCAAAGCGCAGGTGGAAACCCTGCCCGCCCGCGGCTCGGAACTGACCAACCCGATGTTCCAGTCCAGCAGGATGCTGGACGACGACGAGGAGGAAGTGCTGGAGCTGGATCTGCCGGCGACCGGCTCGCGGCCGGCGACCGCCAGCGCTGCCGGTTTCCCCGAGCATATCTTTCGCGCCTACGATATTCGCGGCCACGCAGCGAGTGAACTGTCCGACGAAATGGTAGACAAAATTGGCCGCGCGATAGGCTCCCTCGCCGGCGAAAGCCGGGAGCAAACCCTGATCGTCGGCTGCGACGGCCGCACCTCCAGCCCGCGTATCAAATCCGCCCTGATACGCGCCCTCATGGAAAGCGGCAGGGATGTCATCGATATCGATCTGGTGCCCACGCCCCTGCTTTATTTCGCCACCCACCACCTCGACTGTCGCTCCGGAGTGATGGTCACGGGCAGCCACAACCCGGCAGAGCACAACGGTTTCAAGATCGTCCTGAAGCAGAAGACCATCGCTGCGGGCGGCATACAACAGGTTCGCGACCGCGTAGTAGACGGCGCGTTCACCAAGGGCAACGGCAGAATGATCCGCGAGGACATCATTGCGGCCTATATAGACGAAGTGTGTCAAGATATCGCCATTGCCGTGCCGCTGAAAATTGTCATCGACGCCGGCAACGGGGCCACCAGCGACATCGCCCCCCGGCTGTTTGAAGATCTCGGCTGTGAGGTGGTGCCGCTGTACTGCGAGATCGACGGGCGCTTCCCCCATCACCCGCCGGACACCAGCGACGAGAGCAACCTGGACGACCTGGTCAGGGCGGTGCGGGAAGAGAACGCAGACCTGGGCGTCGCATTTGACGGTGACGGCGACCGCCTGGCGGTGGTGACGGCGAGCGGCCGCATCGTGCGCTCCGACGTCCTGCTGATGATCTACGCGCAAGACGTGGTGTCTCGCAACCCGGGCGCCGATGTGGTGTTCGACGTCAAGTGCAGCCGCAACCTGACCCAGCTTATCACCCGCCACGGCGGACGCCCGGTCCTGTGGAAAACCGGCCACGCCTTCATGAAAGAAAAAATGGCGGAGACCGGCGCCCTGCTGGGCGGCGAGTTTTCCGGCCACATGTTTTTCGGGGAACGCTGGTACGGTTTCGACGACGGCATGTACGCCGCGGCGCGGTTGGCGGAGATTCTGAGCACCCTCGGCAACAGCCTGGACGAGGCCATCGCCGATTTTCCCGCCACGGTGAATACGCCGGAAATCCTGATCCCGGTGCCCGACGAAGACAAATTTGAACTGATGGAGAAAATCATCGGCAGCGCCGATTTCGCCACTGGCAAAGTGAATACCATGGACGGGATACGGGTGGACTTCAGCGACGGCTGGGGTCTGATTCGGGCCTCCAATACCACGCCGGCACTGACCGCGCGCTTCGAGGCGGATACCCAGGAGGCGCTGGAAGCGATCATGGGCGAGTTTCGCGCCCAGATCGCACTGGTCGAGCCAGAACTGAAACTTACTTTTTAATCGAAATGGCACTTCATCGAGCGCCCGGGTCGGCGCCGGATTGCATGTCGCCCGACACCTACAGTCGACTTGCTTTAGTGCCGCCATCTTTTAACCATTGTTAACGGGGTGTGAATAGACAGACTGCCCCGATGTCAAGGCCAGCAACATGTCACTCGATCGCGAATCAGCACTGCACATCGCCCAGGTATTGACCGAGGCGCTGCCCTATATACAACGCTTCACCGGCAAGACCATCGTCGTCAAATTCGGCGGCAACGCCATGGTGGATCCCCTGCTGCACGACAGCTTTGCCCGCGATGTGGTGCTGATGAAGCTGGTGGGGATGAACCCGGTGGTGGTCCACGGCGGCGGCCCTCAGATCGGCAACCTGCTGAAGAAGCTCAATATCCACACCGAGTTTGTCGATGGCATGCGGGTGACCGATGCCCAGACCATGGACGTGGTCGAGATGGTGCTGGGGGGCAGCGTCAACAAGGAGATTGTCGCATCCATCAGCCGCAACGGCGGCAAGGCGCTGGGCGTCACCGGGAAGGACGGCCAGTTGATTCGCGCGCGCAAGCTGCAGGTAACGCGTTACAGCCCCGACCTGGATGCCTCGGAAATCGTCGATATCGGGCACGTGGGCGAGGTTGCGCAGATCGACACCGAGGTACTCAACGTCATTATCGACAGCAACTTCATTCCCGTCATCGCGCCCATCGGCGTGGGCGAGGACGGCAGCACCTACAACATCAACGCCGACCTGGTGGCCGGCAAGCTGGCCCAGGTGATGCAGGCGGAAAAACTGATGCTGCTGACCAATGTCGCGGGTCTGCTGGACCAGCAGGGCGCCGTTCTCACCGGCCTGGATACCGCGCAGGTCGACGCGCTGATAGCTGACGGCACCATCAGCGGCGGCATGCTGCCCAAGATCGCCTGTGCGCTGGAGGCCGTGAAAGCCGGCGTGAACAGCGCACACATTGTCGACGGCCGGGTACCACACGCAGTGCTGCTGGAAACCTTTACCGACGCGGGCATGGGTACGCTCATCAGCAACCGGCCGCTGTGAACTGCGGACGCGGGTAAAAAACCGCGGGGCGCAGGCTGACACGTATTGCAGGCGCGACAGCTAATCGCTAGCATGATCGCCAGCACAATAAGATCTGGATTGCCATGCCTCCCAGAAAATCCCAGCGACGCCAGCAAATCCTGGAAGCACTGGCCCAGATGCTGGAGGCCAGCCCCGGCAGCCGCATTACCACCGCGGGCCTGGCGCGGCAGGTGGGTGTGTCGGAGGCCGCTCTGTACCGGCACTTTCCGAGCAAATCAAAAATGTTTGAGGGGCTGATCGAGTTCATCGAGGAGACTCTGTTCAGTCGCATCAGCATGATTCTCAACGAGGAAGACAGCGCCGCCCTGCGCTGCGAAAAGATGCTGCTGCTGCTGCTGGCTTTCACCGAACGCAATCCGGGCATTACCCGCATCCTGACCGGGGATGCGCTGGCCGGAGAGACGGGGCGGCTGCATCAGCGCGTCGCCCAGCTCTTCGATCGCTTTGAGACGCAGCTCAGGCAGGTGTTGCGCGAGGCGGAGATGCGCGAGGGGCTCAGAACGGCAATCGCCCTGCCGGCCGCCGCCAGTCTGTTGATGTGCGCGGCGGAGGGCAGGATCTCGCAGTACGTGCGCAGCGGTTTCGCCCGCTCGCCAACGGCGGACTGGGCGCTGCAGTGGAGCGTGCTGATGCGCGGCTTTTTCCGCGATGCCGTCACGCGCCCCGCCGCGGGGCAGGCCGGCAGCTTTGCCGGCTAGAGTCATCCTAAGTCCGACAGACTAGCCTGGTATCACCGGCGGGGAGCGGTGGATTTGCCCTCGCGACTGTCGCGCTCCTGGGCCAGTAGCGAGCGCCGCAACTCCACCATTTCGCGCAGCAGGCTGAAGCGCTCGATGTCCTGCTGATAGTCAGCTGCGACCTCCGCGATTTCACGCTGGCGATCGGCGATGGCCTTGTCGGTTGTTTCGATCTCGCGCTGCAGGTCTTCAATGACACCCAGGCGCACCACGTCCACCTGCTGGCCCCGGCGCTCCAGATCGGCCGCCTGGGCCTGGTAGTTTTCCACCTGCTGCTTGAGTGAGCGCTTGTTGCTCTTGAGAATACTGACGCGAATGCGCAAATTCTGCAGTGCCCGCTCGCGGGCCTCCTCGATATCCTCGACGGTGCTGTAGCGCAACAACAGGGATTCATCCCATTTGCGCAGGCGCTCCTGTTCGGTCACCGCCTGTTCATCCAGCTCTTGCTGGGCCGCGCGAACCTTTTGCTCTTCTTCGGTAAGCTGCCGCGGAACGACCTTGACGACCACGCCCTCGTCGTTGATCACCTCGTAACCGTTGGCGACATACTCCGCCGGGACCATGAAATCGACGACCACATTGCCCTCGGCGTTGCGGTAGCGGTACAGGTCGCGGGACAGGGCATCGTCGACGCCGCTCAAGGCAGCGGCCGCTGCGAGGGCGCAACCGGTAATGATATTGCGATTCACCATAGCCCCAATATATGTGCTCAGGGGCATTGGTACAAGTCAGACACCGTAGCGGTCCCGGTAGGCCTGCATGGCGGCCAGTGCGTTCGGCGGGCCCTGGCCGGTGCGGTCCAGATAATCGATGATATGGCCCATATCGATTATGCTCAGCACCGGTATGCCGTGGCTGTGCTCGACCTCCTGAACGGCGGACTTCTCGCCTGTTCCGCGCTCTTGCCGGTTGAGGCCGATGACCACGCCGGCCGGGTCGGCCCCCGCCGCCTCGATCATTGCAATCACCTCGCGCACAGCGGTGCCCGCGGTGATCACGTCGTCGATAACCAGTACGCGACCTCGCAGGGGCGCTCCCACCAGGGTCCCGCCCTCGCCGTGGTCCTTGGCTTCCTTGCGGTTGTAGACAAACGGCATATCGATACCGTGGCTGTCGGCCAGAGCCACCGCGGTGGTCGCCGCCAGCGCTATACCCTTGTAGGCGGGACCCAGCAACACATCGAACTGCAGACCGGACGCGACAATGTGCTGTGCGTAGCAACGCCCCAGTGCGGCCAGCGCCCGGCCCGAGGAAAATGCACCCGCATTGAAGAAGTAGGGGCTGACTCGCCCCGATTTCAACGTAAACTCGCCGAACTGCAGCACGCCGTATTGGCGGGCCAGTTCAATGAATTCCGTCTGGTAGGCCTGCATGGCGGCATTGCTCCCCTGAACGAAGCATTGTATTCCCCGATTTCCGCTTTAGAATACGCGGCTCGGACCGTGACCGCTGTGGGTCGACAGGCACTGCCCGCCAACACCCCGGCCCAACGGCGGCAGTGCAAACGTCAGCGGCGATACCACCGTGTTACATTGTGGATAATAGCCCCGAACAATGGGAACCACTGCCCTGACTCGGGGTCCGACCAACCACCACGTACCAAAAGCGGCGCGGGCGCCGTATGATACACGCTCGAATAACTAGGGGCCACGCATGAGGATTATCAGTCTCAGTGCCGACGGCATCAAGAATGCCGCGCAGAAGGGATTTTACGACTGGCTGACCGAGCAGGAAGCCGATTTTATCTGTGTTCAGGATTTGAAGTGCTCAGAGTACGACCTGCAGGACAACATCTACTTCCCGCAAGACTACAACGCCTATTTTCTCGATGACATCGACGGCAAAAGCAACGGCGTGGCCATCTACTGCCGCCAGCTACCCAAGGCGATCATGACCGGCCTGGGCTTCGCCGATTTCGATATGGAGGGCCGCTATATCCAGGCGGACTACGAAAACCTCAGCGTCGGCTGTCTGCTGGCGCCGCAGGCGGCAACCGGGGATGAGGCCCAGCAGGAACGGAAAGACGAGTTTTTTGCACTGCTGGGCGGCCACCTGCAAAAAGTGCGCAACAAGCGCCGCGAGTTTATTATCTGTGGCAACTGGCAGATAGCACATACGGCGGACGATGTGCAGGACACCCAGGCCAACAGCAGCTGCTCCGGATTTCTCGCTCAGGAGCGCCAGTGGCTGGGCGAACTGTTCGAGTCCGGTTATGTGGATGCCTTCCGACAGGCCAACACCGACCGCGACGAGTTCAGCTGGTGGCCCGACGGCAACCGCGAACAAAACGGCTGGCGCACCGATTTCCATGTGATCTCCCAGGGCCTGAAGTACGCTGTGGAGTACGGCGCGATTTACAAGAATCGCGAGTTCTCCAGCCACGCGCCCGTTATCATGGACTACGATATCGAGCTGTAGCTCAAGCCGCCACCGCCGGGGTGTGAAACGCGCCTTTGTGCAAGCCGCCTCAGGACGCCAGCGCCTGCCGCTGGCAGGCAATCAGCTGCTCTATCCCCCGCGCGGCCAGGTCCAGCATGTCGTCCAGTTCGGCGCGGGCAAAGGGCGCGCCCTCGGCGGTGCCCTGCACTTCGATGAAGCCGCCCCGCTCACCCATGATCACGTTCATGTCGGTATCCGCCGAGGCGTCCTCCGGGTAGTCGAGGTCCAGCACCGGCACGCCCCGGCAGATACCCACGGATACCGAGGCGACCATCTGGCGCAAAGGGTCGCTTGCAATCAGCTGGTTGCGCTGCATGTGGCCGAGCGCATCCACCAGCGCCACGCAGGCGCCGGTGATCGCGGCCGTACGGGTGCCGCCATCCGCCTGGATGACATCGCAATCGATGGTAACGGTGTTTTCCCCCAGGGCGCTGAGGTCCAGCGCCGCGCGCAGAGAGCGGCCGATCAGGCGCTGAATCTCCACGGTGCGGCCACCCTGCCTGCCCCGGCTGGCCTCACGCCCCATGCGCGTACCCGTGGAACGCGGCAGCATACCGTATTCGGCCGTCACCCAGCCGCGGCCCTCACCGCGCATGAACCGCGGCACGCCCCGTTCCACCGATGCTGTGCAGATCACCCGGGTGTCGCCGAAACACACCAGCACCGAGCCCTCGGCATGGCGGGTAAAATGGCGTGTGATGGCGATGTCCCTCAGTTGTGCCGGCGCGCGGCCGCTGGGTCGTTGCATGGGTTCACTTCCTCTGCAAAAGGGCGACAGTATACGCCAGGAGACTGCCCGCTGCGCCCTGTATGCGCCGCCGGCTAGCTGCTACACTGGCCGTTCGGCGCCACCCGCACACCAGTCACAGGAAACCACCGGGCACCACATGATCCACAGCATGACCGCTTTCGCGCGCGAGAGCGCTGCCACCCAGCAGGGGGATCTCAGCGTCGAATTGCGCTCCGTCAACCACCGCTACCTGGACTGCACCTTCAAACTCCCCGACGCACTGCGCAGCCTGGAACCAACACTGCGGGAACGGGCGGGGGCGGCGCTGGCGCGCGGCAAACTCGACTGCCTGATCCGCCTGCAGGCGCACGGCACCGAGGGCGGCGCACTGCGGATCAACTACGGGCCGCTGCAGAGCCTGCTGGGCGCCAGCCGGGAAATCGCGCGGGAACTGGGCGAAAGCCGCCCTCCCAGCCCCCTGGAAATCCTGCAGTTTCCCGGCATCTGCAGCCCCCTGGAGCCGTCTGACGAGGCGCTGCGCAGCAGCGCAGAAGTGCTTTTCGGCAAGGCGCTGGCAAACCTCGCCGACCACCGCCGGCGCGAGGGCGACAAACTCGCGGCGCTGGTGCGCTCACGTCTGGGGCAGGTCGCCGATGAAGTGGCCGCGACACGCCGCCGCCTGCCGGTCCTGATCCAGCAACAACGCGACCGCGTCGTCGCCCGTATCACCGAACTGGGTGTCGAGATCGACCACGGCCGGCTGGAACAGGAGCTGGTCTACCTGGCACAAAAAGCCGATGTGGACGAAGAACTCGATCGCATGGAGGCGCACGTCAAGGAAGTGCGGCGCACCCTGGACCAGGGCGGTCCCTGCGGCCGCCGGCTCGATTTTCTGATGCAGGAACTCAACCGCGAGGCAAACACCCTGTCGTCCAAGTCGATATCCAGCAACACCACGCAAAACGCCGTCGAACTGAAGGTGTTGATCGAGCAGATGCGCGAGCAGATCCAGAACATCGAGTAGCGTTGCACCTGCACCCGCAGGTGCCTGCACAGCCGGCGTCAGACAGCCTGTCGAACCTGGGGGCCGCGCGCAGCGACGCAACTCCAGCAGTGCAATGTGGCCGGCGGCACTGCCAAAGAATCACACCTGCCGGTGCTTTCTGGGTACAATCGCCTGCCATAAAATGAACGGGCGAGGCTGCGGGAGACGCGGGGCGATATGAGCGCAACAGGTACACTATTTACGGTTTCCGCACCCAGCGGAGCGGGCAAAACCAGTCTGGTAAACGCCCTGGTGGAGCGCACCGACGGGGTCAGGGTGTCCGTGTCGCACACCACACGACACGTGCGGCCCGGCGAGCAGGACGGCGTGAACTACCATTTTGTCAGCCCACAGACCTTCACCGCCATGCTGGGCGACGCCGCTTTTCTGGAGCACGCAGAGGTGTTCGGCAACCTGTACGGCACCTCGCGCGAGTGGGTGGAACAGCAGCTGGCAGCCGGCACGGATGTCATCCTCGAGATCGACTGGCAGGGCGCGCAACAGGTCAGACGCGCGCTGCCGGATACCCGTGCCATCTTCATCATCCCCCCTTCCCGGCAGGCCCTGGAACAGCGTCTGCACAGCCGCGGGCAGGACAATCCCCTCACTATCCGCTCGCGCCTGGCCGAGGCGGTAGAGGAGATGTCGCACTACGTGGAGAGCCACTACCTGGTGGTCAACGACGACTTCGAACGGGCACTGCAGGAGCTGCGGGCCATCATCCTGTGCCAGCGCCTGACCATCGAGCGACAACAGGAGCGCCTGCGGGAGACACTGCGGGCACTGCTCAGCTGAAGCGGCCCACCGCTTGCCGCTGGGGTGGCGCCTCGCCGGCGCCGTGCATTATTCACGCTGGACTGCCGCCAGACGGTTCGGGGTATAATGAAGGGTTACTGGAATTTGGTCCGGCCGCGCAGTGCAAGCAACCCGCTGGCGCGGCTGTGGTTCTGTCAATCTGTGCTGCGCCGAAGCGAGCGGCGAGGACAGCATACACAGCAGGAGAAGTAGGTATCAATGGCACGTGTCACCGTCGAAGATTGTCTGGAAAACGTCGCAAATCGCTTTGAACTGGTCATGGTCGCCAGCAAGCGAGCGCGGCAGATGGCCACCGGCGGCAAGGACCCGCTGGTGCAGGAGGAGTCTGACAAACCCACCGTCATCGCCCTGCGGGAAATCGCCGAGGGTTTAATCACACCCGACATTCTCAGCCGCGAGGATGAGCTGGATGCCGAGGAAGAACTGGCGGAGGTAATGGAGGCCAACGAATCCCGTGACCACCTGTCGGATCTGGGGTAAACCAGCAGGCGGTTAATCCCGGCGGGCGTCTCTGGCCAGGTTCCACGATCAGCGACATGGAAAGCATAGACGCCCTCAACGCCACGCTGCGCAGCTATCTCACTCCGGAGCAGAGCAACCACGTAAAGCGCGCCTACTACTTTGCCGAGCAGGCCCACTTCGGGCAGTTGCGCCGCAGTGGCGAACCCTATGTGACACACCCCCTGGCGGTCGCCGGGATCCTGGCTGACATGCACATGGACCACCAGAGTCTGATGGCCGCCATGCTGCACGATGTGATCGAGGATACCGGTATCGAGAAATCAGCTATCGGTACACAGTTTGGTTCGACTGTAGCCGAACTGGTGGACGGGGTCAGCAAGCTGACCCAGATGGAGTTTGGGTCTCTCGAAGAAAAGCAGGCCGAGAATTTCCAGAAAATGGCCCTGGCCATGGCGCAGGACATTCGGGTCATCCTGGTGAAACTGGCCGACCGATTGCACAACATGCGCACCCTGGGCGTGCTGCAGAACTCCAAGGCGCGCCGCATCGCCCGTGAAACCCTCGACATTTACGCCCCTATCGCCATGCGTCTGGGCATGAACAGTGCGCGCATTGAGTTCGAGGATCTGGGCTTCAGCGCCCTCTACCCGATGCGTGCCCGACGCATCGATGCGGCCGTGCGCCACGCGCGGGGCCACCGCAAGGAACTGGTGGAAAAGATTCGCCACCAGATCGAAACCACCCTGGAACAGGAGGGTCACGACGCAGAGGTCATCGGGCGCGAAAAGCACCTGTACAGTATCTACAGGAAGATGAAATCGAAGCGCAAGTCGTTTTCCGAAATCATGGATATCTACGCCTTTCGCATCATCGTCGACTCGGTGGACACCTGCTACCGCGTACTGGGCTGCATCCACAGCCTGTACAAGCCGGTACCGGGGGAGTTCAAGGACTACATCGCCATTCCCAAAGCCAATGGTTACCAGTCGCTGCACACTGTGGCGATGGGTTTGCACGGGGTTCCCATCGAGATTCAGATTCGCACCCAGGAAATGGAGGATATGGCCAACAACGGCATCGCGGCCCACTGGCTGTACAAAACCGACGGGCAGGCGACCAACGGCAGCCACGCCCGCGCCCGGCGCTGGGTACAGGGCCTGCTGGAAATGCAGCAGCGCGCCGGCAACTCCCTGGAATTCATTGAAAATGTAAAAATCGACCTGTTCCCGGATGAAATTTACGTGTTTACCCCGAAGGGCCGCATCCTGGAGCTGCCGCGCGGGGCGACCGCAGTGGACTTCGCCTACGCCGTGCACACCGATGTCGGCAACAGCTGCGTGGCCTGCCGGATCAACCGTCGCCTGGCGCCGCTGTCTGAACCGCTGGAAAGCGGCGAGACCGTGGAGATACTCACGAGTCAGGGTGCTCGGCCCAACCCGTCCTGGTACAACTACGTGGTTACCGCCAAGGCCCGGACCAACATTCGCCATTTTCTCAAGCACCAGACCCGGGACGACTCGGTGGCGCTGGGACAGCGCCTGCTGGACAAGGCACTGGGCGGCTTCGACAGCTCACTGCAGCAGCTACCGGCAGAGAAACTGCAGGATTTCCTGTCGCGACAGCGCTACACATCGCTGGATGACCTGCTCGAAGAGATTGCCCGCGGCAAACGACTGCCGGCCATCACCGCGCAGCAACTGCTGGGCGAAATCTCCGCCAACCGCATCGAGCCAAACGGCAATGGGCCCCAGCCCATGCCGATCCGCGGCACGGAGGGCTTCATGCTGACCTACGCCAAGTGCTGTCGCCCCATCCCCGGCGACCCCATCGAGGGCTACCTGAGCTCTGAAAAGGGCGTGGTGGTGCACCGCGAACGCTGTAACAACCTGGGCGACATGCGCGAGAACAGCGAACGCCTGGTCGCGCTGCGCTGGGACGACGACGTCGAGGGAGAGTATCTGGTAGAATTGCGCATCGAAGTGGAGAACCGGCGCGGGATGATCGCCATTATTGCCACCCGTATCAACAGCATGGGTGTCAACATAGAGAAAATATCCACCAAGGCCAAGGACTACCAGTTCACCTATGTCGATCTGGAGATGATGATCCACAACCGGATTCACCTGGCGCGGATCATGAAACGGCTGCGCGCAACCCCCAACGTGCGCAAGGTCATACGAGTCAAGAACTGAGCCGCACACGAGGCGGTCAGCGGCAACAGGAGAGCCCCCGTGAGCAATCGCGCAATCATTTCGACAGCCGACGCTCCCGCGGCCATCGGCCCCTATTCACAGGCCGTCAAGGTGGGCGATACTGTCTGGCTGTCGGGACAGATCCCCCTGGTGCCGGGCACCGCGGAACTGGTGACGGGCGGCATCGCGGCCCAGGCCAGGCAGGTTTTCGACAACCTGGCGGCGGTGGCGGACGCGGCCGGCGGCAGTCTGCAGCACGCGGTGAAGCTCAATATTTCACTGACTGACCTGACGGATTTTGCCACGGTCAACGACATCATGGCCGGTTACTTCCAGGAGCCCTACCCGGCCCGCGCCTGCGTGCAGGTGGCGGCCCTGCCCAAGGGGGCGGCCATTGAAGTGGAGGCGATCCTCGTTCTATGAGCACTCGCCGGCCACTGTTGCGCCGGGCGCTTTAACCGCGCTCGCGCAGCACCGCGCGATAGCCGCTGCGGTAGTCGGGATAGCGCAGGTCGTATCCCGTGTCGCGCAGGCGGCGATTGCTGCAGCGCTTGTGTGCCGCCGACGCCGGCGCATACTGCCCCGGCTGCGCCGTGACACCCAGTTCCCGGGCCAGCCACGACTCCACCTCGAACTGCTCGGCCGGGCAGTCATCGACACCGATATAGAGCGGCGCAAGCGAACCGCCCGCCGCATCTCGCTGCAGCAGGTGCACCAGAAATCCCGCGCAGTCATCGCGGTGTATGCGGTTGCTGTAGCGCCGGGGCTGGCTCGAACAGAGCTGCCCGCGGGCGATGCGCGACAGCAGGCGGCCCTGTGGCGCGCCGTAAATACCGGCAAGGCGCACCACACAGGCACGGTGCGCTGACTCAAGCAGGGCACGCTCTGCCTCGATGATGGCCTGGGCCCGCGGATCGGACGTGGTCAGCGCGCTGTCCTCGTCCACCCAGCCACCGCAGTCCTGCGCGAACACCCGGGTGCTGGACACCATGACGATCGCGCGCGGCAAATAGCTGCCCAGTCCCGCCAGCAGATTGGCCATGGCGTCGGTGTAGCCGCTTCGGTAACCGGCCGGCGAGCGGTCCACCGGGTTGAACGTCGCCAGCACGTAGTCCGGCCGCAGGCCGGCGGCGAAGTCCAGGCTGCCCGCTACGGTGTAGTCGGCGGCAAAGCCGGTAAAGTCCGCGGGCAGCCGGGTGGGGTCGCGCCGCACGCCCGACACGGCCCAACCGCAGGCCAGCAGTCGTCTACCGCTGCGCTCACCGAGATCTCCGCAGCCCACAATCAGGACGCTTTTGCGCTTCATAATAGTTTCTTCCTATGGTTAAACTAGGGTCTGTTCCCGCCACCGACCGATCACCCATGACACTGACTGAACTGCGCTACCTCATCGCCCTATCTGAAACCGGGCACTTCCGCAAGGCGGCTGACCAGTGCCATGTGAGCCAGCCGACCCTGAGTATCGCCATCAAGAAGCTGGAACGCGAACTGGGGATCAACCTGTTCGAGCGCTCCCGGCACCGGGTGGCCGCCACACCCATCGGGGAACGTATTGTAGAGCAGGCGCGCACCGTGCTGCAGGAGAGTCGTACCCTGCTGCACCTGGCGGAACTGGGCAAGGATCCGCTGGGCAGCATGCTGTCGGTGGGGGCCATCTATACTGTCGGACCCTACCTGTTTCCGCGGCTGGTGACACGCCTGCAGGAGATAGCGCCCCAGATGCCGCTGTTTATCGAGGAGAGCTATACCGCCAGCCTGCGCGGCAAGCTTACCCGCGGCGAGCTGGACGCCATTTTTGTGGCGCTGCCCTTTACCGAGACCGACGTAGTCACCCGGGATATCTACAGCGAACCCTTCGTGGTGTTGCTGCGCAAGGACCACCCGCTGGCCCGCCAGACCCATATCGATCCAGTGCTACTGGCCAGTCACCAGGTGTTGTTGATGGGCGAGGGCCACTGCTTTCGCGACCAGGTCCTGGAGGCCTGTCCCGGCCTGCAACAGGCCATCAGCGAGCGCCATAGCCAGGGCCAGGCGGTGGTGGAGGGCAGCTCCCTGGAAACGCTCAAGCACATGGTGGCCAGCGGCATGGGCATTACCGTGTTGCCCGAGTTTGCCGCGGATGTGGCCGCCTACGGCGAGGCCGCTCTCGCGGTGCGCCCCTTCACCGATCCGGTGCCGCAGCGCAGCATCGCGCTGGCCTGGCGCGTCAGCTACCCGCGGCACGAGGCGATCGACATTCTCGCCGATGCACTGCGCGAGCAGTAACGGCATGACGGGTAACGGGTGTCCATGAACGGTATCGCCGACATGCCGGTGAGCGAGTTGCGCGGGGTCGGCCCCAAACTGGTCGGCAAACTGGCCGACTGCGGTATTTTCCGGGTGGAAGACCTGCTCTTTCACCTGCCGCTGCGCTACCAGGATCGCACCCACGTCACACCGATTGCCGCCGTCAGTGACGGCCTGGATGCTGTCATCGAAGGCGAGGTCCGCGCCGCCGATATCGTGTTCGGGCGACGGCGCAGCCTGGTGGCGCGCCTGCAGGATGGCAGCGGCACGATTACCCTGCGCTTTTTCCACTTCAGCGGCGCGCAGAAAAACAACCTGCGCCCCGGCACCCGCCTGCGCTGCTTCGGCCAGGTCCGGCGGGGCAGCCACGGCCTGGAAATGTATCACCCGCAGTACCGCGCGCTGCGCGACGGCGAGCAGCCGCTAGAGGAAGCGCTCACCCCGGTCTACCCCACGGCGGCGGGCATCGGCCAGTACCAGTGGCGCCAGCTGTGCAGCCAGGCCCTGCGGCATCTGCAGCGGGCGGCGCCGGCGGATTTGCTGCTCCCCGGCCACCCCTATCCCTACGACCTGGTGGCCGCCCTGGGCTATCTACATGCCCCGCCCCCGGATGCAGACCAGGCCCTGCTGCGCGAGGGACAGCACCCGGCACAGCAGCGCCTGGCGCTGGAGGAACTGATCGCCCACCACCTGTCCCTGCGCGTGCTGCGCAGCCGGCACCGGGCCAATCCCGCCCCGGTCCTGGGCGCCCATCCCGAGGCCCAGCGGCAGTTGTTTGCCGCACTGGCCTTCGAGCCGACCGGCGCACAGCGCCGTGTAATGGCAGAAATCACCGCGGACCTGGCGCGGCCGCGGCCGATGCTGCGTCTGGTGCAGGGCGATGTCGGTTCGGGCAAGACCCTGGTGGCCGCAGCGGCGGCGCTGCAGGCCATTGCCAGCGGTTACCAGGTGGCGATCATGGCGCCCACCGAAATACTCGCCGAACAACACCTGCGCACCTTCAGCGACTGGTTCGCTGCACTGCGAATCGAGTTGGCCTGGCTCGGCGGCCGCCTCAAGGGTGCGCGGCGGCAGGCCGCACTGGAGGCGATAGCCAGCGGTGCGGCGGCGCTGGTCATCGGCACCCACGCCCTGTTCCAGGACGACGTGGCCTTCGCCCGGCTGGGACTGGTGATCGTGGATGAACAGCACCGCTTCGGGGTGCACCAGCGCCTGTCCCTGACCGGCAAGTCTGCCAGCGGCAGCCATCCCCACCAACTGGTGATGACGGCGACCCCGATACCGCGCACCCTGTCCATGGTGGCCTATGCCGATCTCGACTGTTCCATTATCGATGAGCTGCCCCCCGGCCGGCAGCCAGTGACCACGGCGCTGGTGGATAGCAGCCGGCGCGCCGAGGTCGTTGCCCGCGTGGCCCACGCCTGCTCCCGGGGACGCCAGGCTTACTGGGTCTGTACCCTGATTGAAGAGAGCGATGCGCTGCAGGCCAGCGCCGCCGAGAATACTGCCCGGGCGCTGCAACAGAGTCTGCCGCAACTCGCTGTCGGGCTGCTTCACGGGCGCCAGAAGCCGGCCGAGAAAGAGGCGGTGATGGCTGCCTTCAAGGCCGGCGAGCTGGCACTGCTGGTCGCCACCACCGTGATCGAAGTCGGTGTGGACGTGCCCAACGCCAGCCTGATGATCATCGAGAACCCGGAGCGGCTGGGACTGGCCCAGTTGCACCAGTTGCGCGGCCGGGTGGGCCGGGGCGGCGCGGCCAGTCACTGTCTGTTACTGTACCAAAGTCCGCTGACCTCCAACGGCAGACAGCGTCTGCAGGCCCTGCGCAGCAGTACAGATGGCTTTTACATCGCGGAAAAGGACCTCGAGCTGCGCGGCCCCGGTGAGGTGCTGGGCACGCGCCAGACCGGGCTGATGGAGTTCCGGGTGGCGCGGCTGCCGCAGCATGAGCACCTGCTGGATACCGTACAGATGCTCGCGGCCGAACTGGGGAACCGGGCGCCCGCCAACATCGAGCCACTGATACAGCGCTGGACGGGCACCCGCCGGCACTTTGCCGGGGTGTAAGCGGGGCGGGCGCGGTGCGCGCAGCGGCTCAGGGCATGATTGCCGGCAGTTCTTTTTGCAGGGCGGTCTTTGCGCCGGTCGCCTCGCCGGTCAGGGCAAAGCCCAGCAGCCGGCCGCCCACATCGCGAAACTCGCTCCTGACGCTGTTGCCGCGGGCCGCAGTAGTCCACGCGCCCGCTGCATCGAGCGGCGGCGGCGCCACCACTACCGGGCAGGCGGGCGTCTTGATGGTAACCGGCATCGCCGGATAGCTCACCTCGGTCGGCTCACCGGCCAGGGTTTTACCCAGGGCTCGCGCGGCGGCCATCAGGGGCGCCACATAAACCAGTACATGGCCGCTGACCTCCGCGCAGTCACCCAGCGCGTAGACATTGGGGGCACTGGTTTCTAGCAGCTTGTTGGTGACGATACCGCGGTTGATCTCGATGCCTGAGGTCCTGGCCAGCTCCGTGCGCGGACGCACCCCCACGGCGGACAACACCAGGTCGGCGCGGATTTCAGCACCGTCATCGAGGCTGACCACCAGGCCCTTATCCGCCCTGTTCACGGCGGTAACCAGGGGGCCAAAATGGAACTTCGCGCCCTTTTCCTCCAGCGCCGCCTGTACCGCCCTGCCGGCGGCCTCCGGCAACAGCGTCGGCAGGCAGTGGCCCAGGGTATCGACCACCTCCACGGCAAAGCCCCCGTTGAGCAGGTCGTTGGCAAACTCACAGCCGATCAGGCCGCTACCGACAATGCACACTTTGCGCACTGCATTTTTTTCCATCGCCGTGCGAAAATCCGCGTAATCGAGCAGGTCGTTTACCGAGTAAACCCGATCCAGGCCATCGCCCTCGATGGGCGGGCGGATCACTTCGGAGCCCAGCGCCAGCACCAGTTTGCCGTAGTGGATTGCGGTCTGGGCATCGCCGGTATGGATGAGCTGCGCGGCGGTATCGATGCTCTCCACCCGGGTCATGGTCCACACGCGGGCTTTGAGCTCGAGCGCCATGCTGCCCGCATCGAGGTGTGCCAGGTCATCGGCACCGGTGCCTTTGGTGTAGCCGGTGGACAACATCGGCTTGGAATAGGAGCGCCCGTCATCGGCCGTGATCAGCACCAGCGGCGTGTCGCTGTCACGCTTGCGAAACTCCCGGGCCACGCCATAACCGGCCAGCCCGGTACCCAGGATGACCACCGGTGCCTGTGCCGGGTCGACCACCTCGGCGGCGTGGTGCGGTGTCTCATCCAGGGGCGCCTCCTCCAGCAGCTCGAAGTCCTCCTTGCCGACGCCGCAGTCGGGGCACAGCCAGTCCTCCGGCACGTCTTCCCAGCGGGTGCCCGGTGCAATGCCGTCATCGGGCCAGCCCTCTTTCTCGTCGTAGACGAACCCGCAGACGATGCATTCCCACTTGCTCATAGCACTACCCGCTCCATCGCTGTCTGATCCATCGTTTGCGGCCTTTTTAGCGTAAAAGCCGAACGATGGCCGAATTTAGAGACGCAACACTATAGATAGGTACAAGGTTTGTGCAAGGACTTTCTGCCGCGATCGCCAGCGCGGCAGGACACGCAGACGCTGCATTTGCGGCGACAACCCAGTAAGCTTGGCGGCTTGCCGGATTCACACCGAGTTGCCCATGCCCGACACCCGGAAAATTGCAGCGCTGCTGCACCTCATCCGCTTCGACAAACCCATCGGTACCCTGCTGCTGTTGTGGCCGACCCTGTGGGCGCTGTGGATCGCCGCCGGCGGCGTACCGGATGCAAAACTGCTGGCAATCTTTGTGCTGGGCACGTTCCTGACCCGCTCGGCCGGCTGCATCGTCAACGATTTCGCGGACCGCAATCTGGACGGTGGGGTCGAGCGCACCAACGCCCGCCCGCTGGTGATCGGTTCCGTGTCGGAAAAAGAGGCGCTGGCGCTGTTCGTCACTCTGATGTTACTGGCATTTGTCCTCGTGCTGTTTACCAATGCGCTGACCATCGCCCTGTCATTCGTCGCCGTGGCCCTGGCCTCCAGCTACCCCTTCCTGAAACGCTACACCCACCTGCCCCAAGTGGGGCTGGGCGCGGCCTTTTCCTGGGGCATCCCCATGGCGTTCGCGGCGCAGCAGGGAACACTGCCCCCGGCGTTGTGGCTGCTCTACCTGGGCAATCTGCTGTGGACCGTGGTATTCGATACCAAGTACGCCATGGTGGATCGCGAGGACGACCTCAAGATGGGCATCAAGTCCAGCGCCATCCTGTTTGGCCGGCACGATCGGTTGATTATCGGCCTATTGCAGGTGCTGTGTCTTGTCTGCCTGTATCTTGCGGGACAACAGTTTGGGCTCGGACCCGCGTTCAACACCTCGCTGCTGGTGGTGGCGGGCCTGTTTGTCTACCACCAGCACCTGATCAGGCACCGCGACCGCGATGCCTGCTTTCGGGCCTTTTTACACAACAACTGGGTGGGCCTGGCGATCTTTGCGGGTATTGTCCTGCACTACTATGTGCAAAACAGCGGGTAATCACCCGTGGCGCTGACGGCGACATTCCTCGACAGCCTGGCGCAGATCGAGCCCGGCGTATGGAACGCCATCGCCGGTAGCGACTATCCCTTTGGGCGCCACGAGTTTCTGTACGGGCTGGAACAAACCGGCTGCACCACGGCGGACACCGGCTGGCAGCCCAGCCACCTGGTGTTGCGGGACGGGGGCCGTCCGATGGCGCTGATGCCCCTGTACCTGAAGTCGCACTCCTACGGCGAATACGTGTTCGACTGGGCCTGGGCGGAGGCCTGGCAGCGCGCCGGCCTGCACTACTACCCCAAGCTGGTCAGCGCCATCCCGTTTACCCCGGCCACCGGGCCCCGTCTGTGGGTGGCACAGGGCTGCGACGCCGGCGCGGCGTGGCCGGCGGCGCTGCGCTCGATCGAGCAACTGGCACAGCGCAGGGGCTTGTCGTCCTGGCACGTGCTGTTCCCCGAGCAGGAGGTGGCCAGCTACCTGCACCGCGCCGGCCTGCACCGGCGCACAGGAACGCAGTTTCACTGGTTCAATGAGGGTTACCGCAGTTTCGATGACTTTCTGGCGCGCTGCAGCTCGCGCAAACGCAAAACACTCAGGCGCGAGCGCTCCCGGGTACGCGAGCAGGGCCTGGTGCTCGACACACTGGACGGCTGCGACATAGGGCCGCGCGAGTGGGAGCAGTTTCACCGCTTTTATCAACTGACCTACGCCAAGCGCAGCGGCCACGGCGGCTACCTCAATCGCGCCTTTTTCACGGATACCTGCGCCGCCATGGGCGATTGCGCGGTCATGGTCCTGGCCAGCCCGGCCCACGCACCGCGGCGGCCGGTGGCCGGCGCGCTGTACTTTCGCTCCAGCGACACGCTGTACGGCCGCTACTGGGGCTGCGAGATGGAGTTTGACTGCCTGCACTTCGAGGCCTGCTACTACCGGGGCATCGACTACTGTATCGCCCACGGCCTGCGGCGCTTCGACCCCGGCGCCCAGGGCGAACACAAAATCCAGCGCGGTTTTCGCCCCGTGCCCACCTTCTCGAACCACTGGATTGCCGATCCGCGACTGTCACCGGCGGTGGCGGACTTCACCCGGCGCGAGGCGCTGCACACCCGGGCCTACATGCGCGAGGCCGAGCGGCTGCTGCCTTTCAGGCGCGACTGAGCAGGCGGCGCACCCGGGCTGCCGACAGGCCGGTGATTGCCACCACCTTGTGTGCCGATGTCTTGCCGCTCACCACACTGACGGCACTGGCCGACAGGCCCAGGGAGCGGGCGAGCAGCGCCTCCACCGTGGCGTTGGCTCTGCCCCGCTCTGGCGGGGCACTTACTTTCACGCGCAGGGTATCTTCGAGCCACCCGGCAATGGCGTTGTGCGAGGAGCCGGGCAGGACTTTGACCGGCAACCTGACTACCGCTGCTGAGCCCGCCATAAAGGTCAACTCCCCGATGCTTGCGCCAATGATCTGATCAGGACTGGCAGTCCACCAGCACCTTGATCGCCCGACCGGCGTCGCGCGCAGCGGCCAGTCCCTGGGCAAATTGCGACAGACCGAAACGATGGCTGACCAGCGCGGTTGCGTCCACCGCGCCGCTCTCCAGCATGGTAATAACCTGTGGAAACTCGCGGGGATAGGCCATGGAACCGATGATGGATAACTCGCGAATGAGAACATTGACCAGGTCCAGCTCGACCGGCGCCCGGTGCACACCCACCACGACCACACGGGCACCTGTTTTAGCGAGGTCGAGCGCGCGGCTGAACACGGCGGCGACACCGGTGGCTTCGAAGTACAGGTCGCTGGCGGGAACCGGCCTGCCCGTCACCTGCGCCGCACCGTGTCCCCGGCCTCTCCCACCCACCCTAGTGCTCCTTCGGTCCTACGATTTCACCCACACCAGTAGCCGGTTGTTGGCCGGCATGGCGTGATCGGCCCGCAGGTGAAAACCCGCCTCGCGGGCCAGCCGGTCCACGTCTTCAAAATGGCGGATGGCGCTGTCGGGATGCTGCTGTGCCAGCCAGCTATCGAAACGCGCATTGCTGGGGCTGGTGTACTCACCCCTGTAATTGAACGGTCCGTAGATTGCCAGCACCACATCGTCCGCGGCGTGGCGGCCCAGCGCGGCGAACAGCCTCTGCACCGACTCGAACGACATGATATGCAGGCTGTTGGCGCTGAACACCGCATCGGGAATCGGCACGGGCCAGGGATTGTCGCGCACGTCCAGCGCCAGGGGCGGCAGCAGATTGTCGCCCGTGTAAACGGCGCAGCGCGGCTGCAGCAGCGGCAGGTTGTCGGGCAACTCGGTGGGCTGCCACTGCAGCCAGGGCATGGCCGCCGCAAAGTGGCAGGCGTGCTGGCCGGTGCCGCTGGCAATCTCCAGCACCTGGCGCCGGCCGGCAAAGGCCGTGCACAATATATTCAGGATATAGGGCTTGTTGTTCTCGCAGGATTGGGAAAAGGGTAGTGCGCCCCTATCTGCCATCATGGCGGTGCATCCCGGGTAAAAACCAGCTCCCGGGCCGTGGACTGCGCCCGGTCGTAGCGGTAGCCATCGCCCCTGAACTTTTTCAGGCCGGCCGCATCGTTGAGTTCACTGTCGATGATGTAGCGCGCCATCGCGCCGCGCGCCTTTTTAGCGTAAAAGCTGACCACCTTGTACTTGCCGCCCTTGAGGTCCTTGAACACCGGGGTAACGATATCCGCCTCGAGCTGGCCCGGCTGCACCGCTTTGAAATACTCGTTGGAGGCGAGGTTGACCAGCACCGGCGTCCCCGACTTGCGCAGGCGGGCATTCAGCGCACGGGTGATGCGCTCGCCCCAGAATTCGTAGAGGTTGGCGCCGCCGGAATTGGCGAATTTCAGGCCCATTTCCAGGCGGTAGGGCTGTATCAGATCCAGCGGTCGCAGCAGGCCATACAGGCCCGAGAGTAGGCACAGGTGCCGCTGTGCGAAGGCGAGCTGGCCGCTGGTGAGCGTCTGCGCCTGCAGGCCCATGTAGACATCGCCCTTGAACGCCAGCACGGCCTGTTTGGCGTTGTCCAGATCGAAGGGGGTGGTCCAGTTCATGAACCGGGCGTGGTTGAGTTCGGCGATGTTGTCGCTCACGCCCATCAGGCTGCGAATAGCATCGGGGCTCAGCAGTTGCGCCTGCTCCACCAGGGCGGCGGCGCTTTCCAGAAACTCCGGCTGTGTGGCCCTGCGCGTGGTTGGGGGCGTGTCGAAATCCAGCGTTTTAGCCGGGGAAAGCACTGTCAGCATGGGCCTGGGTCCGTCGCGTTGTGCGGGGGGAATAACTTTTCACCTCGACGAGAGCGCTATGATACTCTGCCACCGAATAATCAAAAAGACCTGTTCGCCATGTCCGTGCTGCACGCCTGTGTGCATTACATCGATGCTTTCACCGAGCGCTGCGGCCGCCTGCTGGCCTGGCTGGCACTGGCCATGGCCCTGCTGACGGCACTGGTGGTGGTACTGCGCTACGGCTTCAGTATCGGCTCGATTCCCGCCCAGGAAGCAGTGACCTACATGCACGGCTGCCTGTTCATGCTGGGGGCCGCCTACGCCCTCAAATCCGATGCCCACGTGCGGGTGGATATTTTTTACCGCAACTTCAGCGCGCGCACCCGGGCCTGGGTAAACAGCCTGGGCTGTCTGGTATTTCTCATGCCGCTGTGCGCCGTCATCGGCTTCGGCAGCTGGAACTACGTGGCGGAGTCCTGGGCCATCGGCGAGACCTCCCCCGAACCCGGCGGCATACCCGCGGTATTCCTGCTCAAGAGTCTGATCCCCCTGATGGCCTTCAACTTGTTCCTGCAGGGGCTGGCCGAAACCCTGCGCAACGGCCTGCTGCTGGTGGAACAGCGCCCCGATGGCTGACTATATCGCGCTGTACATGTTCGCGGTGGTCTGCCTGCTGCTGATGCTGGGCTATCCCGTGGCGTTCACCCTGGCGGGCACGGCGCTGGCCTTCGCCACCGGGGGCATGCTCACCGGGACCTTCGACCCCGGTTTTCTGGCCGCCCTGCCCGGCCGTATCTTCGGCACCATCGGCAATACCACGCTGATCGCCGTGCCGCTGTTCATATTGATGGGCGTAATTTTAGAAAAATCCCGGGTGGCGGAGGAGCTGCTGGGCAGCATGGCAAAGGCATTCGGGCAGCTGCGCGGCGGCCTGGGGATCTCGGTGGTGGTGGTGGGCATGTTTCTCGCCGCCAGCACCGGCATCGTCGGGGCCACGGTCGTCACCATGGGCCTGCTGTCGCTGCCAAGCATGCTCAGCGCCGGCTACAAGCCCTCGCTCGCCGCCGGCACCATCTGCGCCACGGGCACCCTGGGCCAGATCATCCCGCCCTCCATCGCCCTGGTATTGCTGGGGGATATCCTCTCCAACGCCTACCAGCAGGCGCAGTTGAACATGAACGTATTCAATCCCAGGACGGTGTCGGTCGGCGACCTGTTCATCGGCGCCCTGCTGCCGGGACTGGCGCTGGTGGCCCTGTACATTTTCTATCTGCTGGTCTATGCGCGGCTGCGTCCCGGCGCCGCCCCGCCCGACAACAGCGAGCGCGCCAGCGTGCGTGAAATACTCGGCGGCCTGCTGCCGCCGCTGACCCTGATTCTGCTGGTGCTGGGCTCGATTCTTGCCGGCGCGGCCACACCCACTGAGGCCGCCGGCATCGGCGCGGTCGGCGCGTTGCTGCTGGCCATGGCCAAGCGACAAATGCACGCGCGACGGCTGGCCCAGGTGCTGGTGCAGACCATGGAGGTCACCTGCATGGTGTTCATGATTCTGATCGGCGCCGCGGTGTTCTCGCTGGTATTCCGGGGTTTTGGCGGCGAGGAGCTCATTCACCACTTTTTCCTCGATCTGCCCGGCGGCACAGTAGGGGCGACGCTGGTGGTGATGGCGGTTATCTTCGCGCTGGGTTTTATCCTGGATTTTATCGAGATCACCTTTGTCGTGGTACCCATCGTCGGCCCCATCCTGCTGGGCATGGGCGTGGACCCGATATGGCTGGGCATCATGATCGCGATCAACCTGCAGACGTCCTTCCTCACCCCCCCCTTCGGGTTTGCGCTGTTCTACCTGCGCGGCGTGGCGCCGCAAACGCTGTCCACCGGCGCTATCTACCGCGGTGTCATTCCCTTTATAATCATCCAGCTCATCGTCATGGGTGTTCTGTGGTACTGGCCAGCGCTGGCTACCTGGTTGCCGCACCTGCTGAAGCCCTGACCTGCGCGATGCACCCGGGCGTTGCGTAACACTGACAATAATTGACACCGATAATAAACAGAGGCCAAACATGAACAGTGATCTGGATCGCACGCCGCTACCCCAGGGCGATCTCGCCCTGCAAACGGTTGCCATGCCCAGAGACACCAACGCCAGCGGCGACATCTTCGGCGGCTGGCTGCTGTCACAAATGGATATTGCAGGCATGATTACTGCCAGCGAGGTGGCCGGCGGGAGGGTCGCCACGGTCGCCATCGACGGCATGGCCTTCCTGACGCCGGTACATGTGGGCGCGGTGGTATCGTGCTACTGCGACGTGCTGGAAGTGGGTCGCAGCTCCATCCGCATCATGGTGGAAGTGTGGATCAATTCGCCCCACGACGGCGAGCCGCTGAAGGTCACCGAGGGAGAGTTTGTCTTTGTGGCCATCGACCAGAGCGGCCGCACCCGCGCCATCAAGCGTTGATCGCCTCAGGGCGCATCGCTGTCCAGCACCAGGTCCCGGGCATTGATATAGGCCTGTTCGGAGATGTGGTGGTAGGAGCGAACACCGTCGTAGAATGATTTGTAGGAGGCGTACACTTTGGCCGCCATCGGGTCGCTCGCTACCAGCTCGCGCATCACCGACTCGCTGCCGCGCCAGAAGCGCAGCAGCACATCGTCCGGGAAGCGCCGCATTTGCACGCCGTGCTCATCCACCAGCTCGCGCAGCGCGGCGTTGTTGCGGGCGGTAAACTCGTCCAGCATATCCTGGTTGGCCGCCCGCGCGGCATAGGTCACGATGGCCTGGAGATCCGGCGGCAGCGCCTCCAGCGACTGCTTGTTGACGATGAGTTCCAGCATGGAGCCGGGCTCGTGCCAGCCGGGATAGTAGTAGTATCTGGCCACCTCGTACAAACCCAGCGCCAGGTCGTTATAGGGCCCCACCCACTCCGTGGCATCGATCACACCGGTCTGCAGGGAGGTGTACAGCTCGCTCCCGGGGATGCGCACCGCCGTACCCCCCGCGGCCGCAAACACTTCGCCGGCCAGCCCCGGAATGCGCATTTTAAGGCCCTTGAGATCATCTGCGGAGTTGATCTCCCGGTTGAACCAGCCCGCCATCTGCACCCCGGTGTTGCCGCCGGCAAAGGGTACGATGTTCGCCGGCGCATAGGCCTCGCGCCACAGCTCGAGGCCGCCGCCGTAGTGCACCCAGGCGTTGATTTCCTGTGCCGTGAAGCCAAAGGGTATCGCGGTGAAAAATACCGCTGCCGGGATCTTCCCCTTCCAGTAGTATGAGGCGCCGTGCCCGGCATCCACCACCCCCTGTGACACGGCGTCAAAGACCTCAAAGGCGGGGACGATCTCGCCCGCGCCGTAGACGTGGACCGTGAGCCGTCCGGCGCTCATTTCCTTGACGTAGCGCGCAAAATTCTCGGCGCCGGACCCCAGACCGGGAAAGTTCTTGGGCCAGGTCGTCACCAGCTTCCAGTGGAAGGTCTCGCTGAATGCGGCCGCCGCCTCGCTAGATTCGCCCGCGGCGGCGCCGCGGGCGCGATCCAGGGCCCACAGTCCCAGCACCGTTACCAGCGCCGCCACCAGCAACAGGATAACCAGCGGGGCGTAGCGCGTTTGCGGGACAGTTGTGGCCATGCTCGTGTCCGTCCGGGAAGTGCTTACATCACCTGCAGGTTGGCATACTGCAGCACCAGCCACTTGCTGCCGCCCTCGGTGTCGAAATTCACTTCGACCCTGGCGCTGGCACCGCGGCCCTCGAAGTTTAGCACGACGCCCTCGCCAAACACCTGGTGGTAGACCTGCTGTCCCAGGCGCAAGCCCGTATCGGGCACCCGGGTCTGGGTCAGGGTGCTCACCGGCCGCGCCACGCTGCTGTGCAGACGGACTTCGCGCAACAGTTGCGCCGGGATCTCCCGGATGAAACGGGACGGCGTGTTAAAGGTTTCCGAGCCGTGCAGGCGCCGGCTCTCGGCGTAAGTGAGGTACAGCTTATCCATGGCGCGGGTAATGCCCACGTAACACAGGCGCCGCTCCTCCTCCAGACGCCCCGGCTCCTCCAGCGACATGCGATGGGGAAACAGGTTTTCCTCCATACCCGCCAGGAATACCAGGGGAAATTCCAGCCCCTTGGCGGAGTGCAGCGTCATCAACTGCACGCTGTCCTCGTGTTCCGCCGCCTGGGTGTCGCCGGCGTCCAGGGCAGCGCCGTCCAGGAATTGCTGCAGCGCGGACAACTCGTCATCCTGTGCGACAAACTGCCTGGCGGCGCTGACCAGCTCCTGCAGGTTCTCCACCCGGGCGCGGCCTTTCTCGCCCTTCTCCTTCTCGTGGAAGCCGGCCAGCCCCGAGTGCTGGATGACATGTTCCACCAGCTCGCCCAACTCCAGTTCATCCGTGCCCGAGTCCAGTTCGTTCACCAGGGCCACAAAGCCGGCCAGGGCCGACAGCGCCCGCGCCGGCAGCAGCTTGTCATCGATGACAGCGGCCGCGGCCCGCCACAGGGACAGCCCGCGCTCGCGGGCACACTCGCGCAGGGTATCCAGTGTCTTGCTGCCGATACCGCGCGACGGTGTATTGATAACCCGCTCCACCGCCGCGTCATCGTCCCGGTTTTGCAGCAGGCGCAAATAGGCCAGCGCATTGCGGATTTCCATGCGCTCGTAAAAGCGCTGGCCGCCGTAGATGCGGTAGGGAATCGCCGCGTGAATCAGCGCCTCCTCCAGCACCCGCGACTGGGCATTGGAGCGGTACAATATGGCTGCCGAGGCGCGATTGTTGCCCCGTTCCAGCCACTTTTCAATCTGCTCCACAATGAAACGCGCTTCGTCCTGTTCATTGAAACCGGCATACAGCGTGATCGGCTCGCCACTCTCTCCCGCGGTCCACAATTCCTTGCCCAGGCGCCCGAAGTTGCCGGCGATAACGCCGTTGGCGGCCTGCAGGATAGTCTGGGTGGAGCGGTAATTCTGCTCCAGCCGCACCGTTTTGGCGGCGGGGAAGTCAGCGCTAAAACGTTGAATATTTTCTATTTTTGCCCCGCGCCAGCCATAGATGGACTGGTCGTCGTCACCCACCGCCACCACCGGGATATCCGCGCCGGCCAGCACCCGCAGCCAGGCGTACTGAATGGTATTGGTATCCTGGAATTCATCCACCAGAATCTGCCGGAAGCGCCCCCGATAGTGTCCCAGGACCTCGGGGCTGCGCAGCCACAGCTCGTGTGCGCGCAGCAGCAACTCGGCGAAATCGACCATGCCGCCGCGCTCGCAGGCCTGTTCGTAAGCGCGGTAGACACGCAGCATGGTCTGGCCGAACAGATCGGCATGGGGCACTTCGATATGCGCCGAGCGCAGGCCCTCGTCTTTCTGCGCGTTGATGTACCACTGGCACTGGCGCGGCGGCCAGCGCGACTCGTCCAGGTCCAGCTCCCGCCCGATGCGCTTCACCAGGCGCAACTGGTCATCGCTGTCGAGAATCTGGAAGTTTTGCGGCAGGCCCGCCTCCCTCCAGTGCGCCTTGAGCAGGCGGTGTGCCAGCCCGTGAAAGGTCCCCACCCACATGCCGTGGCTGGGAAGCTGCAGCATCTGTTCGATACGGCCGCGCATCTCCCTGGCCGCCTTGTTGGTAAAGGTCACCGCCAGAATGGACCAGGGGGAAAAATCCATGGACCGGATCAGCCAGGCAATGCGGTGCACCAGCACACGGGTCTTGCCGCTGCCGGCGCCGGCCAGCACCAGCATGTTCTGGCTCTCGGCGGCGACCGCATCGCGCTGGGCATCGTTGAGGGGAGAGAGGATGTCGGACACGTCCATTGGGTCATTCTAACCAAATTGCAGTCGCGCGACAGGGCCGCGGGCGGTAATGAATGTATAATAGCGCACTGACTGAATACCCGGCACGGCGGCATACTCACCAGTGACGACGGCAACCAGGCCCATCCTGCGGGAAATTGAAACCCGCCTGCAGCAGTTGCGGCGCTCGGAACGCAAGGTGGCGCAACTGGTACTGGCCCGACCGGACGACGTGATACACATGCGGATCGTGGACGTGGCTGCCGCCGCCGCGGTGAGCGAGCCCACCGTGGTGCGCTTCTGTCGCGCCGTGGGCTGTACCGGATTCCAGAACTTCAAACTGGCACTGGCGCGCAGCGCCGCCAGCGGCGGTTTCGCGGAACCCTTCTCCCTGAGTGAGCTGGACACCGCCCGCGACTATACCCACAAGGTGTTCGACGCCACCCTGGAAACCCTTGCGCGGGTGCGCGATACGCTGGATCTGGATGCCATAAAAGTTGCCGTGGATGCGCTGTGCAGTGCCAATCGCGTCGAGTTCTACGGCTTCGGCGCATCCGGCCCGGTGGCCATCGATGCCCAGCACAAGTTTTTTCGCCTGCAAATCGCCAGTGCCGCCCACTCGGATCCCCATATGCAGGCCATGTCGGCCATGTCCCTGATCCCGGGTGACGTGGTAGTGGCCATCTCCCAGTCGGGTCGCAGCACCTCGCTGCTGGAAGCGATGGAGCACGTGCACGAGGCCGGCGCCGTTGTCATCGGCCTGGCGCCGGGCGCTACCCCGGTCGTCCGGCGCAGCACGATTGCCATTCCCATCGATGTGGAGCAGGCCAGCGACGACAGTTATACCCCCCTGCCCTCGCGCATCGCACACCTGGCGGTGATCGACGTGCTGGCCGTCGGGGTATCCAGGATGAAAGGGGAGAAGGTGCGCAGCCATCTGAGCAAGCTCAACCGCGGCTTGCAACTGCTGCGCACGCCCGACTGACCAGTGCGCGGCCACGGGGAAATCGCCCGCCGTGTCTGTTACTATCTGGCCACCATCCGGTATTGAGCAGGACCCGCTAACCCATGGACAATCGAGACGATCACCCCGACCCCAAACGCGACCCCCGGTTCGGCGACTTCCCGGACTACGACGACTACGAAGAACCGGACCGGGACAGTGACTACACCTCAGCGTTTCGCGAGGAGGAGTTCGCAGACGATTTGGCGGCAGACCGGGCGCTGGATGAACTGCCGGATGAAGACTATGACGATGACTCCTCCGCGCTGCGCGAATGGTCCGGCCCGGCACCCGCCGCCGGTCCGCGACGCCACCAGCTCGACGAGCTGTGGGACGATGACGATGCACAGGCCGTTCCTGCCGACGAGGCGGACGACCCGGCCTGGCAAGACGACGAGGAAGCCGTATTGCCCGAGGGCGATACCCGGACCCGGGTGCACGAGACGCCGGACGAAGACGACGCCAGCGCAAATCCCGACGACCAGCGGCCGGGGACCCGCTCTGCCGCGCACCGCTGGCCGCTGGGGCTTGTCGCGGTGGCGATTCTGGCGGTGTTGTTACTGGCTGCGGGCGGTTACGGGGTGATACAGCAGCGCGCCGCCACCGAACAGGAGATCCGCGGCCTGCAGGCCGCGCTCGCCACGGCGGCCAGTCCCGCCGAGGTGCGCGCCAGCCGCGATGCCCTGGAACAGGTACAACGGCGCAATCATGAATTGCAGGACTCGCTGGAGAACCTGACGCTTGAAAACCGGCGCCTGGCGGACACCGTCGCCGGACTGGAAAGCCAACTGGCAGCACAGCGACAGGCCGCCGCGACGGCGGCTGCCGCGAAAGCGCCCGCAGCAGCAGTGTCCGGAACGCCGCCGACCGCTGCCGTGGATGCTGGGGCGGCGTCCAAACCCCCTGCAAACCAGGCCGCAGGCAGTGACTCCTGGTTCGTAAACTTCGGTTCCTACAGCCAGCGCGAAGCCGCCGAGCGCTGGGTGGACAAGCTGCAGCCCACATCCGGCTCCGTCGTGGTCACCACCGCCAGCAGCAACGGCCGGACATTCTATCGGGTGCGCGTGGTCGAACTGGCGAGCCGCAACGTGGCGGAGCAGGTTGCCCTGCAGTTGCAGCGCGAGCACGGTCTGTCCCGGCTGTGGGTGGGCAGGCAATAGCAGTATACGAAACAGCCCCGTGCCGGCACCGGCTTGGCAGATGCCCGGTGTCCTGTTAATGTCTGCCAATCGCAAACCTGGAGGGAGTCGAAATGAACCGTGTCAAACTTGCAGTGCTGAGCCTGGTTCTGGGCAGCGGCGTCAGCCTCGCCGGAGAGTGCGTCAGACCCGAGGTGCCCTCCCTGCCGGACGGCGGCAGCGCCTCTATGGAGGATATGCTGGCCGGCCAAAAAGCGGTCAAGACCTTTCAGACGGCCAATCTGGAATACATGTCCTGCCTGGAACGAGACATGAAAAAGGCTGAGGAGGCGACGCTGAAAGGCTCAAAAGATGAGATGGAGGCGGCGCAGTCGAACTACCAGGCGGCGGTGGAGAGATACAACGCCGCTGTGTCTCAGGAAGAGGAGGTCGCCGGTCAGTTCAACACGGAAATCCGCGAGTACAAGGCAGCCAATCCCGGCTGACCCGGCGCAGCGGAAACTGGCGGCACCGAGGTCGCCGCCGCGGCCGCAGTGCATTAGCCAACCAGCGGCCGAAAAAATCCCAGGGGATCTTTACTGTACGCCACTGTGACGATATAGGCCACGGTGCACAGCGCCAGCAGCCAGGCGATCACCCGCTGGCGCCTGGTCTTGCCGTAGCGCAAAGCCGCCATGCCCAGCGCGATATAGACCAGCAGCCCCGCGATCTTCGCGCTGATCCAGCCCATCTGGAACGGTGACACCCGCCACAGCACCAGCATGCCGATCGCCGAACCCAACAGGACGGTGTCCACGATATGCGGCAGGACCTTTGCCGGGCGACGCCGCAGCAACGGGTTGTCCGTCATCATCCAGTAACCGCGCAGGATAAAGCCGCTCACCGACAGCACCACGCTGCCGACATGCAGCAGCTTCAGCCACTCGAACAGCGTCACTGCCTCATTCCACGGTGACTGACTTGGCCAGGTTGCGCGGCTTGTCCACGTCGGTGCCCTTCTGCACCGCCACATGGTAGGCCAGCAGTTGCAGTGCCACGGTATAAATCACCGGTTTGAGCACCTCGGGACAGTGCGGCATGGGCAGCACCCGCACCCGCGCGTCGTCGGCAAAACCCGCCGCTCTGTCCGCGAAGACAAACAGCTGCCCGCCGCGTGAGCGCACCTCCTCCAGGTTGGACTTGAGCTTTTCCAGCAGTTCATCGCTGGGCGCCACGGCGACCACCGGCATGTCGTCATCCACCAGTGCCAGCGGCCCGTGCTTCAATTCGCCGGCCGGGTAGGCCTCGGCGTGGATGTAGGATATCTCCTTGAGCTTGAGCGCACCCTCCATGGCGATCGGGTAGTGAATGCCGCGCCCCAGAAACAGCGCGTGGTGCTTGGGAATAAAGGCATGGGACAACTGCCTGATGGCCGCGTCGAGTTCCAGCGTTTGCTGTACGTAATCCGGCAACTTGTGCAGTGCCGACACGAGTTGCTCCCGGCGCTCTTGTGGCAGGGAGCGGCGACGCCCCAGCGCAATGGTCAACAGCAGTAGCGCCACCAGTTGCGTGGTGAATGCCTTGGTCGATGCGACGCCGATTTCAGTTCCCGCCCGCGTCAGGAACACCAGATCGCACTCGCGTACCAGTGAACTGTTGTCCACGTTGGCGATGACCAGGCTGCCGATAAACTCCCCGGGTTTTGCATTGCGCAGTGCCGCCAGGGTATCGGCGGTCTCGCCGGACTGGGAAACGGCGACCAGCAGCGTGCCCTGGTGCGGCACCCGCTTGCGGTAGCGAAACTCAGAGGCCACTTCCACCTCACAGGGCACACCCGCCAGTTCCTCCAGCCAGTAGCGGGCCACCATGCCCGCGTGGAAACTGGTACCGCAGGCGACGATCTGTATCGCCTTGACCTGATCGAAGACAGCGGCGGCATTCGCACCGAAACAGTGATCGCCGATGCTGCGCCCCCCCGCCGCTGCAAACGTGGCGGCCAGAGCGCGCGGCTGCTCGTAGATCTCCTTGATCATGTAGTGGTCGAAGTCGCCCATATCGACCGCCTCGACCGCCTCGTCAATGCGGGTGACGCGGCGCTCCAGCAGCGTGCCGTCCGCGGCAAACACCTGCAGGCTGGCGGGCGTGATCTCCACCAGGTCGCCCTCTTCCAGGTAGATAAAGCGGTCCGTCACCTGGCGCAGGGCCATCTGGTCGGAGGCCAGAAAATTCTCGCCGATGCCGACGCCCACCACCAGCGGGCTGCCCCGGCGCGCGCCGACGACGCAATCGGGATGCTCCACGTCTATGGCCGCCAGGGCGTAGGCGCCCTCCAGCCGCTGTACCACGCGCTGCATGGCCTCGCACAGACTCGCCCCGACCTGCAACTGCTGGTGGAGCAGGTGGACCACCACTTCCGTGTCGGTGGCAGAGTGCAACTGGTAGCCTGCCTGCAGCAGTTCCTCGCGCAGCACCTGGTGGTTTTCAATAATGCCGTTGTGCACCAGGGCCACCCGCTGTCCGGAAACATGTGGGTGCGCATTGACGCCGGAAGGTTCGCCGTGGGTCGCCCAGCGGGTGTGCGCAATGCCGGTGCAGCCGAAGTACGGCTGCAATTGCTGCGCCTGTTCCAGTTCGCTGACCTTGCCCTGGCGTTTGTGCAGGTGCAGGTTGCGCTCGTTGTCGATCAACGCCAGGCCGGCGGAGTCGTAGCCGCGGTATTCGAGCCGGCGCAATCCCTCCAGCAGGATTTCGGATACCTCCCGCCGCGCCGCGGCGGCCACGATGCCACACATGATCAGTCCCCGCCCTGTTTCCCGGGGCGCTGCCAGCCCTGGATATTGCGCTGTCGAGCCCGGCTCACGGCCAGCTCGCTGTTCTCCACGGCCCTGGTGATGGTGGAGCCGGCCGCCACAAAGCCCCGATCCGCGATCTCCAGAGGGGCCACCAGGGTGCTGTTGGAACCGACAAACACCCCCTGGCCAATCGTGGTCCGGTGTTTGTTTACCCCGTCGTAATTACAGGTAATGGTCCCCGCGCCGATGTTCACTCCCGGGCCCATGTCGCAGTCGCCGATGTAGCTGAGGTGGTTGACCTTGCTGTCCGCGCCGATTCGGGCGTTCTTGGTTTCCACAAAATTGCCGATGCGCGCCCCCTCGGACAACACGGTGCCGGGGCGCAGGCGCGCATAGGGTCCGACGGTGCAGGCCGCGCCAATCTCGGTCTCCTGCACATGGCTCATGGCATGAATCGTCGCGCCATCGCCGACGACCACATCGCGCAGCACGCAGTTGGGACCGACAGTGACCCGCCTGCCCAGCCGCACTTCCCCCTCGATCACCACGTTTACGTCGATACTGACATCCTGCGCACAAGTGAGGGTACCGCGAATATCCAGGCGGGCCGCATCGGCAATACTGACCCCCTGACGCATCAGTTCCCGGGCCTGGCGGCGCTGATACTCGCGCTCGAGCCGGTTGAGCTGCTCCCGGTCGTTGACACCCAGAATTTCCAGTTCGGAGCCGGCGCGGCTGGTGGCGACCACCCGACCCTCGGCAACTGCCAGGGACAGTACATCGGGCAGGTAGTACTCCCCCTGCTGGTTGTCGTTTCTCACCTGCGGCAAATAGCGCATAAAGTCCTGCGCGGGGGCGGCCATCACGCCCGTGTTGATCTCGGTGATGTCCCGCTGCGACGCCGTGGCATCCCTGTCCTCCACCACGCCCAGCAGGGCGCCCTCGGCACTGCGCAGGATCCTGCCGTAACCGCGCGGGTCGTCGAGAATCGCCGTCAGCAGGGCTGGGGCCTGCTGCGCCCGGGCCACGAGCCGCTCCAGGGTGGCCGGTTCAGTAAGCGGCACGTCGCCGTATAACACGAGCACGACACTGTCGGGGGCGACCGCGGGCAGCGCTTGCAGCACCGCGTGACCGGTGCCGAGCTGCCGCTCCTGCACCACCCAGTGAATAGTGTAGGCTGACAGCGCCTGCTGGACCTGTTCCCCCCCGTGACCGACAACCACGTGCACGGCAGCGGGATGCAGGCCGAGTGCGGTGCGCACCACGTGCTCCAGCAAAGGCCTGCCGGCCAGCGTGTGCAGCACCTTGGGCAGGCTGGAGTTCATCCTGCTGCCCTGGCCCGCTGCCAGGATAATAATCTCGAGTTTCATAAAATCAGCCTGTCCATCCCGTTCAATGCCGGGATAAAACCCGTCCGCAACGGCTGATAGTAGTACGCCGGAGACGCATTACAACGCCATTTATCGCAATTGTGACGGGGTTATCACTCACCCTTCCGGTTCGCACAGAACGGTGTGGTTCGCACCGCTAAAAAGGCGCCGGTGGGCAGGGCTTCGGGACGAGCGGCCCGCTCGGTACTATCCGCGCCCCGCCCGGTTGCGTATTTTGCGCAAAGTGGCCAGCTGGGCAGCGGCCTCGGCGAGTTGTGCAGAGGCGCGACCGTAGTCGAAATCGCCGGTCTGATTGCTCAGCGCCTGTTCCGCTTCGCGGCGCGCTTCCTCGGCTGCCGCCTCATCCACGTCATGGGCCCGAATGGCGGTATCGGCCAGGATGGATACGACGCCCGGCTGCACCTCCAGGAAGCCGCCCGAGACGTAGTACACCTGCTCTTCACCCGCCTGCGTCACGATGCGCACCGGGCCGGGCACCAGAGAAGTCAGCAGCGGCGCGTGCCCGTAGCTGACGCCCAACTCGCCCAACTCACCGGTGGCGACCAGCATGTCAACCAGGCCGGAGTAAATTTCCTCTTCCGCGCTGACGATGTCGCAGTGAATAGTCATGGCCATACCCGGGCCCCTCCAGTGTTACAGCGTTTTGGCTTTCTCGATGGCCTCATCGATACTGCCAACCATGTAGAAGGCCTGTTCGGGCAGCTCGTCGTAGTCGCCCGCAAGAATACCCTGAAAACCCGCGATGGTGTCTTTGAGGGTGACATACTTGCCCGCCGAACCGGTAAAAACTTCCGCCACATGGAAGGGCTGCGACAGGAAACGCTCGATTTTGCGCGCCCTGGCAACGGTCTGCTTGTCTTCCTCGGACAGTTCGTCCATGCCCAGGATGGCGATAATGTCCTTGAGTTCCTTGTAGCGCTGCAGCACCGACTGCACGCCGCGGGCCGTCTCGTAGTGCTCGTTGCCGATCAGCAGCGGGTCGAGTTGGCGCGAGGTGGAATCCAGCGGGTCCACCGCGGGGTATATACCCTTGGCCGCAATGTCCCGGCTCAGCACCACCGTGGAGTCCAGGTGGGCAAAGGTGGTCGCCGGGGACGGGTCGGTCAGGTCGTCGGCCGGTACATACACCGCCTGGATAGAGGTGATCGAGCCCACCTTGGTGGAGGTGATGCGCTCCTGCAGCACCCCCATCTCCTCGGCCAGCGTGGGCTGGTAGCCGACCGCGGACGGCATCCGGCCCAACAGGGCGGACACCTCGGTGCCGGCCAGCGTGTAGCGGTAGATATTGTCGATAAACAGCAGTACGTCGCGGCCTTCATCGCGGAATTTCTCCGCCATGGTCAAGCCGGTCAGGGCGACCCGCAGGCGGTTGCCCGGCGGCTCGTTCATCTGGCCGTACACCATGGCCACCTTGGAATTGCGGAAGTTTTCCACGTCGACGACCTTGGACTCCTGCATTTCGTAGTAGAAGTCGTTGCCCTCGCG
>JAGRIH010000062.1 GCA_020443345.1 Halioglobus sp.
CGACCGGCTGATTACAAATCAGCTGCTCTACCTGCTGAGCTACGCCAGCCAGATCCAGACTGCAACGGTCTGCGAAGCGGTCGGCGACACCCGGCACCACTTCGAAGGCCGGCAATTCTATGCAAAGCACCGCGGCGATGCAAGGACTGGACCTGCGGGCTAGGCGCTGGCCGCCAGCACCTCCAGCCCCTCGAACACCAGGTCCGGCACCAGTTCGCCGCCGCGGCCCAGCAGTTGCTGCAGGGTCGCGCCCGCACCGCCGCAAAAAAACACCCGGGGCGCCGGCTCCCCGGCCCGGTCGAGTGCCAGGGATACCGCACCGGCCTGTGCCAGGGCGATCCCGTGGCGCACCGCCGTGGCGGTGGATGATCCCGGCACCAGTGCCGCACCCACGGTCTCGCCGGCAAAGCGCACCCGATCGGTGTCGAGCAGCAGCGAGCGCTCCATCAACTGCGGGCCGGGAATGATATAGCCGCCCTCGTGCTGGCCGCTGGCGCTGATCAGGTCGATGGTGAGGGCGGAACCGGCATCCACCACGCAGGCCCGCTCCCGGGCGCGCTGCCGGGCGGCCAGCATCGCCAGCCAGCGATCCACCCCCATGCGCTCGGGCCGGGCATAGCTGTTGTGCAAATCGCCGGTGCGGGCGCGGGAACTGGCATACCAAGGCGCCACGCCCCAGCGCTCGAACAGCAGACGCGTCAGCTCTGCCTGCGCCGCCGCCTCCGCCACACTGCTCACCCACACCTGCTGCAACTGCTGCGTGCAGTTGAGCAGCGCATCGCGCGAGGTCGGGTCATCGCGCCGGTAGGTGCCGCGCGCCGTCACCCCGCCGTGTTCGAGCAGGCGCCACTTGGCGCCGCTGTTGCCCACATCCAGTTGCAAACAGCGCGCCGCGAGCTTCACGGCGCGGCCCGCAGGGAAATCTCTCCGCCATGGACAGACTGCATACCGGTGGCAGTTTCCAGTTGCAGCGCGCCGCGCACATCCACCCCGCGCGCCACCCCGGCCCATTGCGTATCGCCGGCGCGCAATACCACGCGCTGGTTGGCAAAGGCATCCAGCGCCAGCCACGCGTCCCGCCAGGCAGCGAAGCCGTCGGCCTCGAAGCTTGCCAACAGCGGCAACAGTTCATTGAGCAGCGCCGCCAGCAGCACATTGCGGCCGGGATGCACGCCGCTGGTCAGCGTAACGATATCCGTCCACGACTGATCGATGCTGCCCGCGGCCGCCGCCGGCATGGCCACATTGAGACCGACACCGGTGACGATCCGGCAGGTGCCGGCGGCATCGCCCGTCATCTCCAGCAGGATGCCGCCGAGCTTGGCGCCGTCACATACGATATCGTTGGGCCATTTGAGCTGTACCGGCGGCACGTCGCAGGCCGCCAGCGCGCGGGCCACTGCCACCCCCACGGCCAGACTCAGGCCCTCCAGCACCGCTGCGCCCTGGGCGTATTCCCACGCCAGCGACAGGTACAGATTGGCCCCGTAGGGGCTGACCCACTGGCGACCGCGCCGTCCCCGACCGGTGCTCTGGCGCTCCGCGGCGCACACCAGGCCGCTGCCCGCCCCCTGCTGCAACTGGCGCAGCACTTCGGCATTGGTGGAATCGACGCTCTCTACGAGCAGCAACTGGCCCAGCCGGGCTGCCGCCGACGGGCGCAGGGCGGCGCGTATCAGTGCGCCATCCAGCAGCTCGATACCACCGGCTATACGGTAGCCGCGCCCCTTCACGGTCTCTGCATGCAGGCCCAGTTCATCCAGCTTGCGCAACTGTTTCCACACCGCCGTGCGGCTGATACCCAGGGTATCCGCGAGATCCTGGCCGGAGTGAAACTGGCCGTCCGCCAGCAGCGGCAAAAGGGCGGTGGTGGACATACAGCGGGCAACTTTGCAGGTTGATAGTAGCGCGATGATAACAAATAAGCCGGCGCCCATGCTGGCGGGAACGACCCGTAAATTAACGTTTACGTTAACGTAAACTTTGTGTATCCTGCCCGTTATTCATTATCGTTGATTGCCCCGCAGTGAGGACGATTCGCCGTGCCAGGCAGACCGTATACTATTTCGGAGTTAGCCAGCGAGTTTGGCGTCACCACCCGCACCATCCGGTTTTACGAGGAGAAAGGGCTCATCAGCCCGGCCCGCGCAGGCCACAAGCGGCTTTATTCCGCGGCCGACCGGGTGCGTATCAAGTTGATCCTGCGCGGCCGCCGCATCGGCATGACCCTGCGCGAGTGCGTCGGGTTTATCGATATGTACGACCCCGCGCACGATAACGCGGAGCAACTGCACGCCCTGCTGGCCGATGTAAAACAGCGCCGGGAGAACCTGCTGCAGCGCAAAAGGGACATCGACGCCATGCTGGCGGGCCTGGACGAGGTGCAGGTTCTGTGCGAAAGCAGCCTGGGCGGCCGCCCGCGCTTGGAGAAACCACGCAACAGGAACACGCTATGAACACCGCATACCCGACACTCGATTTCGGCCTCGGCGAGGAACTGGACATGCTGCGCGAGGCGGTGTACCAGATGTGCCAGAAAGAGATTGCCCCGCGCGCGGCGCAGATCGATCGCGACAACGAGTTTCCCGCCGACCTGTGGCGCACTTTTGGCGACATGGGCCTGCTCGGCATCACGGTGGAGCAGCAGTTCGGGGGCAGCGACATGGGCTACCTGGCCCACGCCGTGGTGATGGAGGAAATCAGCCGGGCCTCGGCCTCGGTGGGACTGTCCTACGGCGCCATGTCCAACCTGTGCCTGAACCAGTTGCGCAAAAACGGCAGCGCAGCGCAAAAAGAGCAGTACCTGCCCCGGCTGTGCCGCGGCGAGCACGTGGGCGCACTGGCCATGTCCGAAGCCGGCGCCGGCTCCGATGTGGTGAGCATGCAGCTTCGCGCCCGGCGGGAGGGCGACCACTACATTCTCAACGGCACCAAGATGTGGATCACCAACGGTCCCGACGCCCACGTGTACGTGATCTACGCCAAGACCGATCCGCAGGCTGGCTCCCGCGGTATCACGGCGTTCATCGTGGAGCGCGACTACCCGGGCTTTTCCCGCTCGCCCAAACTGGACAAGCTGGGCATGCGCGGCTCCAACACCTGCGAGCTGGTGTTCGAGGACGTGCCCGTCCCCGCACGCAACGTACTGGGCAGCGCCGGTGACGGGGTGAAAATCCTGATGTCCGGGCTGGATTTCGAGCGCGCACTGCTCGCCGCCGGCCCGGTAGGCGTCATGCAGGCCTGTATCGACGAGGTACTGCCCTACCTGCACCAGCGCCAGCAGTTCGGCCGCCCCATCGGCGAGTTTCAGTTGATGCAGGGCAAGCTGGCGGACATGTACGCCGACCTCAACGCCTGCCGCGCCTACCTCTATGCCGTGGCCCGCGCCTGCGACCGCGACCGGCAGACGCGCCAGGACTGCGCCGCGGTGATCCTGTACACCGCGGAGAAGGCCACCCAGATGGCCCTGCAGACCATCCAGGCGCTGGGCGGTTTCGGCTATACCAACGAATCCGGGGCCGGGCGCCTGCTGCGCGATGCCAAGCTGTATGAGATCGGCGCCGGCACGTCCGAGGTGCGGCGCATGCTGATCGGCCGCGAACTGTTCCAGGCCACGGCATAGGAAGGTCGTCATGAGCGTCATCCAATCACGCGTCAACACCCGCGACGAGGCCTTCGCAGCCAACCGCGAACACCTGCAGGCCCAGGTTGACGATTTGCGCCGACTGGTCGGCGTGATCAGCCGCGGCGGCGGTGAGCAGGCCCGCCAGCGCCACACCGCGCGCGGCAAACTGCTGCCCCGGGAGCGACTCGACGCGGTGCTGGACCCCGGCTCGCCATTTTTGGAGCTATCTCAGCTGGCGGCTTACCGGGTCTACGAGGACGAGGTGCCGGGCGCGGGCCTCATCACCGGCATCGGCCGCATCGCCGGCCAGGAGTGCATGGTCCTGGTCAATGATGCCACGGTAAAGGGCGGCACCTACTACCCCCTCACCGTCAAGAAGCAGGGGCGCGCCCAGACCATCGCCCGGGAAAACCACCTGCCCTGCGTCTACCTGGTGGATTCCGGCGGCGCCTACCTGCCCCTGCAGGAAGACGTATTCCCTGACCGGGAGCACTTTGGTCACGCCTTTTACAACCAGGCGCGCATGTCGGCCCTGGGTATTCCCCAGATCGCAGCGGTACTGGGTTCGTGCACCGCCGGCGGCGCCTATCTGCCGGCCATGGCCGACGAATCCATCATCGTGAAGAACCAGGGCACCATCTTCCTGGGCGGGCCGCCGCTGGTAAAAGCCGCCACCGGGGAGGTGGTCAGCGCCGAGGAACTGGGCGGCGCCGATGTACACTGCCGCACGTCCGGCGTCACCGACCACTACGCCAACAACGACCACCACGCGCTGCAACTGGTGCGGCGCGCGGTAGCCCGTCTGAACCGCGTCAAGCCGGTGGCGATGGACCTGCGCGAGCCGGTGCCCCCGGTCTATCCGACTGAGGATGTCTACGGCGTCATTCCCGCCGATGCAAAGCGGCCCTACGATGTGCGGGAGGTGATCGCGCGCGTGGTCGATGGCTCCGAGTTCGATGAATTTAAGGCCCTGTACGGCACCACGCTGGTGTGCGGCTTTGCGCGCATCCACGGCTACCCGGTGGGCCTCGTGGCCAACAACGGTATCCTGTTCGGCGAGTCGGCGGTGAAGGGCGCACACTTCATCGAACTGTGCGCCCAGCGCCACACGCCGCTGGTGTTCCTGCAGAACATCACCGGCTTCATGGTGGGCAAACAGTACGAGGCGGACGGCATTGCGCGGCACGGCGCGAAGATGGTGCACGCGGTGGCCTGTGCCGACGTGCCGAAGTTCACGGTGATTATCGGCGGCTCCTTCGGCGCGGGCAATTACGCGATGTGCGGCCGCGCCTATGAACCGCGGTTTTTGTTCATGTGGCCCAATGCACGTATCTCGGTGATGGGCGGCGAACAGGCGGCGGGTGTCCTGGCGACGGTCAAGCAGGACCAGCTGGCCCGCGAGGGCAAGGCGATGAGCGCGCCGGAGGCGGCGGCATTCAAGCAGCCGATTCTGGATCTCTACGAGAAACAGGGTCACCCCTACTACGCTTCGGCGCGCCTGTGGGACGACGGCGTGATCGACCCGGCGGATACACGCACGGTGCTGGGCCTGGCGATCTCGGCGGCGCTGAACGCACCGGTGAGGGACTCGCGGTTTGGCGTGTTCCGGATGTAAGCAGAGAATGCCATTATGGACAAACCAACGGTAACCACGCATATCACACCGCAGGGGGTCGCCACCGTCACCCTCGATCGCCCGGAAAAACACAACGCCTTCGACGATGTCGTGATCGCGCAGTTGCGCGAAGCCTTTGGGGCGCTGGCGCGCAATGATGCGGTGCGCGCAGTGGTGCTGGCTTCCGCGGGCAGGAATTTTTCCGCCGGGGCGGACCTGGGCTGGATGCAGCGCATGGCGCGGTACGACCACGCCCACAACCTGGCCGATGCCCGCGCCCTGGCCGGCATGCTGCAGGCGCTGTACGAACTGCCCCAACCCACCCTCGCGCGGGTACAGGGGGCGGCGTTTGGCGGCGCGGTGGGACTGGTGAGCTGCTGCGACATGGCGGTGGCCAGTGTCGATGCGAGCTTTGCGCTGTCGGAGGTCAGACTCGGTCTGGTTCCGGCCACGATCAGCCCCTACGTCATCAGGGCCATCGGGGAGCGCGCGGCGCGGCGCTACTTTACCACCGCCGAGCGCTTCGGAGCGCAGCAGGCGCTCCGGCTGGGGCTGGTCAGCGAGGTGGTCGAGACGGCACAGCTCGATGCCGCGGTAAAGCAACTGGTGGACGCACTGCTGGACAACGGCCCGGTGGCGGTGCGGGCGGCCAAACAGTTGGTGGCCGAGGTGGCCGGCCGCAGCATCGATGCGGCCCTCATCGAACACACCTGTGAACGCATTGCCGCGCTCCGGGTATCCCCCGAGGGCCAGGAGGGACTGGGCGCCTTCCTGGAAAAACGGAGGCCACAGTGGCATGTTTAGCAAGATACTGATTGCCAATCGCGGCGAGATCGCCTGCCGCGTGATCGACACGGCGCGCGAGATGGGCATCGCCACTGTGGCGGTGTATTCCGATGCGGACCGCGACGCACTGCATGTACAACTGGCCGACGAAGCGGTGCATATCGGCGCGGCGCCGGCGCGCGATTCCTACCTGGCGGCAGAGCGCATTCTGCAGGCGGCGCGCGCTACCGGCGCCCAGGCGATCCATCCGGGCTATGGTTTTCTGTCAGAAAACGCCGCCTTTGCCCGGGCCTGCGCGGAACGCGAAGTGGTGTTTATCGGCCCGCCGGCGGCGGCGATCGAGGCGATGGGCTCCAAGTCGGCCGCCAAGCGCATCATGGAGGGTGCCGGCGTACCGCTGGTGCCGGGCTACCACGGCGACGACCAGGACCCGGCGCGGTTGCGCGCCGCGGCGCAGCAGATGGGCTACCCGGTACTGCTCAAAGCCACCGCCGGCGGCGGCGGCAAGGGCATGCGCCAGGTGTGGTCCGCCGCGGAGTTCGACGCGGCGCTGGCAGCGGCCAAACGCGAAGCGCTGGCCAGCTTCGGCGACGAGCGCATGCTGGTGGAAAAATACCTGACCCGGCCGCGCCACGTGGAAGTACAGGTGTTTTGCGACAACGCGGGCCACGGCGTGTACCTGGCCGAGCGCGACTGCTCGGTGCAGCGCCG
>JAGRIH010000027.1 GCA_020443345.1 Halioglobus sp.
CCGTTGATCATGCCGCCCCAGGACGGTGCCAGCAAAATGATGGACATCACCATGCCCACGCTCTGCGCCCAGTCGGGCAGTGCAGTGTAGTGCAGGTGGTGCGGGCCGGCCCAGATATACACCGCCACCAGTGCCCAGAAGTGCACGATACTCAGCCGGTAGGAGTACACCGGGCGCTCTGCCTGTTTGGGTACGAAGTAGTACATCATGCCCAGGAAGCCGGCGGTGAGGAAAAAGCCGACCGCGTTGTGCCCGTACCACCACTGCACCATGGCATCCACGGTGCCGGCGTAGACCGAGTAGGACTTGGTGAGGCTGACCGGGACCGCCAGGCTGTTGAGAATGTGCAGCAGGGCGATTGAAATGATAAAGGCGCCATAAAACCAGTTGGCCACGTAGATATGGCTGGTCTTGCGCTTGGCAATGGTGCCGAAGAACACGATGGCGTAGAGCACCCAGACCACGGCGATCAGGATGTCGATCGGCCACTCCAGCTCGGCGTATTCCTTGCTGCTGTTGAGTCCCAGCGGCAGGGTGACGGCGGCCGCCACGATCACCAGCTGCCAGCCCCAGAAGGTGAGCGCCGCGAGTTTGTCCGAGATGAGCCGCGTCTGGCTGGTGCGCTGTACCACGTAGTAGGACGTGCCGATCAGGGCGGAGCCGCCGAAGGCAAAAATCACCGCGTTGGTGTGCAGCGGCCGCAGCCGGCCGAAGTGCAGCCAGGGCAGGTCGAAGTTCAGCGCCGGCCAGGCCAGTTGCGAGGCGATCAACACGCCGACCAGCATGCCTACGATACCCCAGATCACCGTCATCACGGCAAACTGGCGTACCACCTTGTAGTTGTACGTGGGGTGTTCCAGTGCTGCGTTAAGCTCGCTCATGATTCAGTTCCAAGTCAGTAAGTTCTGCTACAAAAAGTCCACTACCCAACAGCTCCCGCCGGTTTGCGATGCATCGTGGTGCAGCTCCGGATCAATCCGTGAACGCCGGCGCCGCCCCGAAATCCCACAGGATCACCGAACCCACCATCAGGCAGATCAGGATCACCATCGCCACTCCCAGCACCGCGCTGGAGAACAGGAAGCCGCGCTCTTCCGGAATGTCCATCACGATGGGTATGCCCAGGTACATGAGATAGACCGACCAGCTCACGGCGGCGACGCCAATGAGCAAATCCAGCCACAGCAGGGGGTAGAAACCCACGATGCCGGCGATAAACAGCGGGGTCGCGGTCAGCCCGGCGATCACCAGGCCCCGGGTTGGCGTGGAGTGGGGCGCCCCGTAGGTATCCGACATCCAGTGGATGAAATAGCCGATGACGGCGACGCAAAACAGCATCGCCAGGTAAAACAGGATGCTGATCTGGCGCGCGCTCTGCACCGTGAGCTTGACCGCATCGTCCTCGTCCCCGATGGTCCAGCCCACCTGGCTGGTGCCGTAAAACCACGCGACCGCCGACGGGATGGCCAGCAGGCAGGGATACAGCAGCAGGGTTTTAAACGAGCTCTCGGGGAGGCTGGCGATGGTGCGCCACTGGGCGCTGGGCCGGGTCAGCAGACCAAAAGTGTGTTGAATCATCGGACTCCCTTCTCCACAAGAGTAATCGGGTTATGGTGTTTGGCGTTATCTTTTTCAGGTGGGTTCGCGCGCTGATTCCCACCGGGCATGACGGCCGGAAACACGCCTCCGGGCGCTGCTGCCCAGCGCTTCAGCAACTCAAATTGGCCATTTTGCGCAGCCCCTGGCTATCCAGTATCTCGATTTCCTTGTTGTCGACACACAGTATGTTCATCTTCTGCATGCGACTGAACACCCGGCTGACGGTTTCCACGGTCAGCCCCAGGTAGTTGCCGATATCGACCCGCGACATGGGCAGGCGAAACTGGGTCGAACTGAGCTTGCGCTTGGCGTTGCGGGTCGAAATACTGATCATCAGGGAGGCCACGCGCTCGTCGGCCGAGTTCTTGCTCAGCAGCGTGATCAATTGCTGGTCCTCGGTGATTTCACGGCTCATGAGCTGGAAAAAATGCCGCTGCAGGTTGGGCATCAGGGAGCTGAGCTTTTCCAGGGAGGAAAACGGAATCTCGCACACGGCGGCGGTTTCAAGCGCCTTGGCGGAGGAGGCGTGGGCGTTGTTGCTGATGCCGTCCATGCCCAGGATCTCTCCCGGAAAATAAAACCCGGTCACCTGTTCGCGGCCGTCGTCGGTGGTTTTGTAGGCCTTGAGTGTGCCGGAACGCACGGCATACACCGACTGGAAGTCGTCTCCCTCGCGGTACAGGTGCTGGCTTTTCTGCAGTGGCTTGCTGCGCTGAATGATGTCATCCAGTTGCTGGATATCGTCACTTTCCAATGCCAGCGGCAGGCAAATACTGTTGAGGCGACAGTTGCCGCAGCTTACCTGGTAATCGTGGGAGCACTGTTTCAAGGACAGCTCGTCCCCGGACTTTGCAAGAGGCATCGTCATTGTTGCATCCATAGCGAGCGATGCGCGCGATTATAAAGCAAATCCAGGCGGGTATGAATGGTCTTTTTGATTCGCCTCTGGACAGGGTCGCCCGGACAGGGTCGCCCCGAGGGGGCGCGTCAGATCGTCGCCGAGAAGCGCGGCGGCGGCTGATCGCCGCTGTGCCGGGTCAGATAGGCGTCGAAGGGCATGCAGATATTGCGCAGGAAGGCGCGACCGCGGGGCGTGACACGCAGCTCGCCCGGGGTGATTTCCAGCAGGCCGTCGTCCGCCATCGGCCGCAGCTGCGCCAGCTCCTCCTGAAAATCCGTGTTGAAATCCACCCCGAACTGGCGGTTGACTTCACCGGTGTCCAGTTTCAGCTCGCAAATCAGCCCCATGATGATATGGCGCCGCAACTTGTCCTGCGCCGTTACCTTGCAGCCGCGGTTGGCGGGCAGGTCTCCGTGCTCGACCAGTTGGTAGTAGCGGTTGAGTTCGCGCTCGTTCTGCAGGTAGAAATCCCCCATCTGGCTGATGGCGGATACCCCGAGGCCCAGCAGGTCGTCCGCCATGTGCAGGGAATAGCCCTGGAAGTTGCGCTGCAGGCGTCCCTCGTGCTGTGCGCTCGCCAGTTCGTCCTCCGGCAGTACGTAGTGGTCCATGCCGATATACAGGTAGCCGGCGTCGCGCAGCGTGTGGCTGATGATCTGCTGCAGCAGCAGTTTTTCCTCGGGCACCGGCAGCGTCAGGCGGTCGATGGCGCGCTGGCTGCTGAAGCGCTCGGGCAGGTGCGCGTAGTTGTAGCAGGCGATGCGGTCCGGGCGCAGGGCGATGACCTTGCGCAGGGTGTCGTCCATGGTGAAGCGGTCCTGGTGCGGCAGCCCGTAGATCAGATCGAAACTCAGGGAGCGGAACTCGTGGGAGCGAATACAGTCCACCAGTGGCGCGACCTGCTCGTAGGGCTGGATACGGTTGACCGATTTCTGCACCACCGGGTCGAAATCCTGGATCCCCAGGCTGATCCGGTTGAAGCCCACCCCCTTGAGCAGGGCCACGGTGCCCAGATCGATGGTGCGCGGATCGATTTCAATGGAGTACTCGCGGTAGCCCTTGTCCAGCAGGCGAAAATGGCTGGCCAGCAGGTGCATCAGTTCGGTGATTTCCGCGTTGTCCAGGTAAGTGGGCGTGCCGCCGCCCCAGTGCATTTGGGTGATGGGGCGCTTGTCGCCCACCAGCTCCGACTGCATCTGGATTTCGCTCTGCAGGTGGTCCAGGTAGTGCCGGGCCACGCCCTTCTGGCGCGTGACGATCTTGTTGCAGGCGCAGTAGTAGCAGATATCCATGCAAAACGGCAGGTGCACGTACAGCGACAGGGGTGCGCGCTTGTGGTCGCCATCGCGATGCTGCCAGTTGCGGTACTGATCCAGCGGGAAGTCGGCGCGAAATTGCGGTGCAGTGGGGTAGGAGGTATACCGGGGGCCGGCGCAGGCGTACTTGGCCGCGAGCTCCATGTCTGCCCGGTGGGCGGGGGAGATACGGGTGCTGGCGAGAAGGTCGGTGGGCATGCTGGTCATATCGGCTATCGCGGCGGGGCGTCACACAAGCGCGAACGGTAGCAGAGTGCCCTGCCGGAGGCGTTGATTTAAGTCAACGCGCAACCAGGTCGGGCGCCTGGCCACACTGACACTGTGAGCCCCGTGGCAAAAACCCGGCGCCGCCTATCATTTTTCTATAGTGGAGAGTTCGGCGGTGATGTCTGCCAGCGGTTTCGGCTTGCCGATGCCCCACCCCTGCAGGTAGTCGACGCCGATTTCGCGCAGTTTGTCCACGATTTCCTCGGTTTCCACCGATTCGGCAATGGTTTCCTGCCCCAGAAAATGCGCCAGGTCGTTGATAGAGCGTGCCATGGCGTAGTCGGTGCGGTTCTTGTGGATGCCGGTGACAAAACTGCCGTCTATCTTGACGAAATCCACCGGCAGTTCCCGCAGGTAGTTGTGGCTGGCCAGGCCCGTGCCGAAATCATCGATGGAAAACTTGCAGCCGATGTTGCGGAAAGCGCGCACGAAATCAGCCGCCTTGACCAGGTTGGAAATGGTGCCGGTTTCGGTGATTTCAAAACACAGGCGACTGGTGCCCACGCCAAATTCAGAAATTTGCTCCAGCAGGAACTCCATGAAGCTGTCGTCGGTGACGCTGGTGCCCGACAGGTTGATGGCGAGGTTGGGGACCACTTTCTGTGCGTCCATCAACTGGCTGATCCAGCTGAATGCCTCGCGCACCACCCAGCGATCCACCAGCGTCATGAACCCGTAGCGTTCCGCGGACTGAATAAACTCTTCCGGGGAGTTGAGGGAGCCGTCCTTGCCGGACAGCCCCAGCAGCAGTTCGTAGTGGCGGCTCACCGGCCCCGAGCCGCTGACCGCCGTCTGTACGATGGGCTGGGCGCGCAACACGAAGCGCTCGGTGGCCAGGGCTTTTTCCAGGTTCTGGCGAACGCGTGTCTTTTCCTTCAGGTAGGCGCTGACACCTTCCTGGTCCTGTTCGAATTGCACGACGCAGTTGCGGCCCCGCTCCTTGGCCCGGTGCATGGCGGCGCGCGCGGATTCCAGAATCCGCGCCACCGGGGGGCTGTGCTCCGCGATGGGCGCCACCCCGATGGAGACCGTGAAGCTGACATTCTCGCCGTCGATGTCCACACTGCTGTTTTCGATGTCCGAGCGAATCTGCTCGGCGGCCTGCACCGCCTCATCCAGCGAGCGATCGAGGATCAGAACGGCGAATTCATCGGTGCCGAGCCGGGCCGAAGAGGACTTCCGGCCGTGCATCTGCGCCAGCAGACGCGCAAATTCCAGCAGTACCTGGTCGCCGATCACCCTATCGTAAACTTCGTTGACCAGGCTGAATTGGTCGATGTTCAGATACAGCACGGCGTGCTGCGAACTTCTGGTCTGGGCGTGGCGCAGGGCCCGTATCATCTGGTCCTCGAACACCTCGCGGTTGATCAGTTTGGTGAGCGAGTCGTGGTTGCGGGCGAAGCTCAGGGTCTTCTGCACATGCTCCAGGGTCTGGTACATGCTCTGGTCCACAGCCGACAACTGGTCTGCCGGTGCGGGCGGCTGTACGCCGCGACTGAGCTGGCGCGCCAGTTGGATGGCGCTCAGGTCGGCGACTTTCTGGCCGCGCTCGTTGACGAAAATGTAGCGATCGCGCGCGGCGCTGATCCACGCCAGTTGCATGCGGCGTTTCTGGCCGCGCTTGTCGCGATAGGTGAGCCAGCTGTCTTTTTCCAGCTGCTCCACGCGTTTCACCCAGCGTCTCAGTCGCGGCAGGTCCTCGATTTTTGCACGCGCCGCGGCCGGTTCCGCCGCGATGCCCGACAGCTCTTCACCGACGGGGGCCAGCTCCACCTCGCGGCTGCCGGACAGGGTTTCGCGCAACGTCTCGAGTACGGCTTCGTGGGCCACGTTGGTCGGCAGTGCACTGGCGATCTGCTGCCCGATCAGGTCGATTAGTGGCTCCGCTTCAAGGCCGCGCTGCACGATGAGATCTTCTTCCAGATCGCCCTGCTGCTGTTCGCTCAACCACAGGCACAGCAGATCCAGGGTCTTGAGGTGTTCGGCCCAGGTGCTGCTGCGAGGCCCCTCCCTGACATGCGTCAACACCAACAGGTCCCGCCAGCCGCTCTCGATCAGGTCGATCAGCACTTTGGGCGCCGTCGGTGGGCGCATGCGAGCGCTGAGAGCCTCGCCTACCGCCTGCCGCGCGCGGTGCAGTTTTTCCTGGCCCTCCTGGGTGCGCACCACGCGCTCGACATTGCGCGCCAGGGCGCGCGCCTGCTGCTCGGCGAGCTTGTCGATCTTGGCCAGCGCCGTGTCAAACACGGTGGCGTCGTGTTCGTAGTCAGCGACAATTTCTTCCACGATGTGGTTGATACGCGCTTCCAGTGCCTTGTTGGGGAAGTTGGCGGATGTCGCCAACTGGGATAGTTTGTTCACCACGCCGCGCGCGGCGTGACCGCGGTCGAGGAAAAAACGCGGGTCCAGCAGTGCCAGCTTGGCCAGCGGGATCTGCAGGTTGCCCAGCGCAGGTTGCAGCTCCGGCGACACATCGAGCTGTGACTTGATGGTGCCGAACAGGTTGTCCACCATATCGAGCTGGTTGAGGCTGTCCGCGGTCAGACCCGAGGTGTTTTTCAGGTCGGACATCTGCTCCCGGTTATCGGCCAGATAGGCGCGCAATGACTCACTGCGCTGCAGCGCATCGCGCGCGCGCGGTTGGTGCTGTAGCGCACTCAGTGCGCGCACGATGGCGGCGGCATCGGCCAGCTTCTTCTGGTCCACAGTGGCGCTGTCGACGGTGGCGCCGTCCCAGGTGCCGCTCATGGCGGCGCCGCGCTGCACCGCGTCGCTGTCGGCCAGCCCCTGGGCTTCGCGCTTGAAGTTGAGCGCATCGACCACCGAGCGATACAGGTTTTCCGGAGTGAATTGTCCGATGGCGGTGGCCACCTGCTGGCCGAGCTGCCGGTGCGTCTCGGCCAGGCCGGCATCGCCGGACTGTTGTGCGGCGCTGTCCGACGGCGCTCCCTCAGGCGCTGCCGCAGCGACCGGCGCCACGCTGCGCTGCGGTCTGCGCCACGGTTTCTTTTTATCCGCCAGCAGCGAGCCCTTGCTTTTTATCTCCGCTTCCACGTTCGGCCGTATGCCGCGCTCCTGCAGCAGGCGATTGAGTCCGACATAGTAGTCGCGCAGCGGGCGGATGAAATCACTGGCAAAAAAATCGAAGATCGAGGACAGGCCGTCCTGGGGCATGCCCCGGGCATTCAGGGCGCGTTGCAGCGCCCGGGACAGCTGGCGCACGTGCACGGGCAGGCGCAGTTTGTTCGGGTCGGCATCCACCAGTGTGGCCAGGCGAATGACCAGGGCTTCCAGGGGCAGTTTGTGCAGATCCTCGCCCATGGCGATCATGCGGTCGATTGCCAGGTACTCCTCGAACTCCCGCAGATCGATGAGGTTCAGCTCGTTGCCATTCTCGACGTTGTGCTGCCACAGCTGGTCCTCATCGTCTGCGGGGGTCAGCCGATGGTAGTAGGCGGAAATCTGCCGCAGCATGTCCCGCACCATGGCGTCAGTTTTGTTGCGCACGGTGACGGCGGCCTCGTAGTGCAGGTCGCGGTGGGTCTTGCCCTGGTTGATCCGCGAGGACAGCTCCAGCAGATGGCTCGCCAGTTCACTGAAGAATGGCTCGAGTCGAAGTTCCAGTTGTGCCAGGCTTTCCCGGTGCAGTGCGCCGAGCACTTCGGTGTATGCGGCGGTGGCGCCCGTCAGCGGCGGCATGCGGCCACCTGCGGCGACCATCTCGCGCATGTGTCGCGCGCTGTCGCGGTCGGGTTCGACGAATACGAGGGTGAGACAGTCACCGGTAATAGCGCTCACGGTGACCGGCGCTGCACCGGTGTCGGCGGTGTCGTCATCCGCTGCGCTGATGCTAGCCAGTGACAGCACCCCGGCCGTGCCAGGTCGCAGGTTGACCTTGCCGCGCGATCCCGACAACAGGCGGGTGCCGGCCAGTTGCAACTTGTCTTCAGGCAGGTTCGACAGCTCCCCGGCCAGCTTTACCAGACCATCCAGTTCCAGTGTGGCGGGCAGCGTTGCGGTTTCTGTTGGCGGCGCGGTTGCGGGCATTGTACCTCGTGGGTCGGTGCTGCGGTGCAGTGGACTGTGCGGTGGAGTATACCCGGATATCCCATGCCCACAAACTTCCCGGTGGTTTTGTTGCAGCGGCGGCAAGGTCCGCCCGATGAGGTCCCTCTGGCCCGTCGCGGCACCTGGCGCCGTGCGCACGGCCCGATAGCCCATGCCCGGCCGCGCGATAGGGTTTGCTCGCCGGTGCGCGATAGACTGCTGTGCTTGTGAACGACGGGCGTTTTTTCTATCATGCCGGGCTCGCAGTCACGCACCGCAGGTCGCTCACTGCCGCATCCCGGCGCTGAGCGATGGCGGCATCACATCGGATCGGGAAGACAACTTATGACGACAGAAAACTTGCCGGTGCTGGCCATACTGGGCGGCACCGGAGACTTGGGCACCGGCCTGGCCAGGCGCTGGGCGCAGGCGGGATACGAGGTCATTATCGGCTCGCGCACCCAGGAGAAGGCCGAGGCGGCAGTGGCCGACCTGCGGGAGGTCATGGCTGAGCGGGGCGTGGGGGAAGTCACCGTGCAGGCCATGGAAAACCTCGCCGCTGCGCAGGCCGCCGACATCGTGGCCATCACCGTGCCGTTCAGTCACCAGGCGAGCACCCTGGAGCTGGTCAAACCGGCGCTGCAGGGCAAGATCCTCATCGATGTGACGGTGCCCCTGGTGCCGCCGAAGGTGGCGCGCGTGCAATTGCCGGAGGCCGGCAGTGCGGGGCAGATAGCACAGGCCTTGCTGGGTGAGGAGGTGGCGGTGGTCTCCGCCTTCCAGAATGTCGCCGCGGCCCACCTGCAGGAGGGCCGCGGCGTCGAATGCGACGTGCTGGTGTGCGGCAACAAGAAAGCGGCGCGCGAGGAGGTGATCAAACTGGTGGAGGCGGCGGGCATGCGCGGTTTTCACGCCGGCATGATCGATAACGCTGCGGCCGCCGAGGCGCTCACCTCGGTGCTGATTGTGATCAACAAGCAGTATAACTGCCACGCGGGCATCAAGATCAGCGGGTTAAACGATGCCGGATGACCAACCGCCTGGAGCTTGTCGCGCTGGCGGATTTCCCGCTGGTAGAACCCGGCGATAACCTGGCGCAATGCATTGCCGCGGCGCTGGAGCGCAACGGCCTGGCGTTGCAGGCCGGCGATGTACTGGTGATCGCCCAGAAAGTCGTCTCCAAGGCGGAAAACCGCTACGTGCGGTTGTCTGAAGTGACACCGGGACCCGAGGCTCTGGCGGTGGCCGCACAGGCGCAAAAGGACCCGCGCCTGGTGGAGCTGATGCTGCGCGAAAGCACGGCCGTGCTGCGCGTGCGGCCCGGGGTCGTCATCGTGGAGCACCGCAACGGATACGTTCACGCCAATGCCGGCATCGATCGCTCCAATATCCGCTGCGACGACGCGGATCCCCGGGTTCTGCTGCTGCCCCTGGATCCCGACGCGTCGGCGCGAGCACTGCGCGCGGCGCTTGGCGAGCACTTCGGGGTGGCGCCGCAGGTGATCATCAACGACAGCATGGGTCGCGCCTGGCGCAACGGCACCGTGGGATTGGCAATCGGCACGGCCGGAATCATGCCCCTGCACAACCAGATAGGTGAACAGGACCTGTTCGGCAATGTCCTGCAGGTGACCGAGCCGGCGGTGGCGGACGAACTGGCCGCTGCGGCGTCGCTGGTGATGGGGCAGGCGGCAGAGGGTCTGCCGGTGGTGTTGGCGCGCGGGCTGGCACTGCGCGCCGCCGCAGTCGGCTCAGACAGTCTGCTGCGTGAGCGGGCCCTGGATCTGTTTCGCTAATGGATGATCTGCACGGCTGCGTGCTGGCACTGACCGGCGGTGTGGGCGGCGCCAAGCTGGCACTGGGTCTGGCCGATGTGCTGGCCCCGGGGCAGTTGCACCTGCTGGTCAACACCAGCGACGACTTCGAACACCTGGGCCTGTCCATCAGCCCGGATCTGGACACCGCGCTGTACACCCTGGCCGGCGTGGCCGATACGACCCAGGGCTGGGGCCTGGCCGGTGAGACCTGGAACACCCTGCAGGCGCTGGAGCGGCTGGGCGGCGACACCTGGTTCCGCCTGGGCGACCGGGACATCGCCACCCACCTGTGGCGCACGCAACAACTGGCGGCCGGCCGCAGCCTGTCCGAGGTCGGCGCCGCTCTGGCGCAGCGCCTGGGGGTGGCTTCACACATCCACCCGATGACCGACGATCGGGTGCGCACGGTAGTACACACGGCCAGCCACGACCTGTCGTTCCAACAGTATTTCGTGCGCGATCGCTGCGCGCCCGCGGTGACGGGCTTCAGCTTCGAGGGCATAGCCAGTGCACGCTTCAATTCCGCGGTGGGGGATGCGCTGCGCGCCGGGGTGTTTTCGCGCATCGTGGTCTGTCCGTCCAACCCCTATGTCAGCGTCGATCCCATCCTGCAGTTGCCCGACCTGTGGCAGGCCCTGCGGGACAGCGCGATACCGGTTGTCGCGGTATCGCCCATCGTCGCGGGTATGGCGCTAAAGGGGCCCGCCGCCAAGATGATGTCCGAGCTGGGCGTTCCGGCCACGGCGCTGGCAGTGGCGCAGCACTATGGCCAGCGCTATCCGGGCCTGCTCGACTGCTTTGTGATCGACCACAGCGACGCCCCGTTGGCGGGCGAGATTGGCCGCCTGGGCATGGCGGTTGCGGTGACGTCAACCGTGATGCAGCAGCGGCAGGACAAGCGGCGTCTGGCGCGTTTCGTGGTGCGCGAGGCCCTCGCCTGATGGGGTGCGCGCAGGCGCTGGTACCACTGAAGGATCTGGTGCTGGCCAAGTCGCGCCTGGCCGGTTTGCTGCGCCCGTCAGAGCGCCGCGCGCTGGCCCAGGCCATGGCCGAGGATGTACTGGCGGTGCTGTCGCGACACCCCGAAATCGCCGGGGTGACCCTGGTGTCCGATGACCCGGGCGCCGCCCCGCTGGCCGCGCGCTACGGCGTGACCTGCTGGAGTGAACGGGCGCTGGGTTGTGCCGGGCTGAACGCGGTGGTGGGCTGCGCCAGCGCGCGCCTGCTGGCGGCGGGCGCCGCGCCGCTGCTGGTCATGCACGCGGACCTGCCCCTGCTGTCGGCGCCGGACATCAGCGCCGTACTGGCGCGGCAGCGGGCCCTGGACGCTCTGGTGGTGGCGCCCGACCACCTCGGTACCGGCACCAACCTGCTGGCCTTCACCCGCGACACGGTGCCGCAGTTTCACTTTGGCGCGGATAGCTGCCGCCGGCATCTGGCATGGGCCGAGCGGGCCGGCGTGCGCAGCGCGATAGTGCAGCGGCCGGGTATCGCGCTGGACGTGGATGAACCGGCTGACCTGGCCGCGCTGCTGGCCGCGCTGGATGGCGGCACTGCCGCGCATACCGGCGCGTTGCTGCGCGATACCGCCCTGGGCGCCCGGGTGGAACTGGCCCTGGCGGGCCGGTCGCAGCAAGATACCGCAGACAACCGGGTCGACACGGGAACACAGGACTGACACCACGGGCATGCTCAAGCCGGGTTTTTACTTGGAGTAAGTCATGCCATGACGAACACGGGAAAAAGGTAAATCACTGATGCAACTTGCCGCTATCCGCGAGTGCCTGCTGGCCGGCAGTCTGCCGGCTGCCGGTGACGTCCTCGCCCTGGCCGCGGTGGAGGACACCGCCGCGCTGGCCGCGCTGGGCCGGGAAGTGCGCGATCGCGGCCACGGGGATGTCGTAACTTACTCTCCCAAGGTATTTATTCCCCTGACCTACCTGTGTCGCGACGTGTGCCACTACTGCACCTTCGCGCGCACACCCCGGCATGTGTCCCACGCGTACCTGCCCATCGATGAAGTGCTGGAGCTGTGTCGGCGCGGCGCCCGCGTGGGCTGTCGCGAGGCGCTGTTCACCCTGGGCGAAAAACCCGAGCTGCGCTATAGAGCGGCGCGCCAGGCGCTGGCGGCCATGGGGTTTGCCAGCACCCTGGACTACGTGCGCGAGGCGGCGCGCCGGGTGCTCGATGAGACCGGGCTGCTGCCGCATATCAATGCGGGCTGCATGGATGCCGGAGAAATCGCGCGTCTGCGCCAGGTCAGCGCATCCATGGGGATCATGCTGGAATCCGCCGCTGCGCGCCTGTGCGAGAAGGGCATGCCGCACTACGGCTCACCCGACAAGGACCCGGCGCTGCGCCTGCAGACGCTGGAGCTGGCGGGGCGGGCCGCCGTACCGTTTACTTCGGGTATCCTGGTGGGGATCGGCGAGACCCGTCGGGAACGCCTGGAGTCGCTGTTGGCCCTGCGCCGCGTGCACCAGCGGCACGGCCACCTGCAGGAGGTGATCGTGCAGAATTTCCGCGCCAAGCCCGGCACCCTGATGGCCGCCGCGCCCGAGCCGGACCTGAACGAACTGCTGTGGTCGATCGCGGTGACCCGGCTGGTATTCGGCCCCGCGATGCACATCCAGGCGCCGCCCAATCTCAGTCCCGGTGTGCTGCCGCAGCTGGTGGACGCCGGTATCGACGACTGGGGCGGCGTCTCGCCGCTGACGCCGGATCACGTCAACCCCGAAGCGCCGTGGCCGCATCTCGATGAGCTGGCACGCGCCACTGCCGCGGCGGGCAAGCGCCTGGAGCAGCGGCTGACGATCTACCCCGGCTATGCCGGATCCCCCGATACTTGGGTGGACCCGGCCGTGCGCCCCGCAGTCGCGCGTCATATGGCGGATGCCGCGTTGGTCTGGTGCCGCGGTACCGGGTCGGCGCATCGCGATGTGGCGCACCTGACCCACGCCGCCGGCGCGCGGCGCGCCACGCTCGAGGACCCGGATGTGATGCTGTACGAGCAAGTGGTGTTGATGGCGGCGTGCAACTGAGCAGGGGTGCAGCATGAACCACCCGGATCGCGCCATCAGTCTCGAGTCCAGTTGGTTGGCGCGACTGCGCGGCGAGTTCGACCAGCCCTATATGGACCAACTCAGGGCCTTCCTGCGCGCTGAAAAACAGGCGGGAAAGCGTATCTTTCCCCCGGGTTCGGAGATGTTTAGCGCCTTTGAACACACGCCCCTGGAACGGGTGAAAGTGGTTATCCTCGGCCAGGACCCCTATCACGGCGAGGGCCAGGCCCACGGCCTGTGCTTTTCCGTGCGCCCGGGTGTGGCGATTCCCCCCTCGCTGCAAAATATCTATAAGGAAATCCACGCCGAACTCGGCCTGCCGATTCCGCGCCACGGCCATCTCACCGCCTGGGCCGATCAGGGTGTGCTGCTGCTCAACGCGGTGTTGTCGGTGGAATGCGCGCGGGCCGCTTCCCACCGGGGCAAGGGCTGGGAGCGCTTCACGGACCGGGTGATTGAAGTGATCAACCGCGAGCGCGAGGGCGTCGTGTTCATGCTCTGGGGCAGTTATGCGCAGCGCAAGGGGGCGATGATCGACAGCCGGCGCCACTGTGTGCTGCAGGCCCCGCACCCCTCGCCGCTGAGCGCCCACCGCGGTTTTTTCGGCTGCGGCCACTTTGCGGCGGCCAACGACTACCTGCGCGCGCGCGGCGTCGCAGCGGTCGACTGGCGCCTGCCCGACGCCGGGTAGTTCGGGATAAATTGCGGGAAAACGGGGACAGATCCGCTTTTCGACGACCTGCCGCAGTATCGACGACTTTTTTTGGTGTTTAGACCTCGTTGGGTAGGGGCAGCAGCGCCAGGGCGGGACCGTCCGGGGTCGCCAGGTGCAGCCCACTGTCGGCACCAGCCGCCGTGGCGGTGACCAGGACCAGCGATGCGTCGCTGCCATCTGGTGCGCTGTTGACCACGCTGCCCACACTCTGGGCGCTGTCCGCACAGTACAGCGGCGTACCGCTGTCGGCGGCGGCCGCACCGGCCATCCGGGCCAGGTACAGACGGCGCTTGGATTGGCCGCGGTAGTGCAGGCGCGCCACGACTTCCTGGCCGGTATAACAGCCCTTGTTAAAGCTGATGTGGCCGGTGCTGTCGTAGTTGAGCATTTGCGGGATGAATTCGCCCACGGTGGGCGACTCGATGCGCGCCACACCGGAAGCAACCTGCAGGGCCCGCCACTGGTTTTCGTCGGCCGCCGCCAGGTGCTGCGCCAGATGTACTGGCAGATCGGGGTAGACGGCGCGGTCCACGTAGCACTCGAACTGGCGGCCAGCGCGGTCGACTTGCACCACGGCAAAGCCCTCGCCAGTGCGGGCATCGAGATAGCCGCCCGGCGCGCCGCCGAAAGTGTCTGCCAGTATTTGGGATGCGCTGTCGCCCCAGCAGACCACAGGCGGCCAGTCCTCGCGCGCCGCTTCTATCTCTGCTTTGGAGAAGATGATGTACTTGCCAAAGGCGGCCGCGGCGTCTTCGCGGATCGCCCTGCGCATGCGCAGCGCGCAGTGCCCGGGTGCCAACTGGCACAGCAGGAAGTCGCACACCACCCGGCCCTGCGGTGTGCAGTAGGCACCCAGCAGGGCGTGCCCGGCATCCAGTTTGCGGGTGTCGCAAGTCACCTGGCCCTGCAGAAAGGTCAGTGTGTCGGGGCCGCTGACATGCAGCAGGGCGTCCTGCTGCAGGGCTGCGTAGTAGCTGTTCACAGTACTACATCCTGTGTCGGTTCAAAACCGCATGATAGGTGTTGCACCCGCGCCTGTCAGCAGTTCCCGTGTATCGCGCGAAGCGCTTTTTACAGGACAACCTGCAGGCCCAGTTCCAGAACCCGGTCCTCGGGAAGGCGAAAATACGCGGTGGCACGCGCGGCATTGCGCGCCAGCCAAAGGTAAATCTGCGTTTGCAGGTAGGCCAGGCCGTGCCGGTCTGATTCTGCCACCAGGGTTTCCCGGCTGAGTATATAGATGAGTGATTCCGTGTCGATCGGGAGGCCGATGTGCTCCCCCAGCTTGAGTGCTACAGGGATGTTGGGGGGTTGTGAAAAACCGTAGTGGACCTGGATGCTGATCAGGCCCAGCCCGAGTTCCCGGATAGACAGGCGCTCCGCGGCCGGCACGTGAGGGCAGTCAGCCGTGGTTACGTTGAGGAAGATGATTCTCTCGTGCAGCACGTGCGTGCAGTTGAAGTGGTGCAGTAGCGCGGCGGGAACGCTCGGTTCCTCGCGCCCGGTGAGCACCACGGCGGTGCCCTCAACCCGGTAGGGCGGGTCGGCCTCGATCTGTTCCAGGAACGCCGCCTGGCCGGTCGAGCGCCGGGCCAGTTGGGCGGACAAGTGAGCCCGGCCTTTGCGCCAGCACCACATCAGCAGGAAAATCAAACCTGCAATGACGAAAGCATACCAGCCACCGTCGGGTATCTTTGCCAGGTTGGCACCGAGAAACAGGCTGTCGACGATGATAAAAAAGGTGCCCGCGCCCAGTGCAATCAGCGGGTGCCAGCCAAAACGCCGCGACACCACAAGCGCCAGAATCGTGGTCACCACCATATCCATGGATACTGCGACGCCATAGGCTGAGGCCAGGGCATCGGTATTGCCGAAGCCGAGCACCAGGCCCACACAGGCGATCATCAACAGCCAGTTGACAACGGGCAGGTAGACCCGACCGGATTCGTTTGCCTCGGTGAATACGACCCGCATGCGCGGTAATTGGCCCAGCGTAATGGCCTGCCGGGTCAGTGAAAACGTCGCGCTGATCACCGCTTGCGAGGCGATAATGGTAGCGACCGTGGCCAGTACCACCAGGGGCAGGATCACCGCGTCCGGGGCCAGGCGAAAAAATGGCATCTGTATCGCATCGGGGTGATGCAACAGCAGCGCACCCTGTCCGAGGTAGTTCAGCACGAGCGCGGGAAACACCACCAGAAACCACCCGCTCCGAATAGGACCGACCCCGAAATGCCCCAGATCCGCGTACAGGGCCTCGCCACCAGTCACCACCAGAAATACCGCGCCGAGTGTCAGGAAGCCCGACAGGCCATTGCCGGAAAAAAACGTGATGGCATGCCGGGGGTCAAAGGCGATCAACACCGACGGATCCAGCCAGATGCCGCGCAGACCCAATAGCGCCAGAACGATAAACCACAGCAGCATGACCGGGCCGAAGAAATTGCCGATGCGCCCAGTACCATAGCGCTGCACGCCGAATAGAAGCAGTAAAATCAGGACAGTAATGGGCTGCACATAGCTGCTCAGTTGCGGCGCGGCAAGGTGCAGGCCCTCGATGGCGCTCAACACGGATATGGCGGGGGTGATCGTGCCGTCGCCGTACAGTAGGCATGCACCGAACAGGCCCAGCAGCATCAGCCAGTACCGCGGTTGATCGGGTTTGCTGCGCCAGGGATTGAGCAGCGCCACCAGCGCGATAATGCCCCCCTCGCCCTGATTGTCAGCCCGCAGGATAAACAGCAGGTACTTGATCGAAATAATCAGTATCAGCGCCCACAGGATCAGGGACATCACGCCCAGCAGATCGAAGCGGTCCAGGGGCGGGGCACCGGCACCGCCAAAACTCTCGCGCAAAGCGTAGAGCGGACTGGTGCCGATGTCGCCAAAAACTACGCCCAGGGCCGCGACTGTGGTTCGCGGGGGCGGCCCTGAGTGCGCCGCGGCGGCTGTGCCGTTGGTGTTCATCGTCGGGTGGCCGCACGCTGTCGACGTCTTTTACCCAAGGGTGCGAATAGCCTGAATCGATGCCGCCGCAACGGCTCGACCCGGTTCAATGCTGACGAACCCGGCCGCGTCGGCCTGTCCGGAGGCACCGAGCGCAAGCAGGCGCACCCTGGCAGTCCGTCTGTTGGGTATTCCGGTGCGATCGGCAGCCATGGTGAAATTCCCGCGGGTCAATCGACCGTTTCCAGGTCGTCTTCCTCTGCCATGGCCCGGGCGGTATTCAGGCCGTGCTCGTAGATATGCTCCACATCGATGTCGATGCCGGCTTCGACCAGCCTGGAGATCATGGTTACCGGAAACAGCACCTCGCCGGTCTTGCCGATCTGCACCGCCAGCGACTTGCCCAGGTCGTCGGTATAGCTGACCCAGTGGAAAGTTCCCTGCCGCACATAGAGATCACCCAGTACCACGCCCATCGCCTGGAGAGTGAGCCGCTGGTCGGGGGTGACGATTTTTCGGTCGAGCAAGTCCTGCAGCACACTCAGATCGTGCGCGACGATACCGTCGAGAGAGCGGCCGAGCTCGCGCTGGGCAATATCGTCTACCTGCGCCCGCTTGGCTTGCAGTATTGCCTGGTCGCCGCTGTTCAGAGAACTGATGTGGCTTATCGCGTTTTGCCGATAGGGGATGTACTCCTGTGTCGCGCTGTCCTGGGCCGTGACAAGCATCGGCAAGATCAGCAGAACTGCCAGGGTAAACGAAATTGCCCAGTGCGAGATTGTGTTCATAGTCCTTACTCCCGTGCCGTGGCGTGTCAGCCGGTGAAACTCCTGTAGTATCAGGCAACCTCCATGCCAGCGTTGCTCGATGCTATTCCAGGGTTGCGCAACCGAAGCGGGACCGCACCGCGCGATGGAGGCGGTTGGTCACGGTCGGGGGCCGTCCGGTTCCACTGGATGCGGCCCCTGCGTTGTGCTTCGGGCGCCGACAGGCGGCGCGCCCCGCCGCGGGCCTCCTCTGCCCGGCCAGGTACTGCCTCACCAAAGGATGTCAATCCAGATCCTCGATGGCCTCATAGACGAAATCGCCCTTGTTGTCAGTGCAGTACTCCACCAGCTTGTCGTGCCAGTCGAGGTAGGTGCCCTCGGTTACCAGCGGCACCCCCCACGTCGCCCAGGAATAAGCGTCGAACCAGTAATAGGTTCGCGTCAATTCATCCGGTCCGTAGTCCAGGTATTCGTCGCAGGTGATCTTCATGTTGGGGTGGTCTTTTTTGTCGACCTTGCCGGCGGCCTTGTCCTTGCCGGCAAAGGAGGCCTGACTGGCGCCAAGCAGCAGCGCCAGGCCGGAGGCCAGTGCAATGGTACGTAGTTTCATGTGGTGCTCCTGTTGCTTTTTCAAAAATCGGATGGATCATGGGACAGCCATCGCGCACATTAGTGAAGAGGTTCGCGGTCGATCCGACGCAACGGCCGGGTGGACCACGTAGTCTCGTGTGCAATTGCCATTCCAGTTCACGGCAGCCCGCCTGTGCTCGACCTGGCAGATCACGGCGGCGCGCCCGCACCGGTCGCCGGTCCTCGGTGGGTGGGGCATATTCACCAGGTTGGTGGATATTACACTGTGCGCACTGCCGCCACGGCGGTGCTCGGCAGTTTCCTGCTCACACCGCATCGGCGTTTGATTGCGGGCGGATGGCGCACCGCGGGTGTCACTTCGACGTCTTGATGTGGTATTTCTCAATGCGATAGCGCACTTTTTCACGGGTCGTCTGCAGCAGTCGCGAGGTTTCCATGACGTTGTAATCGTGGCGCACGAGCATGGTTTCAATGATGGTACCGACCATGGCGTCCAGTCCCATCGAGCCATCCAGCGGCAGGTGCAGGTACGCATCACACACTGTGGCAGCGGCGTTCGCGCCGTTCGGCGCAAGGGGCGATTCGAGCTGCAGCCACTGGGCCGGAAAACGATGATCGGTGGCCAGCAGAACACAGCGTTCGACGACGTTGCGCAGCTCTCTGATGTTGCCCGGCCAGCGATAGCCGTGCAGTTTTTCCCACACCTCATCGGGGATGACGCTGACTTTTCTGCCGGCGACGGCATTGTATTCGTTGACAAATACCGGCACCAGCGATCGGATATCTTCCAGCCGCTTGCGCAGCGGCGGCAGCTCCAGCCTGAATACGCTGAGGCGGTGGTAGAGATCGGCGCGAAAGCTGCCCTCGAGAATCTGCTCCTGGAGATTCTGGTTGGTTGCAGCGAGTACCCGCACGTCGATCCCGATCTCCTTTTCCGCCCCCAGGCGCCGCAGTGTGTGATCCTCGATCACCTTCAGCAGGGTCGCCTGCAAGTCCACCGGCATCTCGCCTATCTCATCGAGGAATATGGTGCCGCCGTGGGCCTGTTCGATCAACCCGCGCCGGCGTCCCTTTGCACCCGTAAAGGCGCCCGCTTCATGGCCGAACAACTCCGATTCGAGCAGTTCGCGCGGCAACGCCGCACAGTTGACCTCCACCAGGGGGCCTTCAGCGCGCGCGCTGCCGTGGTGCAGGATGCGCGCGGCTAGCCCTTTGCCGGTGCCGGTTTCCCCGGTGATGATCAGTGAACTGAACGGTGCCCGATTGAGTCGGCGTAGCAGATCGCGCACGGTTTCCACCTCCCGGCTGTCTCCGAGAAACGAGTCGGGTGTGTATTTCTGCGCCTGGCTTTGACTCGCGTCCTGCACGCGGCGCTGGGCGCGCGCGCCGCGCGCGGCGCCATTGAGCACCAGATCGAGGCGATCGAGGTCGCAGGGCTTGGTCAGAAACTCGCACGCACCCAGGCGGATAGCGCGCACGGAATCGGGTACGCCACCATAGCCGGTGAGAAAAACCCATTCGCTGCGGCAGCGGCGCTGCCTGGCCTCCTCGAGCAGGTCGAGTCCGTTGCCATCGGGCAGATTGATGTCCGACAGCACCACCAGCGGCTCGAGTGTTCTCTCGAACAGCGCGCGGCGGGCCTCGGCCGCGGTCTTCACCCATTCCACATCCCACGCCGCGCGCTGGTAGTGGCGCACCAGTTCCGCACCGAGTAATTGTTCATCCTCGATGATCAGCAGCGACTCAGGCATGGGCCGGTCCGCCGGGCAGCTCGATGGTGACGCAGGCGCCGCTGGGTTCAATGTTCGACAGGCGGGTCCCGCCGCCGAGGTCGCGGGCAAAGCGCTCTACCATCGACAGTCCCAGTCCGGTGCCTCCCGGGCGTGTCGTGGTAAAGGCGCGCACACCGGTGCGCAGCATGTCCGGTGGAAATCCCGGGCCATTGTCACAGACGTGCAGCGACAACGCCCCGGCGCGCACCCGGGCGTCGACGGTGATCAACCCGGGCCGCTCGCCGATGGCCTGCCGCGCGTTCAGAATCAGGTTCAACAGCGCCTGCAGCGTCAGCGCCTCGGGCAGACGGTAGCGCAGGTCTGCCGGTATGTGGTGCTCGAGCCGGATGTGGGCCGGTATCTGGTAGCGCAACAGATTGAACAGCGTTTCTATCGACTGCGCCAGGGCTATTTCGCGCAGCGGCTCGGGCTGGTGTCGTACCTGGTCGAGCATCGCGTTGAGAACGGTGATTATGCGGTCGATCTCACCGGCAACAGCGTCGATGCGTGCAATGTACTCCTGCGCCTCGCGCATCTGGATCAAGTCCTGGCGCAGATTGGAACAGGCCGCCTTGATCCCGGCCAGCGGGTTGCGCAGTTCGTGTGCGATCTGCGCCATGGTGACACCCACCGCGGCCAGCTTCTCCGCGCTGGCGAGATTGCGCTGTTGCTCCAGCAGGGTGCGCGTCGCGTGGCCGACCTGGGCCTTGAGGCTTTGCTCGCGCGATTCATGTTCCCGTTCCAGCAGGGCCAGGCGGCTGACCATGGCGTTGTAGTTCTCCGTCAGGGGGCGCAGCAGCGGGTCGACTGCCGCTGCCGGCGCACTCGAAAAATCACGGCGCGCCAGCAGCGTCATCAGATAGGCCAAGTGGTTCAGGGGCTGCACGATACGCCGTCGAAGATGATACAGCAGCAGCACCGCGCCAATGGCGAACAGGGCCAGGCTGATGATGCCGATGCGCAGTTTCAGCACCGACGCGCGGTCGATCGTCAGCATGGCCTGTTGATGGGCGTGCGACTCCCGCTCGATCGCCGACCGGGTGCGCGACAGGGCCAGCAGCAGAGCCTCTTTCGGGTGCATATTCAAGTCGCGCAGTGCATCGCGCGCCTGGGCGATTTCCCCCGGTGTGTGCTCGCCCAACTGTGTTTGCAGGTTTAAAATGGCCGACAATTCCTCGCTCAGCCGGACCCGTTCGACGCTGCTGAACTGCGGGCCATCGCTCATGCTCTCGATCAGTTCCCGCTGCAATACCAGGTTGGCGCGCTGCAGCCGCAGCAACTGGACGCTGCGCATACTGGCTGGCGCAATCGTCCGGCGGGTGTGCAGCGACAGGGCTACCTCGACCATCAGGACGACGATCAGCAGGGCTGCCAGCCCTGCGGCGGGAAACAGCACCGAGCGATAGGACAGCGCAGCGGTTTTCGAGGTGTTTTGAGCCAGACCCATCATAGTGTCGCGCCGCGGTCAGATTGAAGCACAGGTGTCACGCATATGTCGTGCCAGCGCGCGCCGGCTAGCGGCGCCGCGGGGTTACCACGCCGCCGGGGAGCCGACCGGGGCACAGCGCACTGTACTCGACCTTGCCCGATGCAAGCAGCCAGCCCGGATGGCGCATACGCCCGTGATTGTACTGCCAGTTGGCTTCCTGTACGTGGAATTTCTGTCGGATACCGCCTGAGAGGGGCCATGAACCTGTCGCCTGTGGTGATAACTGCCTGTTGCCGCGGTATCTGGCGCACATCCCGCCGCTGCACGGGCAATTGGGGAATATTCCCCATCGCATTGTGTAGATGTACAACATCCCAGTGTCTGTTGTGGTCTGTAGCGCACTGTTTAGGGTTGTCGCCCGTGACTGGCACAGTTGTTGCCCTTACCTGGTCGCGCCGAGTCCGCAACCGGACAGCGGCGCAATACCAGGCACTTTGACAGATGCAGGAGTTGACCATGAAGATCACACGAAAACTCGTAGTACCCGCCACCCTGGCTCTGGGACTGACGGCCATGCCCGTGGCTTTCGGGCTCGATAGCGCAATGCTGAGCGATCCGATCTACGGAGCCTTGCCCCCGGGAGAGTTTGTGTTGGGCAATGACGATGACAAGACTATCGTCAACGCCAAAACCGACAAGCATTACCGGATCTGCGCGGGGCGCGGCTCGAAGTACGAACGCAAGGAGCAGATACCGATCAAAGTCGTGCACGACGGTAAGACGACCATCGTAAACCCCGGTGATTGCGCAGACGTCGAAGGCAAGGAAATCACCGTCAAGCCGGGCGGCAAGCTCGAAGAGGATTTTATACTGGACGGCAGGTTCTACCGGCTGCATTAAGTGTGCGGCGGCGAGTAGCGCGGTGCTGGCGTAGCGCGCTACAAGCCGCTCCGGACACGGCGCGTAGCGGGGCAGTGACAGACCGGGCCAGTGACGGGCAGTCGACGGGTAAATCCCGACCCGGGTGGGGTGGCAGTTTTCCGCCGTCGGGCACCGGTTTGCGGCGAAGCGCCGCATGTCGCACGCGATCTGGTTTCGGCTCGAAGCGCGGCCCGCATCGGCATGGCCGTTGCACTGCCACGGCTTTGTCCTGACGCGCCCCCCCGGGGCGCAATTGACGTTATACTGGCGGTTTTTGACTTCCCCCCGGGTGACAGAAACTGGCATGATTCCGGATGAAGAAATCAATCGTATGCGCTGGGCCAGCCGGCGCGGTATGCTGGAACTCGACCTGGTGCTGGAGCCCTTCGTCACCGCGCGCTATGCGGCCCTGGACGCCAGCGACAGAAAACGCTTCCAGCAGTTGATGCGTTGTGAGGACCAGGACCTGTTTGCCTGGTTCCTGGCGCGCGAACAGCCGGCCGACGAGGAGCTTGCCGCCATTGTCAGCCAGATTCTCGAGTTCGCCCGCACTGCGCCTGCACATCGGTAGATCCCGCATTCGCGGCTTCCTGCTCGCTTTGCTCGCACTGTGTTGTAGCGCTGCACTCTACCTGATTTACGCGCGGGGCTATGCGCTGCTTGCCGGGATATTGCTGCTTCCTACGCTCGCCCTGCTGGGGTGCCTGCGCCGCGAGCGCTGGCGCGCAGCGCAGATCAGCTGGCAGGAGGGTGTGTGGCGGCTCGAAGCCGGCGGGCGCCGGCAGATCATCGCCCTGTCGCCGCGCAGCGGCGGCATCCCGGGCCTGCTCTACCTGGCATGGCGCGAAGTGGACAGCAAGCGCCCGGGCGGCGTGTGGCTGTTTGCCGACAGCGCGCCGGCAGAGCACTTGCGGCGGCTGCGGGTGCGCCTGTTACTGGAGCGGTGAGTTGTCCGGCCGCAACACCGTGTTTTTCGCCTCCGGCAACTGGTCGGGGTAGTCGAGAGTGAAGTGCAAGCCGCGGCTTTCCTTGCGCGAAATGGCGCACTGGATCATAAGCTGTGCCACCATGGCCAGGTTGCGCAGTTCCAGCAGGTCGTTGCTGACTTTGTAGTTGCCGTAGTATTCGGCAATTTCCGCCTGCAGTAACTGCACGCGGTGCTGGGCCCGCTGCAGGCGCTTGTCGGTGCGCACGATGCCCACGTAATCCCACATGAAGCGGCGCAGTTCATCCCAGTTGTGGGAGATCACCACGTCCTCGTCGGAGTCGGTCACCTGGCTTTCGTCCCACGGCGGCGCGGCGTCCGGAGCGCGCGTCTGCTGCAGGGTCTGGGCGATGTGGCGCGCGGCCGATTCGGCGTAGACGATACACTCCAGCAGCGAGTTGCTGGCCATGCGGTTGGCCCCGTGCAGCCCGGTGAACGACGTCTCACCGATGGCGTACAGTCCCGCCAGATCGGTGCGCCCGCGCGTGTCGACCACCACGCCGCCGCAGGTGTAATGGGCGGCGGGCACCACCGGGATGGGTTCGGCGCTGATATCTATGCCAAACTCCAGGCAGCGCGCCATCACCGTGGGAAAGTGGCTTTGCAGGAAGTCCAGGCTCTGGTGTGAGATGTCCAGGAACACGCAGTCCGCCCCCAGGCGCTTCATCTCGTGGTCGATGGCGCGGGCCACCACGTCTCGCGGTGCCAGCTCCCCGCGCGCGTCAAAGCGCGTCATAAAGCGCTCGCCGTCGGGCAGCAGCAGCCTGCCGCCCTCGCCGCGAATGGCCTCGGTGATCAAAAAGGACTTGGCTTTGGGGTGGTACAGGCAGGTGGGGTGGAACTGGTTGAACTCCAGGTTGGCCACCCGAGCGCCGGCGCGCCAGGCCATGGCGATACCGTCGCCGCTGGCGCCGTCGGGATTGCTGGTGTACAGGTAGGCCTTGCTGGCGCCGCCGGTGGCCAGTACCACGGCCCGCGCCTGGAACAGATCGACGTGGCCCGAGCGCTGATCGAGGACGTAGGCGCCCTCGCAGCGACCTTCATTTATCACCAGATCAACCGCGACCCGGTGCGTGAACACCTCGATATTGCCGGCGGCAAGGGCGCGTTCGGTGAGCACCTCGGATATTTCCCGGCCGGTGCGATCGGCGGTGTGGATGATGCGTCGGTGGCTGTGTCCGCCCTCCATGGTCAGGTGGAATTCGCTGTCGTGGCTGGCGCCCAGATCCTCGCGCACATCGAAGTCCACTCCCTGACTGACCAGCCACTCGACACAGCGCCGGCTGTTGCGCACAGTGAATTCAACCGCCTCGCGCTGGCACAGGCCGCCCCCGGCGGCCAGAGTGTCGGTCACATGCGAGTCCACGCTGTCGCGGCTGTGCAGGACGGCCGCCATGCCGCCCTGAGCCCAGAAGGTGGACCCCTCGTTCAGGTTCGCCTTGGACAGCAGCGCCACCCGGTAGTGGCGGGGCAGGTGCAGCGCCAGGCTCAGACCTGCTGCACCACTGCCGATAATCAGCACGTCGTGAAGGTAACGGGAGGTCATAAGGGGCTCGCGCTGGCCGCAATGCTTGCCGCAATGGAGGGTGAATTATATGATGCGCCTCAAAGACTTAGCTTCGTTTCACACCGCTGCAGTCGAGAATATACGACCTCGCGGCACATAAGGAAACCCTCCCTTGGGGAACTTTATCGCTGTTGGTGCCTCTTACTACCGGTTTTCGCGCAGCCGCAACCAATCTGTGCCGGGCCGCAGGGGCCGGAGCGGTGGCCGTGATTGCTCGAATACCACCGCGGCAGTGATGTCAGGGACCGGGAGAGGGGACGCGACGTGACTGCCGCAGAGACGGATCAGCAACTGGTCGCCAGGGTACAGAAGGGTGACCAGCGCGCCTTTGATCTGCTGGTGCTGAAGTACCAGCACAAGATTTTTGGATTGATCAGCCGTTATATCAATGATGCCGATGAAGTGCAGGATGTCGCACAGGAGGCCTTTATCAAGGCCTACCGGGCGCTGCCCCGCTTTCGCGGCGACAGTGCGTTTTATACCTGGTTGTACCGTATCGCGATCAATACCGCCAAAAACCACCTGGTGTCCCGCTCGCGCCGCCCGCCGGGTAGCGATGTCGAGGTAAATGACGCCGAGCATTATGAAAGCGGCGCGGCGCTGCGCGATATCGAGAACCCGGAAAGCGCCCTGTTCGGCGAGGAGTTGAAAGTCGTGGTCGAGCGCGCCATCGCCAATCTGCCGGAAGACCTGCGCACTGCGGTAACTTTGCGCGAATTTGACGGTCTCAGTTATGAGGATATTGCCCAGATCATGGATTGTCCGGTAGGTACGGTGCGCTCGAGAATCTTTCGCGCGCGCGAGGCGATCGACACACAGGTGAAAGAGCAACTCGACCCGACGGCCTGAACCGGCCTCTGGCGTCGCCAAAAGACGGCAGGACGTGCGCCTGGTACGGAGGATGTAAACGATGAGCGAGAGAATGCGGGAATCCCTTTCTGCGTTGATGGACGACGAGGCCAACGAGCTGGAGCTGGAGCGCGTGCTGACGCAGATCGGCGACAGTGACGACCTGCGCCGCAGCTGGCATCGCTATAACGTCGCGCGCGCAGCGATTGCCGGACATCAACTGGGTCACCTGAATGTGGATATCTCTGCGCAGGTGCGACAGGCGCTGGTCGCCGAGGGGGCGCAGCAGCCAGCCTTCGGTAACGGCGCATCTCTCCGGCAGCGCCTGCTGCGCCCGGTGGCCAGCTTGGCGGTGGCGGCATCGGTGGCCGCCACGGTGGTCATCGGCGGCCAGCAACTGGCGCAGCTCGGTGGCGGGTCCTCCCCGGGCGGCCGGGCAGTGGCATCCAGCGCGTCCCCGGTGGGGATGGTGAACAGCTTTGGCGCAACGTCGGTACAGGCCAGCTACGGCAGCCAGGCCGTGCCGGTGCTGCAACCGGCGACCCGCACCGCCTATCGGGAACTGGCGCGGCAGCGCATGCAGAAATACATGCAGGAACACGCCGAACACGCCGCCCTCAATACGCCACAGGGGCTGATTCCTTTTGCACGTGTACCGGAAATCCGCGAGTAGGGTGAGCGGCCTGAGTATTTTGGCTCGACTGCACTGGCGCCGGCGGATCGCAGCGGCGTCGCTGGCCTTGACGCTGATCCCGGTAACGGTGGCGCAAGTGTGTCCCGGTGCCGACCCGGCCGCGCTGGCCTGGCTGGAGAAGATGTCCAGTAGTGTGCACAAGGTCAGCTACAACGGGGTGGTCACCCTGCAGCGAGGCGAGGACATGCAGGTAATGCAGGTGTCTCACGCCGTGGCGCAGGGCGTCAGCTCAGAGCAGTTGACGCAACTGACCGGGCAGGGCGCGCAAATCGATCGCGTTGCGCACCCTCTGGCCTGCGTACACCCCGGGCACCGCCTGCTGCAGGTGAGCGAGGATCTCAGGGCGGGCCATTGCGGTATTGCCCAGTACTATCGATTCAGCCTGGCCGACGGCGAGCGCGTCGCCGGTCGCCAGGCGGTGCGCATACTTGTCGAGCCGCGCGATATGTACCGTTTCGGCTACATCATGGAGCTGGACAAAGAGACGGCTTTGCTGCTCAAGACCCAGACGCTGGGCCGCGGGAATAGCGTGCTGGAGAAGTTTCAGTTTGCCAACCTCGCCTATACCGGGCACAGCCCCGAAGGCGCGCAGGTCAACCTGGTCCACCATGCATCACATCCCCTGCCAGGTGCGCCGACCCTGGCCGGCCATTCCGCCGGCCCCTGGACCGTCAACTGGGTGCCGCGGGGATTCGTTCCCACCGACAGTGCCGGCAGCATGGCCGATCGCAGAACCTATACTGATGGACTGGCGGTGTTCTCCGTGTTCCTGGAAGAGCTGACCCAGGAAATCAGGCCCGGTGAAGGCCTGATACGCAGCGGCGGCACCACGTCCTATACGCGCGGTATGGACCTGGCCGGGCAACCCGTGCTGGTTACGGTGATTGGAGAAGTGCCGGTCAATACCGCCAGGATGGTGGCCGATTCCGTGGCGCGGGTGCGCTGACATGCTCATTGAAACCGGGCGCGTGGTGGCGGTGGAAGATGGCGGCGTGTGGGTGGAAACCATCCGCCAGAGCACCTGCGGCGGCTGTGCCGCACGCGCGGGCTGCGGGCACGGCATGCTCAACCGGTTCGGCGAGGGCCGGCGCGGTTATGTGCGTGTGTTAACCGGCGATGCAGGTGCGCGCGACTGCGCGATCGGCGATGCAGTGCGCATCGGCATACCCGAAAAGGTCATCCTGCGCGGGTCGCTGGTCGTGTATATCGTACCCCTGCTGTGCCTGCTGCTCGGCGCGGCCGCGAGCGCCGCCCTGGCGCCCGGCAGCCGGGACCTGTTGACCGCCGTGGGTGCCGCGGCGGGCTTTGCCCTCGGGCTGGTCTTGGTGAGATGGCACGCCTGGCGGCATCGCCGCGACGCAACCCTGCAACCCATGCTGGTGGATGTGCTGCGGTCCGCTGCCGCCCCTGTCGGCAAAGCGTAGTGGCGCCGGCGGTGCGTGACTGCCGGATTTACCTTTCTTCTTTATTTGCCTTGTAACGGATAGACCAAATGACTATGAATCGATTCTGGAACCCCCTGGTGCTGTTGTGTTTTCTGCTGGTACCTGCCCTGGTGACGGCGGCGGAGTTGCCGGACTTTCGCACTATTGTCGAGAAAAATTCTCCGGCGGTGGTGAAGATCATTACCGCTTACAGTGGCGCCGCCAGCAGCCCTATGCAGCCCGGTCCGCAAGACATGCCGGAGTACCTGCGGCGCTTTTTCGATTTCCGCGACGCGCCCCCGACCCAGCGGGAGCGCATGGGCATGGGCTCGGGTTTCATTATTTCGGGTGACGGGTATATCGTGACCAACAACCACGTGGTGGATGGCGCCGACAGTGTGCTGGTGCGATTGCAGGACCGCCGGGAGTACGATGCACAGGTGATAGGTACCGATCCGCGCTCCGACCTGGCGTTGCTGCGTATCGAGGCCGGGAGTCTGCCGGTGCTGAAACTGGCCACGGATGACGCGCTGGAAGTCGGCGAATGGGTGCTGGCCATCGGTTCGCCGTTCGGTCTGGACTACTCCGCCACCGCGGGCATCGTCAGCGCCATGGGGCGCAGCCTGCCCACCGAGAGGAACGAAAACTACGTGCCCTTTATCCAGACCGATGTGGCCATCAATCCGGGCAATTCGGGTGGCCCGCTGTTCAATCTCGACGGCGAGGTGGTCGGCGTCAATTCACAGATTTTTACCCGCAGCGGCGGTTCTATCGGGCTGTCCTTTGCCATCCCGGTGAGTGTGGTGCGCAATGTCGTGGCGCAACTGCAGGACAAGGGGCGCGTGACCCGCGGCTGGCTGGGTGTCACCATACAGGATGTGGACAAGAACCTGGCGGAGTCCTTCGGGCTGGATCGCCCGCGCGGCGCACTGGTATCACAACTGGTGGACGACGGTCCGGCGGACAAGGCGGGCCTGAAGGCGGGTGATATCATCGTGCGTTTCGATGACGTGGACATTCCCTCTTCAGCGGACCTGCCCCACGTGGTCGGCCTGATCGAGCCGGGTACGACAGTGCCAGTGGAGATCATCCGCGACCGTAAAACACGAAAAATCAAGGTCAAGATCGGCGGGCTGGACGCCGATGACAGTTACTCACTGGCCACCGGTAAGACCGCCAAGGGTCACGGCGGACGCCTCGGCCTGGTGGTCGAGACCGCCTCCGCCGAAACACTGGAGCGCCTCGGCATCAGTGGCGCGGTGATCGTGCGCGAAGTGGTGCCCAAATCTGTGGGCGCTGAATCGGGGCTGGTGCCCGGGGATGTCATCACCCTGATTGGATCGACGCCGATCAAGTCGGTTGACACCTACGAGCGGGCCGTGGAAAAACTCCCGGCCGGCACCTCCGTACCGCTGCGTCTGATTCGCCGCGGGGCGCCGATGTTTATCGGGCTCAAGGTGCCGCAGTAGGGCATTAGCGCGGTATCATGGTGACGTGAAATTCTACCGCGCCGGCAAGTGGAGACTCTGGTTCCGGCGCGAGAGAAGCATCAGCAGCGCGCGGTGCTGCTGGACGAACACGGCGGCCGCAACGAACTGCTGACAGGAATCGATGGTTACGGGGGCGTCGCCGTATCGATCTGCTGTAAGAACAGATCGAGCGCTTGAAGATTCAGGCCGACGGTTTGCAAGGCGAGATCGGCCGCAGCGGTGAAGGCCCTGGAACGGCAGCCCTCCAAGATTCCGGCACATATGTTGGATTTGCGTCAGGAGATTGCCACCTCCAGCGGCGTCGCAGACAGTGCGGTGAGCTGATCGATGTGAAACCGGACGAAGTGCCGTGGCAGGGCGCGATCGAACGGGCCCTGAACAGGCGGTGTATCACGCCATCAAACGCGATGCCTGGGCACAGAATGTCTGTCTGGTGCAGGAGCGGCTCGCCTGGGATGTCGCCTGGCGCGCAGTGCAGCGGGTAGGGTTGTCCGCTTGCTGGAGCCGCCAGAGCGTCGCCATTAAACGGTTTTTGACCACCGCATTGCTCACGGCATTGCCGCCTGCATCGGTTTCGCATGCAGGGCAACATCACGGCTTCATCGCTCAGCTCTTCCAAGGACTTGAGCATCGCCGAACCAGCCAGACGCAGGATCGGCAATGCTGGGCGGCCTGGGTTACAGCGTTATTGAGGGTTGACCAGGTAAAATATTGAACCCCTATCTTTTCTATTTATTACAAAGTGTTACTGACTATAGTTAATGTAGTTTATCGTTTGACGCTGACAGGCGCTTCTCACGCTACCTCGATTGACCGACCAAGCGGTTATCATGACCACGCGCAGCAATAGCTGCTTTTGGTGGGACCAACGCCGGCACCTTAAAAAAATCACCTCTAACACAATTGACTGTATCATTACAGTTTGCTAGCCTGTATTTATACACTGTAACAGTACGGTAAAGAGGTTGAAAAGGAGGCAAGTATGGTCGTTCAAGCCGAGCAACTGCTGCAGCGTGGTTCCAGTGTTAGCAATTCACTGCTGCCGGCGATTTTCAGTATCTTCAGCCAATGGCGTTTGACCGGTGCGCAGCAGATGACTCTGCTGGGGCTCAGCAACGAGAAGACTCTCTATAACTGGAAGAGTCAGCCGCAAAAGGCCAAGCTGACGCGGGATCTGTTGGAACGGACCAGCTACATTCTCGGAATCTACAAGTCACTGCGAATCCTGCTGCCCGATCAGTCAGTGGCCGATCAGTGGCTGGCTACCCCCAATGACAATCCGCTGTTCAACGGCACAGCGCCGTTAGACCGGTTGCTGGCCGGCCAGGTGGTCGATCTGGCTGTGGTCAGGGGTTTCCTCGATGCCCAGCGGGGTGGTTGATGATCGATATCGAAACGCTACCGGGTAGCGAGGTCAATGAACCGGCCTATCGGGTCATCCTGTCGCGCTATCCCCAGGTCCACCTGTTCGAGCGCGTCGCCAGTCCACAGGACTGGGACGTGCTCTACGCCGTCGAGTCCCTGACCAACCCCAGGCTGCGCGATGCAGTCGGCGATATTCGCCTGGTGGCGCCGGAAGATCGCGTCTATGGCGATGGTGCGTCCTGGATCATGGCGGCCTTCACCCACCCGCCGGTCGATGGTCGGGGCGGTCGTTTTAACCGGGATTTCGGCATCTATTACTGTGCCGCCGAAGAGGCGGTGGCCATCGCCGAATCTTCCTTCCATCGGGCACGTTTTCTCCGCGAATCCAGAATCGACAAGACCACCCTGGAAATGCGCGTGATCCGCGCGCAACTGGGGCCTGCCACGCTGCATGATGTGCGACACCTGGTCGGAGACGCCATCTACGATCCCGATCATTACGGTGCAGCGCAGCAGCTCGGTTACGCGTTGCGTGATGCCAGAAGTTTCGGTGTTCACTACCAAAGCGTGAGAGCGCAGGGCGAGTGCTACGGGGTGCTGCGTGCCCGGGCGCTGTCCGATGCAATCCACTGGCGTTACCTACGCTACCACTATAATCAGGGAACCATCATCGACGTACAAGCCCTCGATGGCAGTGGCAGGAAGTGAGGTCATGTGCAGGGAGCTACAGTGGATTTTCACGCAATTGCCGGATGATTATATCGTCCTCGATACCGAGACCACCGGACTGCGCGATAAAAGTGGCCAGCCGGATATTGTGACACTTGGCCTTACCGTGGTGCGGCATCGGGCGATTGCAGCATCGGTTGAATTTAAAATCCGTCCAGAAAAGCCAATAGCGGCACAAGCGCGGTCGATACACGGCATTGCCCATGAGCAGGCATCCGCATTCCAGCCTTTCGATGCCCAATGGGATCAGATTGCTGAACACCTGAAAGATCAACTGATTATCATCCACAACGCCAGTTTTGACTGGCCCATCCTGCTGGATCAAGTGAGCCGATACGACTTGAGGATGCCGCCAATTCAAGGTGTATTTTGCAGTCAGAAAGCCGCCATTCCCTGGGCGCAGGCAATGAGTATTGCGTGCACTCAACGCGGCCCGTCGCTGGATACCTTGACGGAGATATTCGGCATTGAAAATTTGAGAGTCAAAGAGGGCGGGTTGCATGGGGCGGAGATAGACAGTCGACAAACTGCTCGAGTCGTGGAAACAATGCGACGGTCCGCAAGCGCTCCGTTTTGAAGTATGAACCAGTTCCGTTTGACCGGTATTTCCCCCTAACGCGTTTCAGGTAGATGCCGCCACAAGAATGGCTGTCGCTAGTCGTGAAGTTCCTAAAGGACATGCGGTGTTCCCCCGGCAACCCGGCTGCGCTGTAAACTGATTTATCGTCGCTGGCTGTTCAACGCCGGCTCAGCGGGAGCCGCCGGGGTCGCGACCGTCTGCCTTTTTGAGCGGCTGTAATTGCCTTACTCGCCCTGGGTCAGGGCGTTAAAACTCGTCATCAGGTTGCGGTAGTCCGGAATGTGATTGGAAAACAAGGCGCCGAGCCCTTCAATATCATTGCGCCAGTCGCGGTGCAGTTCACAGGCCAGCGCGAACCAGGTCATCAGTTGCACACCGCCCTGCGACATGCGGTCCTGCGCCGGCGCGGAAAAACAAACTATCTCAACGGCAGGCCCTAAAAAGGAATGTCGCCATCGTCGTAATCAGGCAATGCGCCATCTGCAAATGGCGGCGGCTGTTGCTCCCCGGCCAGGGGGTTGTCGCCTTCCAGGGTAACGACCTTCCATCCCTGCAGGTTGTTGAAATAGCGGCCGTTGTACTCTCGCCCACGGATATCAAATGTAACCGTGACGTCCTGCCCCGGGTGCAGGTTGTCGAGCAGAGCCACCTTGTCCTGAATAAACTCGATATTGATCTGCTGCGGGTACTTGCCGTCTTCGACGACAACCACCATTTCTCTCTTGGTAAAGCCGCTATCGAAGGTCTTTGTCTCCTGGATCAGCTTGATTTTGCCAGTCAAATCGTATGCCACTCAACCACTCCTTGCTGCATAACTGCGCGCCTGGGATTGTAGCAGTGCAGCCTTGCGAATGGTGTTATATCTGCGCTGCTACGTAGAGATTACACACCTGTAGCATTGGCAGAGCAACAGGTGGTGGTGTCGGCGCTGACCCGCAATGCTAGCGCACTGCATACCTGACACCTGCGAGCCCACCACCCGCGGCCCTGCGGTGGTTGGGACGCTAGTGCGGCATGAGCAGGAACATTTTGTGGATCTGGTCCGGCATGGCGCGCTTGGCGCTATCGAACAACTTGGCGTCCAGGCCGATCACCACGCGCATCTGGTCCTTGCGCACCGCGCTCAGAATCTGCCGGGCAGCTTTTTCCACCGGCATCGCCATCTTGTCCACCATGGCCTGGGTGCGGGCAAAGGCGTCCCGGTCTTCGGCGCTCTTCATGGCCTCCTCCATGATATTGGTACGAATGGCGCCCGGGTGCACCACGGTCACGCCAACGCCTTCACCGTGCAATTCCGCCCACAGGGATTCGCTGAAACCCTTTATTGCGGATTTGGTGGCGGCATAGGATGACTGCTCCGGTGGGCCCATGAAGGCCACCATCGAAGACAGGTTGATGATGTGGGCTGCGCCGGCCTGTCGCTTCAAGTGTGGCAGGAAGAAATGGCAGCCGTACACCACTCCCCAGAGATTGATGCCGATAATCTTCTTCCAGTCCGCCAGGCTGTGGCCCTCGAAGCGCTTGGCGTAGGTGATGCCGGCGTTGTTGAACAGCAGATTGACCCGGTCGTGTGCGGCAATGACGTCATCCGCCAGCGCCCGCATGGCTTTTTCGCTGCTCACATCCGCCAGGTGGGTGCTGACAGTGATTTTTTTGCCCTTGAGCCGCTTCTTCGTCTCTTTCATGCCGGTCTCGTTTACATCGACCAGGGCCAGGTGACAGCCCTTGTCGCCCAACTGGCAGGCCAGTGCCTGGCCGATGCCGCTGCCGCCGCCGGTGATGACCGCGACTTTGTCTTCGAAGTGCTTGATAGCCATATCTGCTGCTCCTTGCGTGTTACCGTGATCATGTGATGATGCGCAATACACGACAATGCACCATTGTGGACAGGCAGGCCATGACGCGGGTCAAAGACAGCGGCATTGCCACGTGCTGGAAAAACACGACGGTGATCATTCTACCGCTAGTATGTTTTTGCCGTGGTGGCGCAACAGGCGGGTCGGTGATGGCGTTGACAGGTGCTGAGCGCGCGAACAAAATAGCCGCATGGCAGATCAGACCTCGAGCGCGCTTGCGCCAACACGCGTTTGAGTAACGTGTCCCTACGAGAGAGCACGATGAGTTCCATCACTTCCGCTGCCAGCGCTACGCCGCAACAGGCGCCGCCGGCACACCCCGGCAGGGCGGCGCTGCAGCATATTCCAGGTGATGAGGGCTGGCCGCTGATCGGCCTGTTGCCGCGGTATTTCTACCACCTGGATACGCTGGTCATGCATACCCAGCGGCGCTTTGGCAATGTCGTGCGAACGCGTATTCCGGGCAACGTGGGGCTGTTTGTGTTCGGGGCCGATAACTACCAGCGCATCTTCCTCGACAGAGAGCAGTTGTTCAGCGCCCGCCACGGCTATCAATCGAGCCTCGGGCACCTGTTTACCGAGGCGCTGCTGCTGCAGGACTACGAGGACCACCGCTTTCGGCGCCGACTGATGCAGAGTGCCTTCAAAACTCACTCGCTGCGCCAGTACCCGGCACAGATGAACCCCATCATCGCCGATGAACTGGCCGACTGGTCCCGCCCCAGTGGGATGACAATTCACGCGCGGCTGAAAAACCTGCTGCTGAAAATCAGCGCCAGAACATTTTTCGGTATCGCCGCCGACAACACGGATACCCTGCAGTTGAGCCGCAATTTCACCGACCTGGTCGAGGCGATGCTCGCCCTGCTGCGCTGGGACCTGCCCGGCTTCAGGTACCATCGCGGCCTGCGCAGTCGCCGCGCACTGGAACAGTATTTCAACGGCCTTATCCCGCAGCGGCGCCACGGCGATGGACAGGACATGCTGTCACACATGTGCCGCGAAACTGACGACAGGGGCGAGCCGTTCAGCGATGAGGAGATCACCAATCAGGCCATCTTCCTGCTGTTTGCCGCTCACGACACGACCACCAGCCTGTTGAACAACCTGCTGCTGCACCTGGCACGTGACGAAACGCTGCAGGAAAGCCTGCGCGGCCAATCCCGGGCCCTGAACACCGACTATCCGGCATTTGATGAACTGGATGGCCTGAGCGGGCTCGATCACTGCATCGACGAGTGCCTGCGCCTGTATCCGCCGGCGCCGATATCGGTGCGTTCGACGCTGCGCGATTGCGCTATTGAAGGTTATCCCGTCCCCGCGGGCACCACCTTGTATCTGCCGATGCTGTTCAACCAGCGCGACCCGCAATTCTGGCGCCAGCCCCACCGCTTTGACCCCGACCGCTTCGCGCCGGGCCGGGAGGAACACAAGCAGCACCCCTTTGCCTACCACCCCTTTGGCGGCGGCGCCCACAAATGTATCGGCATGCACTTTGCCCGCATGATGGCCAAGTGCGTGATGCACCAGCTCCTGCTGCGCCAGCGCATCACGTTGCCGGCCGGCCACCGCAGCCGTATTCTGTGGATACCCCTGCCCAGGCCGGCCAAACTGCCTCTGAGGTTTGCACCCCTGTAGCAGGTTCACGCGATACTGGATCTGATACCGAGGCGTCCCGGACGGCTTCCAGCAGGACAGTCGGTAGCAATGCGGGCATGGCAGACCCACCCGCTGGCGCGGTGGTTGTACACCGGTTGCCCTCTCTAAAACGCGCGGTGCGGATATGCCACTGGTAGGGTGTCGAAATTCCCGCGACAATGGCATTCTTTTTGCGGTGCAGCCAGATACCCGGAGCAGTGATATGACCGAACAAACCATGCAGGCGGTAGTACTCGAGCAGGTCGGCGGGCCGGAAAACCTCGCGTTTCAGTCGGTGGCAAAACCGGTATTGGCCGACCCTGGACATGTCCTGGTTAATGTCAAGGCCTGTGGCGTGGCCTACCGGGATATTATCGAACGCCGGGGCGGCCACCCGATGATGCGGACGCCAATTATCCAGGGGCACGAATTTTCCGGTGAGGTGGTGCAGATCGGCAGCGCGGTCAGGCGCTGGCGGGTCGGCGACCGGGTGATCAACCGCTACACTGACTCCTGCGGCGCCTGCGACGAGTGCGTGGGTGGCGATGAGCGCCGCTGCGTGCAGTTGACTCAGATGTACGGTCTGGTCACCAACGGCGGCTACGCCGAGTACTGTGCAGTGCATGAGCGCGGCCTGGAGCGCCTCTACCAGGGCATTTCCTACGAAGAGGGCGCCTGCATTATGAGTGCGGTGAGTGTCGCCTACCACAATGTGGTCAATCGCATTGCGGTGCGTCCCGGCGAGACCGTGCTGCTTACCGGAGCCTCCGGGGGTGTCGGCAATGCGGCGCTGCAGTGTATCAAACTGCGCGGTGCCAGGGTTTTGGCTGTGACCAGCAGCGAGGCCAAGGTGGAAAAACTCAAGGCCCTGGGCGCCGATGAAGTCATTGTCAACGATGGCTCGAGCATCCATCGCGCGGTGCGCGCCATGTCGCCCCAGGGGGTGGATGCCGCCGTCGACTGCGTCGGCTCGAGCACGCTGGGCTCGGTGTTAAAGAGTATGAAACGTATTGGCCGGGTGGCGGTGATCGGCACCATAAATCCCGAGCCGCTCAAGCTCAACCTCGGTACACTGGTGGTCAACGGTTTGACTGTCAAGGGCTCCGATGGCAACACCCGCGCGGCGATGCGCGAGGCCATGACCCTGGTAACTGACGGCAAAATCACGGTGCATATCGACCGCACGCTGCCTCTGCAAAGTGCCGCCGAAGCGCATCGACTGCTGGAAAGCCGCAGCGCCATGGGGCGCATCGTACTGGTACCGTGAGCCGTGGCGAGGGCCTGTTTCCGGTGCCGCGTCGATGCACAGCAGTGCATAAACAGGGTATTTTGAACCATGTCGACATCCCGTGCCGAGTTCATTGTACATTGGACCGAAGTTCGACATGTTGTCGACTTGACCGGCGCTTACTCGCGTATTCATCCGGATAGACGGTACGCCCTGTCGCCGGGCTTTCACCACAATTTTTTCCGCCGCCTGCCAGGGGTTAGGCCTATACCATGAGTGTCTAGAACAATGAGTGGATGTTGCGACAATGACTGCGCAGTCGATGCGCTCAGGCAGCGCCAGATCGGTACGCTGCAACTCGTTCTTGGAATCAACGCTTTGATGTTCGTGGTCATCCTCGGTGCCGCGGTGTATGGAAAGTCCACTGCACTGCTGGCAGACTGCCTGGACAATCTGGGTGATGCCCTGACTTATGGCCTGAGCCTCCTTGCGGCATACCGCGGTGCACGCGCCAAGGCCAGAGTGGCGCTTTTCAAGGGTTTGCTGATCTTGCTGGCGGCCTGTGGGGTGGTGGTGCAGATTGTCTACAGGCTGCTGAATCCCGCCACTCCTGTGTTTGAGGTCATGGGCGGATTCAGCCTGCTGGGGCTCGCGGCAAATTCGGTTTGTCTGTACCTGTTGTGGCGGCACCGCGATGAGGATATAAACATGAGTTCGGTGTGGGAGTGCTCGCGCAATGACATCGCAGCCAATGTGTCGGTTTTTCTCGCTGCCGGCGGTGTCTGGCTGACCGGCTCCGGATGGCCGGATATCGCAGTCGCCGTCTGTCTCGTGCTGCTGTTGCTGCGCTCTGCGGGGCGGGTCGTTGCGGCGGCCATGGCGGAACTTCGTGCGATAGCCTGAACGCCGTTACAAACGAAACGCCGTACGCACAGCGCGGGCGCCGGCCGGTGGCCATCGTCCAAGCGCCAGGCTCTGAAATGCACAGACCAACGCTCAGCTCAAGCGGGTTGGTGCGCTGGCGAAAAAAAGCGTAAAGGTGGTGGTACCCGCGGCAGAGGCCGCCTCCACGCGGCCGCCATGCGCTTCGACGATGGCGCGTACCATGGCCAGACCAAGCCCCGCACCCTCGCTCTGTCGCACCCTGGATGGATCGACACGGTAAAAGCGGTCGAAAATGTTGGACAGGTGTTCGGGGGGTATCTCCGGCCCCGGGTTTTGCACGCTCAGTGAAACCTCGTGATCCGAGGGCCTGGCCAGCCGCACCAGTACTGTCTCTCCGGAGCGTGTGTGCCGGATAGCATTGGACAGCAGATTGGAAATCGCCCGGCGCAGCATGGCGCGATCGCCCTGAATGCCTGGTGCCTTGCCTTCCAGTGCCAGGCGGATTTGTCGCTCCTCCGCCAGGGCTTCGAAAAAGTCGAACAGTTCACCGACTTCACTGGCCAGATTCAGCGCTTCCCGTACCGGCTTAATCAGGCCGTGATCGCTCTTGGCCAACCACAGCATGTCATTGACCATCTTGGCCAGACGCTCCTGCTCTTCCAGGTTGGAATACAGCAGTTCACGGTATTCCTCGGCCGCTCTGGCCTTGCCCAGCCCGACCTGGGTCTGGGTGATGAGGTTGGTGAGCGGAGTGCGCAACTCGTGAGCGATATCGGCGGAGAAGTGTGACAGGCGGGTAAAGCTGTCTTCCAGTCGACCAATCATGTGATTGAATGAGGTGACCAGGCCCTGTAATTCCGATGGCACCGAGGAGGGATCGAGACGCACGTGCAGCCGGTCGGCCTGAATGTCTCCCACTCCCTCGGACAGCCCGCGCAGGGGGGCATGCGCCTGGTGCACCCCGTACCAGGCGGCGAGCAGGGTAATGGCGCCGGCGAAGCTCATGATAAGCCACAGGCTGCGCCGGAACTTGTGTAAAAACTGCAGGTGAAAGCCCATATCAGTGGCCGCAACGACCGCGTAGCTGTGGCCGCCGATAGCGTGGCGTGTGAGCGCGCCTCGAAAGGTTGTATCGCCCGCGCGCCAGGTATGCAGATTGCCCGCACGGATCGCGTTCACCGCAGTGAGCGCTGCTGCCGCTGGCGACAGGTCCGCCCCCGGGGTGTCGTAGACAAGTTCACCCCGCTGATCCCGCACCTGAAAATAAACACCGTGATGGCCGGATATCGCGTCAGACAGGGTCTCGCGCAGCACCGTCGGATTATCGCCGCCCTTGCGTAGGGCTTTGACCACGGCCTGGGTCATCACTGCCAGTTCACCGGCATCCTGTTCGGCAAAGTGTCGCCCGATGGCACTGAGCACCAGAGAGCCGATCAGCAGGAGGCTGAGTCCGATGGCCAGCCCGACGAATACCATGACCCGGGCGGTCAGCGACAGGGGCTGCCCACTAGTGAGTTTCATCGCCTGATTCGACTTCGAGCTTGTACCCCATGCCGCGCACGGTGTGAATCAACTTGGGTTCGAAATCGTCGTCGATTTTTGCCCGCAGCCGGCGAATCGCCACATCGATCACATTGGTATCGGAATCAAAATTCATGTCCCATACCTGGGAGGCGATTAGAGAACGCGGCAGCACCTCGCCGCGACGACGAACCAACAGTTCCAGTAGACAGAATTCCTTGTGGCTGAGGTTGATCTTCCTGCCTGCGCGTGCAACCCGGTGTTTTGGCAGGTCTAGAGTGAGGTCGGCCACCCGAAGCTGCTCCGACATGACCGGTGTCGAGCTGCGGCGCAGCAGGGTGCGTATCCGGGCCAGCAGTTCGGCAAAGGCAAAGGGTTTGACCAGATAATCGTCCGCGCCCAGCTCCAGACCCTTGACGCGGTCCTCCACGCTGTCGCGGGCAGTCAAGAAGAGCACAGGGGTCTGCCGGCCCGCTGCGCGCAGTGATTGCACGATACGCCAGCCGTCCACATCCGGCAGCATCACGTCCAGAACGATCAGGTCGAAAGTCTCGGTCATGGCCAAGTGGTGGCCGTCCAGACCGTTGCGCGCCAGGCCGACCAGAAAACCGGCCTCGCTCAGACCCTGCCGGAGGTAGTCGCCGGTCTTTACTTCGTCCTCCACGACCAATAGCCGCATGCAGCATTTCTCCAGATTACCGTCTTGCCAGTGTCGCCGGCTGTACCCAACGGCAAGATTACACGATGATTACAAGAATGTAATTTTAGGGTCATCTGACAGACAGAACGCGTTTGTTACCTTGGCCGTGTTGTGCGCCAACGGCAGGCTTTTCCCTGGCGGCAAAGTCGTTATCCGCATTCACTCGACCGAGGGGTCGTAGCATGGCAGCATCAAGGCGCCGGGTATGGCGGGGAACACAACCATGAAGGTCTTCACACACCTGCTAATTGTCACGGTCGCTCTTGGCGGCACCGTCGCCCATGCGCAGGCGGTGCCGGAGGGACTGACACTGCATGAGGCGGTGGCTATCGCCCTCGCGGCGGACCCCTGGATGAGCGGCAGTCGCCACACGCAAGCCGCCCTGACCGATGAGGCGGCGGCCGCGGCCACCCTGCCGGACCCGAAGATGAGCCTGCTGGCCGGCAACTTTCCCGTCGACACGTTTGATATCAATCAGGAGGCGATGACGCAGCTTGCAGTGGGTGTCAGCCAGGCGTTTCCACGCGGCGACACGCTGGCACTGGCCAGAAAACAAAAGCTGCAGCTTGCGCAACAGCACCCTTTGTTGCGCGAAGACCGCCGGGCCAAAGTCACGGCGACGGTTGCGCAGTTGTGGCTGGATGCCTACGACGCACAGGAAAGCATCCGCCTGATCGAAACGGACCGGGTGCTGTTTGAACATTTGGTCGACGCCGCGCAGGCGAGCTACTCTGCCGCCGCAGGCCGCGCGCGCCAGCAGGATGTAATCCGCGCCCAGTTGGAGCTGACGCGCCTCGACGACCGCTTGACGGCGCTCAGGCAGCGGCGGGACGCCGCGCAGCGGCGCCTGTCCGAGTGGCTTGGCCGCTCCGCCGATCACGAGCTCGCATCGACCCTGCCGATCGACTCGCCCAACGCGCCGGTGTCGGCACCGGCTTCCCGGCAAGAGCGATATGAACAAATCAGGCACCACCCCGCGTTGCTGGCGCTGGATTGGCGCATCGACGCCGGGCAAACCGATGTCGACCTGGCGCGACAGAAATACAAGCCAGAGTGGGGGCTGAGCGCTCAATACGGCTATCGCGACCGGGATTTGATGGGCCGTGATCGCGCGGATTTGTTTTCCGTCGGGGTCACTTTCGACCTGCCCCTTTTCACTGCCGACCGGCAGGATCGCCAGGTGCGCGCCGCCATAGGCCATGCCGAGGCGATCAAGACGGAAAAACAGTTGCTGATCCGCCAATTGACGGCGCAACTGGAAACGGCGGCCGCCAACCTGGCGCGCCTCGAGCAACGCCGCGCGCTCTACGCCGACCGGTTGTTACCGCAAATGGCGGAACAGGCCGAGGCGTCGCTCGCCGCCTACAACAACGACGACGGCGATTTCGCCGAAGCCGTGCGCGCCCGCATCGCAGAGCTGAACGCCCGGATCGAAGCGCTCGCCATCACCGTGCAGCGCCAAAAGACGGTCGCACAAATCAATTACCTGCTCAACGAGGCGTCTCCCGCCTCGGAGCGGCTGGTGGAAGATTTCTGAGGACCTGCCAATGACAACGTACATAAAAACCTTGCTCGGGCTCGCGATTGGCGTGCTGTTGGGAGCTGCTGGCGCCCTGTGGCTGGGCCCCGGGCAGGACAGTGGCGTCCACGTGGGGAACGGCGAACGCAAACCGCTGTACTGGGTGGCGCCCATGGATCCAGACTACCGGCGCGACCAACCCGGCAAGTCCCCCATGGGCATGGACCTGATCCCGGTGTACGCGGGGGGCGCTGGCGCGGACGTGCCCGGTACCGTGCGCATTGCGCCGGATGTCGTCAACAATCTCGGGGTGCGCACGGCCAGCGTGACCTCGGGGCGGCTGCATCTGGATGTCAAAACCGTGGGCTATGTGCAGTACGACGAGGATCGCCTGGTGCACATGCACCCCAGGGTGGAGGGGTGGATCGAGAAGCTCTACGTCAAGGCCGCAGGTGATCGGGTGGAACAGGGTGAGCCTCTGTATGCACTGTATTCGCCGACCCTGGTCAACGCCCAGGAAGAACTGTTGCTGGCGCTGAAGCGGGACAATGCCGTTCTGATCCGCGCCGCTGTCGAGCGCTTGTCGGCCCTGCAGGTGCCGCGGGCGGATATCGACCAGTTACGCCAGACCCGGCAAGTCAGTCAGACGATCACCATTACCGCGCCGCAGTCCGGCGTCATTGACGATCTGGGCGTGCGCGAGGGCATGTTCGTCAAGCCCGGCATGGTCCTGATGGCCATCGCTCAGCTGGCGCCTGTCTGGGTCATCGGTGAAGTTTTTGAACGCCAGGCGGGCCTCGTCGAGGTCGGCGACACCGTGCGCATGCAGCTCGATTATCTGCCTGGCAGGGAATGGCTGGGCCAGGTGGACTATGTCTATCCCTCGCTGAACGAGCGCACGCGCACCGTGCAGATCAGGGTGCACTTCGCCAATCCGGATGGTTTCCTGAAGCCGGGCATGTTTGCGCAAATGGTCATTGCAACCCGACCGAACCATGAAACGCTGTTGATCCCGCGGGAGGCGCTGATCCGCACGGGCCGTCAGTCGCGTGTCGTGCTGGCCCTGGGGGAGGGTAAATTCAAGTCCGTCGCGGTCAAGGTCGGGCGCGTGGATGAAGCGCAGGCGGAAATACTCGCGGGCCTCAGGGAAGGCGAGCGCATCGTCACCTCCGCGCAGTTTCTGATCGACTCGGAATCCAGCAAGACCGCGGATTTCGAGCGCATGTCACACGCCGACGGCGAGGACGCCGTGACCGCGCCGCAGCGCAGCGCGCAGCCGCGTATGCAGCACGGCGGCCACGGACTGATGGAGAGCGGCCATGATTGAAGCCATTATCCACTGGTCGATCGGCAATCGCTTCTTCGTCCTGCTGGCCACTGCGATACTGGTCGGCGGCGGGTTGTTCGCGTTGAGAAACACACCGGTGGATGCCATTCCAGACCTGTCCGATGTCCAGGTGATCATCAAGACCAGTTATCCGGGGCAGGCACCCCAGGTCGTAGAGGATCAGGTCACCTACCCGCTGACCACGGCCATGCTGTCAGTGCCGGGGGCCGGCACCGTGCGCGGCTATTCCTTTTTTGGCGATTCTTACGTCTACGTGATTTTCGACGAGGACACCGATCTGTACTGGGCGCGCTCGCGGGTGCTGGAATACCTGTCCCAGGTGGCCCCCACCCTGCCGCCAAACGCCCGCCCGCAACTGGGGCCGGACGCCACCGGTGTCGGCTGGGTCTACCTCTACGCCCTGGTGGATCGCAGCGGCCGGCACGATATCAGTCAGTTGCGCAGCCTGCAGGACTGGTTTTTGAAATACGAACTGCAGACCGTACCCGGGGTTTCCGAGGTCGCCGCACTCGGCGGTATGGTCAAGCAGTACCAGGTGAGGGTGAGCCCGGAGAAACTGCGCGCGTTTGGCATCCCCTTGTCTCTTATCCAGACGGCGATTCAGCGCGGCAACCAGGAAGTGGGCGCATCGGTGGTGGAGATGGCCGAAGCCGAATACATGGTGCGCTCCAGCGGCTATATCCAGGGCGTCGAGGATCTCGCCACCATTCCCCTGGGCGTGACTGCCAACGGTGCGCCGCTGCTGCTCGAGGACGTGGCCGATATCGGATTGGGACCACAGATGCGGCGCGGCATCGCGGAACTCAACGGCCAGGGCGAGACGGTGGGCGGCATCGTGGTAATGCGCGTTGGCGAAAATGCCCAGAAGACCATCGATGGGGTCAGGGCCAAGCTGGACAAACTCGAGGCGGGTCTGCCCGAGGGCGTCGAAATCGTCACCGTGTACGATCGTTCGGGGCTCATCGAACGGGCGGTGGACAACCTCTGGCACAAGCTGCTGGAGGAGTTCGTCGTGGTGGCCCTGGTATGCATGGTGTTTCTGTTTCACGTGCGCTCGTCGCTGGTGGCCATCGTCAGCCTGCCGGTGGGCATCCTGGCGGCCTTCATCGTGATGCACTGGCAGGGACTCAACGCCAACATCATGTCGCTGGGCGGCATCGCCATCGCCATCGGTGCCATGATCGACGGCGCCATCGTGATGATAGAGAACATGCATAAGCACATGGAGCGCACGCCGCTGACCCCGGACAATCGCTGGCAGGTGGTTGCCGAGTCGGCGACCGAGGTCGGGCCGGCCCTGTTTTTCAGCCTGCTGATCATCACCGTGAGCTTCGTGCCCGTGTTTGCCCTGCAGGCCCAGGAGGGGCGGATGTTCTCGCCCCTGGCTTTTACCAAGACCTATGCCATGGCGGCCAGTGCCGCGCTGGCCATCACCCTGGTGCCGGTGCTGATGGGGTATTTCATTCGCGGCAGGGTGCTGCCCGAGCACAAAAACCCCATCAACCGCCTGTTGATCGGCCTGTACATGCCGGCACTGCAAGCGGTACTGCGCTTTCCCGGGGCGACGTTGGCCGCAGCCCTGGCGCTCACCCTGGCCGGCTTCTGGCCCATCAACAAGATAGGCAGCGAGTTCATTCCAAGTCTGGACGAGGGCGATTTGATGTACATGCCCACCACTTATCCGGGCCTGTCCATTGGCAAGGCGCGAGAACTGCTGCAGCAGACGGACAAGCTGATCGCCACCGTGCCGGAGGTAAAAACCGTGTTCGGCAAGATCGGGCGCGCCGAGACGGCCACGGACCCGGCACCGCTGACCATGATCGAGACCTTTATCCAGCTCAAGCCAGCAAAGCAATGGCGGGCGGACATGACCACGGAAAAACTCAAAAAGGAACTGGATGCGCTGGTGCGATTCCCCGGCCTCACCAATGCCTGGGTCATGCCCATCAAGACACGCATCGATATGCTGGCCACCGGTATCAAGACACCGGTGGGCATCAAGGTGGCGGGGAAGGACCTGCAGCAAATCCAGCAGATTGGCCAACGGCTGGAGCAGATCCTCAGGGACGTGCCCGGCACCGCCTCGGTATACTCCGAACGGGTGGCCGGCGGGCGCTATATCAAGGTGGACATGCAGCGCGAACAGGCCGCGCGCTACGGCCTCAATGTCGCCGACGTGCAGCAGGTGGTGGCCACTGCCATCGGCGGCATGAACGTGACCCAGACCATCGAGGGACTGGAGCGCTATCCAGTGAATCTGCGCTACCCCCAGGACTACCGCGATTCGCCGGAGCAGCTTGCGCTGTTGCCGATCGTCACGCCCGGCGGTCAGCGCATCGCGCTGGCCGATGTGGCCAACGTCTACGTGGAAGACGGCCCCCCGGCGATCAAGAGCGAAAACGCGCGGCTCAACGGCTGGACCTTTGTCGACATCGACGGTGTGGACGTGGGCAGCTACGTCGAGCAGGCGATGGCAACCGTCGAGCGGGAGCTGGATCTGCCCGCGGGCTATTCGGTGACCTGGTCCGGTCAGTATGAATACATGTTGCGCGCCAAGCAGAAGCTGACCTACGTGATCCCGCTGACCCTGGCCATCATCGTCGTGCTGTTGTACATGAACTTTCGCCGCTTTGCCGAAGTGGCCATTATCATGGGTACCCTGCCGCTGGCGATGATCGGCTCGATCTGGTTGATGTACCTGCTGGACTACAATTTCTCGGTGGCGGTGGGCGTCGGCTTTATCGCGCTGGCCGGCGTGGCGGTGGAGATCGGCGTGATCATGCTGGTGTACCTCGATCAGGCATTTGTGCAGATGCAGGCTGAGTGCGAAAAACAGTCGGTAGCGCCGCGGCGGGAAACTTTGCGTCGCGCGGTGCTGCACGGCGCCGGCCTGCGCGTGCGGCCGGTGATGATGACCGCCAGCGCAATCATTCTCGGCCTGTTGCCGATCATGCTGGGCAGCGGCACGGGGTCGGAAGTGATGAGCCGGATCGCCGCGCCCATGGTGGGCGGCATGCTGAGTGCGGTGCTGCTGACCCTGCTGGTGGTGCCGGCCGTGTATTATCTGTGGCGGGGCCGTGGCTTGAGGTGAACCGCGGCGGACACGGTAGCCGCGTATTGTTGCTGTGGCCGCGCGCCGGGCGAGCTGCTCAACAATAGCATCTTAGACCGCTCCGGTGCCAATTACATTTGCGGAGTTTCGCCACTACCGGGCACTCGAGTGGCCCGCCGCATGCGGCTCAGGGCCGCCGTCAACAATTGTGTTTCGGGCGGTGACAGGGTATTTTGCCCCTCCTTATAAGAAAAGAGGCGTTTTTCGGTGATGAATTCAGGTGCCTTGCCTGTCAAGCAGGGGCTGTATGACCCCCACAATGAACGCGATGCCTGTGGTGTCGGCTTTGTCGCCGACATCAAGGGCCGCAAAAGCCATCGGATTATTGTGCAGGGGCTGCAGATACTCGATCGCCTGACGCACCGGGGCGCAGTTGGCGCCGATCCCCGGGCCGGTGATGGCGCGGGAATCCTGCTGCAGATTCCGGATCGGTTTTTCAGGGCCGAATCGGGGTTGGAACTGCCAGACGCAGGGACCTATGCCGTGGGCATGCTGTTTTTGCCAAAAAACAAGGCCAGCCGGGAGCAGTGTATCGCCTGCCTGGAGGAACTGATAGTGGCAGAAGGTCAGTGCCTGCTAGGCTGGCGCGACGTACCGGTAGACAGTAGCGGCCTGGGTGTCAGTGTCGCGCCCACGGAGCCGGTCATAAAACAGGTGTTTGTGGGGCGGGGCGAGAACTGCGCCAGCCAGGATCAGTTTGAGCGCAAGCTCTTCGTCATCCGCAAGCAGGTCGAGAAGTTGATTCGCGAAGCCGCACTGGAGGGCGGTTACTCTTTCTACATCAGCTCCCTCTCTTCACGTACGCTCGTCTATAAAGGCATGCTGTTATCCGGCCAGGTGGGCGAGTACTTTCCCGACCTGCGGGACGAGCGGCTGGAAACGGCCCTGGCGCTGGTGCACCAGCGCTTTTCCACCAATACTTTCCCCACCTGGGACCTGGCGCACCCGTTTCGCATGATCGCCCACAACGGCGAGATCAATACGGTGCGCGGCAATATCAACTGGATGGCCGCGCGCAAAGCGTCCATGGCCTCCGCCATTCTGGGTGCCGATCTGGACAAGATCTGGCCGCTGATTCCCGAGGGTCAATCGGATTCGGCCTGTTTCGACAACGCCCTGGAACTGTTGGTGGCCGGTGGGTATTCCCTGTCCCACGCCATGATGCTGCTGATTCCAGAAGCCTGGTCGGGCAACGACCTCATGGATGAGCAGCGTCGCGCGTTCTATGAATACCACGCGGCCCTGATGGAGCCCTGGGACGGCCCCGCCGCAGTCGCTTTTACCGATGGCCGCCAGATTGGCGCCACCCTGGACAGGAACGGCCTGCGACCGGCCCGGTATCTGATCACTGATGACGATCAGGTGGTCATGGCTTCGGAAATGGGTGTACTCGATATTCCCGAAGCCAATATCGTCAAAAAATGGCGGCTGCAGCCCGGCAAGATGTTTCTCATCGATACCGAGCAGGGGCGTATCGTCGACGACGCCGAGCTAAAAAAGGAACTGGCCTGTGCCCGGCCCTACCGGCAGTGGCTCGATCAGACCCAGATTCACCTGGATCGCCTGCCGCCCCAGGTGGCGCCCATGACACCGGATGCCGCGACGCTGTTGCGGGCCCAGCAGGCGTTTGGCTACACCCAGGAGGACATCAGCTTCCTCCTGCATCCCATGATGCTGACCGGCATGGAGGCGACGGGTTCCATGGGCGCCGACAACCCGCCGGCCGTGCTGTCGAACCGCTCCAGACACCTGTCCAGTTATTTCCAGCAGAATTTTGCCCAGGTCACCAACCCTCCGATCGATCCCATTCGCGAAGAGGTCGTCATGTCCCTGGTGTCGTTGATCGGGCCGCGGCCGAACCTGTTGGGGCTGTCCGATGCGGGACGCCACATGCGCCTGGAAGTCAGCCAGCCGGTTTTGACCAACGGCGATCTGGAGCGCATTCGTCACATCGAAGATCACACCGACGGCGCCTTTCGCACCACCACTGTGAGTATTACCTATCGCGCCAGCCAGGGCGCCGCCGGAATGAAAAACGCCCTGTCGGCGCTGTGTGAGCGCGCTGAAGCCCGGGTGCGGAAGGGTTTTAATATTTTGATCCTGTCCGATCGCAAGACCGATGCGGACAACATGCCTATTCCGCCATTACTGGCGACCTCCGCGGTTCACCAGCACCTGATTCGCAGGGGGTTGCGCACCGAGTCCGGGCTGGTCGTCGAGACCGGTGCCGCGCTGGAGGTGCACCATTTTGCGACCCTGGCCGGCTACGGCGCCGAGGCCATAAATCCCTACCTGGCCTTCGATACCATCGCAGCGGAGCTGCCCGCGTTTCCCGATGCGGGCAGTTTCGAGGAAGTGCAGCAGCGCTATATCAAGGCGGTGGGCAAGGGCCTGAACAAAGTGATGTCCAAGATGGGCATTTCAACCTACCAGTCCTACTGCGGCGCCCAGGTGTTTGATGCCGTGGGCCTGTCCAGTGAGTTTCTCGAGGCGTATTTCACCGGCACATCCACCACGATCGAGGGAGCGGGGCTGGATGAAATAGCTCAGGAAGCCTGTCGCTGGCACGAAAACGCCTACGGCGGACGGCTGATATACGCCAGGCAGCTCGATGTCGGTGGCGACTATGCCTATCGGCTGCGCGGTGAGGCGCACTGCTGGACGCCGCGCAGCATTGCCAAACTGCAGCACGCGGTGCGCAGCAACGAGTGGTCGACCTACGAGGAGTTTACCCGGGAAATAAACGACCAGAGCAAAACGCTGCTGACCTTGCGCGGCCTATTTGAGCTGCAATACGCAGAGCGCGAACTGCCGCTGGAGGCGGTGGAGCCGGCCACAGAAATCGTCAAGCGCTTTGCCACTGGCGCCATGTCGTTTGGGTCCATATCCCAGGAAGCGCACACCACGCTGGCTATCGCTATGAACCGGATCGGTGGAAAATCCAACACCGGGGAGGGCGGCGAAGAGCCCGAACGCTTCAATCCCCTGGCCGATGGCAGGCCCAACCCGCAGCGGTCGGCCATCAAGCAGGTCGCGTCGGGCCGCTTTGGCGTAACGGCTGAATACCTGGTGAATTCCGACGACATTCAGATCAAGATGGCGCAGGGGGCGAAACCCGGAGAAGGCGGCCAGTTGCCCGGTCACAAGGTAAACCAGCAGATTGCCCGGGTGCGCCACTCCACGCCGGGCGTCGGTCTTATCTCGCCGCCGCCGCACCACGATATCTACTCCATCGAGGATCTGGCGCAGCTCATTCACGACTTGAAAAACGTACAGCCCAAAGCCCGCATCAGCGTCAAGCTGGTATCCGAAGTGGGGGTGGGTACGGTTGCGGCCGGCGTATCCAAGGCCCACGCCGACCATGTGACGATTTCCGGCTATGAAGGCGGCACCGGCGCCTCGCCACTCACCTCGATAAAACACGCCGGCTCTCCCTGGGAAATCGGCCTGGCGGAAACCCAGCAGACGCTGGTCATGAATGGTCTGCGCAGCCGCATCGTGGTGCAGACCGACGGCGGCGTTCGGACCGGGCGTGACGCCGTGATAGCGGCGCTGCTCGGTGCCGATGAAATCGGTTTTGCTACCGCGCCGCTGGTCGCAGAGGGCTGCCTGATGATGCGCAAGTGCCATCTGAACACCTGTCCGGTCGGTATTGCGACGCAGGACCCGGAGCTGCGCCAGCGGTTTACCGGCAAGCCCGAACACGTGGTGAACTATTTTTTCTTCGTCGCCGAGGACGTGCGTCGCCTGATGGCCAAACTGGGCTTTCGTACCTGGAACGAGATGGTCGGCCAGACGGATAGACTGAGCATGCGCCAGGCAATCGAGCACTGGAAAGCCAGGGGTCTGGATTTCAGCCGTTTGCTGGCCAAGCCCGCAGCGGCCCCGGGAGACACCATCTTCAACAGCCAAACGCAGGATCACGGTCTGGACAGGGCGCTGGACCATGACCTGCTGCGACAGGCCGCCCCGGCCCTGAAAAACGGCACGGCGGTAAAACTGGATGTCGCCATCCACAATTACAATCGCACATTCGGCACGATGCTGTCCGGACGCGTGGCCGAGCGCTACGGACACGCCGGCCTGCCGGAAGATACCATCCATATTCGAGTCAGGGGTACAGCCGGCCAATCCTTTGGCGCATGGCTGGCAAAGGGCGTCACGCTGGAACTGGCCGGGGAAGCCAATGACTATGTCGGCAAGGGGCTGTCTGGCGGTAAATTGATTATCTATCCACCCGCCGAGACCGGTATCGGCAGGGCGGAGGAGAACATCATCGTCGGCAACACCGTGCTGTATGGAGCCGTTTCCGGGGAGTGTTACTTTCGCGGTGTGGGCGGCGAACGCTTTGCAGTGCGCAACTCCGGCGCCACTGCCGTCGTCGAAGGTGTGGGCGATCACGGTTGCGAGTACATGACCGGCGGCGTGGTGGTGGTACTGGGGGCGACCGGCCGCAACTTTGCCGCCGGTATGTCGGGGGGTATCGCCTATGTGCTGGACGAAAACAACTGTTTTGAACGCTTCTGCAACATGGCGCAGGTCGAACTGGAACCCGTCGCGGCAGAAGATATTGCACTGGAGGAATTGGCCCACCAGGGAGGTGACCTCGAAACACACGGCCGCGTGGACGTGAGTCACGATATGTCGCGATTCGATGAAGCTCGCCTGAGGCAGTTGATTGAAAATCAACTGCTTTACACCGGCAGTGAGCTGGCGAAAAAAATCCTCGATAACTGGAGCGATTACCTGCCCAGATTCGTCAAGGTAATGCCTGTGGAATACCGCCGCGCGCTGCGGGAAATGCAGGCGCTGAAGGAGCAAAGTGCGGCGGTAGGGGAGGTCGCCTGAGATGGGCAAGCCGACAGGTTTCAAAGAAATTCAACGACAGGATCGGGCTTATACACCGGTAGCCGATCGCATCGGGCACTACCGTGAGTTTACCATTGCGCTGTCAGATGAGGCGGTCGGCCAGCAGGGGGCGCGCTGCATGGACTGCGGCATTCCCTTTTGCCACAGCGGCTGCCCGGTAAATAACATTATCCCGGACTGGAATGATCTGGTCTACCGCAACGACTGGGAAGCGGCTATAGAGGTCCTGCACAGCACCAACAATTTTCCGGAATTCACCGGACGTATCTGCCCCGCACCCTGCGAGGCCTCCTGTACACTGAATATCGATGATGTGCCCGTTACCATCAAGAATATCGAGTACAGCATTATTGAAAAAGCCTGGAAAGAAGGCTGGGTTAAACCGCTGATCGCAGAACACAAAACCGGCAGGCGGGTTGCGGTGGTCGGCTCCGGTCCGGCCGGTATGGCGTGCGCGCAGCAACTGGCCCGTGCCGGCCACCGGGTGGCCCTGTATGAAAAGGCCAATCGGATCGGCGGCCTGCTGCGTTACGGCATTCCCGATTTTAAACTGGACAAGCAGGTCATCGACCGCCGCATGGCACAGATGCGTGCCGAAGGCGTCGAATTTCATCCCAACTGCCATATTGGTGTGGATATCCCCGCGCAGCAGTTGCGCGACAAGTACGATGCAGTCGTTTTGACCGGCGGTGCAGAGAAGCCGCGGGACCTGCCTATCCCCGGACGCGATCTCAAGGGTGTGCATTTCGCACTGGAGTTTCTGCAGCGCAACAGCCACCGGGTACAGGGTGATCAGGTCGACGATTTCATTTCCGCCGAGGGTAAACACGTTGTCGTGATTGGCGGCGGTGATACCGGTTCTGACTGTATCGGCACCGCCATCAGGCACGGTGCCGCATCGGTCACCCAGATAGAGATCCTGTCACAGCCTCCCGCCAGCGAGGACAAGGGCACGACCTGGCCGGATTGGCCCAACAAGTTGCGCACATCCTCTTCCCAGGAAGAGGGGTGTGAGCGCATGTGGGATATCAATTCAACCTCCTTTATCGACGACGGCAAGGGCAATCTGGCCGGCGTTAACTGTGTACAAGTGCAGTGGAGCAAGGACGACGCGGGTGGCTGGGTCATGCAACAGGTGCCGGGTTCCGAGTTCGTGCTGCAGGCCGGCCTGGTGACCCTGGCGATGGGATTTGTACACCCGGTGCGCGAAGGCATGCTGGAGCAGTTGGGAGTGAAACTCGACCCGCAAGGCAATGTCGACGGCAGCGTTGATGGAACCGACGCCTACAAGACGTCCGTGGACGGGGTGTTTGCCGCCGGAGACATGCGCCGCGGACAATCCCTGGTGGTGTGGGCGATTCGCGAAGGCCGCCAATGTGCCAAGGCCGTCGATAATTACCTGATGGGGCACAGCGACCTGCCGTGGGTCTGATCCCGCCAGTGCAGCGGACACCGCTATCGGTTTTTACTACTCGTTTGCAGAACGCCTGCTCAATCGCCTAGTCGCAGTTCTCTGGCAAATCGTTCACGGCGTGGATTTGCCGGGCCACGGCAAACGGCTCGGCCAGTGCCGGATAGCGGTCCAGGCAGGCGGCAGTGATTGCCAGCTTCGCTGCGGAGTTGGGCGGTTTTGCCTCAGGAATGAACATGTCCAGTTCATGCTGTACCGCGCCGGGGGTGCCGGCGCAGGGGGCGGGGTGCCGATAGACCACACCTTCCACCGCGCGCAGGGCGCCGAGCATTTTCGCCCCCTGCGCGCCGCTCAGTCGCATCGTACAGGCCGGGTTGTGTTCACCACCGCTGCCAAGCACCGTATAGCTGCGCTCGCCCCAGTCGAAACGGATGCGCTGGAACGGCCGCGCCGGCGCCGCGTCGGTATGCACCAGCGTGACGCGGTACTTGAGCATGTCCTCGTAGGCCCGCTCCAGGTGAGCGGCCGTCTCGGCCCGGGCGTCCAGGTATACCTTGCCGAGTATGCCCCCCAGCACAGTCCCCACCAGGGCGAGCCCGACGGTCGATCCGACAAGCCAGCGCGCCGGCATGTACATGGCCAGCGCCAGGCCGATCAGGCCGCCGACGCCGGCACTCAACACACCGTAGCCCACCACGATCGCACCGCCGGCCAGGCCGCTGTCCGCGGGCACGCAGCAGTGCCCGCCAATCAGCATGCCCGCTACGAGGCCGATCACCATGATGGACAGTACGCATACCATACCGACCAGGAAACGATTGGTTTTATTCATTGATGAGCCTCAGTTCAGACATCTGTACCACAGCCGTCACCTTAGCATCCTGTTTCAGGTCGATCTCTTCGCTTCTCAAGCCCGACTCCAGTGTGCCATAGGGAACCTCTCGGGTGGTGATATGCACGTCGGTGTGTTGTCGCAAAAGGCTTTGGGCAGCTCGCGGTATGAGTGCCGAGCGCGAGTAGGGCACGGCGCAACTGACCCAGGCTGTAGCCGGTCAGTTCGAGGAGTTCGTCATTCTATGCATGGTTCGTCTGTTTTTTTTTAAGCAGCTCGACTGCGCGATAGCTGCAAATATGCGAGGCAGGCATTCCATTTTGTCACGCCACTTAAAATATTTTTCATGTTAGCTCAAGCCGATACCATTAGTCCATCCAGTGAAAGTGGCATAGTCTTGTACGCACGACGCAGCTGCGCAAAGGAGCCTTGTAATGGCGGTGGTAGTAACGGATATCGCGCGTCCCAGTGCTGATGTGGTGGACGCGTTTACGGCGTTTGGTGTAGCCACTGTACATGAAGCGCAAGGGCGCAAGGGTCTGCTGGCCAGCTATCTGCGCCCGATCTACCGGCCCGCCCATATCGTAGGTACTGCGGTCACCTGCGAAGTGGCGCCCGGCGACAACTGGATGATTCACGTAGCCGCCGAGCAGTGTCGCCACGGCGACATTCTAGTAGTTGCGCCCACCAGCCCCTGCGAGGACGGCTATTTTGGCGACCTGCTGGCCCAATCACTGCGTGCGCGTGGTGTGCTCGGACTGGTCATCGACGCCGGTGTGCGCGATATCGCCGCGCTGACCGAAATGGGCTTTCCGGTCTGGTCCAAAGCCGTTTACGCTCAGGGCACGGTCAAGGAAACCATCGCCAACGTGAATACGCCGGTGATTTGCGGCGGCGCACTGGTGCACCCGGGCGACCTTGTGGTCGCCGATGACGACGGGATCGTGGTGGTACGTCCTGCAGAACTTGAAAGCACGCTGGAGAAGGCCCGCGAGCGCGAGGCGGCGGAGGCGCTCAAGCGGGAGCGCCTGGCGGCCGGCGAACTCGGTCTGGATATCTACAATATGCGCGAACGACTGGCCGCCAGAGGTCTGCGTTACGTGACCTCGCTGGCGGACGCCTGAACGATGCAGACGGCCATTCCCTGCACGGTGATGCGTGGCGGCACGTCCAGGGGACTGTATTTCAGTGCGGCGGATTTGCCCGCCGACCCCGCACTGCGAGATAGGGTATTGTTGGCCGCGATGGGCTCTCCCGACCTGCGCCAGATCGATGGCCTGGGCGGCGCCCACCCGCTGACCAGTAAAGTGGCGGTGCTGTCTCCCTCCAGCCGCGATGACGCGGACATAGAATACCTGTTTCTGCAGGTGGCGGTGGATCGCGCCGCCGTCAGTGACAGCCAGAATTGCGGCAATATCCTGGCCGGCGTGGGGCCCTGGGCTATCGAGCGGGGGTGGGTGCCGGTGGCGGGAGAGACCACCGTCGTGGGTATTCACATGGTCAACACGGGCGCTACCGCCGTGGCGCGGGTCTGCACGGAAGGTGGCGTTGTGCGCTACGACGGCAGTGCGCGCATCGACGGTGTACCTGGTACGGCGGCGCCGGTTACACTGAATTTCCTGAACATCAGCGGCTCCAGTTGCGGGGCGCTGCTGCCCACCGGCAACGTGGTAGATACCGTGGACGGCATCCAGGTCACCTGTATCGACAACGGCATGCCGGTGGTTCTGCTGCGCGCAGCCGATTTCGGCCTGAACGGTTACGAGACACCGGCTGAACTCGAGGCTGATGCAGGGCTGAAAGCACGCCTGGAATCGATTCGCCTGCAACTGGGCGGGCCGATGAACCTGGGCGATGTGGGCGGCAAAACCGTACCGAAAATGACCTTGCTGGCCCCGCCACGCAATGGCGGCGCGATTAGCACTCGCAGCTTTATCCCGCACCGCGTGCACGAGGCGATCGGGGTGCTGGGTTCGGTCAGTGTCGCCACAGCCTGTGTGTTATGTGGTTCCGTTGCGCAACAGGTGGCCGACGGCATCGTCGGCAGTGGCACCAATTACCTGGATGTGGAACACCCCACCGGCTGTTTTACGGTGGAGATTTCGGTAGAAAACAGCTCCCGCGGACCTGTGATCAAACGCGCCGCGCTGCTGCGCACTGCGCGCCTGCTAATGCGCGGGGAAGTGATGGTGCCGCGAAGTCTGTGGGGTGGCCCATGATTGGCAGGGTGCTGCTTTTGGGGCTGGGTGAGGTCGGCGCTGTGCTGGCCCAGGACCTCGATCCCGGGTATCGCGTGGAACTGGTGACCTGGGATCGACTCCTGGACGATCCGTCCAGCAAGCCAGTGCAACACTTGCTGCGGAACAAGCGGTTGTGTGCTGCGACTTCCGCAATGACGGCAGCGCAGAACTGTGATCTGGTGATTTCAGCGGTAACGGCGGGACAGAACATTGCCGCGGCGGAGTCGGTACTGCCCGGTTTGGCACCCGGCTGCCTGTTCCTGGATCTCAATTCGGTCTCTCCGGCCACCAAGCGACAGATGGCGGAACTGGTGGAGACAGCGGGCGGGCGCTATATAGAGGCTGCGGTGCTTTCGCCGATCGAGCCGGAGCGACTGGGGGCGCCGATTGTGTTGGGTGGAGAGCATGCAGAGGTTTTTATCCCGCAGGCGGTCAGGCTGGGGTTCTCTGGTATGCGGTTTGTTTCGCGTGAGATAGGCAGGGCGGCGGCCACCAAGATGTGTCGTAGTGTCATTATCAAGGGTATGGAGGCACTGCTCAGTGAAGCACTACTCAGTGCGCGCCACTTTGGTGTGGAGCGCGAGGTGCTCGCGTCTCTGGATAACCTGTTCCCCCGGGACGACTGGCCGCAGCACGCGTATTACATGATTTCCCGCACGCTGGAGCACGGCACGCGGCGTGCTGAGGAAATGTGCGAAGTGGCGCGCACTGTGGCAGAAGCCGGGCTGCGGCCGCTTATGAGCGAGGCCTGTGAACAGCGCCAGACCTGGGCGTCGCAGTTTGCCGATGCGCTGGCCCGGCCGCGACTGGATGAACTGCTGGATCACATCAACGCTTCGATACGACGGCAAAACCATCACTGACAGGGCGGCGCAATGATCATCGATTGCCACGGACACTATACCACCGCACCGGCGCAGCACCAGGCGTTCCGCGAGGCGCAGCTCGCGGCGTTCGAGGCGGGAAGCAAATTGCCCGCTCCCGGAGTGATCAGCGACGACGAGATTCGCCACAGTATCGAGGAAAACCAACTGCGCCTGCTGCGTGAGCGCGGTCTGGATATGACAATTTTTTCACCGCGCGCCTCGGCCATGGCGCACCATTTGGGCGACGCTGCGGTGTCACAACAGTGGTCACGCGCCTGCAACGACCTTATCGCCAGAGTGGTAGGCCTTTATCCAGATACCTTTGTCGGGGTTTGCCAACTACCGCAATCTCCCGGCGTGTCGATTACCCACAGTGTCGCCGAACTGGAGCGCTGCGTGAACGAACTGGGGTTCGTCGGCTGCAACCTCAACCCGGATCCCTCTGGCGGGAAGTGGGATGGCCCCCCGCTGACCGACCGCGGCTGGTACCCGTTTTTTGAAAAAATGGTCGAGCTGGACGTGCCGGCAATGATCCATGTCTCGAGTACCTGTAACCCGAATTTTCACGCCACCGGTGCCCATTACATCAACGCCGACACCACTGCATTCATGCAGTTTTTACAGGGTAACCTGTTCGGTGATTTCCCCGAGCTGCGCTTCGTTATTCCTCACGGCGGCGGAGCCGTGCCTTACCATTGGGGACGCTATCGCGGTCTGGCGGATATGTTGCATCAGCCGTCACTGGATGAGCACGTGATGAAGAACCTGTATTTCGATACGTGCGTTTACCATCAGCCCGGCATCGACCTGCTGTTCGATGTGATCGATATCGACAACATTCTCTTCGGTTCAGAAATGGTGGGTGCAGTGCGCGGCATCGATCCGCAAAGCGGACATTATTTCGATGACACCCGGCGCTATATCGATGCGCTGTCCCTGTCGGATGACTGTCGCTACAAGGTCTACGAGGGCAATGTGCGGCGCGTCTATCCACGCCTCGACGCCGCCCTGAAGGCCCGCGGAAAATGAGCCGTTTCGCCCCGGATGCCGACTGGTTGGCGTTTGATCCCGCGCCCTCCGTGCCCACCTATAGCCCGCCGAGGGGCGCTGTGGACGCCCACTGTCACGTGTTCGGACCGGGCGAGCGTTTTCCCTACGCCGCCGAACGCAAATACACTCCCTGCGATGCCCCAAAGGAGAGACTTTGGGCGCTGCGCGATCATCTAGGCTTTTCGCGCAACGTCATCGTGCAGGGCACCTGCCACGGTGCCGACAACAGCGCGCTGATCGATGCTTTGCTCGATGCAGGCGACCGTGCGCGCGGGGTGGCTACGGTACGCGCCGATGTCACCGACGAGGAGCTGGCGCGGCTGCACACTGTGGGCGTGCGTGCCATACGCTTTAATTTTGTCAGGCGTCTGGTGGATAATCTGCCGTTGGATTCCCTGGCGGCCATCGCAAAACGCGTTAAAGCGCTGGGCTGGCATGTGGTGATCTACTTCGAAGCGCAGGATCTGCCGCAGTTCTACGATTTTTTTGCCGGTTTGCCTACCACTGTGGTGGTGGATCACATGGGGCGTCCAGATGTCAGTAAACCGGCGGACGGTCCCGAGTTCGAATTGTTCCTGCGTCTGCTGCGGGAGCATCCCAATATCTGGTCCAAGGTGAGCTGCCCCGAGCGTCTGTCGCTCACCGGGCCGCCCCACTACCGGGATGTAGTGCCTTTCGCGCGCCGTATTGTCGAACGGTTCCCCGACCGCGTCTTGTGGGGTACCGACTGGCCGCACCCCAATATGAAGACGCACATGCCGGACGACGGCAAGCTGGTGGACGTGATCCCGCATATCGCGCCCACTGCCGAGCTGCGGCACAAGCTATTGGTGGACAATCCCGTGGCCCTGTATTGGGGGGAACAAGGAGACAACTGATGGCACTGCACAAGCCGTACGCGGATATTCCGGGTACTATCATATTCGACGCAGAGATGGCCCGCATCGGCTATCACCTGAACCAGTTCTGCATGTCCCTGATGCAAGAGGCCAACCGGCAACGGTTCCGCGCGGATGAGCGCGGCTATCTGGATGAGTGGCCGATGACCGAGCCGCAGAAAGCAGCGGTACTGGCGCGCGATTACAACCGCATGATGGCACTGGGCGGCAATGTCTATTTCCTGGCCAAAATATTCTCCACCGACGGCCTGAGTTTCCAGCACGCGGCCGCCACGATGACCGGTATGACACAGCAGGAATACGCGCAGATGATGCTTGACGGCGGGCGCTCGCCGGCCGGCAATCGCTCCACACAGGAGAACTCTAATGGCTAGAGTGACCGCGGGAGTCAGCACGTCGCACGTGCCGGCAATCGGCGCCGCGATCGACAATGGCAAGACCCGGGATCCCTACTGGCAGCCACTGTTTGCCGGCTACGAATTTTCCCGGCGTTGGATTAAACAGGAGCAGCCGGATGTGGTTTTTCTGGTCTATAACGACCATGCGTCGGCGTTCAGTCTGGACCTGGTGCCGACCTTTGCCATCGGCTGCGGCGAGCAATTTGCCAGCGCGGACGAGGGTTGGGGGGCGCGCCCGGTACCGCCCGTGCGCGGTCATCCGGAACTCGCCGCGCATATCGCGCAGTCGGTTATACAGGACGATTTTGATCTCACCGTGGTCAATCGCATGGATGTGGACCACGGGCTGACGGTGCCGATGTCCTTGCTTTTCGGCCAGCCTCGGGCCTGGCCCTGCCGTGTGATTCCTTTCGCGGTGAACGTGGTACTGTACCCGCCGCCCTCGGGACGGCGCTGCTACCTGCTGGGGCAGGCCATTCGGCGCGCCATCGACTCTTTCGATGACGACCTCAACGTGCAGGTGTGGGGCACTGGCGGCATGAGCCACCAATTGCAGGGCCCGCGGGCTGGCCTTATCAATCAGGATTTCGATCGGGATTTCCTGGAACGCATTGTCACCGCACCGGATGAACTGTCACGCATGCCGCATATCGATTACGTGCGCGAAGCGGGTTCGGAGGGCATAGAACTGGTGATGTGGCTGATCATGCGCGGCGCGCTGAACGACAAGGTCACGCAGAAACACCGCTTTTATCACGTGCCGGCCTCCAATACGGCGGTGGGTCACCTTATCCTGGAAAACAGGTAAACAGTGTGGAGGATTGACATGAGAATAGCAATCGCCGGCCCGGGAGCCTTTGGTATCAAACACCTGGACGGTATACGGAATATAGAGGGAGTTGAAGTGGTGTCGCTGGTCGGACGCACGCTGGAGAAAACCCAGCGAGTCGCCGACGATTACGGCATTGGCCACGCGACTACCGAGCTGGCGGAGGCGCTGGCCCAGCCCGGAGTCGAGGCCGCCATCTTGTGCACGCCCACCCAGCAGCACGCTGCAGAGGCGATCCAGTGCATGCGCGCCGGCGTGCACGTGCAGGTGGAAATCCCCCTGGCCGACAGCTGGGAGGATGCCGAATCGGTCATGCAAGTGCAGCGCGAGACGGGCCTGGTCTGCATGGTTGGCCACACGCGGCGTTTCAACCCGTCCCATCAGTGGCTGCACCAGCGCATTGTTGCGGGCGAACTGCAACTGCAGCAAATGGACGTGCAGACTTACTTCTTCCGCCGCAGCAACATGAATGCAAGAGGCGAGCCGCGATCCTGGACCGACCACCTGCTGTGGCACCATGCGGCGCACACGGTCGACCTGTTCCAGTACCAGTGTGGCGAGCCGGTGGTGGTGGGCAACGTCCTGCAGGGACCGATACACCCCCAGTTGGGTATCGCCATGGATATGTCGATCCAGCTCAAGAGCGCCTCGGGCGCGCTGTGTACCCTGTCCCTGTCGTTCAATAACGACGGTCCGCTGGGTACTTTCTTTCGCTACATCTGTGACAACGGTACCTATGTCGCGCGCTACGACGATCTGGTCGACGGCAGGGAAGCCCCTATCGATGTGAGCGAGGTGGCGGTGTCGATAAACGGTATCGAGTTGCAGGACCGCGAGTTTTTCGATGCCATCAAGGCAGGCCGGGAACCCAATTCCAGCGTGGCGCAGGTACTGGCCTGTTACCGGACCCTGCACGAGTTGGAACAGCAGCTTCAGGCGGAGAACTGACATAACTCGCGGTTATGAATCTTGCTGCAAGTTATATTGGCTGGCATAAAGGGCATCTGCAACCATGCAGCCGCCTTCGCCAAAGACGCTTCAGCGCAGTAATGCGCTGTCTAACTGGTCACCCAGGTCAGATCACGATAACAGTTACCTACCCAAAGAGGCTTACCATGAAGAATACGCCCCTGAACACCACGCGAAAAATTATAGCGCGCCGTGTCCCCACCGCGATTGCCCTCGTCCTGAGCGGGGCCGCTGCATCGGTTCTGGCCCAAAGCGGTGCCTTGGAGGAAGTGATCGTCACTGCGCAAAAACGCTCTGAGAGCATGCAGGAAGTGCCGATTTCCGTCGCCGTATTCGGTTCCGAATCCATGCGCGAACTGTCGGTGACGCAAGTCAAGGACCTGGTCAAATTTACACCCGGTCTAACCATGTCCAACGGTCCCTCCGGCGGCAACGACGCGTTTTTTTACATACGCGGTATCGGACAGTTTGATCACAACGCCTCGGCCGATCCCGGTGTAGGCATTTATATCGACGAGGTGTACCTGGGGCGGGTAGCCGGGGCCGCGGTCGACCTGCTCGACATAGAGCGTGTCGAGGTGTTGCGCGGACCGCAGGGCACCCTGTTTGGTCGCAATACCATCGGCGGTGCCGTCAGCGTGGTAACCGCACGGCCGGGGGACGAATTCGGCGGCAACCTGCGCGTCACCGTAGGGGAGCGCGAGCGGCAGGAACTGGCCGGTCGCGTGGATCTCCCGCTGGGCGATTCGGTCAAGGCCATGGTGGTGGGCCAGTGGCGCCAACAGGACGGCTGGGGCGAGCGCGTGTATGACAGTGCCACGTTTTCCGAAGTGAACAGCGACGCGCTGCGCGCCAAGCTGGACTGGAAGGTAGCGGAAAATCTGGACGTGCTGTTTTCCGTGGATTATACCGACACCGACGGTTCTTCCGGTTCCCAGACGAGGCTGGCTGCCTTCAATGGTGCCGCCAATGGCGGCACGTCGCCGCTGGGTGTGCCGTTTGCACCCGACATGGGCCAGGAGATGAGCAATGATTTGTACGACAATTTTACCTCGATAGAGCCGGCCTACGATACCGAGGTTAACGGCTATTCTATGGTCGTCAACTGGCAGGGTGAGGCGCTGTCGGTTAAATCCATCACCGCCTATCGCGAACTGGACCAGTTCGTCACCAACGACTTCGACGGCGGTCGATATTCGTTTTATGACAACTATTTTGATACCGACCAGGACCAGTTCAGCCAGGAGTTCCAGTTCACCGGTAGCGCCATGAGCGAGCGCTTAAACTGGCTGCTGGGCCTGTATTACTACGAGGAAGACGTAGACTACGTCAACGCCATCGCGATGGGTACCAACAACGGTCTGCCGCCCTTCGACCCGAACTATGCGGTCAACAAGCTGGACGGGCGCGCTATCTGGAACATCCAGGGTTTCGAACTGGAAGTCGAGAGTCAGGCGGTCTTCGCCCAAGTGGACTTCAGCATTACCGACGCATTGACTCTGACTGCGGGTGTGCGCTATAGCGACGAAGAAAAAAAACAGGCCTTTAACTTTTACGTGGACAACACTGACGGAGTGTTCACCTTCGCCAATTTCGCCGGTTTGTTTTTGCCCGGTACGATCACACCGACACTGTCCCCGGACAATCCTTTCGTCGGCGTCCCCACCACCTACAGTGATACCTGGAACAGCACCGACCCCAAGCTGAGCCTGGAATGGCAGCTCACCGACGAGGTGTTGCTGTACACCAGTTATGCCACCGGCTTCAAGAGCGGCGGCTGGAACGGGCGGCCCACGCCGAACGCGGCCGGGCAGTTTGGCGTGGTGCCGACCTACGATCCGGAAGAGGTGGAAACCTACGAGGTGGGCATCAAGTCGCAGTGGCTGGACAATCGGCTGCGCCTCAACGTCACCGCCTACACCTCGGACTACACCGATATTCAGATGCTGGTGCTGGGCCCGTCGGGCTTTTTCGAGAACATCAATGCCGGCGAGGCGGACATCGATGGCTTCGAGATGGACCTGATTGCCCTGCCGCTGCCCCAGCTGCAACTCACCGCCGGCGTCGGTTATATCGATGCGCAGTACACCAAACTGGCGCCGGGTGCAATTGGCTCGGGTATCACCCGCGGCAACGCACTGCCCAACACGCCGGAGTACACCGCCAGCGCCTCGGCGCAATACACCTTCGACCTGCGCAACAATGGTGCCCTGAGTCTGCGCGCGGATTACGCCTGGCAGGACGAGGTGTATTTCGGCGCGTCCAACGCGCAGTTCGAGTACCAGGACAGCTACGGTCTGTGGAATCTGCGAGCCAGTTGGCGCAGCGCCGATGAATCGCTGGAAGTCGCGGTGTTCCTGCTCAATGCGGCAGACAAGGAGTATCTTGTCAGCGGCCAGGATGTGCTGGGCCCACTGGGTGTGGCCTTCAACCAGGTCGGCCCGCCGCAGGAGTGGGGCGCCCAGATCAACTACTGGTTTTGATTGCCGGCTGCGATACCTGTGCCTGTGTCAGAAAGAAACTCGCACCGTAGAGGAGCGAGTTTTTTTGCAGTCAGTTCTGTGGTGCGAGAAAGGGGACAATCGACAGGCGCAGCATATCCCGGGTGAAGTCGCAGGCGTAACCGACCCAGGCGTCGTTGAGCATGTCGCCGGTGCTGTATTCGGCGGTGACGCCGTAGGCACCCAGTATCTCCGTGGCGCGCTGTGCGTTGCGAATCGCCGTGTCCACCGCGATCGTCTTGGCCGCCGGTCCCTTGGTGGTGCAGGCGGTAACGGGGTCGCTGTCGGAGGCCAGTGCAGCGTCCCACACCATGAGTCTGGCGGCCTGCAGATCGACTGCCATATCCGCCAGCTTCAGTGCCACTGCCTGGTGCTCGATCAGCGCTTTGCCGCAGCTTCGGCGCTCCTGGGCGTAGGCCAGTGCGTATTCATACGCGGAGCGTGCCAGACCGACAAAGCAGGCCGCCAGGCCCACGGCCATAGCCGGAGCCTGTGCGAATATCGCACCGCCGGCGCCTTCAGCGCCCAGGCGGTTTGCTGCGGGTACGCGTAGGTTTTCTAAAGTCACTTCGGCGTGACGACTGAGGTGCCAGCCGATCAGTTCGGTGCGCTTTCCGATGTGCAGTCCGGGTGTGTCGCGCGGCACCAGAAAAATCGAGATGCTCTCGCGCAGCGCTTGGTTCAGATCGGTGCGCGCCATCACGAAATAGTAGTCGGCGACGCCCGCGTTGGTAATGAAAGCAGACTTGTTGCCATTGATGATGTAGTGGTCGCCGTCGCGTTGCGCGTGGGTGCGAATGCCAAATTTCGGGTCGGGGTCGGGGCAGAACAGCTCGGAGCCGGCGATGTTGGGTTCGCTCAGGCAGCCGGCGAGAATATAGCCACCATCACCTGCCAGGTGCGAAAGCCACCTCGCGGCCAATGCCTCGTCACCGGCCGTCAGGAACAGTTGCGGCATGGTAGTGGCCAGGTTGAACAAATCCGCAGCCACGCTGATGTCACCCATGGCCAGCTCTTCGGCGATAATCACATGGTCCATACAACTGCCCCCGAGTCCCCCGTATTGTTCCGGGATCATCAGACGGGTAAAGCCCAGCGCTACCCCGCGGCGAAACACCCCCAGGGTGCGCTTGTCGAGGTCGGCCGGGGCGGCGCCCGACTTGCGGTCGCTGACCAGTGGTGCAATTTCGCTGCGGGCGAAATCCCGTGCGGTGCGCTGCAGCGCGAGTTGTTCTTCAGACAGTGTCAGATCTACCATGCTCAGCTCTCCCGTTACGATGTCATCGAGTTGTTGCAGCGGTTATGATCGCCCCTGACCCGTGGTGCCGCAAGTTGCTTTGCCGGCACTGGCGATGCCTCGCGGTTATGTCCATGGCGGCCGCACTGCGAGCGGCAGCGGCGCCACTTCGCGGTGCAGACCACAGTGCTCGCCACGCAACAGTCACTGTGGTATCGGGGGCTGGCCGGACCGGGTTGGCCCGGTATCCGTTGCGCGTAGGCGAGCTGGAGAACAGCCGAACGCGGGGAGCGGGTCGGAAGCGCGTTATACTCCAGTACGCTAATTCAATAGTGCTTGGGTACTGGTCTGGCGACGCCCGACATCGCGCTGAAATGCGCGGCGATATCGGCGATGTCCTGATCGCTCAGGTTTGTTGTCAGCGGCACCATCACCGGATCAGTGCGCCGCCCGTCGCGGAAATCGATCATCTGCTTGCGCAGGTAACCGGCTTTCTGTCCTGCGAGGTTGGGCCACATCGTGTTGATGCTAAGGCCATCGGAGCCGTGGCAGGCATGACAGCTTTGTGCTTTTTCTGCGCCTGCTGCGGGGTCGCCCTGCGGCGTGGTGGCGGCCGCGCCGAAAGGTAGCGTGGCCAGCGCCAAAAAAGCCATTCCAATGTAGTTTTTCATGCAGATACTCCTTCACTCGCCAAGCCAGGCGACACCACCCCAGTTAGAGAAACGCGCCTCCAGCAGACCGGCGTCGATACCGCGCCTGACGGTGTCGGCGTGATTCAACGGCCGCCATTTGCCATCCAGCAGAATCTCCCACGCCAGGGGCGCGCCAGCCAGGCTGTTTTGTGGCTGTGGCCGCGTGTGTACGGTGTCCGCCGTGGCTGCTGGCCCGGGGATGACCCAGTAGCCAAAGGTGTCGGCGGGCGTGTCCCTGGTCACGTGATAGGTGAACGTGTCATCGTGGGACGGAATGGTGATGAAATCGATCTGCTTGCCGTCCGGCCCGCTGATTGGTTCGCCCGTCGCCGGATTCATTCCCGGACGCTGTATCGCCGGACCGTAGGGGTCCGTCTGGTCGATTTCTCCGACCAGGTAGACGGTAACGTCCTGCCGCTCATCCTGCGGTTCGTTCGGCCCCTGGCCGCCGGCTGCGCTCGGCAACAGCACGAATACATTGACGGTGCGGCCGTCCATCCACACGCGTTTGGTGAGATCGAAGCCGTCGCCGGTTTCCGTCCCGCCAGTGGCCGTGTCAACACCCATGAACGCTGCGAGGCCGAACAAAAATCCGACCAGAAGTGAATAACGCTGCATGGTTCATCGCTCCTACTGGGGAAGGTCGTAGTCGAGGGTAATCCTGTAGGTGATCGGCTGCCCGGGCGGGTCCTGTTTGATCAGCACCTCGCCGCGGGCCCCTTTGTACTTGCCGGTGCCACCGATAATCGCAGCGGGGATATCCATGTCTTTTTCCATCTGATTCAGATCCACGTTGCCGGCCGCGACCAGTTGCCCGTCGTCCAGCACATAGTTAAACGAACAGGTGGAGTTGAACGGACCGCCGGCGCCGATCACCACATCACCCTTCCACGGACCGCTGTCGCCGTGGTCGATGGTGAAACACATACCGCGCAGCATGCCGACGGGTTCGTTGCTCTTCCAATCAAACAGGTTGTTGTTCAGAAATACGTAGCCGCCGGCGCCGCGACCGGCACCGATCGGTTTGGGGTTTTTCAAATCGTCGATAACCAGTACCGGGTGATCGTTTTCGTCGTTGATAGTACCTGAAAAGGTGCGTTTGCTGACTTCGCGCAACACCAGTGTCTCGGCCCAGGCGCCGGCTGCGAAACACGTCAGGGAAGCGAGGCTGACAGCCTTCATCAATGCCGATTTTTTCATTTCGATGCTCTCCACAGGAACAAAAAAAACCTTCCGACCCAGAGGGGCGGAAGGCTCCATTACCTTGTTTATACCGTGACTGTATTGTGTCAGATACTGTGCTGGCGGCGCAGTTGCAGCGACAACTTCTCCCGCTGGCGAAGCTGATAATAGCAGGGCTGCGTAGTGCATCCAATGAATTAATCTTATGCCCATGGCCGACAGATGAATCGGCAAAGCAGGGTCGCCAGGTGGAAGACCTGTGGCACAATGCGTGTTTCTGGAGCAACGAGGACAGGACGATGGCAGGTCTTTTCGTGGTGAGACGTGGCGTGTTGACGCTGGTGTTAGTGGGTTTTTCGCTGCTGGCCGGCGCGGCGCAACAGGGCACTGTGCAGTTGGAAATCATTGGACTGGAAACGCTCGAAGGTCAACTGATCGTTCGTGTGTACTCGCGCGAAGATGCCTGGCTGAGCGAGGACTTCGTGCTGGAAAAGAAAGTGGCGCTGGCAAACTGGCCACAGGACAAGCCGATGGTTTTCACGCTCGAACTGCCGCAGGGCGAGTATGCGCTGAGTGTATTTCATGACCAAGACGGCAACGGCAGGATGAAGCGCTACCCGATGGGCATGCCGGCGGAACCGGTGGTCATGTCCAACAATGCGCTGGGAAACTTTGGCCCGCCCAAATTCAAGGACGCGAGGTTCGAACTGGGGGACGAGGTGGTCGTACAGCGTCTGGATATCAGTTGAGTCCGTTCCATCCGGCGCCTCTGCACTGGGTTGTGGGGCTGGTGAGTGCGGCCAGTGATGGCAACGCCGCGGCTCATCGGTTGACCGCGATGGCGCCTTGATAACTGGCGGTTATGTGGCCGGTGGCAATACGCATAAGGGTTGCTTTAGCATGACTGATATTATCGTTTTGAACTTAACTGCCGTGAAGTCAGCGTGACACTAGCCGCAGCGGTCCCCAAGCACAGCAGCGCAGCGGATGTCGCCATCGTCGGCGCCGGTCCGGCGGGGCTGTATGCCGCCACGGAACTGGCGCGCGCGGGGCTGTCGGTGCGTGTACTGGAGGCGGGCCCTGACTGGGAACTGGATGATTTGATAAGTTCTCAAATCTGGGCGCGGCGGCTGAAGTGGCGCGGCGCACCGGTGCTCAACAGCGGCCGCGATCGCTTTGGCAGCAGTTTCGTCACCGGTTCGGGGGTCGGCGGTGCGGCCCTGCACCACTACGCCGGCTGGCCGCGGCTGCGCGAGACGGACTTCGAGTTGCGCAGCCGCTACGGGCGTGCGCTGGACTGGCCCCTGCGCTACGCGGACTTGGCGCCGTATTACGATCGTATCCAAGCCGAGTTTGGCGTGGCCGGCGATGCCGCGGCGGAACCGGACCGTCCACCGGGCGAACCCTATCCGATGCCGCCGATTCCCGGTTTTACCCAGAGCCGTCTGCTGGGTCGCGGCTTTGAAAAACTCGGCCTGCGGGTGTCGCCCCAGCCTCTGGCGATCAACAGCGTTCCGTACCGGGGCCGCAAGGCCTGCCTGTACGACGGCTGGTGCGATGCCGGCTGTCCCATCGGCGCGTTGGCCAATCCGCTGATCACGCAACTGCCCCAGGCCCTGGCCGCCGGGGTGGACATCCGCAGCCACTGCGAGGTGCTGGTAGTGCGCACGGACGACCGGGACCGCGCCACCGGCGTGGTCTATCGGGATGAGAACGGCAGCCGGCAACAACTGGCGGCACGGCTGGTGGTGCTGGCCGCCTCAGCGGTGCAAAACGCCCGCCTGCTACTCAATTCCGGCAGCGCGCGCTTTGCCGCGGGCCTGGGCAACAGGCACGACCTGGTGGGCCGCTATTTCATGGGGCATATGATACTGGCCGTGCACGGCCTGTTCGAGGAGGCTACGGACAATCACCTCGGGGTGACAGTCGGTTCGCAGATGTGCCTGGACGGCTATCCCAAGGACCGCGGCGCCGGTCCCTTCGGCAGCTACCTGTGGGGTTTCGACCAGGCCCTCAAACCAAACGATCTGCTGGGGATTGCCACGACGCGGGCGGACCTGTTTGGCACCGAGCTGGCGGACTTCATGCAGCGCGGCGCTCGTCACCTGGCGGTGATGACCGGTCAGTGCGAAACGCTGGCCGCGCCGCACAATCGCATCGTGCTCGACGAGCGCCAAGACAGTCACGGCATGCCGCTGGCGCGTATCGACTTGTCCCTCGATGACAACGCCGAAGCGCTCTGGGAACTGGTCCGACGACAGGGTGCACAGATCATGACGCAGTCCGGGGCACAGCAGGTATGGCTGGGCCAGCGCATTTTGACACACCCCCTGGGTGGCACGGTGATGGGCAGGGGTCCCGAGGATTCAGTGGCGGACAGTTACGGCCGGGTGCACGATATACCCAACCTGTTTGTTATGGGTGGCGGGCTGTTTCCCAGTATCGGAGCCATGGGACCCACTCATACAGTTTACGCCCTGGCGGCCCGGAGCGCTGAGCACATTGCTGCGCAGTGGAACACACTGACTGTATGAGGTGCCGGTTGTGAACAGAGGCGATTTGCAACAGCCGGTCGATGTGGTGATCGTTGGCGCGGGCGCGGCCGGCGGCGTGTTCGCCGCGACCCTGGCCCGGGCCGGGAAGTCGATACACATCCTGGAAGCGGGCCCGCCGTGGACGCGCGACGACCTGGTGAGTTCCCAGATCTGGGCGCGGCGGCTGAAGTGGGGCGGCACCAGCGCGGTACGCGGTGGGGACAATCCCTACAGCCACAATATTATCCATGGCTGGGGTACCGGCGGCGCCGCGCTGCATCACTACGGTACGTGGCCGCGCATGCACCCGGAGAGTTTTCATCTGCACAGCACCTACGGCGTGGGGCTCGATTGGCCCATCGACTATGACACCTTGCGTCCGTGGTACGACCGGGTACAGCGCGAAGTGGGTATTTCCGGCGATCGGGCACAGGAACCCTGGCGCGCGCCTGGTGAACCCTATCCCATGCCGCCACTGATTGTCAGCGAACAGGCCAGACGGATCGGCGCGGGCTTCAAGGCGCTGGGTAAATCTGTGGCGCCGCTGCCGGCCATTATTAATTCGCAGCCTTACAACGGTCGCCCCAGCTGCCTGTACGATGGCTGGTGCGATGCCGGTTGTCCGATTGGCGCCCTGGGCAACCCGCTGGAAACCTACCTCGGCACCGCCCTCAGGCACGAGGGAGTGCGTCTTGACAACCACTGCACTGTCTCCCGCGTGCTTATTGACAAGCGCGGGCACGCACGGGGCGTGGAGTATTTTCGCGGTGGACAGCGTTACGAACAGCGCGCTGCCGTGGTGGTGCTTGCCGGCTCGGTGGTGCAGAACCCGCGGATGTTGCTCAATTCCGCCAGCACCCGTTTCCCGGCTGGACTGGCAAACCACAGCGGTCTGGTGGGACGCTATCTCGATGTGGAAATCATGACAGCGGCCTACGGTCTCTTCGAGCAGCCCACGCATCCCTACCTGGGCGTCAATGCAGGTGGATTGATCTACCGGGAGAAACCCGCGCCGTCAGCGGCCGGCAAACCCTTTGGCGGATACCAGTGGCAAATCGGGCCCGCCATGAAACCCAATGACCTGTTTGGCGTGGCCACGACCCGCGTGGACCTGTTCGGTGAGGATTTACAGCGCTTCGTGCAGCGCGGCGCCCACCACATCGGCAATATGGTGGGCTTTGGCGGCACCCATACCCGGCGCGATAATCGCGTGGAGCTGGTGGCGACCAGGGATCGCGATGGCCTGCCGCTGGCGCGGGTGATCAATACCTTCGTGCCCGCATCAAAGGCCCTGCTGGATCACATGCAGCGTGAGGGCGAGGCCGTACTGCGGGCAGCGGGGGCTGATGAAGTGTGGGGCGGGCCGGCAGGTACCGGTCACACGGTGGGCGGCACCATTATGGGCGCGGACCCGGCGCGATCGGTGACCGACTCCTACGGCCGCTGTCACGATGTGGACAACCTGTTCCTGGCCGGTGCCGGAATCATGCCGAGCGGCGGCGGTACCAGTCCCACTTACACGATACACGCCTTGAGTCTGCGTGCGGCGGAGCACCTGCGCGAAAACTGGTCGCAGTACGCGGCAGTCGCGGCATAGTGGGATCGAGGGCAGCAAACTGTAGGATCATCTGAATACACATGTGTGGAGGTAACAATGACTATCGACAAATCGCAAATGAAACGCTGGGCCAGGAAGCACTTCAGAGGCTTTGAGAATATTTTGCTGCCCTCGTTCACGCCAGACCTGAAAGCGCTGGACGAGGAGGGCATACGCCACGATGTGCGGCACAGTATCGCCAACGGCGTATTTTCCGTGTTCGCCGTGGGTATGTGGTTGTCGCCGCAGGAATTGCGGCGCTACTTTGAAATTGTAGTGGACGAAGCCGGCGGGCGCATCGCGGTGGGTTCGCCGCTGATCGAGCCGAATCGCGAGGCGGTGCACGGCGTGCTGCGGGCGGCCAAAGAGGCCGGGCTCACGCATGTGTTGGCGCATCCTTTCCACGATTTCCACGCCACTAGCGAAGACGAGTTGTTCGAGTTCTATCGGGATATCATCGAGAACACCGACCTGGCGGTGGCGGTGTGGGCTACAGATGGCCCCCAGTTCATGAACCTGCACCCCAGTGGCGTGTCCGTCAACGTACTCGATCGGGTCGCGGATTACGCTAACGTGGTAGCGATCAAGCTCATGACCACCCTGGATCTGCCGGTGGTCTACGAAATTTGCGAGCGACTGCACGAACGCGTACTGATCGGCGGCGTGCATCTGGGCATGTTGCCGTTCCTGTCGCGGCACTACGGCACACAGTGGAGCGGCGCCTGGACCATCGAGGCGCTGCAGACACCGAAACAGCCGCTGGTGAACGATTACCTCAACCTGCTGCTCGAAGGCAGAACACAGGATGCCATGACTGCCTACTGGAAGATCAAGCCGGGCTATGACGCGCTGTACGGGTTGATGGCTCCGATGCTGCCGATGGGCGTGCATCCGTTCACCCACCTCAAGTATTACCAGTGGTGTTCAGGCGGCAACGGCGGCCTGCTGCGCGAGCCGATGGATCCCAACGAGCATCGCTTCCCGCTGCGGCCCGAAGAGCGCGACAACATACGCAGCTCCTACAGTCTCATTGGTATTGAGCCCACCACAGATTCGGATGAGTGCTTTGTGGTGGGTCGGGCCGCCTACACCCGCGGTGCCCGCGCCGCCGATATGCCGGTGAAGCCGACTTATATTGAGTAGGCGGGGCCGCACGTGTGCTGGTAACTGATCGTGGTTACCAGCACCCGACTGCGGGTCTGTGTGGCTTGGGCGGAGAGTGGAAACAATCTCGGGAGACCGTTATGATCAGCAGTGACAATAAGAAAATTCGCCTCGGTATGCTGTGTTTCGTAGTGTACGGCATTCTGGCGGCCGTTGGTTTGCCCTTGCGGGGGCCCGTGATTATTCCGGGTGAACAGCCGGAGCTGTGGGCGGATGTCGCCCTGTTGTCGACTCATGACCTAGCCTGGGCGCTTTTGCTCCCGGCCCTGGTGATCCAACTGTTCGGTTTTTTCGCCTATTGGGCGTTCATGAAAGATCGTCCCGAGGGCGAGATCGCATTCTGGGGCATGGTGCTGTCCGTGGCGGGCAATGGCCTGTTTCTACCCAGCACGGGCATTTTGGCTTTCGCCGACCCGCAGGCGGCCGCGCTGTACAATGCCGGTCTCACTGAGGAGGCCATTGACGTTGCCGGCGCCGGCGTGTCCGGCGCCTTGTCAGGCGGGCTGCTGGCCTGTTCTGGCATCATGCTGCTGATCGGCTCCATTTTGATTGGTATCACTCTGTGGAAATCGCCCCTGTTCCCAAAGTGGACTTCCGTCGTCTATATTTTCCACGCCTTTGCCCTGACCCTGGCAGTCACCCTGTCTTACACCGTGGAGCGTCTCGGCGGCCTGTTGATCCTGCTGGTGGCGCTGGTGATGATGCGGATTGTCTGGAGGGAAACCGCCTGAGGGGCGGTGCTTCGCACGGCTTGTAACCCGTCCGGGGTAAACGGACAGAACAGGCGGGCCTTTGTGTCTAGCAAGGCCCGGGAGGCCAGGGATTAAAAGGAATAACTGATTTCCGCGCTCCAGGTGGCCGGCGGTGCCGGATATTGTATCAGGGTGCCCAGCGGTGAGGCGCCATCGCGCACATCCTCGGCAAAGCGGAAGTACTCCTCATCGGTGACATTGCGGCCGATGACGCTGATGGAGAGGGCTTCGTCCGCCGACACCCAGCTAAAGCGCAGGTTTACCAGGTCGCGATCACTCAGCAGGTTGCCCGGTGCGTTGTTGGCAAAGGAATAGCGCTCGTCTTCATACAGGTAGTCGAGGCGGGCGATCAGCTTGCCCGCATCGCCGAGGCCGAAGGTATACTGCGCCCCCGCGTTGACCGTCCACTCGGGGGTCATCGGCAGTTTGTTGTTTTCGGTTACATCCACTGCCAGCGCCTCATCGGTCACCGAGGTATACTCGGCGTCGAGGTAGCCCAGCCCCAGGTTGATCTCCAGCGCCGGTGTCGGCACGGCCAGCATTTCCAGTTCGAAACCGCTGATTTCGGAATTACCCGCATTGGTGATATCGAAGAAGCCCCCGGACAGCACCTGCACCTGCATATCGTCATACTCGGTAAAAAAGGCAGCGGCGTTCAGGCGCAGGCGTCGGTTTAGCATCTCGGACTTGAGTCCGATTTCCCAGGTGGCGACTTCCTCCGGGTCAAACGACGTTACCGGTGGCTCCACCGGGCGGCTGTTGAAGCCACCGGCACGAAAACCCTCGGCGTAGGAAGCGTAGACCATCAGCGTATCAGTGGCGGCGTATTCCACACTGACCCGCGGATCCCAGGAGTCCCACTTCTTGTCCGCCGTAGTCTGCACCGTGGGCGTGCTGCCGAGCGGATACAGCGGGTGGTTGGGAATGGTGTTGTCGATAAAGAACCTCCTGATTCCGTAACTTTATGA
>JAGRIH010000063.1 GCA_020443345.1 Halioglobus sp.
TGACTACAGCGGGGAGGAACTTCAGCCTAGGTGTTTTTATTTCCACCTTCCGGCCCCGGCCCCTCATCGCTGCGAGCGCCGCCGCGGTATTCTTCCATCAGGTGCCGCTTGTACAGTTTGCCGTTGTCCATGCGCGGCAGCCGTCGATGGAAATCCAGTGAGCGCGGCACCTTGATGTGGGAGATGCGCTCGCGCAGCCACTCCATGATCTCGATGGCCACCTCGTCGGTGGCGTCGGCCCAGTTCACCGGTTCCACCACCGCCTTGACCTGCTCCCCGAACTCTTCGTCGGGCAGGCCGAACACGGCCACGTCGGCGACTTTGTCGTGGGTGATCAACAGGTTCTCGATCTCCTGGGGATAGATATTCACGCCGCCGCTGATAATCATGAAGTTCTTGCGGTCCGTGAGGTACAAAAAGCCCTCCTCGTCCACATAGCCCACATCCCCCGTCGTCGCCCAGCCGCGTTCGTTGTAGGCCAGCGCGGTCTTGTCCGGTTCGCCGTGATAGTGGAAGCGCGTGTGTTCGCCGCTGAAATACACCGCGCCCGTCTCGCCCGGGGGCAACTCGCGGCCCGCGTCATCCACGATATGGACTTCGCCCACCACCGCGCGACCGACCGAGCCCTTGTGCGTCAGCCAGTTGGGTGAATCGATCATGGTCACACCGATGCCCTCGCTGGCGGCGTAGTACTCCACGATGACCTCTCCCCACCACTGGATCATCTGCTCCTTGACGTCTATCGGGCAGGGCGCCGCGGCGTGAATCGCAAACTGCATGGAGCTGACATCGTAGGCTTCGCGCACCTCCCGGGGCAGTTTCAGCATGCGGATGAACATGATGGGCACCCACTGGCTGTGCGTGACGCGATGTTCCTCGATAAGCTGCAGTGCCCGCTCGGGTTCAAAGCGCTCCATCACCACGCTGGTGCCGCCCTGGTAGATAACCATCATGTTGTAGTGCAGCGGCGCCGCGTGATACAGCGGGCCGGGGGACAGGTAGACTGTCTCATCGCTGAACCCAAAGGCCTTGCCGATCGAGGCCACCAGCGGCATCGGGGTGTCGATGTCGGTATCCGCCGGCGGTACGAATACGCCCTTGGGCTGCCCGGTCGTTCCGGAGGAGTACAGCATGGGAACGCCGTTGCTCTGGTCGTCTATCGGGGTGTCGGGCTGCGCGGCCAGGGCCTCCTCCCAGGATTCAAAGCCGGGCGCGATGCCTCCGACCATATAGAAATGCGCGATGCCCGCAGCCTCGGGCTGCATCTGCTGCGCCAGCTCGGCCAGGGCCAGGGAGCCGATAAACAGCTTGGCGCCACAATTGGCCAGAATGTAGAGCGCCTCGTTTTTCTTCAGGTGCGTACTCACCGGCGTGAAGATAATACCGCTGCGCTGGGCGGCCCAGACAATCTCCAGGAACTGGCGGTTGTTCTCCAGCAGCATGGCGATGTGGTCGCCGGTCTGCAGACCCAGGCAGCGGAACAAGTGCGCGCCCTGGTTGGAGCGCTCATCCAGTTCGCGGTAGGTGACCATCTCACCCGAGTCGCCCATGATGATAGCGGGTTTGTGAGGGTAGGTCCGGGCAGTGATGCTGGGGTGGGGCATGCTGTGTGTCCTCTGGCGCAGCTATCTGTTTACTGGTGACATCGACACTATAGGTTTTCGGTCGGAAAAATGACAGCGCCTCAACGATAGCGCATCAGGCCCTGCTGCATGGTAGTGGCCACCAGGCGCCCGTCACGGGTATAGAAACTGCCGCGCGCCAGCCCGCGGCCCCCGCCGATGCGCTCCGCCTCCACCGTATGCAGCAGCCACTGGTCGGCGCGAAAATCCGCGTGGTACCACAGGGCGTGATCCAGGCTGGCCACCTGCATCGCGCGGTCGTCAAAGGCCCGGCCATGGGTGATCAGGCACACATCGATCAGGAAGGCATCGGACAGGTAGGCCAGCAGAGCCTGGTGGATGGCGCGGTTGTCGGGCACCGGCCCGGTGGTTTTCATCCAGGCCTGCAGCAGCGGCGGTCGCGGCACCGGGTGGTCCCAGTCCACCGGCTCCACCACGCGGATATCCAGATCCTGCCCGGTGGTGATCATAAAGCTCTCGTCCAGGTTGCCGGCGGCCAGGCCGAGCTGGCGCTCGCTGGACAGCGCTTCGGGGGGCGGTACCTGCGGCATGTCGACCTGGTAGTCATCGCCCTGCGAGGCCTGCTGAAACGACATGGAACCGACGAATATCGGCTTGCCGCGCTGGGACGCCACCACCCGGCGCGAACTGAAACTGATGCCGTCCCGGGCCCGTTCCACCTCCAGCGCAATCGGCAACTTGACGTTGCCCGGACGCAGGAAGTACGCGTGCTGGGAGTGCAGCAGGCGATCCGGCTCGACGGTGGCCAGGGCCGCACTGACCGCCTGGGCCAGCACCTGGCCGCCGTAGACGCGAAATCCCCGGGGGTGCATGTTAGCGCCCTCGAAACGATCCCCGCCCAGGGCTCGCGGAGTGATAACGTCGAGTAATTGATCGAGCATGCCGGGGCCTGTAGATGCAACACATCGTTTAAGATGGAGGCGCTATTATCCAGATTTGCCAATCTGTGCCAAACTAAATTGGCCGCGACCGGGGACGAGCGGCGCACGGCCTCTAGCCTCCCGTGGCGCGCTTTGACGGGCCGTAAGCGCCGGCATGTCGCTCTCTGCTGCCCGCATAGGAAAACCTGATGAATACGCCACAACACCCGCAAACACTGCGCCGCGCCATTCGCGCAGGAGAGCACCGGGGCAATACCTCCGGCCTCGCCCCGGGCTATGTGCAGTGCAATATCGTCATTCTACCCAGCGCCTGGGCCGGGGACTTTCTGCGCTTTTGCCAGCACAACCCCCGCCCCTGCCCGCTGCTGGCCAGTACCGGCCATCCCGGTGATTACACCCTGCCCACGCTGGGGGATATCGACATACGCCGCGATGTGCCGAGCTACCGCGTGTTCCGCGACGGCGTGCTGGAACAGGAAATCTCGGATATCAGCGCACTGTGGCGGGACGATCTGGTCGCCTTCGCATTGGGCTGTTCTTTTTCTTTTGAGGAGGCACTGCTGGCGGACGGGCTGGAGGTGCGCAATGTCACCCAGGGCCTCAACGTACCCATGTATCGCACCAACATAGACTGCGTGGCGGCCGGACCCTTTGCCGGTAAAATGGTGGTGAGCATGCGCCCGCTGCGGGCGGCGGACGCCATCCGCGCGGTGCAGATCTGCACGCGTTTTCCCGCCGTACACGGTGCGCCGATCCATCTGGGCGACCCGTCGCTGATCGGTATCGGCGACTTGGCGATGCCCGATTACGGGGATGCAGTGCGTATCGACGCGCATGAAATACCGGTATTCTGGGCCTGCGGCGTCACTCCCCAGGTGGCGCTGGAGGCCGCCCGACCGCCACTGGCGATCACCCACAGCCCGGGCTGTATGCTGATCAGCGATCTGCGCAACAGCCGCCTGGCGATCATGTAGGAAGGGAACCGGATATGCTGCTGAATTGCGATCTGGGCGAGAGCTACGGCAACTGGACCATCGGTATGGACAGCGCTGTGATGCCCCATATCGACCAGGCCAACATCGCCTGTGGCTTCCACGGCGGCGACCCGGTCACCCTGCGCAAGACCCTGGCGCTGGCCGCGCAGTACGGTGTCACGGTCGGCGCCCACCCGTCCTACCCGGACCTGGTCGGCTTCGGCCGGCGCTCCATGCAGTTGAGTGCCGAGGAGACCATTGCCGCCCTGCACTACCAGACCGCCGCACTGGAGGGTCTGGCGCGCTGTCAGGGGCTGCAGCTTGGCTTTATCAAGCCCCACGGTGCCCTGTACAACGACATGATGACCCGGGTGCAGGTGCGCGCCGCGGTGCTCGAGGCGGTGGCCAGCTATCACACGGCGCTGCCGCTGGTGGTGCAGGCCACGCTGCGGGCGGACGAACACCGCACGGAGGCGGCCGCGCGCGGCGTATCCCTGCAGTTCGAGGCCTTTGCCGATCGCGGCTATGACGATGCGGGTAATCTGTTGCCGCGGTGCGCGCCCGGCGCCGTGCTCGATCGCGCGCGCATGCTGGCCCAGGTCGAGCAGCTACTGGCCGACGGTACGGTGACCACCGCGAGCGGCCGTGTCATCCCCCTGCGGGCCGACACCCTGTGCGTACACGGCGACAATCCGGAGGGGGTGGCCGCCATCGAGGCGCTACGCGCCCTGCTGGGCGGGCGCTGAACCGGCGTGGAATTGCAGGTCGTCGGGGAAGACGCGATCATGCTGTACCTGGGCCGTGCACCCGGTCCGGCACTGGCGGCGCGCGTCCAGGCCGCCTGTCGCGCGGTAGAGCAGGTGCTGGGGGCCGACCTCATCGATCTGGTGCCGTCCTACACCTCCGTGCTGATCATCTACGACCCGCTGCGCAGCGACCATTGGAGCGTGCTGCGGCGGGTGCGCAGGGCGCTGCGGCAGATGGGGGATGCACAGTGCAGTGACAGCGTGCGCACGGTCGTGCTGCCGGTGTACTACGCGCCTGAAGCCGGCGCCGACCTGGAAGCGCTGGCGGCCCGTGCCGGGCTGTCGGTGCAGCAGGTCATCGACCTGCACAGCGCCACGAGCTACCGCGTCTACGCCATCGGCTTCGCCCCCGGCTTCGCCTACCTGGGACCGGTGGACGAGCGCATTGCGGCGCCGCGCCTGGCCACCCCGCGACCCCGGGTGCCGCGCGGCGCGGTGGCCATCGCGGACCGCCAGACGGCGGTCTATCCCGCCGTTTCGCCGGGCGGCTGGAACCTGATCGGACGCTGCCCTACACGGATGTTTGACCCCCACGCCGAGCCGATCATGCCGGTGGGCGTGGGCGACGAGGTGCGCTTCGAGCCGATCGACCGCGAGCGTTTTCTGGCACTGGGGGGGGAGCTATAGTGAGTATGCGGGTGGTCCACCCCGGCCTGTTGAGCCTGCTGCAGGACAGCGGCAGACGCGGCCAGCACCGCATCGGGCTCACCACGGGCGGCCCCCTGGATCGGGCCGCGTTCGACTGCTGCAACCGGCTACTGGACAACCCCGCCGGCAGTTCCGCGGTGGAGATCAGCTTTGGCGGCCTGCAACTGGAGGCGCAGGTCGACACTTTTTTCTGTGTCACCGGCGCCCGCATGCCGGTGCTGCTGGACGGCCGTGAGGTGCCGCGCTGGGAGGTGCACCCGGTCGCCGCCGGCCAGCGTATCGCCCTGGCCTTTGCCGACGGCGGCTGCCGCGCCTACCTCGGCGTCGCCGACGGCTTCGACGTGCCGCCGAGCTTCGGCAGCAGCGCCACCGTGGTGCGCGAGGGCATCGGCGGCCTGCGCGGCGAGGCCCTGCGCGCCGACGACGTGCTGCCCTGCACCGCGGTGCGGCAGCGGCGGCGCCTCTACCTGCCGCCGCCGCAGCAGCCGCGCTACCAGAACACCACCACGGTGCGGTTGATTCCCGGCTTCCAGCAGCGGCATTTCAGCCGGCCGCAGCAACGCCGCTTTTTCAGCCACCCCTACACCGTATCCGAGCGCTGCGACCGCATGGGCTACCGCCTCGAAGGTCCGGCCATCGAGTGTGCGCTCGACGGCATCCTGTCCGAGGGCATTTGTTTCGGCGCCGTGCAGATTCCCCCAGACGGTCAACCCATCGTGCTGCTCAACGATCGGCAGACCATCGGCGGCTATCCCAAGATAGGCTCCGCCCTGTCGCTGGACGCGTCGCGCATGGCGCAGCTCACGCCGGGCGGCACCGTGCACTTCGCGCCCATCAGTCCGCGGGCGGCGCACCGGGCCCTGCACCTGGCGCACCGCTTTGCCGCGCACCAGCGGCTGCCGGAGCGCGGCGCGTGACGGAGCTGCAACTGAGCAGCCGTATCGAGGAACTGCTGGTGGCGCGCAACCCGCGCCACATGCAGGCGGCGCGCGCCGCCCTGCAGCCCGGCTACTACCTGCGCGCCGCGCAGGTGTTGCGCGACATCGCGGGCCACGTGATCATCGGCACCGGCTTCCCGGTGGCCGCCACCTTTGAAACCGACGGCCCACTGGGCGCCATCGCCCTGTACCAGACGCTGCAGTACCTGGGCGCCAGGCCGCTGCTGGCCTGCGGCGCACCGCTGGCGCAGGTACTGCGGGCGGATTATGCGGTACTGGAACTGAGCGCGCGCGATGCCGCGACGGCCGCGCGGCGGGCCCGGGATCACCTGCAGGCGCTGCAGCCCGCCGCCGTGCTGTGCATCGAGCGCCCGGGGCTGGCGGAGGACGGCCGCTACTACAATATGCGCGGCCAGGACATCAGCGAGCACTGTGCCTGTTTCGATCCCTATATCACCCTGGCGAGCTGCCCCACCATTGCCGTGGGCGATGGCGGCAACGAAATCGGCATGGGCAATATCGCCGACGCCATCGCCGCCCTGGATATCAGGCGCTCGGTCACCCGCTGCGATGAACTGCTGGTGGCCGATGTTTCCAACTGGGGCGCCTATGGTCTGATCGCCTTTCTGGCCTACTGGCGCCGCAGCGACCTGCTCGCCAGGCTGGCGCCACTGGCGATACTGGATTACCTTTGCGACAAGGGCAGCGTGGACGGCGTCACCGGGCAAAACACCCCGACCGAGGACGGCCTGGAGGCGACCGAGGGGCTGGCCGTGATCCGCGAGCTGCGCCGCTTGACCGGGTTTGTCGCAGACTCGGCAGCCGCGACCGGACACGGCATCGACACGGGAAACGACGTATGAGCATTGTCTACCTGAACGGCACCTATCTGCCGATGGAGCAGGCAAAAATCTCCCCCATGGACCGGGGCTTCCTGTTTGGCGACGGCATCTACGAGGTGATCCCGTCCTACGGCGGTCGCCTGGTGGGTTTCAATCCGCACATGCAGCGCATGCAGGACGGGCTGGACGCCATCGAGATTCAACTGCGGATCGACCGCGGTGCGTGGCGCGAGATCGCCGCTAACCTGATCGAGCGCAACGGCGGCGGCAATCTCGGCATCTACTTCCACGTCAGCCGCGGCGCCGACAGCCGGCGCGACCACGCCTACCCCGAGGGCATTGCGCCCACTGTCTACGCCTTTGCCTTCGCCATCCCGCCGGCGCCGGTCGCCGACAAGGCCGCCGCCACACGCTACACCGTCTCCACCGCCGAGGATCTGCGCTGGAAGCGCTGCAACATCAAATCCACGGCGCTGCTGGGCAACGTCATGCACTACCAGCACGGCCACGCCCGGGGACACAGCGAAACCATCCTGTACAACCGCGAGGGCGAGATCACCGAAGCCGCCGCCTGCAACGTCTACGTGGTCAACGATGGCGTTGTGGCGACCCCCCCGCTGGATCACCAGAAGCTGCCCGGCATCACCCGCCTGATGCTGCTGGAGATTCTGCGCCGCGACGGCCGCATCCCGGTACAGGAGCGCATCGTCACCCTGGCCGAACTGCATGCGGCGGACGAGGTGTGGCTGTCCAGTTCCAGCAAGGACATCGTCCCGGTGGTGGCCATCGACGGCCGGTCGGTGGGCGACGGCGAGGTGGGCGATGTATGGCTCGCTGCCCAGACCCTGTACTGCGCCCACAAGTTTGACTTTTAGGGCCTGTGCACACTATCTGAGTTGGCCCTGATATGACGCGACCGACACAGGCCAGACTGAACCTCCGGGCGCTGCGCCACAATTTCGCACTGGCCGCGCAACTGGCACCGCGCTCGCGGATCATTGCGGTGGTCAAAGCCAATGCCTACGGCCACGGCGCCCTCAGCATCGCCTGCCAACTGGCCCCGCTGGCCGACGCCCTGGCGGTGGCCTGCATCGAGGAGGCACAGGCACTGCGCGGGGGCGGCATAGCCAGTCCCATCCTGCTGCTGCAGGGCGTATTCGATGCCGCCGAACTGGACACCGCCGCGCAACTGGACCTGTGGCTGACCATCGACAGCGAGCGCCAGATGCAGTGGCTGGAGCGCGCGAAACCGGCCGCACCGCTGCACTGCTGGCTGAAACTGGATACCGGCATGCACCGCCTCGGGGTCGCCCCCCAGCGGGCCACCCAGGCCTACCGGCGCCTGGTGGCCTGTCCCAACGCGGCCGGCGAGATCGTGCTGTTCACCCACTTTGCCGCGGCGGACGAGCTGGACAGCGCGCAGACCCGTGCCCAGATGGCGGTATTTGAGGAACTGTGCGAGGCGCTCCCGGGCCCGCGCAGCGCCGCCAACTCGCCGGCCCTGCTGGGCTGGCCCGCCGCGCACTACGACTGGGTGCGCCCCGGCTACATGCTGTACGGCAACTCGCCGTTTCGCCAACCGCACCCCAATACGGCGGCACTGCAACCGGTCATGACCCTGGCGTCAGCCGTGACCTCACTGCGCGACGTGGCAGCCGGCGAAGCGGTGGGCTACGGCGCGACCTGGGTGGCACCGCGCGCCTCGCGCATCGCCACGGTCACCGTCGGCTACGGCGACGGCTACCCGCGGCAGGCGCGCAACGGCACGCCGGTGCTGGTCAACGGCCGGCGCGCAACGCTGGCGGGCCGGGTGTCGATGGACATGATTACCGTGGATGTCACTGCCATACCCGGCGTCGCCGTGGGGGACGAGGTGGTGCTGTGGGGCCCCGGCCTGACGGTGGACGAAGTGGCCGCATACGCCGACACCAGCGGCTACGAACTGACCACGCGCGTGCCGGCGCGCGTACCCCGGGTAGTGACCGTCGAATAAGGCTACAATTCGCTGGCAGCACCCTGCGGGGGAGAGTCCAGCCGTGCCGCGAATCGACACGCTGGCACCGGCTGAACCAGTGGCGCTGGCTGCGCGGCGCCTTAGAGGCTGTAACCGGCCTCATCGAGACTGAAAACACTGACCTTACAAGACACACTGGAGAGACCATGTACCTAGCCGCCATATCTCACCGATCGGCAGACATTTCACGGGTTACGCGCTTTGTCATCGCCGCCGCCGCGGCGCTGCTGGTCCTGCCAGCGGCCGCCGATGAGCTGAACTACAACCTGTACGACCTGTCGGTCACGGCCCAGCGGCAGGTGGAGAACGACGTGATGGCGGTGACACTGACGGCCTCGCATCAGGCCGGTAAATCCAGCGAGGTCACCGCCGCGGTAAACCGCCAGATGGCCGACGCCATCGCACTGCTCAAACAACAGCAGGATATCCACTACGAGACCGGCAACTACCAGACTCATCCAGTCTACAAGGACCAGCACATTGCGGCGTGGCGCGCATCCCAGGAGCTGACGCTCAGAAGCCGCGACTTCGAGCAACTGGCCGGCGTGGTCGGCCGCCTGCAGGAACAGCTCAAGGTGGCCGGCATGCAGTTCGAGGTCAGCGACGAGCGGCGCGCCAAGGTACAGGACGAACTGCTGGTGGACGCACTCAGGCAGCTACAGCACCGCGCGGATCTGGTCCGCGCCACCATGGAGGCAGCGGACTACCTGCTGGTTTCAGCCAGCATCAACAGCAACGACTACGCTGCGCCCGTGCGCCGGGCGGTGCGCGGCGAGGCGATGCTGGCGGCCGATTCCGCGCCGGCGGTAGAGGGCGGCGACTCGCAAGTGCGGGTGATGGTGTCGGGACAGATCCAGCTGCAGTACGACTGAAGCACACAGCCAAACGCTGCACACGCTCTGACCACCGGGCTGTACAGCCACATTTTGTTTTCTGAATCGAGTACAGCGTGGACGAGACCGAACGACAACCGCTCGCCGATGGCAGCCTGCTGGCGGCCATCGACCTGGGCAGCAACTCCTTTCACCTGATCATCGCCCGCGTCGAACACGGCGAGATCCGCCCGGTGCAGGCACTGGCAGAAAAAGTGCAACTGGGCGCCGGCCTGGAACACGGCGTACTGTCGCCGGAGGCCATCGAGCGCGGTCTGGAATGCCTGTCCCGCTTCGCACAGTTACTGGAAACCATCGCGGTGGAACGGATTCGGGTGGTCGGCACCCATGCCCTGCGGGCCGCCGCCAACCGCTATGCCTTTACCCGGGCCGCCGCGCGCATCCTGGGCACCCGGGTGGACGTCATCTACGGTCGCGAAGAGGCGCGGCTGGTCTACCTGGGCGTGGCGCACACACTGGCGGACGATGCCCAGTCGCGGCTGGTGATCGACATCGGCGGCGGCAGCACGGAGTTCATCATCGGCCAGCGCTTCGAGCCGCTGCGCATGGAAAGCCTGCAGATGGGCTGTGTCTCCTACGCCGAGACGTGGTTCCCTGAGGGCCGCATCAGCGCCGAGCGCTATCGCCGCGCCTACGACCGCGCCCGACTGCAGGTCTTTCGCATCCGCCACGCCTACCACGCCAGCCACTGGGAGGAGTGCGTGGGGGCCTCGGGAACGCTGCAGGCCATCGAAACCATCCTGGCGCAAAACGCCTGGTGTGCGAGCGGGATCGATAAAAACGGCCTGTCCGAACTGGAGCGGCGCCTGCTGCAATACAACAGCGTGGACGATATCGACGTACCGGGGCTGGCCCCGGCGCGGCGCAATGTGATCGTGCCGGGCGTGGCGATCACCAGCGCGCTGTTCGATGTGCTGGGCATCACCCACATGCGCACCTCGAAAGGTGCGCTGCGCGAGGGCGTGATCTACGACCTGGTGGGTCGCCTCACCCACGAGGACGTGCGCGAGCGCAGCGTGACTGCACTGATGCTGCGCCACGCTGTGGACGCCGCTACGGCGGACATCGTAGAGCGCCGGGCGCGCCTGTTGTATACCGCCACCCGCAAGGCCTGGCAGCTCACGGTGCAAGACTGGGACCTGCTGCACTGGGCGGCGCGCACCCACGAGATCGGCATGTCCATCGCCCACAAGCATTTCAACCGGCACTCGGCCTACCTGCTGCGCAACACGGATCTGCCCGGCTTTTCCCAGGAAGAGCAGGAGCAACTGGCACTGCTGGCGCTGTTACACCGCGGCAAGCTGCGCCTGGAACTGCTGGCCGATGTACCCGCGGCGGAGCTGCCGCGGCTGCAGTACCTGGTGTGCATCGTGCGCCTGGCGACCTGTTTCAAGTACGTGGAACAACTGGAACAACTGCCGGATTTTTCCATTCTGGCCAGCGAGCGCGCCCTGACCCTGGAGTTCCCCGAGGGCTGGCTCGCCCAGCACCCCCTGACCGCCAGAGAACTGGAGTGCGAGCAGGAGATGCTGGGCCGGCTGGATCTGGCACTCAGCATCAGCTGATGGCGCCGCCCTACAGATTGACCCAACTGTTCAGCGCACGCAGGCGAAACGCGGTTCCCCGGTAATTCAACACCACCGAATCCGCCAGGATCGCCTCGACGCTCAAGCCCGGCGCCGCGCTGTCGCCGACGCGCAGCAGTTTGCCGTTGAGCGTCACGGTGGAGCGCCCGGAATCGCCTGCCGCAGGTCGGCCGACGTAATCGTGCCGCGCGTACAGGATAGTGGGGATACTGTCCCTGGTCTGCTGCGACAATTCCATTAAAAAGGGCGCCGGGTGCTCGAGAAGCTGCCGGTTGGCCAGCTCGTTCTGTGCCTGTTTCGCCAGCCGTTCAATAGCCAGCGCACGCTCCTCGGGCTGAACCGGGTCGGGCTTGGCGGCCGCTGGCGGCGCGTGGTCGGCGGTCGCACCGGCGGACGAGGGTGCGGGAGCGGCCGCGGACTGCGGCTGTCGATAGAGCGCCGCCACCGCGGCGGCGTCTCGCGCGATCGGGGGCGGCGCAGCGGCTGCGGCGGTCCCGTCCGCCGGGGCGGGCAGTGGCGTGGGTGGCGTTGTGGGCGACGGGTCGGCCGGCCCTGCCGCCGACGGGGCCGGCGCTACCGTTGCGGGCGCGCCGGCCGCAGTTGGCGCCGGCGCGGCGGGGCGCACAGCCGGCTCGGACACCGTGTCGATTCCGAGCGCGGCCGCTGGCGCAGCGCGGCTGTGGCTGTGCCAGCGGCGCTCCAGCAGCAGCGCGGCGATCACCAGCAGGGCCGCCAGCAGGGCCAGCCAAGGCAGCCGGGCGCGCCAGCGGCCGGCACCCCACGGCCCCGGCTCAGCGCTGTCGGGGTAGTGCCGGGAGGCGATGTCGGGCACCGCCCCGGTATCGCGTCGCGAGCGGTTGAGCGCGTCCAGTATCAGCGACATCGCAGCGTCCCGGCAGCGGCGCACCTGTTCACTGCAGCACCGCCTGCACGGCCCCCGACACCTGCTGTCGGGCCGCCGCCGCGGTCAGGTCGATACCCAACTGTTCATTCAGCTTGAGCAGGGTCTGCGCGCCCACCACCCCGTCATCGTCGAGGCCGTGGCGGCGCTGGAACAGGCGCACGCGCTGCTGCAGCGCGGTATTGAAACGTCGCCCCGCCAATGCGCTCGGCTGCCCGTCCAGGCGGGCAAAGAGTGCCGCTACCTGCGCCACCACCGCGCCCTCGTCACCGCGCGCCAGCGGCCGTTTGAAGCCGACCGGCGGGTGCCACAAAAACTGGTAGCGACCGGTCCACTGCGCGCCCAGTTCCGCCAGGTCCACCGGCACGGCGGAGCTGCCGGTCAGCGCCCACCCGCTGCGCCCTGCGATGCCCGCCAGTACCACGCTTCCGGCAAAGCGCTCGGGGGTAATCACCTGCAGCAGTAACGGACGATCGAAGCCGGCCAGGTCGTCCCAGGTCTGCGCCTGGCCGGCAATACAGGCCACCCCGCGATACGCCTCCTGCGGACAGGTATCCCCGGGGGGCGGCTGGACCGATGCCAGCGCCCACAATACCGCCTGTGCACGCGGTGCACTCAACAGCCAGGGTGCGGCACGCCGCGCTGCGACCTCACCGGGCGTTGCGCCCGTTGCCCAGGGCCGCTGCGCCGCTTCCGGTCGCTGCGCGGCTTGTGAGAGCGCCGCACCCGGCGACTCGGGCGACGCTGCCGCGACCGGGCCACTACTATCCGTCGGCCGTGACGAGGCCGGGGCCGACGGGCCACCGGCTGCGGGATTGAGCGCCAGCGCCGCCGGGGTCGGTGCGCCCAGGCTGCCAGCGGTGTCGCGCGCCAGTAGCCACCAGGCGACGCCCGGCACTGCCAGCACGCCCAGCAAAACAGGCAGCGCCGGCCAGTAGCGCCGCAGCGCGCCCCGCCCGCCCGTTGCGCCCAGGACCTCGCGGGCGGCCAGGCGCAGCATGGCCCCATCCGCGCGCGTCCTGTTGCGCCCGTAGACACCCAGCAGGATGCGATCACACAGCACGTTGATCAACCGCGGGATACCCCGGGTGCGGCGGTAGATGCCGCGGATCACGCCAGCCGGAAACACCTCGCGGTCCGCGGCCATGCCGGCCACCTGGAGGCGGTGGCGGATATAGGCGCCGGTCTCGGCCAGGTTGAGCGGCTCCAGGTTGTAGCGGGCGGTGATCCGCTGGTTGAGCTGACGCAACTGCGGCTGGGCCAGCATATGGGCCAGTTCGGGCTGCCCGATGAGAATGATCTGCAGTAGTTTTTCACTGTGTGTTTCCAGGTTGGTCAACAGGCGGATCTGCTCGAGCACCTCGAAATCCAGGTGCTGTGCCTCGTCGATCAGCAACACCGTCCTGCGACCGCGCGCATGGTTGTCCAGCAGATAGCGGTGCAGGCTGTCGGTCAGGGTCTTGAGGGTGTGGTTTTCAACATCGTAGTCGATGCCCAGTTCATCGCAGACAGCGGCCAGCAGTTCCATGGCATGCATGGCCGGGTTGAGGACGATGGCGATATCTGTGTTGTCCGGCAGTTGCTGCAGCAGACAGCGGTTGAGGGTGGTCTTGCCCGTCCCCACTTCGCCGGTGAGCAGGATAAAACCGCCCCCCGCGCCGACGCCATACAGCAGATGCGCCAGGGCGTCCCGGTGCCGGGCGCTCATGAACAGATAGCGGGGATTGACCGCTATGGAAAACGGGGCTTCGCTCAGCCCGAAATAGTGGTTGTACATTCAGCCGCGAGCCAGTCGTCGGTGCGTGGGGTCTGCGCTGCATTATGCCCAAGGCCCCGCGGCAATGCCATGCGCGCACCGTGGCAACGCGACGGACGGACGACAGGCTCCTGTCTAGAAAGTGTCTGTTTCGTCGCGCTCGTCGGGGTCGGAGATGTCGCGCCGCCCGGCCCGCGCGCCCAGGGTGTGCACCGCGGCGGCCGCAAGAACCGTCAGCATGACGAACAGTAGCGCTTGCGCAAACATGTTCAACCCTCCCGTCGCTTGTGATTTGAATCTTCATTCAACCAAGCGGGAGTAGAATTAGCATACTAAAAAAGGAAACAAAGGCTTGCGATTTACCCTGACATACCCGTTTATTCCTGATAATTCAGTGAGATATGAAACGTGACCGGTGTGTGCGCGGCAATCCGGTTGTGAATAATTCACCTTCGGACACCATGCGAAACCAGTACCTGTGACCCTGACGACTCGAATACCGGCAAGCAGTGGATGAGATCATTGCGCTGGACTCAGGTCCACCTGCAGTACGCGATCACCGGCAAACGGGCCGATACATGGCCGGGAGCCGACCTGCAGACCAACTGTACCGGACCCCATCGGCGCATCGGGGGTGTAGAACAGTGTTTTACGGGCGAGGGTGTCGGGATCGGGCTCGACAATGGCAAAGGTTATCGGGCCATAATTGATGCAACATCAGCCACGGCGCCAGAATGCAGCTGTTTTCCACATCGCTTCGAGCTTGATATCCAGGCCTCCCGCCGGCGGCGCTTGGTTCGCCCAGGGCATCAATACCACGCCGCGTATACCCAGCCGTTCGAGCCGTCGCACGTAGTCGTCGCTGAGCCGCTCGGTGGCAATGACATACTTTTGCGCCCTGCCGCCCGACATCTCGTCCAGCGTGCCCAGCAAGTCCTCCAGCTCGTCGAGGGGGTGGTTCATGCCGATCCAGCCGCGGTTGGCCGCTGCACGCCTGATCGCAATGGGTGAGTTGCCGCCAATATAGATATCCGGCGCGGTGGCGGGCCGGGGCGCGATGCCCACATCCTGAAACCGGTAATGCTCGCCCTCAAAGCTGAACAGGTCGTTACGCCACAGCCCCTTGATGACTTCGATGGACTCGACAAAGCGCGCGCCGCGGGTTTTCGGGTCGTGTCCCAACAGCGCGATCTCGTCCGTGTTCCAGCCCGGCGTAATGCCCAGCGCGAAGCGGTTGTCGGTCAAATCGGCCAGTGCCGCACTCTGCTTGGCCACGGTGAAAGGATCGCGCATGCCCATCACATAGGCGTAAGTCATAAAGCGCAGCGTGTCGGTAACCGCACCCATCACCGCCGCAGTCGTGATCGGCTCGATGTTTGGAATTCCCGGGTCGTAAGGGATACCCTGTATCGGGTGTCGGCTCTGCTGCTGTTTGGGCAGGGCGACGTGATCCGGCAGTGCCACCCCCGTGTATCCCAGGGCCTGCGCCTCACGGGCGATGGCCTTTACATGGTCGCCATTGTTGTTTTCATGAAACCACGCCAACCAGTATTCCATCCGTGCTGCTCCTGTATCGTCCAAAGCCTGTCCGCTCGCGCCCGCCGTCGCCATGCGCTCAGCCGTGAATATCACCCATCTTGTTTTTCAGCGCAATGGGTTCCTGCTTGCGGATGACGGCGAGCATTTCCGCCATGATTGCCACCGCGATTTCCTGCGCGGTCTCACCGCCGATATTCAATCCTGCCGGGGCGTAGATGCACTCGAAAAAATCGTAGTCCACGTCGGGAAACTGTGCCATAAACCCGGCGGGAAATGCCGCTCGCAGGCCGGGCCAGGCCGCGGGGCGCACCGGGCGGGAAAGTGTTCACTGGTGTGTCGACCATCGATATCAGCGGCCGATATCCAGATAGATGAGCCCAAACGTAGTCGGCGGAATCAGCAGGGTGATAATAAGCACCAGCAGCGCAGCGTACACCCCGGACAACAGCACAGCGGACAGCCAGGTGGGAAGCCGGCGCTTGCAGGTGCGAAACAGCGGGGTCATGCAGCAACTCCATGCAAGACAAGCAGTACGACCGGTTTGGTGAGTGTCAGCCACAGCGGTACGGACGCCCAGGCGAGCACTCTGGCCAGGCTCGCGGGCATGGCCGGTGGGTATCTGCGCAGCATATGGGTCAGAGCGATACCCAGGCTTTGCCAGATCGCCCACAACAGGTAGTAGGCACTGGCCTGGTGCCAAAAGCCCATGGCGAGCATCGCGGCAAGCAGGCCCACCAGGGCATTGCGCGAGGCGGCGGCAACCGGTCGAAAGACATAGTCGCGACACCAGTGAGACAGCGTCATATGCCAGCGCGACCAGAAATCAATCAGGTTCCGCGCCGCCCACGGGCGCCGGAAATTTTCCTCCAGCACCAGTCCGCACATGAGCGCCAGTCCGATCGCAATGGCGCTGAGCCCGGCAAAACTGCAGTAAATATGCAGCCAATCGAACGCGCTGTCGACCCAGTGCCTGATGAACGCGCTCTGCTCGATCGCCAGTGTATTGGCGGCTCCGGCGAGGCGCCGCACTGCCCAGCTGGCCAGTACAACCGTCAGGGCAAAGCCGATCAATACCCTCTCGGCGCCGCAGAAAAACTGTGCCGGGCTCACGCGTCTGCGCCGACACTGGCGCTCAAAGTGCGGCAGGCGGTGAATGGGGCCGGCCATGATAACCGGCGCGAACAACTGGTAGCGCAGGTAATCGGCGCAGCGCGGCGCGCAAATCCTGCCCGTCCACCACTCGGACAGCACGTGGATGTGGCGCAACGTAAAGTAGGCGCCGCCGATCCACACCAGCGTGTCCAGCTCCCGCGTGGCAAACAACAGTGCGGTCAGCACTGCGGTCAATGCCGAGAAAACAAGGCCCTTGCGACGCTCTGCCCAGGCATTGCGCATGGCGCTGACGACAATGACAGATGATGCCAGCAGCCACACAGCCGAAGCCGGCGACAACAGGGCGACGCTCGTCAGGGCCACCACTGCCATTGCATCCAGGCCGCGATTGCCTTCGATACAGATTGCCAGGACCACGCCGAGGAGACTGGCACAGAACAGGAACAGGGCGGCAATGGTCACCGCGAACGGACCCAGACCCCGATCTCGGCAGCAAAGCGCTCCCGGCCGCTCGCATTGAGGTGCCCGAAATGATCCATAAACAAGCCATCCGGCCACGGCGCGGGGGCCAGCCACAGGGGCAGCGCGTACTGCTTTGCCAGAGCACGTATATGCTCACTCATCTGAGCGTAGCGCGCCCGGTCGCGTCCATACCCGCTCTCGGGCAGCGGGGGCCAGAACAACAGCACTACAGTGTCGTGTCGGCGGGCGTCGGCGAGCGCTGCCTCCAGTCCCGCGCCATCCCATACCGCCCGGGGGAACAGCGCGGGTGCCACCGCCCCGGCCAGTACCATGCCCGGTGCATGGGCGGGAAACCGGCCCAGGCGAACGCGCCCCTGCTGTTCCACAGAAAGGCCCACTGCAGCGCGGGCGACCAGCGTCAGGCGCCGTCCGTTCTCCGAGAGCACCCCGGCCAGGGTGGTTGCCCAGGGGCAATTCCACAGGCCGTTGTATTCGTGGGCAAAGGCGTTGACCTCGAGCAGCACCGTATGGGCGCCGGCGGCAACTGCCGCAGCGAGGATATCCAGGGACTGCGCCTCTGATATATTCGGCAGGCTGGCCACGAGCGTCTCTCGGTCCGGATGCAGCACACGGGTATACCGCGCGTCGTGCGGCAGGGCCGTCCGGCTCAGGGAGGAACCAAGCAGCAGATCCTGGTGGGCCACCAGCGCGGCGAAATCCGCTGGCAGGGTAATCTTGTCCGGGTTCTTTTGCAGGGTTGCCCAGATAAATCCCGCGGCAATGGTGCCGGACAAGACCCAGACCGCCGCCAGCCAGCCGGCCTCGGGCTCAGCTGCGACAAACCGTCTCATGCAATTCCCCGAGACTGCCGATACCGGCGATAGCCGCGGTGGGTATGATCAGTCCAAAGGCCTGCTCCGCTTCGAGCACCAGTGTGAGATGATTAAAGCTGTCCCAGGCCGCGAGCGTCGCGGGCGATGTCTGTGCGCTCAACGAGGCCGGATCGAGGTTGAATACACGGGCTGCGAGCTCTACCACTTCGCGCATCGAGACCCGATTGCCCTGGGCCTGTCCTTCGCGAACGCCCCGCTCACCGGCGGCGCCCTGCAGTTCGGTACGCAAGCGGACGAGATCGGGCTTGCCCGCCTCACCGCGCGGGATGTGATCCACCGGCACGATCTGTTTTGGTACCTTGAGCGGCTCCAGCCACTGCCGCGCATGGGCAAGTAATTGCTCCGGGGTCAGGTCGCGGTCGAGGACCACGGCGCTGACGGCAATTTCCTCGAACTCCGCATGCGGCACGCCCACTGTCACGGCCTCGATCACAGCGGGGTGACGCAGCAGCGCTTCATCGATTTCCTGCGGTGCAATGGAAAGCCCGCCCGAGTTGATCATCGATTTCAGGCGGCCGATGAATTCCAGGTTGCCCCCGGCATCCCGGCACACCAGGTCGCCGGTCCGGAACCAGCCGCCCTCGACAAAGGACGCGCGGTTGCGCTCGGGATCGCGCCAATAGCCGCGACAGATATGTGCGCCGCGCAGTTGCAGCTCGCCGGGGCCCTGTGTCGGGGTGACGCCATCGGCCGGGTCGACGATTCTCGCCTGGCAATCGATGGGCACACCGATCGTACCGGGTTTGCCCATCTGCGGGTGCCGCCCGGCGTAGGTGGCATTGGCCACCGTTTCAGTCATACCGTAGAGGTTGTACAGCGGGCAGTTGAAGCGTTTTTCAAAGGCGCTCCACAGCTCACTGCGCAACACCGAAGCCGAACTGATAACGGCCCTGAAGCCGTCAAAGCTGAAATAGTCGTCGTGCCGGGCAAACTGCTCGATCAGGGCGAGGATCGTGGGATTGGTGATGAAGTGGGTCGCGCCGTGCCGGCTGAACTGATCCAGCCAGGGCTCCAGGTGATCCAGAGCGAAGCGGCCCGGTCGCAGCAGGCGCGCGCCATTGCTGGCACTCAGCAGGAGCCCCTGGGTCAGGCCGTCGGTGTGCGACAGCGGCGTCGGGTTGGCGATGCAACTATCGGCACCGTAGTCGAACAGGCGCGTCAATGTGGCCAGGTGCGCCTGCAGCGCGCCGTGGGTGATCTCGACCCCGGAGGGCTCACCGGTGGTACCCGAGGTAAACAGCAGGTAGGCCAGCGCGTCGTCACCTGCCGTCAGCCCGGGGTCGCGCTGGGGTCCGCTGTGTCGTCCGGCGCCTCGAAAGCGGTCCAACACGCGGCGCCTGGCATCCGGCAGGCGGGGCATGTCCGCTAGCGTGGAAAATCCCCCGATTTGCATTTGCGAACGTTTATCGGGGTCTGCAACGACCAGCAGAGCCGGCTCGGTCACCCGGCACACGGCCCGCAGGCGATCGATGGGCGACTCCGGGTTCAGCATAACCGGGACCTTGCCGTCCAGCAGTGCCGCCAGGAATACGGTAGCGGCCAGCATGTCGTCCTCACACACAATCACCAGCCTGTCGCCGGCGGCGAGGGCATGCCGGTCAAAAACAGCACACCATGGGCGAATGCCCCGAGCCAGGGCGCGGTAGGAGTACGCGCGGTCAGTGAGTTGCAGGAACGGCTTGTGCAGTGCCGTGTTTATTTGCTCCCAGAGCGTGCGGGAGAACGTCGCACTCATTCCTCGCCCGCCGTGTTCAGGCCCGAGCGCTCGCGATCGAGTGGGCGTTCGGTGGCCGGATGGCCCGCCACGAAGCAGTCGTCGGGCACGTCGTTGCGCACCAGGCTGCCTGCGCCGACCACGGCATTGCGGCCAATGCTGATGTTCGGCACCACGGTGGCGCCAACCCCGATAGTGGCCCCATCACCCACGCGAATATTGCTGGCCAGAGTCGCACCCGGCCCGATACTGACGAAATCACCAATCATGCAGTGGTGGCCGATGGACACCGCGCGGTTGACCAGCGTGTGGGCGCCAATGAAGGTTGCACTGCCCACCACCGCGGCCGCATTGATAAAGGTGCCGGCGCGCACCCGCAGGGAGCGCGGCAGCACCGCCGTCGGATCACACAGCGCAGCGGCGGGGTGAAAGCCCGCGTCAAGGGCAATCGCGCACAACTGCTGCCTGCGCAGGCTGGCAAATGCACAGGTGATGAACCCCGCCCGGGCGGCCAGTCGCTCGCGCTCGCGCTGCGACATGCTGTTGAACTCGAGCACCAGGGAGTGATCGAGTACGCGCGGCGCACCGTTCACGCTCACGGCTGCCACCGGTGCCTGCCCCAGTCTGCCCAGGGTTTCCTCGTACTCGACGACCAGGGGCGATCGCACACCAAACAAGACGTAGGCGGAACGCATAGTATCCTAAGTAGCAAAAAAGATCGAATTCTTGCATGCATCGATGCGTTCGGCAAATGGCTGTGAGAGGGTAGCTGTTCACGCGGTCGCGGCGATCGAGGGCGACCCGGTGAACCAGGGGCGGGACGGACCGGACCCGCACCAAAACAGCCATATAACTCATAGATATAAAACTATTTTTCTCAGACTAAATCGTCACAAGAAACCTTGCAATTGATCGTTTTCGCACCTCGGAAATCCTGTATGCTTTTTTTGAGACAAAGGGGAAATCCCGTGTCTAAGAGACCACAGGGGGGACGTATCGATGACCATATTCAGTCATTACCAGAGCCGCTACGAGGCAACGCTGGAGGAGGAATGCAGCCTCCAGGAGTATCTGGACCTTTGCAGGACCGACCGCGGCGCGTACGCGTCGGCGGCGGAACGCATGCTGCTTGCCATCGGCGAGCCCGAGGTGGTGGACACCGCAAAGGACCCCCGCCTGAGCCGCATCTTCGCCAACAAAGTGATCAAACGCTACGCTGCTTTCGCCGAGTTTTATGGCATGGAGGAGTGCATCCAGCAGATCGTGAGTTTCTTTCGGCACGCGGCCCAGGGCCTGGAGGAGCGCAAGCAGATTCTGTATCTGCTGGGCCCGGTGGGGGGCGGTAAATCCTCCCTGGCCGAGCGACTGAAACAGCTGATGGAGAAACAGCCGATCTACGCGATCAAGGGTTCGCCGGTGTTCGAATCGCCGCTGGGCCTGTTCAGCCTGGAGGAAGACGGCGCCATCCTCGAGGAGGAATACGGCATTCCCCAGCGCTACCTGAAGTCGGTGATGTCGCCCTGGGCGGTAAAGCGGCTGCACGAGTACAACGGCGATATCAGCCAGTTCCGCGTGGTGAAACTGTTTCCCTCGACGCTCGACCAGGTGGCCATCTCCAAGACCGAACCGGGCGACGAAAACAACCAGGACATCTCGTCGCTGGTCGGCAAGATCGATATTCGCAAGCTCGAGCACTTTGCCCAAAGCGATCCCGACGCCTACAGTTTTTCCGGCGGCATGTGCCGGGCCAACCAGGGCCTGATGGAGTTCGTGGAGATGTTCAAGGCGCCCATCAAGGTACTGCACCCGCTGCTCACCGCGACTCAGGAGGGCAATTACAACGGCACCGAGAGTATCGGCGGGATTCCTTTCGAGGGTATTGTGCTGGCCCACTCCAACGAATCCGAGTGGCAGGCCTTCAAGACCAACAAGAACAATGAGGCCTTTATCGACCGGGTCTACATCGTCAAGGTGCCCTACTGCCTGCGCGTCACCGAGGAAGTGGAGATCTACCGCAAACTGCTGCACAACAGCTCGCTGAACGAAGCGCCCTGCGCGCCGGATACGCTGGATATGCTGGCCCAGTTCAGCGTGTTGTCGCGGCTCAAGGAACCGGAGAACTCCAGCATTTACTCCAAGATGCGCATCTACGACGGCGAAAGCCTCAAGGACCGCGACCCCAAGGCCAAGTCGATTCAGGAATACCGCGACAACGCCGGGGTCAATGAGGGTATGGACGGCCTGTCCACGCGCTTCGCGTTCAAGGCGCTATCCAAGGTGTTCAACTTCGACGCCGTGGAAGTGGCGGCCAATCCCGTGCACCTGTTGTATGTGCTGGAAAACCAGATTGAACAGGAGCAGTTTCCACAGGAAATTCACGATCGCTATCTCACCTACATCAAGGAATTCCTGGCGCCGAACTACATCGAGTTCATCGGCAAGGAAATCCAGACGGCCTACCTCGAGTCCTATTCGGAATACGGTCAGAACCTGTTTGACCGCTATGTGACCTATGCGGATTTCTGGGTGCAGGACCAGGAGTATCGCGATCCCGACACCGGCGAAATCCTCAGCCGCGCCGCGCTCAACGACGAACTGGAAAAGATTGAAAAGCCCGCCGGCATCAGCAACCCCAAAGATTTTCGCAGCGAGATCGTCAACTTCGTACTGCGCTCGCGCGCCAACAACGAGGGCCGCAACCCGCGCTGGACCAGTTACGAGAAGCTGCGCGGTGTGATCGAGAAAAAAATGTTCGCCAGCACCGAGGACCTGCTACCCGTCATCTCGTTCAACGCCAAGGCCTCCGCCGAGGACCGCAAGAAACATTCGGATTTCGTACAGCGCATGATCGAGCGGGGCTATACCGAGAAACAGGTGAGGCTGTTGTCGGAATGGTATCTGCGGGTGCGCAAGTCGCAGTAGGCGCGAGACAGGGCGGAGACAGGCGTGACATTTCTTATCGATCGGCGCAGTAACCCGAAGCAGAAAAGCGCGGTAAACCGGCAGCGCTTTCTGCGCCGCTACCGTCACCGCATTCGCCGGGCCGTCGCTGAAAACCTGCGCGGCCGGTTGATCACCGAGGGCGGGCGCGGCGAAAAAATCTCAATTCCCACCCGCGATACCAGCGAACCGGTATTTCGCCACGGCCCCGGCGGCACCGTGACCCACGTGGTACCGGGGAACGAGGAGTTCACCCGCGGCGACAGGATAGCCAGGCCGCGCGGTCCCGGCAGCGGCGGTTCCGGCCGGGCCAGCAACGAAGGCGAGGGCCTGGATGAATTCGTGTTCCAGATCAACCAGCGCGAGTTTCTCGACGCGCTGTTTGACGACATGGAACTGCCCAATTTGACCAAGCGCCAGCTCAGCGGTCTGGAGGAGTTCAAACGCGTCAAGGGCGGCTTTGCCAGCGACGGCGCACCGTCCAATATGAGCGTTGTCCGCTCCATGCGCTCGGCCACGGCGCGGCGCATCGCGCTGGGAGCGAGCAAGCGCTCGGCCCTGCGGGAACTGGAAAAAACGCTGGAGGAACTGCCGGAAAACGACGACAACCGGGCGGCTCGCGCCGGGCTTGAAGAACAGATACAGGCCCTGCGCGAGCAACTGGCACGCATCCCCTTTATCGACGATGTGGACATCCGCTACCACCGCCATATCCAGGAGCCGATACCGCATTCAAAAGCGGTGATGTTCTGTCTGATGGACGTCTCGGGTTCCATGGATCAGTACACCAAGGACCTGGCCAAGCGCTTCTACATCCTGTTGTACCTGTTCCTGTCGCGCAACTACGACCGGACGGAAGTGGTGTTCATCCGCCATCACACCACGGCCAAGGAGGTGGATGAGGAGGAGTTTTTCACCTCCAGGGAAACCGGCGGCACCGTGGTATCGAGCGCTCTGGAACTGATGCAATCCGTTATCGAGGCGCGCTTCCCGAGCAGTGAGTGGAACATCTATGGCGCCCAGGCCTCGGACGGCGACAACTGGCCCGACGACGCCCGGCGCAGCAGCGCCGCGCTGCAACACCTCCTGCCGCTGTGCCAGTACTACGCCTACATCGAGATCACCCAGTCCGGCGACAAGCCCCTGTGGCATACCTACAGCCAACTGCGCGAGCAGTGGCCGGAGACGTTCGCCATGCAGCACATCAGCGGTCCAAAAGACATCTACCCGGTGTTTCACGAACTGTTCCGGAAGCAGAGCGCGTGAGCCGCAAGCCGCTGTCCACCGAGTCCGACTGGACCTTCGACCTGCTGCGGGACTATGAGCGGGAGATCGCCCGCATCGCAGAGCATTTTCAGCTCGATACCTACCCCAACCAGATCGAGGTGATCAGTTCCGAGCAGATGATGGATGCCTACGCCTCCTCCGGCATGCCGATCAACTACCACCACTGGTCGTTCGGCAAACACTACCTCAGCATTGAAAACAGCTATCGCCGGGGGCACATGGGCCTGGCCTACGAAATCGTGTTCAACTCCAGTCCCTGTATCGCCTACCTGATGGAGGAAAACACGCTGACCATGCAGGCCCTGGTCATCGCCCATGCCAGCTACGGGCACAACGCCTTCTTCAAGAACAACTACCTGTTCCGCACCTGGACAGACGCGGAATCGATCATCGACTACATGTTATTTGCGCGCAAGTTCATCGCCGAGTGTGAGCGGCGCCATGGCTTCGACGCCGTGGAAGCCACCCTGGACGCCTGCCACGCCCTGATGATGCATGGCGTGGACCGCTACAAACGACCCCACCCCATTTCCCTGCACGAGGAAAAACGCCGCCAGCGCGAGCGCGAAAAGCTGCTGCAGCAGCAGGTGAACGACCTGTGGCGCACCATTCCCGGCGCGCCGCAGGATAAAGACGCGGCGCTGGAAGCGCGCTTTCCCGCAGAGCCCCAGGAGAACATCCTGTACTTCCTGGAAAAGCACGCGCCGCTGCTGGAACCCTGGCAGCGGGAGGTGATTCGCATCGTGCGCAAGGTTGCCCAGTACCTCTACCCGCAGCGACAGACCAAGGTCATGAACGAGGGCTGGGCCTGTTTCTGGCATTTCCACATACTGCACGAGCTGTATCGGGAGGGCCTGGTCACCGATGGCTTCATGCTGGAGTTCCTGCAGTACCACACAGCGGTTATCTACCAGCCCCCCTTCAACTCGCCGCACTACAGCGGCGTCAATCCCTACACGCTGGGCTATGCCATGATGCAGGACCTCAAGCGCATCTGCGAAGCGCCCACTGCGGAGGACCGGCAGTGGTTTCCGGACATTGCCGGCTCACCCTGGCGGGAAACCCTGGATTTCGCCATGCGCGACTTCAAGGACGAGAGCTTTATCCTGCAGTTTCTGTCGCCGCAACTGATCCGCGAACTCAAGCTGTTCAGCGTGCTCGACGACGACGCCAGGGACTACCTGGAAGTCACGGCGATCCACGATGAATGGGGCTACCAGTCTATTCGCGAATCCCTGTCCGCCAGTTACGACCTGGGTAACCAAGAGCCCGCCATCCAGGTCTACAACGTCAACATGCGCGGCGACCGCGCGCTCACCCTGCGCCACGATATGCAGCACGGCAGGCCGCTGGATGCGGACAGCGCCGTACAGGTGATCGAACACCTGCAGCGGCTGTGGGGCTTTGAGGTGATACTGGAGTCGGCGCAGGACGGGGAAGTGAAATCCCGTATCACACACTCGGAACTGCGGGCCTGAAACGCGGCATCGGCGCTGCCGTCGACCGGATAGTGCGCTCGACTGTCCGATGGTAACGCACAGCGTTTATCCGGAAACCGGGTGCTGCATGGGGGTCTTACTCGCCCTGCGGCGTCACGCCGGCGGTGGCGTCGTTATCGTACAGGCCGCGCCGCTCGCCGTTGTAATCCACGCCCGACTTGCGGGTATCCCTGTCGCTGCGCCAGGTTCCGGCGGCCGCGCGTGGGGCCGAGCGGCGCCCGGACGCCAGGTTGGTCGACTGTATCTTGACCTCCTCCGCCGCCACTTGGTTACTACAGGCCACATCGGTAAACGTGGTCTTACCCGAGGCCGGGTCCACACACATATAAACGCCCGCCACCGCCAGCTGTGGCAGGAGCGGGAATATCAACAGCAAACGCTTCATCCGGAGTCCTTCTGGGCCTGTTCAAGGGTCGCTCCCAGACTACACTGTGGCGATGGCGCCAAACCACCAAAAACCGGACTTTTCGACAGATCGTCCCGGAGGCCGGGCCTTGAGCAGCACACTGCGACGCCGGGGCCGCCGCCACTCATGGTGCAGTGCGCACAAACAGCGATTCAATCAGCCGCGCGTCGTCAAAGTGCCGGCGCCCGACGAATGCCACGGCGTGGTGTCCCCATACGCGCATGGCGCCCGGTGAGCGCACTCCCATAGGCCAGAGAATGAAGCGCTCGGCCCGCTCGCTGCCCTGGACGATACCGTGCTGGCCAAAGTAGCTCCGGTAGCCCTGCTGCGCCGCCGGAAGCGAGCGCAACTGATCGTAATCCGCCGCTACGAGCCTCTCCAGCCATGGCACTGGCCCCTCATCGGGTGTGCTCACGTCAGCTTCGACGGCGGTATAGACCCGCTGCAAATAATGTGTGCCGCTGGCCACTCGCACAACCACCGGCGGCGCTGGTGCACCCTGTGGCACCAGCGGCGGCTCGAAGTCCAGCACGGGCAGATCACCGCGCAATCTCAGGTGCCGTGTGGGGATAAAGGTATGGTAGCAGCCGCAGTTGTGGATACTGTCGTACAGCCAGGGCTCGCCGTCCGGCCCCAGCGTTACCCGCCAGACCAGGCCGTCGATGCGCCCGGCAAAAATGTCCTCCCCGGGCCGCGCCCTGAACCAGATGACATAGTTCAGTTGCAGCAGGATATCACTGCCGAATCGCGTGTACGACAGCTTCTGGTACTGCGTGGACATGGCCGTATCGACAGCCGGAGCATCGCGCCAGACCGCCGTCCCGATGCGGTCATTATCGTCTACTACGTCCACTTCCCAGATGGGTGCATGCTGTCGAAACAGCTCGCTTACCTGCGCGACTGTCAACACGGGAATACCCAGCGGGTCGAGCGCGTGATCGAATGCCGGGACCGCCCGAGCCGCGGGACTGCGCCAGCGCTGCAAACGCCCCCTTACCGGCAGCGCCTCCAGCGCCTGGGCAAAAACCTCCCGGCTCGTATTCTGTCCACGCCGCACACCCATGGCGACAAACTGGGACGTCAAAGGGTACAGGCCCGCTATGCGCCAGCCGGTCACATAGTCATCGGGGACGCGGGCCGCCCGCAGGAGCTGCGTTCTTCGCTCCCGGTCGGCGAGCAGGTGGGCGCTCAGCAGGTCGCGGCAGTTCCGCAGCTCGCCCGGACCGGGCACCGCCGGCGCTGCACGGCCCCCCCATCCGAGATTGCGGTATTCCAGTGCCCGCGCGCCTGCGTCGAGTTGCGCCAGATGCGCAAGCCAGGCCCTGAATTGCTCCGGCGTGGCCAACTCACCTGCGAAGGACGCCAGAAAACGATTTAGTCTCAGGAACGGGAAACCCGCGATACGCACAGGACCCTGATCGCGGACCGCCGCGCGCTCCACCGCGAGGTCGACCTCCCGGAACAGGGCCCTGCAGGCAAGCACTGGGTCGGGCTCAGGTGCGACGGTCGGTCCGCTGGCGCTGCAGCCGCACAAGATCAACAGCAACAGGAAAGTCCAGTTGCGGTACGCGCGCCTCACCAACTCAGGCCCTGTATAACATGACGACACCCATGATAGTAACGCCGCTACCGCATATATATAGTCGCCCGGCGGGCCACCCGCGAGAGCGCCCGGTCCAGATGCGGGGGCAGGCGCCATCGATGCCGCGCTACCGGGCCGCCACCGAGGCCAGCAGGGCCAACGCCTCGTCACACCAGGCCAGAAACTGCTCGCCCTGACGAATCCCGAGGGTGAGCGCCAGGTACACGCCCTTGTGCCGGGTGGGCAGTGCCGCGGGCGCGCTGTAGTGGCGGCGCCGGATTTTCTCGTAGAGGTACAACAGGTGCATCATCTGCGCGCGCCGTTCACCGATTTCCCCCGCCAGATGGCTGGCATTATCCGCGCTGAGGTTGTACAGCTTGACCAGCAGTTCGTCCTTGGCCGCCTGGGTTCTGGTTTTGGCGAACACCCACTGCGCCAGCCCTGCATGGCCCGCAGCGGTGAGACCGTAGACCATCTTGTTGGGCCTGCCGCGCTGGCGCACCTCGCGCTTGTCGAGCCAGCCGCGCTCGGTCAGTTTGCGCAGCTCCTGGTAAATCTGCTGGTGGGAGGCCTGCCAGAAAAATCCCAGCGATGTTTCAAAGTCCCGGGCCAGCTCGTAGCCGGACCGTTCGTCTTCCAGCAGCGCGGTCATGATCGCGTGCGCCAGTGCCATGGTGTTTCTCCCGCCGGTGACAGGCTGCCGGCTGCCCATCACAGACGCGGCGATGCATCTGTGACACACCAAAGGTTGCATGGTTTCACCAGCGGGAGCCTGTCGGACCCGGGATGATTCTACTGTGGCGGCGGGAAATTGTCCCTGCTGCACTGTTATCATGCCAGAGACACCCGCCCGATGGGACATGAACAGGAGGCCGTCTTGAGACCGCAGCAGCGAATCGCCCCAGTTTTAGCCTTCCTCTGCGCCCTGAGCACAGGAGCCCTGGCGCACAACAAAACCGATGCCGTCATGTTGTACAACGGCGATCGCATCACCGGCGAAATTAAAGCCGTGACCAATGGCATCCTGGAACTCAGTACCGATGCCATGGGTACGCTGCACATCGAGTGGCAGGAAGTGGCCAGCGTGAAGAGCCGGTATCACTACGATATACGCCTGGCCGACGGCAACCGCCACTTCGGATCATTCGCTGCCGCCAGGCGAGTGGGACAACTGGCCATCGCGGCTGCCGGGGAAACGAGTCACTTTGACCTGTTGCAGGTGGTCGAGGTGCGGCCGGTGGAAGACAGTTTCCTGAAACGCCTGGATGTCTATCTGTCCGCGGGCTACTCGTTTACCAAATCCAGCGATGTGTCGCAGACCGCCTTCAATACCACCATGAGTTACGAGGACGAGAACGCCCGCAACGAGTTCAGCGGTCGCGCCACCATCAGTGACAACGGCGACGACACCACCAGCAGCAGCCGGCTGGACCTCAACCGCAACGCCTGGACAGACCGCTCGCGGGCATTTCGCACCATGTTCGCCAATTACGAAACCAACGACGAACTGGCGCTGGACCACCGCCTCGGCGTGGGCGCCGGACTGGGACGCTACTTTATCGACACCCACAGAAACCGCCTGACCAGCGCCACCGGGCTGCAGGTGATCACCGAGAAAAGCGCGGGCGACGGTGAAGAACAAAATATGGAGCTGTTTATCAACACTTCTTACGCCGCGTGGCACTACAACACACCGCAACTGGAGGTGGATATCAGCTTCAACCTCTACCCCAGCCTCACCGACCGCGGCCGGGTGAGAACCAACTCGAACGTCCGGGTGCGCTGGGAAATCGTGGAGGACCTGTACTTCGACGTGACCGGCTACGGCAGCTCTGATAACGGTGCGGATTCCAGCGGGGAGATCGACTACGGCATAACCACGGGAGTGGGCTGGAAATACTAAGAGTCTTTCAATTTGATATTGCCCTGAGCGGGAGATGGCGGAACTTCAATCCGGCCGCGTGTTTCCACCCTGGTGCCCGTTTGCCTGCTGCTGCCCATAGCCGGCAAACTTTGCGCGCACCGCCTCCATCTGCTGCGCCGACAACACCTGCGCCCCGCCAATGGCGAGGCTGCCCCAGTAAATAGCCGCCAGTTCCTCCACCTCCACTGCCACGCGCAGCGCCTGCGCCAGCGTTTCCCCGGCGGCGAGCTGGCCGTGATTGGCCAGCAGGCAGGCGCGCCCCCGGCCCATCGCGGTCACTGCGGCCGCAGCCAGTTCCTCACTGCCGAAGGTGGCATAGGGCGCCAGCGGCACTTCATCGCTCGCGGCAATGGCTACCATGTAGTGCAGGGCGGGAATGGGCCGGTGGGCGCAGGCCAGCACCGTAGCGTGGCGCGAGTGGCAGTGCACCAGCGCATGGACATCCGCCCGGGCGCGGTACAGCGCCGCGTGCATGCGCCATTCGCTCGATGGCCGCAACTGCCGCGGCGCCGCTGTCCCGTCCAGCGACATGGCCACCAGTTGCTCCGCGCGCAGCTCCCCCGGCTCGATACCGCTGGGAGTGATCAGCATACCGCCGTCGACACGCTGCGACAGGTTGCCGGAACTGCCGGTACCCAGGCGCAGTTCCGCCAGGCGGCGGTAGCTTTGTTGCAGTGCACAACGCACCGTATCAGTTTGCATACGGAGTGTGACCAATGGTGTCCGATCAGGGCTCTGCGTGGTGCATGCGCAGCGCCTTTCTTGCCGCCAGCCAGTCCCGGCACGGCGGCAGATCGTAAAACAGCCCCTGCTGCGGCGCGCCGCTGGGATCGATAGAGACGTTGCCGTAGGTTGCATAGTAGCGCTCGCACTGGCGCCTGCTGCGCTGCTGCTGCTCTACACAGGCCTGGGTCTTCTGCGCGCGAATCGGCGCCAGCGCCTTGTCCCGCGCCGTTTCACACTGCCGTTCGAGCTGCTGTACCTGTGCCTGGGTCAACGTGTCGTTGGCGGCGACAGTGCCCAGGCTGAAAAAGGCAACCCATAGCAGGGCGTACCAGTGGTATTTGCGCATGGTAGAGCTCCCTTGTCGTCGGTCAAACACCAGCCTGTCGGACCTGGAACGATGACACTGCGGTGGCGGAAATACGGCCTGCGTTCCACTCGCCTCACGACGAACCCCCACCGACAGGCTAACCGCGGCTCTCCCGGCGCAGTCGCACCGCGGTGGCCAGTTCCTGCAACAGTGACCCGGTGTCCTCCCAGCCGATACAGGCATCGGTGATACTCTGGCCGTAGGTCAGTGCCTGGCCGGCAATCACATCCTGGCGTCCCTCCACCAGGTTGCCCTCCAGCATGATCCCGAAAATACTGCCGCTGCCGCGCGCCACCTGGGTGGCGATATCGCTGGCGACGTCTATCTGACGCGCCGGGATCTTGCGGCTGTTGGCGTGGCTGGCATCGATCATGATGCGTGCGGGCAGGCCCGCCTTGGCCAGCATGGCCCCCGCGTCGTCCACGGAAAACATATCGTAGTTGGGGTGTTTGCCACCGCGCAGGATGATATGGCAGTCCTCGTTCCCCGCGGTCTGGAAGATGGCCGAGCGGCCCTGCTTGGTCACCGACAGAAAGTGATGTGACTGCGAGGCCGACCGTATGGCATCGATGGCAACCTGGATATCGCCGTTCGTGGCATTCTTGAAACCCACCGGACAGGACAGCCCCGAGGCGAGCTCCCGGTGCGTCTGGCTCTCGGTGGTACGCGCACCGATGGCGCCCCATGAGATCAAATCGGCATAGTACTGCGGGCTGATCAGGTCGAGGTACTCGGTGCCGGTGGGCATGCCCATGGCAGCCAGGTCCAGCAGCAGTTGGCGGGCCAGGTGCAGCCCTTTGTTGATCTGGAAGGTCTGGTCGAGATCCGGATCGTTGATCAAGCCTTTCCAGCCCACGGTGGTGCGCGGTTTTTCAAAGTACACGCGCATGACCACGAATACGTCCTGGGCAACGCTGCGTGCCGCCTCGCTGAGCCTGCGGCCGTAGTCGCGCGCCGCATCCGGGTCGTGGATGGAACAGGGGCCGACAATGGCCAGCAGGCGGTCGTCCTCTCCAGCAAGGATGCGGTGAATGGTATTGCGCGCGCCGGCCACGGTAGCCGCCGCGCCATCGCTGAGTCGAATATCGGCGATCAACTGTTGCGGAGAAATCAACTCGTTGATCTTCCGTATGCGAAGGTCATCGGTAGCTACAGTCATCGAAACTCCCAGATCTGGAGACATAGCGTCGGTGCGCGCACCGGACACAGAAAAAGACCGCATAATATACCACCATAAGCGCCTCCATGGCATGCGCCCGGTCGATTCTCACCGCAGCTCACCGACTGCGACCGGTGCGTGGCGCAGAACTCCCCGGCGCCGGCGCAGTCTATTGTCTACTGCACGCCCCATTCGCCGACCCATCCCGAGGAAAACACCCATGCGCAACCGTTCCCCCCATCGCCCCCCACTGGCCACTGCAGTGCTTGCACTGGTGGCATTGGCGCTGCTGGCCGCGGTCCGCCCCACTGCGGCAGGCGCCGCCACAGCGGTATTCGCCGGCGGCTGTTTCTGGTGCATGGAAGCCGTCTACCAGGAACACGAGGGCGTAAGCGACGTGATATCGGGTTTTACCGGCGGTACGCTGCAAAACCCAAGCTATTCCGGCAATCACGAGGGGCATTATGAGGCGGTGCAGGTCAGCTACGATCCCGCTGTCGTGAGCTACGAGGAACTGCTGGATCTTTACTGGAGAAATATCGACCCCTTTGACGGGGACGGCCAGTTTTGCGACCGGGGGCCGAGCTATCGCAGTGCCATCTTCGTGGCCGATGCGGCACAGCGCAAACTGGCGGAACAGTCACTGGCGGCGGTGGCGCAGCGGTTTCCCGAGCAGACCATACAAACACCCATCCTGGATGCAGCCACCTTCTGGCCGGTGGAGGCATACCACCAGGACTACTACCTGAAAAACCCCCTGCGCTACAAGTACTACCGCTGGAACTGCGGGCGCAGCCAGCGCCTGGAAGACATCTGGGGGTGACCGCGGCGGGTACCAGAAACAGTGATGCATTAATTTTATAAAACAAAACTTTCTACTTTTTCAAGCAGGCGGCGGACCCCCACCCGGGCGATGACGGGGCAGTGCGACCGCGGTCGGTTTGTTCCGCCCCGGGCGCGACGCCAACACCGGGAGATACGGGCTGTATCCCGTCGGGCCGTGCTGCGGCCGGCGCCGCCGTCGGATGGTGTGGCCTTCCCGGTGCTGCGCACATTGTATCTTCACCTGTCTGAGCGTAGGTTATACTCCAGACAAGAAGAGGTGTCAGGGTGAAATCGTGAACAGCACTGGACAGAGTGATTTCCTGCTACCCAGAACGCAGCTTATCCGCACTTGCGACCTGCGCAGGTTGAGACGGGTAATTTCGCGTGAAGCGGAGCCCATCAGGTACTCGCTGCGCGGCGCCGATCAAACCAGCTATGTCGAAGTGACCAAGCTGGAACTGTCCACCAGCAAACTCTTTGGCTTGCATTTCGATGCCTCGCTCGAGGCGGAAATTGCGCCGACACAGAATTTCGAGTTTTACTTTGTCGGTGCGGGCAACTTGACGGTACTGAACCAGGAATCCCAGTGCACCGTCCATGTCGGCGAGGGCGTCGTTTATTTCCCCGGTGACATCGCGGTGCACCGCTGGGAGCCCGGGTCGGAAGCACTGGCGCTATTTCTGGAAAAGCGCTTACTGGAAACGCTGGTCACCGGCTTCTACCGACTCGACGCCCGCCTGTTATCGGGCCGCATTATTCCCCTGAGCTATGCCAGCGGACTGTATCGAAGTATCTTCAATCTCATCATGCAGATATCCATGGAAACCGAACAGGCGGGGCGGTGTTCGCGGGAACTGGATGGGGGATTGGAACAGTTACTGCATAGTTCCTGCGCCCTGTTGATCGAGCAAATATTGAACCAAAGGCATGCCTCTTTGGGCATACAACAGGCCCCACGCTACTTGAAACGCAGTGTGGACTACATTGTCGAACACCTCGCCGACGACATCAAACTGGCCGACCTCAGTGAATTATCGCAAGTCAGCCCAAGAACCATCCAGTATGCGTTTCACAAGTACTTTAACCAGAGCCCCACGGAGTTTATTTGTCATACCAAGCTTTCCCGTGTCAGGGAAGAGTTGCTGAAAGCAAATCCCAAGGACATGACTGTCACAAAAATAGCGGCGCAGTGGGGCTTCTTTCACGCCAGCAATTTTGCGCGCAGTTACTCCGCCCTGTTTGGCGAATACCCGTCTGACACCCTGCACAGCAGCAGGCCAAACCTGAACCTTAGCAAGGTGGTGGTGTAGGAATAGCCCGCTTGTCGACCCCGCGGCCGCAGTAGCATCATTCTCAGTTCGCAACAGGCATGGAGCGGCACTATGGTGTTTTCGGCGCCATCGATTGCAGATCAAGGTAGATGTCCCTGAGTGTCTGCTAATCCAGAACATCGGGAGCATAGGCGGGCATCACGCCATAGGGGTGCCGTACAATATCTGCAAAGGCCTCAAAGGACAGCTCGGACGGCACGATCCGCGGGCCACTGAGCAATCCGCCCTGACCCATGTAACCGTGGCACTGGTGGCAGCCGTAGGTAACAAACGCGCGAGCGTCGTTTTGCTCCCCGTCCACCGCACTGGCGCTCTCGATTGCAACCCCTGTACCGGCCAGCATTCCAAGCAGCAATGCCGCAATGCGATGGGTCCAACGCCCGATATCTCGTACGAATTCTTGCATATCAGCGCACCCTATCGAGGCTGGCAGACAACGTCTATAAGCGCAGGCTCTCCACTGTCGACAACGCGAATTGCCTGCTGGATAGCCGGGGCGAGTTGCGCCGGGTCGCTGATCGGTCCGGCCGACCAGACGCCCATGCTTTTCGCCAGTTGCGCAAAATCAATAGCGGGCCGGTCTATGGTCGTTCCCGTGTTCGCATTGCCATCGACCCCGCGTCTGCGGCGCAGCGCCATCCGCTGCAGGTGCATGGTTTCCTGATGGTAGGCGCGGTTGTTATGCATGATGGACAACAGCGGAATCCGGTGGTGTGCGGCAGTCCACAACACGCCCGGCGCATACATTAAATCGCCGTCCGCTTGAATATTCACCGACAGACGGCCGTGCTCGCGATTGGCCAGCGCTGCCCCCACGGCGGCCGGCGCCCCGTAGCCCACCCCGTAACCGCCGGAGCCGCCGATGTACTGATGATGTTTGTCGAAAGTCCACAGCCGCTGCGGCCAGTAGCTCTGGAATATGGGGTCGGACAGCAGTGACCAGTCCCGACCCCGTATCTGCTGCCACAATTCCATACACAGGCGCGCCGTCGTGACCGGACTGGCATTCCAGGCGTACTTCGCCGCCCGGGCGTCCCTGTCGCGCATCTGCCGGTAGGCCCGCCGCAACGCCTCGGCCCGCTCTGTACGGCGCGACGCGCGAGCTGTGGACGAGCGCCTTGTGACTGCCTCGGTCAGCAGTGGCAGCGAGGCCTCGGCGTCGCCGGCGATGGACATATCAACCGGGGTATAGCGGGAGAAATTCTGGTAATTCGACTTCAGGTACAGGTCCCCGACACCCAGCGTAATGAGCTTTACATCTGGCCGCGCCAGGTTCTGCTGTTCCTGCTGGGCCAGGTCCAGCAGACGGTGCATACTGCCCCACATATCGGTCATTTCCAGTCCCAGGATGACATCCGCTTGCGCGATCAACTCGCGGCGCCGTGACAACTGGAACAGATAGTGGTCGTTCGGGAAATTCATGCGCCCCAGACGATCGATCACCGGCGCCTGCAGCGCCTCGGCCAGGGCTACCAATCGCGCCACCCCGACCGGGGTTCGGGCCACCCTGTCCGCGAGGATCAGCGGGTGTTTGGCTTCCACCAACAGGCGCGCGGCTTCATCCAGAGCCGCCGCATCGCCCAGTGGCGGTACGGTCGGCGACAGTCGCGGAATAGCCGGACTGTGCTGCCCCACCGAACTTTCCTGTAGTTGCGCATCGGCGGTCAGCACCACCGGCCCCATGGGCGGCGTGGTGGCGATTTTATAGCTGCGCACCAGCGATTCCAGGAAGTGCTGCAGCGAGACCGGGGTATCGTCCCACTTGATAAAGTCCCGCACGATCAGCGCGGTATCCTGCACCGAATGCGCCCAGGTCACCTGGTGGGCCCGATGTGTCGCATCCAGGTGGTTGCCGGCGAGCACCACGACCGGAACACGATCACACCAGGCATTGTAGAGAGCCATCGAGGCATGCTGCAGGCCCACCGTGCCGTGACAGGCCACTGCCATTGGCTTGCCGGCTATCTTCGCGTAACCGTGGGCCATGGCGACGGAAGACTCCTCGTGCAGGCAGGTCAGAAACTCCGGTTGGTAATTACCGCCATAGGTAACGATGGATTCCTGCAGCCCCCTGAAAGTGGAGCCCGGGTTGGAGGCGACATAATCGATATCGAGGTACTTCAAGGCATCGACCATGACATCCGAGCCGGGATGCTCGATGAAATAACGTCTTATCTGTTCCTGCGTGTAACCCTCGGGTGCCGCCCGCTCCATGGCCTCGGCATGCCCTGAGGGGGCGGCGACAGCGCCGCTCTGGTTCCCGGCGCTGTCGCTGGATTGCGCGCCAGCGGCGAGAGTTGCGGCAGCCACGGGGGCAGAGGCAACCACGCCCTTGAGAAATTTGCGGCGATTCATACCGTCATCATCTGTCTTTCCAGTCATAACCCGCCCGTACTGACGATCGTTCGGCTTGAAATCCGCTACTGGCCCCTCGCCCGTCCCCGGCCATACAACCCATGGCGATACTGTTGCGCGGATCGATTGCACACCTGGACGCGGGTACCCGATCCACTAAAATTCGTAGCCCGCCTGGATCAGAAAATGCCGGTCGCGATCTCTTTGCCGGTAGACCGAACCACTGCTGGCGACAAGGCGATTACTCAGGTTGAGCGTATCCTCGTCCGTGAGGTTCCGGCCGATCAGGGCCACTGACCAAGGCCCTTTACTCAGCCCCACCCGCATATCGTATTTCGTATAGCCGTTTTCGACCAGACGCGGATCGTTGTCGATGCGGTGCACCACCTCAGTGGTAAAGGATACGGTCAGCCGGATTGCTCAAATCCCGGGTTTACCGCCGAACCGACACCGCGCATGTCGATCTGGTCCCCCGTGGCCGACTCCGCGATGTTGAGCGTGGGCATTCTCTGTGAAAATTCCTGCAAACTGTCGAGACTGGATGTCTCCAGAAAATCACCGCCGATCACGTTAACCGATATCGGAACATCCTTGAGAGACTGCTCCCGTTTCTGGGCGGTCACCACGATTTCTTCCAGCACCTTACCTGCACCAAACGTGAAGGCGGAGCCAAAAAATAGCGGACTGGCGGTGCAGACCGCCAGAGGCAGGCGGCCATGGAATAGCGTTTTCATATTATTGTTCCTCTTTTGTTAATGCATGGACTATCACATCAGTACACAGATTCTCGATCGACAGTTCAAATCCGACTGCATTATCAACCGTAGAAAAGGAGTCCGGCTATCCAAATTCTGAAATGGACGGACACAATCACGCAAAATTGGGGTTTTGCGATCGATATGACCCGGCCACCGGATCGTAAATTGACGATTTTTCGTTTTTTGGATAGCGCATTGCGCGCATCTGATAGTAAGCCCCCCGACACCTTGCTAATTTACGCTTCTGGTCATTGTCTAGCTGGGCTCGGCAAGCAGATGAAAAACCCTAACAAACAGTCGGTTGTAACGTTTCTGTGCGCGGCCCTGCCGGTCGCTGCGTCCCGCCGGCCAGCCAAAAACGTCGGGCGCACCCGGTAACCATGTCGATTCATGGGCAAAGCAATCGCCGCGTATTTTACGGCTGGTGGATCGTCGCCGCGTCGATGATCGGCATCTCCACCTGCCCGCAACCCTTTGTGTTTGGGTCACTGGGGCTGTTCATGAAACCTTTCGCCGTCGAATTCGGCTGGAGCCGCTCACAGATCAGCGCCTGCATTACCGTTTTTACCGTGAGCACCGCCGTCTGTTTTCCGCTGATCGGACGCCTTATAGACCGCTTTGGGGCCAAGCGCGTGCTGCTGCCTTCCATGTTCTTTCTCGCCGCCTGTCTGGCCGGCATTTCGCTGTTAGTCACTAAGATATGGCATCTGGCACTGGTGTTCTTTCTCATCGGCACCTTGGCATCCGGCACCAACACCGTAAGCTATGTACCGGTCATTTCCGCCTGGTTCGATCGGCATCGCGGCCTGGCGATCGGCCTGTCGATTTCAGGCATCGGTCTGGGTTTCTTCTATGTCCCCCTGCTGGTGCAGGCCCTGATCGACCACTATGGCTGGCGCGCCGGGTATTTCGGACTGAGTGCGGTAATTTTACTGATCGCCATCCCCATCGTCGCCCTGACCCTGAGGGACTCGCCCGCCGCCATGAACCTGGCACCGGACGGGGATACGCAGCGCGCGGCCGATCCGGGCTATCTGCGCACGGGTTTGAACATCGCCACAACCCTGCGCACCGCCGAATTCTGGCTGCTGGCGGTCACGTTTTGCTTTATCTCCTTTGTACTCAACGGCTTGCTGGCCCATTTGGTGCCCATGCTCACGGACCGCGGAATGACCGGCGCCAACGCCGCGGCCATTGCCGCCAGCGTCGGCATCACCGTGTTTGTCGGCCGTATTGCCATCGGCTACCTGATTGACCGCTTCTTTGCACCGCGTGTCGCCGTCTTTTTCTTCTCTCTGTCGGCCATAGGTCTGCTGGCCTTTGCACTGGGTGCGCAGGGGCAGCTCGCATTCCTCTCGGCCATTTTAATCGGCCTGAGCCTGGGCGCTGAACTCGACCTGACGGCTTACCTGGCCAGTCGCTATTTCGGGCTCCACTCCTTTGCATCGATTTACGGCATGTTGCTTGCCGGCATCGTATGCGGCGCCGGGCTCGCACCCGTCAGCTTTGCCCTGTGGTTTGATGCACAGGGAACCTATGTCGGCATACTGTTTATCAGCGTCGCGCTGAATCTCATCGCGACCATCAGCATGGCCGTGATGAAGCCTTATCCACAATGGAAAGGCTAGCTGGATGCCCATTGTTCAACCTGAATTCATATCAGCAGTCCCGTTGCGGAACTCTCCGGCAAGGAAAGCTCCGGTCCCGTGGACGTCACTATTGCACACGTTGTCGAGGAACACAGCATGGCTAAATCACTGAGAGACTGGATCGAGGTTCTGGAGGCGAACGACCTTCTGTATCGCGTAAAGGAGGAGGTGCCGATTCAACAGTTGGCGAGCATCATTGCGCAGAATACGCAAAAGGCGACGCTGTTCGAGAACATAGCCGATTACGATATGCCGCTGGTGGCCAATACCTTTTCCAACCGCGACATGATGAAGCTGGCCCTGGAAACCGACGAAGAACACATCATGCAGGCGCTGGATCAGCGTACCGACCGGCGTATCGATCCGGTCTATCTCGATTCGGGTCCCTGCCAGGAGGTGGTGATAACCGGGGACGACGTCAATCTGGCGGCGTTGCCGCTGCATTTCCAGCACGATTTGGATGCGGCGCCGTACATTTCCGCCAGCGTTTTCGTCTCCAAAGACCCGCAGCATCGTGTACACAACATGGGCGTGTATCGCATGATGTATCGCAAACGCAATGAAACCGGCGTGGATGTCACCGCGCCCCACAAAATGCGCAAGTACTGCCAGCAGGCATTCGAGAAGGGACAGCCGCTGGAGGTTGCGGTGCTGCTCGGCCTACCGACTATCGATATCATGTCGTGCATGGCGCCTTCGCCCTTCGACGTCGACGAATTCGAAGTGCTCGGGGGCTTTCGGGGCGAACCGGTCGAACTCGTCAAATGCAAGACGGTGGACCTGTATGTGCCGGCGAACGCCGAGATAGTACTCGAAGGAGAGATTCAGCCGGTGGGCTGGACCGAAGACGAGGGTCCCTACGGTGAATTCACGGGCACCTACGGCGCCGGGCTGAAATGGAACCCCACGGTCAAAATCAAAGCCATCACGCACCGCAAAAATCCCATTTTTCATTCCGCCACCCACGGCGGTATGTATCCGGGCTGGACCGACGTACACGTCATTTTCCCCATCATCGAGCACGACCTGTACAAGGCGATGCGCTCCGCTGGCATCGATGTGCGCGCGGTGAGAGTGATCCCCGCGGCTGCCTGTAACTGGGCCGTGGCCAGCATCAAGACGCTCTCGGCCGGGGATTCCAAGAACGCCCTGGCGTTGATGCTGGCAGCCTCAAAGCAGGCAATGCCGAAGTTTGCGGTGGTCGTCGATGAAGACATCGATATCTTCAGCGATGAGCAACTGTACTGGGCGATGACCTGGCGCACGCAACCGCACGAAGATATGATGATCCTGCGGGACATGAAAGCCGTTCCCCTGGACCCTTCGCTGCCTTCCACCATGCCCCCGGTAACCACCTCGAAAATGGGCTGGGACGCAACCATCCCGGTGGGGAAAAACCGCGCCGATTACGCGCCCTGCTTTCCCCTGCCGTTTGATGCCGACGCCGAGGTACAGCGCGCCGGCCTGAGCGAAGCAGAGCTGGAAAGCGAAATCGTGTCATTCATCAAATCCAATGCACCCTGCCACTTCAACGACATACTCAAGGGTTTTAACGGCAACAAGCACAGAGCCATCCTGGAGGCCTTTGGCAGGATTCGTGAAAGAGACTTGCTGGGCCGCGACGAGGATGGCCGCTACGTGCTGCAGGAATCATCGACAGCCACCCCACCCGGACGCGCATGAAACGAGCTTTGACTTCCGGGCAGGTCACCGGACACTCAAAAACACAGAAACTCCAGCAACGGCGGGAACGAAGGAGAAACACATGAACACCATCCATAAAATGACACTGGCTCTGGCAGTGGCAGGCACGGCCTCCACACCGCAGCCATACGCGGCGGACAAGGGTTTCGTACTGGAGGAGGTTGTCGTTACTGCCAGGAAACGTGAGGAAAACTTGCAATATACTCCTATTGCGATATCGGCATTTACGGAAAAGGAACTGGAGTACCGTCAAATCAGTTCGACCGATCAGCTCAGCGATATCACGCCGAACCTCACCTTTGACGCCTCTTCTCCGCTGGCGCAAAGCAGTTCCTCGGCGGTGATTTTCATTCGTGGTATCGGACAAACGGATTTTACCCCGGTCACCGACCCCGGCGTGGGGCTGTACCTCGATGGCGTGTACATGGCGCGCTCGGTGGGCAACGTGTTTGATTTTCTGGACGTCGAACGCGTGGAAATCCTCCGCGGCCCCCAGGGGACCCTGTTCGGGCGCAACACGATCGGCGGCGCCGTGGCAATTTACTCCAAGCGGCCACATCAGGACGCACAGGCCAGCGTGCAAGTGCAGGTGGGAAACGACGAGATGTTGAACGCCACGGCCAAAGCCAATGTACCGATCACCGACCAACTGGCCGCCAACCTGGCCGTTGCGTCGCGCAACCGCGATGGTTATGTAACGCGGGTAGCGGACGGCCTGGATACCGGCGACGACGACAGCCTCGCCTTCAGGGGCTCTGTGCTGTGGAACCCGAATGAGATATTTGAACTGTACGTAACTGCGGACGCCACCCGACTTCGCGAGAATGGCGCTCCATCGGTTTCCGGTGGCGTCAACGACAAGGGAGCCTTTGCCACGTTCGGCAACGGCCTGCTCGAGAGTTGTACTGCCGTCAATATCAATCCGGGCTTCCCCCTCGGCGGGCCGCCCACCTTCCCGCCCCCGGGCGTCGGGGCAGGCGGCGCACCGGGATGCCTGGGTCCGGACAGCTTTGCCGGACCCTACCGGGATACCGGGACTTTCCCCATCAAGTCAGACCTGGATCTGTGGGGCGCAAGTGCGGAAATTACCTGGAATGCCGCCGAGTGGTTGACGGTAAAATCGATCACCGCCTACCGCGAAGTGGAAAAGGAGAGCGCCAGCGATGTCGACCACACGCCGGCCAATATTTTTGCCGCGCAGGATTTCTACGACCACGAACAAGTCAGCCAGGAGTTACAGTTTTCCGGAAGCTTGATGGAAGACCGGATGAGTTGGCTGTTTGGTCTGTATTACTTCCAGGAGGAAGGCAGTGACATCAACCCCGTCTACCTGCCCGGAGGATCCCTGAGAAGTGGTGGCTTGTACGACAATGAATCGCAGGCTGTGTTTTTCCAAACCACCTACGACCTGACGCAGCGCCTGGCCCTCACGCTCGGCATCCGCTATACCGAAGACACCAAACGCTTTACGCCGGACCAGATCTCACTGGGTGATGCGTCCGCCAGCGGCTTTTTCGACAATACCTGGCCCAATCTTGCCGGCTTCTACCTGTCACCTGTCGGTCCGCTTCCCACCGGCGCCAGGCTGCTGCCATTCGAGGAATTCGAAAAGAAGTTTGACGATACCAACGGCATGATCAACCTGGCCTATCAAGCCACCGATGATGTCATGGTGTACGCTTCGTATTCCGAGGGATTCAAGAGCGGCGGTTTCGATCAGCGATTCACGGGACCGACTGCCGAGCCCAGCAGCTTTCGACCCGAAACGGCCGAAAGCTACGAAGTGGGCATAAAGAGCAGTCTTCTGGACAATCGTGTGCGTTTGAACATCGCGCTGTTTCATACCGATTACGATGATCTGCACATCATCATACGGGAGTCGTTCAACGCCATCACCTTCAACGGCGGCACGGCAACCATCGACGGCGGGGAGCTTGAACTCACTCTGGTGCCGACCGATCGCTGGTACATCACGGCCGCCGTGGGCTACCTCGATGCAAAATACGACGAGCTCGATCCAAGTGTTGCCGACGGGGGCATCAATGCGACACCAGTTCTCATCAGCAACGAATTGGTGAATGCACCCGAATGGAGCATTGCCCTGGGCGCTGCCTACACCGTGGATCTCGGCGATTGGGGTACACTGACTCCGCGGATCGATTGGTCTTTCCACGACGAGGAATACAACGATGCGCTGAATGATCCTCGACTCTTCCAGGATGATTACACCCTGCTGAACGCAGCGATCTCGCTGCAGACCAACGATGAGCGCTGGGAAGCTATCTTGGCTTTCAGGAATATCACCGATGAGGAGTATCTGGTTACCGGTGCGTCCTCCTGGGACACCGCGGGGTCTTACCTCGAGCAGACCTGGGGACGCCCCGCGGAATGGTCCCTGTCCGTCCAGTACAACTTTTTCTAGGAGACCGTGAAAGCCGCCAACTAGCGACATGTCCCGAAACAAGCATCCACTTCCGGTTGGGCGGCACATGACGCGCCGGACCTTGTTGCAAAGACTGGCAGCTGCCGGGCTCTCAGCCAGCGTGGGTAGCTGTCTGTCGCAACAAACAAGGGCCGCGCGCTCAGGAATAGCAGTGGACAGCGATTTCTACACTGCAACCGAAGCGGCGCGGCTGATCGCCGCCGGCAATCTGTCCGCCGAGACCTTGCTGCAACAATGCCTGTCGCGGATCGATGCCTACGAAACTGAAGTCGGAGCCTGGCAGGAGATTGATCGTGAAGGCGCACTTGCCGCCGCCAGATCGGCGGACCGCGGCCCGATAAAAGGTCCGCTGCACGGCATACCCATCGGCGTAAAGGATATTGTTGATGTCGCCGGGATGAGGACCACCTGCGGCTCAGTTATCTACTCCGGCAACATCGCCACCAGCGATGCCGCCTGCGTTGCCATGGCCAGGAATGCCGGTGCCATCATCCTCGGCAAAACGGTATCGACGGAGTTTGCCGCGATGACGCCCGGCAAGACGCGCAACCCACACGACTTGACACGCTCTCCAGGCGGTTCATCCAGCGGTTCCGCCGCCGCGCTTGCCTACGGCTCGGCACTGTTGACTCTCGGCACACAGACGATAGGCTCCACGGTGCGACCCGCCGCGTACTGTGGCGTCGTGGGTTTCAAGCCCACTTACGGGCTGTTCAGCCTGGAGGGTGTCAAGGCCCAGGCCGAGTCAATGGATACACTCGGATTGATGGCGCGCAGCGCCCAGGACATCGAATTGTTCGCCAACAGTTTGCTCGGCGTAGAGGGTTTTGCCGGGAACATCGGCGTCGGCAAACCCGTGCGTATCGGTATCTGCCGCTCGCCACAGTGGCCCGAGGCGCGGCCGGAGACCGTGGCCGCGCTGCAGCGTGCCGCGACGGCTTTTGAAAAGGCCGGTGCGCAGCTGCAACCCATCGAGCTGGATGCAGATTTCACGCGGGTCCTCGATGCGCAGTGGCTGATTCTGAAGTTCGAGTTCGCGCGCGCGTTGGCCTGGGAGCACGCCAACTTCGCGGCTCGACTGAGCCCGGCCCTGCGCGCTCTGCTCGATGACGGCCGCGCCATTGCCCTGGCTGACTACTACTCGGCCACTGCCCTGGCCCGCATCTGTCGCGAGCGCATTGCGCGCTACTTTGACGGTGTCGACGTCTTTCTAACCCCCAGTGCCGCCAGCGAGGCCCCCGCCTTCGATGCGCCCTCCGACCTGCTGTTTCAGCGACTGTGGACCGTGCTGCGGCTGCCGGCTATCACCCTGCCCGCATTTACCGGACCAAACGGTCTGCCGGTCGGCGTACAACTCGTCGGCAAGTCCGGCGACGACGCCGGGCTCCTGGCGCTGGCCCGCTGGGCCGAGAGGGCGCTCGTTGGCGGCCAGCCAAATATTGCCGGATGAAGGTCGTAATGTTTCCGGCGAGATCTTTTCTGTTAGCTGTAGCAGTCGGATGAAAAAATGCACACACATTCTTTAATCTGCAAACATAAAAACCCACCATTGAAATTCTGACAATAATCAAGAGCTTGTCATCGGCAGGATCAATCCTTCTCCTGTTCGCACCACCATGCATCGAGCAAACCACCCACCGTATTGGGCGCGATCAGGTTCGCCGCGTACCAGGTGTGCAGGCAGCGGATGCGGCTGAAATCGGCAATGCCACCGATACCGCGCTCATCGAACACGGTGGCGTAGCCCAACTCGCGCAGGCGCTGCCGAACAGCCGGGCTCATGTGTTCGCGGCGCAATTGGATATAGGCGCGGTGATCCTGCGTCATGCGCCGCTGCAGGTCTGGATCGGTATCGATACGCTGCTGCAGGCGCTGGATCAGGCCGTCCGCCTCGGCGCGGTCAATGGCGTAGCACAGATCGGGGTCCACCAGCCAGAACAGGGTGGGAAAGGGCGCGTCATCCACCAGCGCCGCCACGCGAATCACCATCGGCGTGCCGTCCGGACGCGCCAGCTCGACGGCTTCCAGCCCGCGCGGCTCCCGGCCCAGCAGGGCGCCTACCCGCGCGCGGGTCGTACGCGACAGGGGGATTGCGGAAAGCACTCTGCGCGACGCGTTCACTGCGGCATCTTGGCACGTTCAAACATGGGACAAGTCTACGCCAATGCGCGAGACGGGTAAGCCTCCGGGACAGGCATTTTTCCGGCAAGATAATTGAAACGCCGTCCGGAAACTGGCAGACCCGCAAGCGTCCAACCATTCACAGCAAAGCAATTGACAAAAACCCACTGCCACTCTAAAGTCCCGGCCTGATGAGGTGCCTGCCGCAGTGACCGTCAGTGCTGCTGGGTAGGTTAAATGGGAAGTGTGGTATGGCCATGGCCAAATCCACCGCTGCCCCCGCAACGGTATGCAGTCGATGACTGTGAGCCCGATACCTGCCTGGTCATGCGCAACGATGGAGCGGAGGGCTTCATGTGAGGTTGCCCGATGCCCCGGCATTGCGTTTCCTTCAATCCCCTCCCTCAGTCGCCACTGAACAGTATGGCAATTGAGGTCACCACAGATGATACGTTTTTCGCTGCTCCCGGCGCTGGCACTGGCCTGCGTCGGCCCTCAACACGTGCTCGCCGCAAACCCCCTGGAGGAGGTCGTCGTAACCTCCTCGCGGGTGCCCACGCCCCTGCGCGAGATCGGCACCTCGGTATCCGTCGTCACCCGGGAGGATATTCTCGATGCGGGCTTTAACTCACTCTACGACGTGCTGCGCAGCCAGCCGGCGGTGACGGTCAGCAACCCCGGCGGGCCGGGCAGCGCTACAGCGCTGCGCATCCGCGGCGAGGAAGGCTACCGCACCCTGGTGCTGCTCGATGGTATCGATCTGTCCGACACCACCGCGCCCCAGGTCGGCCCGCGCATCGAGCACCTGCTCAGCGCCGGGATCGGGCGCGTGGAGATACTGCGCGGCCCGCAGGGACTGATGTACGGAGCGGACGCGGGCGGGGTTATCAACATCGCCACCATCGCGCCGCGCGAGGGCCTGGGCGGCGACATCAGCGCCGAGGGCGGGCGTTACGGCACCCGCCAGTACAGCGCCGACCTCGGGGGCGGCAACGACACGGTGGACTTCAACCTGTCCGCCTCGAATTTGCGCACCGATGGCTTCAATGCCCGCAGCACCGATACCGACCCGCGCGATGCGGACGGCTACGATAACACCACCTGGCACGGGCGCCTGGGCTGGAACGCCACGGACAAACTGCGCCTGCAACTGGTGCTGCGCGAGGTGGAGGCGCAAAACCGGTTCGACGAGTGTTTTGGTGCGAACGGGTCGACGAATCGCTGCAGCGACGACTATGAACAGCGCGCCTGGCGCGGCCAGGCCGAGTACCGGGGCGAGCGCTTCAGCCACTGGCTGTACTACAGCAACAGCGACACCGACCGCCAGTTCTACGCCGACGGCGCACCCGGCTTCGCCACCGGGGGCAGCCTGGAGCGCAGCGGTTACCTGGGCAGTTACAGCAGCGGTGCTGCGCTGCGCCTGGTCTACGGGGTGGACCTGGAAACCGAGCGTATCGACGATGGCAGTCTGGACGCCCAGCGCGACCAGCGCGGCTACTACCTGGAATACCAGGGCGGCTTCGGGAACAAACTGTTTTTCACCGCGGGCGTGCGCCACGACGACAACGACGACTTCGGCACCCACACCTCCTACCGTGTCAGCGGCGCCTACCTGATCGCCCTGGCCGGCGGCGAACTGAAATTCAAGTCCGCCTACGGCACCGGGTTTCGCGCGCCCAGCCTGTACGAAGCGTCCTACAACAACGGTCCGTTTGCCTATCCACCGGCCCAGGGCACCCAGCTCGACGAAGAAAAGAGCGAGGGCCTGGACGTCGGCCTGTCCTGGTCGGGGCCGGACGGCACCTATGTGGAAGCGGTCTATTTTGACCAGACGGTGACTGACGAAATTTACTTCGACCTGGTGAGTTACTCCGGCTACCTGCAGGGCAGGGGCGATACGGATTCGCGCGGTGTGGAACTGATCGGGCAGTGGCCCGTGCTGGCCTCGCTGTCGCTGAGCGCCAACTATACCTACAATGATACGCAGACCAGCAGCGGTTCCACTCGCGTGTTCCGGCCCCGGCACCTGGTCAATGCCGGGCTCAACTGGCAAGCCCCGGGGCAGCGCCTGGCACTGGCCATGAACCTGCGCCTGGCGCGGGACGCGCAGAACGTGGACGGCCGCGACCTGGACGACTACGAGGTGCTCGAGATAAGCGCCAGCTTCGAAGTGGCGCCCGGCCTGCGGGTGTATGGCCGGGTGGAAAACGCGCTGGATGCACGCTACGAGGAGGTGCCCACCTACAATTCCAGCGGCGCGGCGGCCTACGCCGGCCTGCGCTACTCGTTTTAGCGCTGCGCATTCCAGGAGATATCGATGAACGATAAACGCGAGGAAACCGACCGGCGCGATGCCAGGCACCGGGCGGCCATGCAGAAGCAGAAGGCCCGCGTGGATGCCGCTATCCAGGCGGCGAACGTCGAGCGCGGTGTCGCGGTACTGCTTACCGGCAACGGCAAGGGCAAGTCCAGCTCGGCATTCGGCATGGTGATGCGGGCCCTGGGCTACGGGCAAAAGGTAGCCGTGGTGCAGTTTATCAAGGGCGAGCAGTTGTCGGGCGAGGAGATCTACCTGCGCGAGCAGTGCCCGCAGGTGAGCCTGTACCAGATGGGAACCGGCTTCACCTGGGACACCCAGGACCGCAGCGGCGACATGGCCGCGGCGCGTGAGACCTGGGCGGTGGCCAGCGCGGCCCTGGCCGACCCCGGCTACGACCTGGTGGTGCTGGACGAGCTGACCTACATGTTGTCCTTCGACTACCTGCCGCAGGATGAGGTACTGCAGGCCATCACCTCCCGGCCGGTGGGACAGAGTGTGGTGGTCACCGGTCGCGGCGGCGGCAGCGCCCTGCAGGCCGTGATGGACACGGTGTCGGAAGTGCGCGAGGTAAAACACGCCTACAAGTCCGGCATCAAGGCGCGCCAGGGCGTTGATTACTAGCCTAGCTTCATCCGATTTCGCGGCGCCGGGACAGCGGCGGCGCCGCGCCCACTACCTCATCGGCGTGCTGTGCCTGCTGCTGCCGGGCGCCATGGCCCTCGGTCTGTGCAGCGGCGCGGTCAGCCTGGACTCCATCGAGGTACTGCGCGCCGTGCTCCGCCTGTCTCCCGACGACGAGTACAGCCAGGCGGCGGTCATCATCGGCCAGATACGCCTGCCGCGCGTGCTGCTGGCAGCGGTGATGGGCGCGACGCTGGGCATGAGCGGCGCCGCCATGCAGGGCCTGTTTCGCAATCCGCTGGCGGACCCCTCGCTGATCGGCGTCACCGCCGGCGCGGCTCTGGGCGCCGCGCTGGTCATTGTCGCCGGCGGCGATTGGCTGCGCGGTTACACCGGCCTGTCCCTGGTATCCGTGGGAGCCTTCGCCGGCGGCGTGGTGGCGGTACTGTTCGTCTATCGCCTGGCCACATCGGCCAACGGCACGTCCGTGGCCACCATGCTGCTCGCCGGCATCGCCATCACCGCACTGGCCGGCGCCGTGGGCAGTCTGCTGGAGTTCTTTGCCGACAATGACATGCTGCGGCGCATCAGCCTGTGGAAAATGGGCGGCCTGGAGGGCGCCAGCTACTCCCGCCTCGCGGTGGCCGCTCTGGTCAGCGGCGCCATGCTGTTGGCGCTGCCGCGCCACGCCGGGGCACTCAATGCACTGCTGCTGGGCGAGTCCGAGGCGCGCCACCTGGGCATACCGGTGGAGCGCGTCAAAATCGCCCTGATCACCTGGGTGGCAGTGGGCGTGGGCACCTCGGTGGCCATGGTGGGCACCATCGCCTTCGTCGGCCTGGTGGTGCCGCACATGGTGCGCATGCTGTGCGGGCCCGATCACCGCACCCTGCTGAGCGCCGCGGCGCTGGCCGGCGCTCTACTGCTGGTGGTGGCGGACACGCTGGCGCGGGTGGTGGTGGCACCTACCGAGCTGCCGGTGGGCATCATTACCGCCATGGTCGGCGTGCCGGTGTTCATCTCGCTGCTGCGCCAGCGGCACCACTACGGGATGCAGCCGTGAGTCTGCCCCGACCCCGTGACGCTGCCTGCGATGCGCGCGCGGTGCTCGACCAGAAACCGGCAACAGCCACAACGGTCCTGGATCTGCGGCAAGTCAGTGCGGCGCCTTGGGGCAGCGCGCTGCTGCGAGATATCAGCATCACGCTGCGCGCCGGGGACATCCTGGCACTGGCCGGACCCAACGGCGCCGGCAAATCCAGCCTGCTGCGGCTCATGGCGGGAGATATCGCTCCCTGCAGCGGGTCGCTGTACCTGGCGGGACGGGCGCTGCGAGACTGGCCGCCGCGGGAGCGCGCACGGCGCCTGGCGGTGCTGCCGCAGTTGTCCCTGCTCAATTTTCCCTACACGGTGGAGGAAGTCATACTGCTGGGCCGCACGCCCCACGACAGCGGTCGGGACGTCGATCGCCGTGTCCTCGAGCAGGTGCTGCAACTGACCGGCACTGCGGCGCTGCGACAGCGGCTCTATACGCAGCTTTCGGGCGGTGAAAAACAGCGCACGCAACTGGCCCGGGTGTTTGCGCAGGTGTGGGATGCACAATCTATGGCCGGCCGGTTGCTGCTGCTCGACGAACCGACCTCCGCCCTGGACCTGGCGCACCAGCAGCAGATACTGTGGGCCATCGACCAGTTGGCGAGCCGCGGCTGCGGCATTGTACTGGCCATCCACGATCTCAACCTGGCCGCCGCCATCGCCGCGCGGATACTGGTGCTCGACAGCGGCCGGCAGGTTGCGCTGGGCGCGCCGCGGGACGTGTTTACGCCCGCACTGTTTCGCGAGGTGTTCCATGTCGATGTCGCGCTCGGCGCGCACCCCCAGCGCGGCCATCCGCTGGTGATCCCGCAGGGGTTGGGGCCGCGATGAACTACCTGCTTGCCCTGTTACTGCTGTTCACGGTCACGGCGCAGGCGCAGCCGGTAACGGTGCGCGACTTTGCCGGGCGCGATGTCACCCTGCCCCGGCCAGCGCAGCGCATCGTGGCGCTGGCGCCGCATATCGTCGAAAACCTGTACAGCGCCGGGGCCGGCGGGCGCCTGGTGGGCGTGGTCGATTACAGCGATTTTCCGGCCCAGGCGCGGAGCCTGCCGCGGGTCGGCTCCTACAACGCCTACAGCCTGGAGCAGGTGGCGGCACTGCGACCGGACCTGGTGGCCGTGTGGGGCTCGGGCAACGGTGAGGCTACCCTGCGGCAGTTGGAAAACCTCGGTATACCAGTCTATATCAGCGAGCTGCGCGGGCTCGCCGATATTTCCCGCAGCATTCGCCTGCTGGGGCAACTGGCCGGTACCGGCGCCGTCGCCGAGCGCGAGGCCAGTCGTGTCGAGCGCGAACTGGCCCACTTGCGCCGCCGCTACGGCGCACAGCCAACGGTCGAGGTGTTTTACCAGATCTGGGATCAGCCACTGCAAACCGTCGGCGGTGCACACCTGATCAGCGAGGTCATCGCGCTGTGCGGAGGCCACAATATTTTCGATGACACCGCCGGACTGGCCCCGCAGATCAGCGTGGAATCCGTCCTGCAGCGCAACCCGCAGGCCATCGTCGCCAGCGGTGCGGGAGATACGCGTCCCGCATGGCTCGGGCAGTGGCGCGACTACCCTTTTCTTGCCGCCGTGGGCGGCGCCGCGCTGTTTCATATCAACCCGGACCATATCCAGCGGCCCACGGCCCGGGTACTGCAGGGTGCGCGGGCACTGTGTGTTCAGTTGCAACAGGTGCGCCAGTCGCACGCCGCCAGATGAGGGTGCTGTGGGCAAACGCCGATGGCTGCGGGAATGCCGCCCGCGGTGTTTGCCAGCGACCCGCCGTTTGCTAAGCTCATCCCTGCACCGAATCGATCAACCAGACCTGCCAGAAACCATAGGATTGCACCATGAAACCAGAAACCATCGCACTGCACGCGGGCTACGAGGGCGACCCCGCCACCCACGCGGCCACCACGCCCATTTACCAGACCACGTCCTATACCTTCGACGACACCCAGCACGGCGCCGATCTGTTCGACTTGAAGGTGCCGGGCAACATCTACAGCCGCATTATGAACCCCACCAACGCGGTACTCGAAGCGCGCATGGCGGAACTGGAAGGCGGCGTGGGCGCGCTGGCTGTCGCCTCGGGCATGGCCGCCATCCGCTACGCCATCGAGGCCATTGCCGCAGTGGGCAGCAATATCGTCAGCACCTCGCAGCTCTACGGCGGCACCTACAACCTCTTTGCCCACACCTTTCCCCGACAGGGGATCGAGACACGCTTTGCCGACGCCGACGATTTCGAGCGCGTGGCCTCCCTGATCGACGACAACACCAGGGCGCTGTTTTGCGAGTCCATCGGCAATCCCGCCGGCAATATCGTCAACATCCGCAAGTGGGCCGACATCGCCCACGCCGCCGGTGTGCCGCTGATCGTCGACAACACCGTGGCCACCCCCGTGTTGTGCCGCGTGTTCGATTACGGCGCGGATATCGCAGTGCACGCCCTGACCAAGTACATCGGCGGCCACGGCACCACCATCGGCGGCGCCATCGTGGACTCCGGCAAGTTCGACTGGGCCGCGCACGCCGATCGCTTTCCCGTGATGAGCACACCCGACCCGTCCTATCACGGCGTGGTCTATACAGAGGCCATGGGGCCGGCGGCTTTTATCGCGCGTTGCCGCGTGGTGCCCCTGCGCAATACGGGCGCGGCGCTGTCGCCACACAGCGCTTTCCTGATCATGCAGGGGCTGGAAACACTGAGTCTGCGTATGAAAAAACACTGCAAGAATGCAAAAAAGGTGGCGAAATTCCTGCGCAAGCACCCGCAGGTACAATGGGTAAACTACGCGGCACTGCACGACAGCCCGCACAACGAAAACTGCAGGGAATTTTGCGGCGGCAAGGCGGCGGGAATTCTCAGCTTCGGTATCGAGGGCGGGCTGGAGGCCGGCACGCGCTTTATCGATGCGCTGCAACTGATTCTGCGCCTGGTCAACATCGGCGACGCCAAGTCGCTGGCCTGCCACCCGGCCAGTACCACACACCGGCAGTTAAACGACGAGGAACTGGCCTCGGCCGGCGTCAGCCGGGATATGATCCGCCTGTCTATCGGCATCGAGCATATCGACGATATTCTCGCGGATATCGAGCAGGCGCTGGCGGCGGCGAAGGGATAAACGGAGACAGACCCTGAGCTATCCCCGATTTAAGGCTCAACCGAGTCTTTCCAGGTACTCCTTTAACACCCGGGCGTTGTTGTGCCGTTCGTCTTTGGCGCCGTACAGCAGTACCAAATGCGAGCCCGAGACGCCGGCCAGGGCCTGCTTGATCGTGTCTTTGTGCCCTTTGAGTTCGTGCAGGTACTTGCGCCGAAACTCGCCCCACTTGTCCGGGTCGTGGCCGAACCAGTCGCGCAGTTCGTCGCTGGGAGCAGTGTCCTTCCACCAGTCGTCCAGCGCCGCGTCCTCCTTGGATATGCCGCGCGGCCACAGGCGGTCCACCAGCACGCGGTAGCCGGTGGAGGAGTCATCGTCATAGATTCGCCGGACATCGATTTTCACACCTCACTCCTTAACCAGTGGAGGGAATGGATCGACCGGGTAGTCCGCCACCGCGCAGGCCACGCCGCTGCAGACGCCGACACTAAACCGCTGTATTTCAAGCATAGCCGTCGACTCGCCAGAATGCCAACGCAGCCTGCCCGCGCAACGCCAATGTGTTAAGGTAGCGATTTGATGATGTCCAACACACAGGGGAAAATGCATGAAATCTATCATACTGTCCGCACTGCTTGTCCTGAGTGGCAGTGTTGCGGCGGCCGAACGCAATGAACCGGTGCAGCCCATCGTCCCGCCGGGCAACATCAACCTGGGCATGGTGGAACTGGGCAAGAAGCTGTTTTTCGACCCGCGCCTGTCGCGCTCGGGGTTTATCTCCTGCAACTCCTGCCACAACCTGTCCATGGGTGGCACCGACAACATCCCGACATCTGTCGGCGATCGCTGGCAGCAGGGGCCGATCAACTCGCCCACAGTACTCAACTCCAGCCTCAGTGTCGCCCAGTTCTGGGACGGCCGCGCCGCCGATTTAAAGGAACAGGCCGGCGGCCCCATCGCCAATCCCGGCGAAATGGCTTTCAGCCACACCCTGGCAGTCGATGTACTGAGCTCTATTCCCGGTTACGTGATGGAATTCAGGCAGGTCTTTGGCAACACGCCGATCGGCATCGATGCGGTCACCACCGCGATTGCCGAGTTTGAAAAAACCCTGGTGACCCCCAACTCCCCCTTTGATCAGTGGCTGCTGGGCGACGACGACGCCCTGAGTGCAAAAGAACTGGCCGGCTACGAGTTATTCAAGAACAGCGGCTGCATCGCCTGCCACAACGGGCCGGCGCTGGGCGGCACCTCGTTCCAGAAGATGGGCGTGATGGCACCGTATGAAGCCCGCGTGCCCGCCGAGGGCCGCAGTGCAGTGACCGGCAGGGACGCCGATCGCTTTAATTTCAAGGTGCCGACCCTGCGCAACGTGGAGCTGACCTATCCCTACTTCCACGACGGGGCCGCGAACACGCTGACCGAGGCAGTGGATATCATGGGACGGCTGCAGTTGGGCAAGACCTTTACCCCCGAGGAAAACGCGCAAGTCGTCGCCTTCCTCAAGAGCCTGACCGGCGACCAGCCGCGGTTCCTGCTGCCGATACTGCCGCCCTCGGGGGACGACACGCCGCGCCCGCAACCCTTTGACCGCTAAGCGGCTGCCGGAACACGGTACCCGCGCTCTTGTACCGGCGCCGCATGCCTACCAAAACAACCCCATGCCCCCGGCCTGTCCAGGGGCATTTTGTATCAGGGCATCTCCAGCCACAGTGATGGCCGCGCCGCGGCAGCACTGCCACGGCGTGCAAAGCGGCTTTTTTGAGCTGTCCATTATTCTGCGCTGCCGGATTCCGGCACATAGACCAGGCTGCCATCGTCCAGACGATAGGTGACGCCCGCCTTGGTGCCCTGCCCGCTCCCGGCTTCACTGGTCGATTTGTAGTGCTCCAGTTTCTGCCCCTGCTTGATCACGATTTCCATATTTTCCTTGCCGGGATTTTTAATGACCGTTACAGCGTCCCGGGAAAAGGGGTTCAGGGGGTTTTCCATGATAATAATGAACAAAATAACGATGATGACCAGAAAGATATCGACAATGTTCACCATGCTGAGCATTGGATCGTCGTCTTCGACATCCACAAAGCGCTGATTCATGCCGCCTCCCCGAAGGAATCGCCGACGGCTTCAATGGCCATCGGGCGGGCCTCGATCTCTTCGATACGCTTGAGTGTCGTCAGGCGCCAGCGCCGTTTCACCGTGAGCAGGACAAAGCAGACAGAAGCCGCCATCAGCGCCACGATAACAGCGGCAAAAGCAATACCGACCTGCTCGCCAACCACCTCCATTTCGCCCGCGGCCACCCCTGCCAGGGCCGGCCCCATCGGGATCATGGTCGCGACCAGGCCCAGCAGCGGCGCCGTGCGCGTGGTGATACGCAAGCCCTCCAGTTCCCGCAGAATATGCAGTTCCAGGTGTTCTGCATCCAGAGCTGGCTGGCGGCGCTTGAGCTGCCACAGCGGACAACTCGCGGGGCCGCGAGTGGTGCGCAGTATCGCCTCGACCACGAATTTGCCCAGTTGGTAGAGCCCGTACACAAAGGCCGCAATAATCGCCACTAGTACGGGCACCAGAAACCACGAGGAGAGTTGGTACAGGATTGATTCAATTGCCATGGTTAAGTCCTCTCTGTCTGTCGATACTGGCGGTAAGCGCCGGTGAACAGGGGCAGGACAAGCAGCGCCAGCCACCACCACTGCGTGTCTGCGTCGGCGCCCCGGCGCAGGGTTTTTTCCAGCTTCTGGCCTTCGACCTGCTGCGTCTGGGCAGCGACGGGCGTGTTGACCCCGACCGCCGCCTGGGGACTGGCCAGGCTATCGAATGCGACCGGATTCAGGCCAAAACCGGCGGCGAGGCGGTCAGCAAATGCCGCGAGCTTGCCGTGCGCCGCCTGCAGGTCGTTTTTCTCCAGGCTGGCCTGATAGGCAGCCACCAGTTCCCGCTGCGTCTGCTGCGGCGCGTCCCAGTAATTCTTGCGAATGGCATCGAGCAAGCGCTCCATCATACGCAACCGGGCTTCGGCGGAATGCTTCTCGAACCACTCATTCAAACCCAGGTCGAGGCTGTCCATAACATAGATATCGTGCATTTTCTGCCACTGGTGTGCTTTCACCACGGCGGGGGCCACCACCTGCCAGCCCCAGAGGTTGTTGGTCATATCCTGCAGGTTCAGCGCACCGGCAAAACCCTCTTCCTGCATCGCCTTGATCCAACCGGGATGAAAGGTGCGCGTGGTCATCTCCATGGCCAGGAACTCGTCAGCACTTTGAAAGCTGACCTTGTCGCGCCGGCGCTGGTTGGAGATATACAGCTCGGGACTCTTGCCGGTCAGGTGCCGCACCGCCAGATCGATGCCGCCGAGGTACTGGAAGGGATCGTCTGTGGTGAGCATGCCGTACAGGTTGGAAGTCCTGGCCAACAGGGCGGCGTCGACGGTCTCGAGGTTTGCAGCGTAGAGTTCGCTGAAATCGGCCGCCTGATCCCACTGGCTGCTGTCGGGTCCGAAGGCGTGGCTCATGCGATTCAGGTACAACTTTGCCAGCTTGTCCTCCCCTTCCCAGGTGTCGCTGGCCAGGGACGCATCCTCCAGGCCGGTGCCGTACACACCGGTGGGACTGCCGAACACCCGCGTTTCGGCCATTTGCCGGGCCTCGTCTTCGGGAATGTCCTTTTGCAGTAAATCGGCGAGCAATTTCCGGCTGTGTTGGTAGACCGGGTTGTCATCTTCATCGAGACGGGAAACCTCCGCGGCGGCAGCGGCCAGGTGCGCCATGACATTGGGAAACTGATCGCGGTACAGGCCCGTCACGGACAGCACCACGTCGACGCGGGGGCGCCCCAGTTCCTCGCGCGGCACGACGTCGAAACCGCTGACGCGGCCGCCGCGATCCCACACGGGCTCCACGCCCATGGCGTAAAACGCCTGGCTTTCGAGTATCCCGCCGTGGCGCATGGCCTCCACCGCCCACAGGGAGAAGGCCAGCCGTTCGGGCCATTTGCCTTGTTCTTCGCGATGCTGGGCAATCAACTCGTCGATGGCCTGTTTGCCCGCCAGCCAGGCCTCGCGCGTCGGGATGCGCGCCGGATCGAAGCCGACCAGGTTCTTGCCGCTGGGCAGGCTGTCGGGCACCCGGATGGGGTCGCCGCCAATGCCCGGCTCGACGTGGCGGCCCCGCAGCGCCGCGTCCAGGCTGCTCCACTCGCCCGCCGTATCCAGACTCGCATAGTAAGTGCGCGCCAGGGACTGCCACTGGGCCAGTTCCGGTGTGAGTGCCTCTTTGGTCACCAGCAGTTTTTCCAGCCACTGATAGGGCGGCGTCAGCGCCAGGGACTGATAGTCCTCCACAAACAACTCTTGCGGCTCAGCCAGGCCGAACGCCTCGATAAAACCATCGCCCAGCATTTGCATCACTGTGGTCAGCTTTTTTTGCTCCTGCGCGTTGTCCGCGTAGGTGTGCAGACCGATGGGCTGGGACTGCGCCGCGAGTTGGTGCAGGTAGTCGTGCAGCGCCTGGATAAAATCCGCCGGCTTGGCATTGGCCTGCGCCAGGGTCCAGCCCAGATCCGCGGTCAGTTCGTCCTGTGCCGCGAGTTCCAGCAGTCGCTCCACCGTGTTATCCCTGACAGGGCCGGGTTCCAGCGTTTCCCACTGGTGAATCAACTGGTGTAAATCGACCAGTGTGCCGTGCAGGCCCGAGGGTCTGAACGGCGGTGTCTGGTGGCTGATCATCACCGCCCGGCCGCGGCGTTTGGCCTGCACCGCCTCACCGACATCGTCGATGATGTAGGGATAGACAACCGGGATGTCGCCGAGAATCAGCAGCGAATCATCGTAAATACTCAGACCCCGCTCCTTGCCCGGCATCCACTCCTGCGTGCCGTGTGTGCCAAAGTGCACCAGCGCATCCGCGCCAAACACGTCTCTGAGCCACAGATAAGTCGCGAGGTAATAGTGATTGATCGGCACACGCATGTCGTGATACAGCGCGCGTTCGTTATCCTCTCCCGGCCTGCCTCTGGACGGCTGACCCAGGTACACCATGTTCCCGGCGTCCAGGTACGGAATGCGAAATGCCGGCTGGCCATCGACGGTAGTCAACAGGGGAGACTGTGCGGGCTCGCCCCAGTAGTCGTTGATGCGCGATTGCACCGCCGTCGGCAGTTGCTCGAACCACGCCTGGTAGGCCGCCAGGCTGAGCGACGACTGACTGGCACCCCCAATGCCGTCTTGCGGATTGTGTGTCGCCTGAATCGCGCCGCCCAGGCCATCGATCAGTTCCTGTTCCGAGAAAGCGCGGGTGCGGTAACCCTGCTCCTGCCACTGCTGCGACAACAGGGCCAGGCTGCGCGGCACGTTCATAAAAGAGGCCGACAGGTTTTGCTCGCCCGGCGGGTAGTTGTACACCATCACCGCGACTTTCTGCTCGGCGAGCGGCTTCATCTGCAGTGCGGCGAGCTTGACGGCCTTGTCGATGGCCGCCCTGGCCTGGTAATCGATGAGCTTCAGCTCCCCGTCCTGTTCCGCCCACATCACCAGCGGGTCGATCAGGCCGTTTTGTTCCGGCAGCGCCAGGTACAGCGGCGTGGAGCTCAACGACAGCCCCGACGGACTGTTCTCCCAGCCCTCGATGGAATCGTTCCACCAGCCGATGCCCTGCAGTACGGGAATCCCCAGCGCATCGAGCTGCTCCTGCAGGCCGTTGTGGTAGACCGGCTGCAGGTGAAGCAGGGCGTTGGCCCTGCCGCGCAGCAACTCGACCAGCCGCGCATCCGGGCCCAGTGAATAAAACACCGGCAGGGCAAAGGCGCCGGCGGCCTCCACCCATGCAACCAGTTGGTCGATGTGCGCCATGGCATTGGATTGCAGATAGCGCACGTGAAAACCCAGGGCGATCACCGGCTGGCCCGCGCGGTGTTGCAGTTGCTCGAGTATGTCGTCGGGATTCTCGGTAAACTGCTGCGTCAACGCCGGGTGATAAGCACCCTGTTCCGGCATTTCAATAAGCGCCGGCAAGCCCTCCAGTGACTGCCCGGCAAGCACGCGCTGCACGGCGGCAAAGAAGGTATCGATATTCGATCTGCCGCCATTCACGTAGTAGCGCCCCAGTGTCTGCGCCGTCTGCGGTTCCAGATTCTCACTGCTGAATTGACTGCCGCTGGTCTGCAACAGGGGCTGGTCAATCTCGACTGACAGCTCCTGCAGCCGCTGCTCGAAGGCCTGGACATCCATTTCTCGGGGCATTTCAACGAGTACGAACTGGTTGTTGCGCAGGTGTTCTGCAAGCGCCGCATCGGACAGCGAGGTATCAGCGAACACGAGTGCCAGCCCGGCCTTCCCGGCGGAGTCCCTGATCAAGTCCTTCTTGGCTTCGAGCATCATGCGGTTGGTGACCACGGTCACCTGCTGGGCCAGCGCAAGCTGGCTCAGCAGGGTGTAAATCGCAAGGGCAGAAATCGCCTTGCACAGTGTTTTAGTCAGCGTTGTCACAGGGCCCCCTAAAACTGCCAGAACCAGTTCAGATCGACACTGCGGCCATACTCCGCGTACTCGAAGGCAGCGCTTTTATCGTACAGATCCGTATCGCCCAGGTTGGTGGCACTCAGGGTAAAGCGGTGTTTGCCGACAGAGTAATTCAGGCTGGCGTTGAGCAGCGAGTAGCCAGGCAGCTCGACCGGGCCGCTGTAACCCGAGACCCACTGCTGCCCGATATACTGCCAGTCCACCGCTGCGCTCAGCGTGTCGGGCACCCAGTCCAGGCGCAGTCCGATACTGCCCTGGTGGCGCGGGCGGGAGGTGAGCTTTTCATCGAGAGTTTTGTTTTGCGCATCGGTGTAGGTGTTCCTGCCGTGCAGTTCGAGCCGCCGATGCAGCCAGTGGGAGCCCTCGAACTCCAGCCCGGCAATTTCCGCCCGCTCCACGTTGACATACTGGTTGAGGTGGCCGAAGCGCTGGTCGCAGTAATCAATGCACACTGAATCGATCAGATCCCGGACCTCATTCCGGAACAGGGCCGCGCTGAGTCGCGTGCCGTCACCCTCGTAGCGCAGACCGATTTCCCAGCTATCGCTGGTCTCGGGCTGCACGTCCTCGTTGCCGATAAAGCTGTGCGGCCCGTCAAAGCGGTATTCGGGGGAGATTTGCTTCAGCGTCGGCGCCTTGAAGCCGTGTCCGTAACCCGCCTTGAGGGACAGGTTGGCCGCCAGTTCCCACACCAGGTACACCCGCGGGCTGAACTCACTGCCAAAATATTCGTGGTGGTCCCAGCGCCCGCCGGCAGTCAGGTACACGCTCTCCAGCACGGGTGTTTCGTACTGCGCCAGCACTGCTTGGTGCACCACGCTGTCGCCGCCCCGGGCAAAGGCGGCGTGCTCGAGTTCCTCCTCGCGCCATTCGCTGCCCAGGGTCAGGCGCGACATGCCGAAATCGCGATGAAAACGCGCTTCGACAACATCGTCGGTCAAATACTGCGGCGTATAGGCCGGCACCTGCGCGGTGTCGTTACTGTTGATGACATCGATGGTGGAGCGGTAGTAGCCCACGTCACCCGTCCAGGCGCCGAGCTGCGATTTCCAGTAAGCCGAAAACATGTGCCTGTCCAAATCATAGGTGGAACGGTAATACGGCTCGCGCCCGCGCCGGTTGGTATCGCGCCAGCGCTCCTCTGCGGAGACCAGGTACTCCAGTTCAATCGCGTGCGCGCTGTTGAAGCGCCAGTTCGCACCCAACTGGGCGGAATTAGTGCGGTGGCCCTCCAGCGACGACAGGCGCCGGTCTGCGGTATCCGCCACATCGTCCCGGTAGGCATGCCCCACATGCGCCTTCAGGATCAGCGACTCACCCACCGGTTGCACGACCTGCACATTGGCACTGTACTCGTCGCCGCCGTCGTCGGTCGTATCCAGGCCGCTGCCCAACATGGCCGAGTAAGCAGCCTCGTGTTGCCGATCGTTGCGGGTGATAATATTGATCACACCGCCGAGCGCTTCGGATCCATACAGCGCCGACATCGGCCCGCGGATGACTTCGATGCGTTCGATGCTGTCCAGCGGCAGCCACTCGTACTGGAAATCCGAATGGCCGATGACATCATCGGTGGCCGATACGCGCTTGCCATCGACCAGTATCAGGGAGTGGTGTGATTCCAGCCCGCGCAGTTGAATGACCTTGCGCCCGCCCACTCCGCGACCCGAGAGCGAGATACCCGCGGTTTTGCGCAGGGCGCTGAGCAGTTTCTGGTCGCTGACGTTTTGCAGGTCTTCGCGGGAAATAACCGACAGGGAGGCCGGCGCCAGCAGCGTACTGCGGTCGCTGCCGGTAGCGGTGACCACCACGGTTTCCATGTTATCTTCGATGGTTCCTGCGGCCGCCAGAGAGACAGCCGAACACGCCAGCAGAAGTGGCGATAACGCACAACATTTCAGGTTATTCATATCGATCCCCCTAGAACGAGGCGCACAAAATAACCCGACTTACATCCTGAATGCAAATCATTCGCATTATTATTCGTATTTTTATTTGATTCAGCTTATCGGATCCCACGCGGGACTCCCGCCGCAACACACATATGCGGCAGGAGACACAGTTGCGTCTTTACGGGGCGCTCGGGTGGCAACCTATGCGTTGCGCTCGGTACCACCGGCACTGGGTCCATCTGATGGAGGGAGGTCCACCGGTGTGTCGGTAAAGTGCTTGTCACCGGTAAACATGCCCGAAATCAGTCCGTTGCGCTCGCGTACCTCGGCCACGACCACACCGGCCACGTGTAAGGTCACCGCACCGATCAGGACAAAAAAGACCTGTTCGTGCAGAAAGATAAAGGGTGCGCGAAAAGCCCGCATCGCCTCCCAGGCGTCCGCGTCCACCATCGATTTATCGCCCGGCAGCAGGGTCGCAGGCTCGATACCGGCGGCGGCGACCCAGTCTGCAATCCAGCCGCCAAATGGGGGGTAGTACAGGTCCGTACCGGCCAGCAGCAGGCCGGTGACGGCCTGGAGAGCCAGTAACAGCAACAGCGCGATGGCCATCAGCCGGCCCAGGGGGTCGTGTCCCAGGTAGGCCCGGTGCTCACCCCTGCGCAGTGTGCGCAGATAGCCGGGCACGTCCCCCACCAGGCCTCGCTCCGGCCGCAACAGCGTGCGCCAGCGCGCAAAGTGGCTGCCGGTGAACCCCTGGATCAGACGCCACGCCAGGTTGGCCGCGAACACATAGCCGCACCAGACATGCAGTTCCTTCATCAGTATTTTAGCGTCGCCCGCAATGCCGAGGGTTTTGCCGTTGTAAATAACCAGACCGGTGCCGAACAGGGCCAGCACCGACAACAGATTGATCCAGTGAAACCAGCGAATGCCGCGGTCCCACACGGTATAGACTTGAGTCTGGATACGTTGCATGATTTTTTTTCTGCCTGAATGTCAATCCGGTAGCGACGCCATTTGCCTGTCAATTGGCCCCCGGCTGCCAGCCGCGGGCCGGTTTTGCCCCTGTATCAGTCGTCGCGGTCGCTGCGGGATTTGACCACCTTGCCCGTCACCGGGTCGACGTCGATCTCGACGCGCCCGCCATCGGGAGCAGCGGCCTTGGCCTCGTAACCGTCGTGGTCGCGCTCTATCTCGGTGATATCGCTATAGCCTGCTTCGACCAGTTTGTCGTAAATGTCCGCCATAGTGAGCCAGTTTTCGCTGGATACGGTACTCCAGTCGTTCGGACCGGCTTTTGCGTCCGCACCTGTAACCGCCAGCACGCTGGCGCTGCCGGCAGCGGCGGTAATGGCAAGTGCGAGCATTGCGTGTGAAATTTTCATAAGAATCATCTCCTTTGGTTTGTGAGAGGTGGTCAAAGCAACCACCGTGGACACAGTATGGCGAGCGGCACCTGAACCAGCCCTGAAGTCCCTGTTCATATACCGTTCATGTACACACCGCTATACTTGGCGGCATGCGCGTTACCCACAACAAGCCGCCGGCGGCGGCTCCGATACGAAGACCAGTCATCCACCTGGCCGCGGCGCTGTTCACGTGCCTGGCAATTGCGCCGGCCATCCCGCTGACTATCCCGCTGGCAATGGCAGATGAAGGCGACCACGACCGCGCGCGCCGCGCGCTGCAAGCCGGGGAGATACTGTCGCTGCGCACCATCATCGCGCGCGTGGAGGACGACTACGCCGGCCAGATCATCGAGGTGGAATTGGAGCGCGAAGACGGCCGGTGGATCTACGAAATCGAGTTGCTGCGATCGGGTGGCGCCCTGGTCAAGCTGGAACTGGATGCCGGGGACGGCACACTGCTCGGCATCAAGGGCCGTGACATCCAACGCACCATACGGTCCGACCGCCGGCACTGATGCGCATCCTGCTGGCGGAAGACGACCCGGTGCTGGCGGCACAACTGGCGGATGAATTGTCCGGCGCGGGTTACGTTGTCGATGCGGCTGCCAACGGCGTCGACGCCCACCACCTGGGTGAGGTAGAGCCCGTCGACGCGGTGGTCCTGGATCTCGGCCTGCCGCAGATGGATGGTATCACCGTGCTCAAGCGCTGGCGCGCGGCGGGACGCGACATGCCGGTGCTGATTTTGACCGCGCGCGACAGCTGGCACGAAAAAGTGGACGGGATCGATGCGGGCGCCGACGATTACCTGACCAAGCCTTTTCACATGGAGGAGTTGCTGGCGCGCCTGCGGGCCCTGATCCGGCGCAGCTCAGGTTTGGCCAGCGCCGAGATCAAGTGCGGTCCGGTGACACTGGATACCCGCAGCGGCCGCACAACGGTAAACGGCCGCGCGGTATCACTGACCAGCCACGAACTGCGGGTGCTGAGCTATATGATGCACCACCGCGGCGAACTCGTCACCCGCAGCGACCTGATCGAACACATCTATGCCCAGGCATTCGACCGCGACTCGAACACCATTGAAGTGTTCATTGCGCGCCTGCGCAAGAAACTCCCGCCCGACCTGATACACACCGCTCGCGGACAGGGCTACCGGCTGGTATGCCCCCACTGACGCCCCTGTTCGGGCCGGCGCGCTCCCTGCGCATCCGGCTGCTGGTGGGCACCCTGGTCTGGATCATGGTCACCATCGCCATTGCCGGCTGGGGTCTGGCGGAGCTGTTTCGCCAGCATGTGGCGCAGCAGTTCCGGGCGGGACTGGTGGCGCAACTGGACCAGTTGACAGCCAGCCTGAGCATCGACCAGGCGGGACAGCCCTTCCTGTCCGCGCCCCAGAGCGATCCGCGCCTGCGACGACCCTATTCCGGCGTGTACTGGCAGATCGATCGGCTGGGCAACGCCGACAGACCCGCGCTGCCGGGCGTGCTGCGCTCGCGCTCCCTGTGGGACGATGTACTGAAAGTGCCCGAGGACACACCCCCTGACGGCGCCATTCACGAGGACCAGATAACGACCGCTGACGGCGCGCATCTGGGAGTGATCGAGAGAATCGTCTCCCCCGCCGAACAACCGCAGCAGTCATACCGCCTGATCGTGGCCGCGACGACGACGCTGATCACCGGGCCGGTAGAGCGCTTCAACGGCATGCTGGCCTGGTCGCTGGGTGCGCTGGGCAGCGGCCTGCTGGCGGCCGCAGTCGCGCAAGTGTTCATCGGCCTGCGCCCGCTGGGCCGCCTGCGCCGGCAGCTCGCCAGCGTGCGCGAAGGCTCGGCAAATGGTATCGAGGGCGATTTTCCCCGGGAAGTACAGCCCCTGGTCGACGACTTTAACGACGTGCTGTCACACAATGCCCGCATCGTCGCCCACGCCAGGACCCAGGCGGGCAATCTGGCGCACGCGATAAAAACCCCGCTGTCGGTGCTCGCCAATGCCGCCTCCCGGCCCGGTCCGCAGCTGCCACAACTGGTGGCAGAACAGGTCGCCGCGGCGCAGCGCCAGGTGGATTATCACCTGGCGCGGGCACGGGCGGTGGGCAGCACCGGCGTGCCCGGCGTGCGCAGCCCGGTTCGATCGGTGCTGGACTCGCTGATCCGCGTGATGGATCATGTCTATCGGGACAAGGACATAGACGCCACGCTGAGCATAGACGGCAGTGAACCGGTATTCCGGGGGGAGCAACAGGACTTACAGGAAATGCTGGGAAACCTGCTGGACAACGCCTGGAAATGGGCCGAGCGGCGCGTCGATATCCGCTGCCACAGCCACGACAAGACCCTCACCGTGCTGATCGACGACGACGGCCCGGGCCTGGCACCAAAGCTGCGCCAGAGCGTGCTGGGGCGCGGTGCGCGCGCGGATGAACGGGTTGCGGGGACGGGCCTGGGGCTGGCCATTGTGAGCGACCTGGTAGAACTCTATGGCGGCTCGCTCAATCTCGAATCAGCGCCGCTGGGGGGCTTGCGGGTAAGGCTGACACTGCCCGTCGCCGCGGTGTCTTAGGGCCCGTTCACACTATCTGAGTTGGCCCTGTACCCGGGGCGACCGACATGCCGTACTATTTACGATTGTGGTTGCGGCGGGTTCAATTGCAGCCGCAATAATTTTACATTAAAGTTAACGGTTAAATTCACTACGCCACATTCAACCGCGGTTCAACAATAAGGGAAATAGCACTATGAAAAAACTGTCTGTAAGGGGATGCAGGGGCACGGAGCAGTTGGCACCGAAACCACTGGTGGCGGCGCTGGGACTGAGCGCTGTGCTGGCGGGCCAGGCCGGGGCGGCCGTGCTGGAGGAAGTCGTCATTACCGCGCAAAAGCGCGAACAGAGCCTGCAGGATGTCGGCATCGCGGTCACCGCCTTCTCCGGCGATCAGATGCGCGCACTGGGCATGCAGGAGAGCTACGACGTGGCGGCTTTCAGCCCGGGGGTACACGTCGGCGGCAGCATGGGTGGCCAGAACACGCAGTTCACCATCCGCGGTGTGACCCAGAACGATTACAATGACATCGTCGAGGCGCCCAATGCGGTGTATGTCGACGAGGGCTATATCGCCATCGCCCAGGGGCAGTCCTTTGCCCTGTTCGATATCGACCGCGTGGAAGTACTCAAGGGGCCGCAGGGCACCCTGTTCGGTCGCAACGCGACCGGCGGGCTGGTGCACTATATCACCAACAAGCCCACCTTCGAGCCCGAGGGGTTTGTGGACATCACCTACGGTGAATACGATACCGATGCGGACGCCGACCAGTTCACCGTGGAAGCGGCCATCGGCGGCGGCCTGACCGAGACCCTGGCCGGACGCTTTGCGGTGCGCTACAACGACCGCGATGGCTACCTGAAGAATATCTACCCCTACAGCGCCTTTGGTCTGGGCAGCCTGGGCATCACAGACAGCAACTCCCCCGGTCCCGGCGCGGGTGCCGACCTGGGCGGCGACGAAAGTCTCGCCTGGCGCGCCAGCCTGCTGTTTGAACCGCGCGCGGACATGTCCCTGCAGGTGTCGGTCAACTCCGCGGAGTCCGACCTGCCCACCGGCGCCTACCAGTCCAAGCCGACCATCGGCGTGCTCGATGCCAACGGCGAGCTGATCAACGTCATCGACGTGGCCCCTGACGAGACCCGTGCGACCATCGCGGCGGACGGCTCCGACGGCGGTTCCGACCAGGGCAATGTCGGCAGTTTCGGACCGCCCTTTGGGCGCCCGGTACCCGGCGGCGACTTCTTTGGCTATATCGATCCGGACGGTGACGACTTCACCTTCTCCGGCGACTACGCCTTTGAAGACCAGGCGGAGACCGAGACCTGGGGGTGTTGATTTGCAGTTAAAACTG
>JAGRIH010000028.1:0-31588 GCA_020443345.1 Halioglobus sp.
TCAATTTTCAGTGCAAATCAACACTGGGGGATCAACGTGCGGTGCGACTGGGACCTGCCCAATGGCGTGAAGTTCGTCTCTATCAGCGACTACAAGAACTACGAAAAACTGCTGTTCCTGGACGTCGATGCGGCACCGGTCAACCAGTTGGTGAACTATCAGGGGGTCGACGCGGACACCTTCACTCAGGAATTTCGCATCAACGGCGAAACCGACCGCATGCGCTGGGTGGCCGGCCTGTACTACCTCAATATCGACAACCACTCGGACAACGGACTGAAAGCGCCCGAGAACAGCCTGCCGGTGTTCTTTGGCGGTTTCCCGCCCGGCGGCGTCGATATTGGCGTTATCGCCGACATGGAGACCGATTCCTACTCGATTTTCGGTCAGATTGAATTCGATCTGACGAGTGAACTGACCCTGATCACCGGTCTGCGCCTGATGCGCGAAGACAAGGACTACGCCATGAACCAGATTTTCTTCGCCTCGCTGGGGACCGATCAGGTCAACAACGGGCCGGAGCTGTTTCCCGCGCGTCCCGCACCGTTCGCCGATGACACCAGTGACAACCTGTGGACCGGCAAGGTACAGCTCGACTGGCGCCCGAGCGACGACCTGCTGCTGTACACCGGCGTCAACCGCGGCGTGAAGGCGGGCAGCTTCAACGCACCGATCCCCGGTGGCCTGGCGTTCCCCGATTCGGCACTGCCCTACGACGAGGAAATCCTCACGTCCTTTGAAGCGGGCTTCAAGGCGACACTGTTCGGTGGCCTGGCGCGCCTCAACGGTACCGCGTTCTACTACGACTACAAGGACTACCAGGCCTTCCTGTTCACCGGCGTGAGCGGCGTGGTGGTAAACGCCGATGCGGAAAACAAGGGGATCGAACTGGAGCTGCAGGCCTCCCCCGGCGACGGCTGGGATATGTTGCTCAGCGCCGCCTGGCTGGACGCCACGGTAGAGGATGTGCCGCTGCGCATCAATTCACCGCTGCCTCCCCAGGATCGCAATCCGACCTACGCACCGGAGTTGCAGGTTACCGGTCTGCTGCGCTACCAGTGGGATGCCTTTGGCGGCGTGATGGCGGTGCAGGGTGACGTGAGCTACTCGGATGAGTTCTACTACAATCTGCGCAACTTCGATGCGGACAAGTTCGACAGCTATACCATCACCAACGCGCGCCTGAGCTGGATGAGCGCGGATGAACGCTGGGACCTGGCGCTGGTCGGCAGAAATATCACCGACGAGCGCGCCGGCAATATCGGCTTCGATCTGGCCACCCTGTGCGGCTGTAACGAAGTGGCCTATCGCGACCCGCGCTGGTATGGCGTCAACGTGAAGTACAGTTTCTGACGGCAACCCGTCCCTTTCTTGTGAAACAAGACAAGGGGCGGGGTGAACCGCGGCTCAGAAATCGGCGGAGAGTCTGGCGTACCAGAACGCGCCGTTGAAGCCGAAGGGCGAGGTCACCGCGTAGACATCACCGAGGAACTGCAGCGTACCGTTTTGCTCCTTGTCGGGGTACTCATCGAACACATTTTCGCCGCCGACGGCCACCGTGTAGTGCTCGGCGAAGGTATAGCGCAGCTCCACATCGACCAGCACCGTACTGCTGTATGTCGTGGCATCCGACGCATCGCCCGGCCCGAACAGGCCGCCGGTGGTTGACCACTCATCGTAGTAGTTTATGCGCAGCAGAGAACTGAAGGCTTCACGGGCATAGTCCAGGGTCAGCACCGCATTGTTTTCGGGCACCTGATTTTCCAGATCGAACACCCGGTCGGCCCCGATGGCGGCGGATTTCACCCGCGCGATTTCCTGCTCGTTGTGGTTGTACAGCAACGCCGCCGTCAGAACGCCGCCGGGCATGTCGTACCAGCTACTCAAGGCCACGTCGATACCGCTGACCTCGGTGTCGAAACCGTTGACGAAATAGTTGGCATTGCTGCCCAGCAACAGTCCGGCATTGGGATAGCCCTGCGCCGCCAGGTCATCCACGTTCTGCTGATTGATCGTATTGCTGGACAGCGCCAGGCGATTGTCGATCTCGATATTGTAGTAATCCAGCGTAACCTCGTAGCGCTCTTTCGGGGTCCACACCAGACCGAGCGTGTAACTGGTGGACTCTTCCGACTCCAGGGTCTTCGAGCCCAGCACCTGAGACACCGGGTGATCCACCGGATAGGTACCGCTCGGAATCAGGTTGCCCGAGCTATCCGCGGTGGTCGTGACATTGAGGGTGTGCACCTGCCCCGGTGAGGGCGCGCGAAAACCGGTATTGGCAGTGCCGCGCACTGCGAAATGATCGCTAAAGTCATAGCGCGCGGACACCTTCCAGTCCAGTGTTTCGTCAAACTCCTGGTAATCCTCGTAGCGCAGCGCCACCGCGCCAGACAGGCGGTCGGTCAGGTCCGTCTCCAGATCGACATACGCGGCCCAGCTATCGCTTTCAAAACTGCCGGCAGACTCCGGCGAAAAACCCTGGAACCCATCCGAGCCCAGACCAAACTGGGCAAAGGTGGGGCCGACTTCAATGGACGGCCGGTCCCCCGCTGCGATCTTGTAGGTTTCGTTACGCCATTCCACGCCGAAACCCAGGTTCAGTGGCGAGTTGTCCCAGGTCTTCACGAAGTCGGCATTGATGCCGCTCTCTTCCTGGGTGAGCGTACCGGGCGCGAAATCCAGCGGGCTCAACCGGCCCAGGCTGGGGTTGATGCTCTGGTGCAACTGATAGTCGAGCTCGTTCTCACCGATGCGGCCGCGCACGTTCCAGCTCAACCCGGCGCCCAGTTCACCGCGACCGCCCAGCACTATCTCGTAATCGGTGATGTCCGCGCCGAAGGTCGGACTGTAACCGCCGGGGAACTCGCTGTAGATCGGGTTGCGCAGCACGAAACCGCTGGGGCTTGCGGCATCGGCGACCAGGTAGTCGGCCGGATCGAGACCCTGACTGACAATCGAGCTCACCAGAGCGGCAGCGGCGGCATCCGGGCGGCCGTCGCCGTCGCTGTCGATCTGCAAGGTGGTGCGCGCGGGATGGGCGATATTCCCGTCACCGGGCAGTACCGGCCCGCGGTAAAAAAAGCCGCCCTCAGTCTCGTTGTACATGTAACTGCCTGTGCCGTACAGCTCCACATTGTCGCTGACGGCAACCGCCGAGTTAACAAAGAACTTGTAGGCTTCGATCGCCGGGTCGCCCCAGCGCTGGCCCAGCCCGTCGTAGGGCACCGCACTGCTGCCGACGATGTCCGCCACGGCGGCGGCGTCGGGCCGCGCCTGGCCGCGACTGGTGGTATCCGTATCGGCGTACTCTGCTGTCAAATTCACGAAGCCTGCAGCGCCCAGTTTGAAGCCGCCGTTGGCGCTTACCGTCGTGCGTTCGCCGTCATTGCGGTCATATTCGCCGTACTGCGCGGCAACGTGAAAGCCCTCGTCCGCATCATTGAGTATCACATTGACCACACCGGCAATCGCATCGGAGCCGTACTGCGCCGAAGCCCCGTCGCGCAGCACTTCCACGCGCTTGATGGCCGCCGAGGGAAAAGCGGCAAAATCGATGCCCTGAGAACCCTGGTTGACCGTCCCCAAAGGCGCCAACTGCAGGTTCACCAGCGCCGAGCGATGCCGCCGTGTGCCATTTACCAGCACCAGCGTATGGTCGGGCGACAGGTTGCGCAGCGTCACGGGCCGCACGAACGCGGTGCCGTCCGCAATAGGAAAGCGCTGGGTATTCAACGAGGGCGCCACCTTGGTCAGGGAGTCAGTTAGGTCGAAGGAGGCCTGCTTGGCCAGCGCGCCGCCGCCGATCACATCGATGGGGGACAGCGTTTCAGTGGGCGACTGCCCCTCTTTGCGGGTACCGGTCACCACGACTTCCTCGAGGGTGCCGGATGGACCCTGCGCTACAGCCAGCGGTGCGGCCACAGCCGGAATCAGTGCACCGACGGCCGCGGCCACCAGGTTTTTCTGCAATGAGCGCATAGCGTTTCTCCCCGCGAATTATTATTGGCTATTGTGACTGCAGTCTATACGGTCAAGCGGAAACTTGAAGTGCGCTGCGCTGTAATTATTTCCTATAAAACTGCCGCCGGTCCGCACCAAGCGACGGCAATGGACACCGCCATCATATGCTGACAGGCGGAACATACTGATCTATATTGCATACAGGTTGTCAAACCACACGGAGGCGCGCGACATGAAGCTGTACTATTCCCCCGGTGCCTGTTCCCTGGCCCCGCACATTGCGCTTCGCGAAGCGGGCCAGTCCTTTGAGCTGGTAAAGGTTGATCTGGCCAGCAAAAAGACGGCGGGCGGTGACGACTACACCCGGATCAACCCCAAGGGCTATGTGCCGACACTGGTGTCGGACGACGGCGAGGTGCTGACCGAGATCGCCGCCGTGTTGCAGTACATCGCCGACCAGAATCCGGCGGCGGAACTGGCGCCACCGGCCGGTACGATGGCGCGCTACCATTTGATGGAATGGCTGAATTTCATCGGCACGGAGATCCACAAGACCCTGGGAGCACTGTTCAACCCCGCCATAACGCCCGAGTGGAAGGCCGGCCAGCTCGCCACCTTCGGCAAGCGCAGCGACTTCCTCGCGGCGCAACTGGGCGACAAGGCCTATTTAATGGGCGCGCAGTTCAGTGTTGCCGATGCCTATTTGTTTACCGTCCTGGGCTGGACGCGCTTGCACGGGGTGGATATGAGCCAGTGGCCGGCGTTGGGCCGCTATATGGAGCGTCTCGGCGAGCGGCCCGCCGTGGTGCAAGCCATGCGCGCCGAGGGCCTGTCTGACTGATTCACAGCTATCGACGCAGCGCCCGATGGTGGTATTGGTCGATGGTTTGCAGTGCAACGAAGCACCGGGTCCGGAAAAATCAGGATAAAACAAAAAACTGCGGAAATACCCAGCGTGACACAAACTGACCGACCGGTCGCCCTGGTTACGGGCGCCGCCCGCAGAATTGGCGCCGTGATCGCCCGCCGCCTGCATCAGCGCGGTCTGGACATTGCCTTACATTACCACCGTTCACTGGCCGATGCCCGGGCGCTCGGGGACGAGCTGGAGCGTGCGCGGGCCGATTCAGTAAAGCTCATCCAGGCCGATTTCAATGAGCCGGACCAGCCCGCACAGATCATTGCACAAATCCGCCAGTGGCGCGGCCGCCTCGATCTGTTGGTCAACAACGCTTCGAGCTTCTACCCCACTGCCCCGGAAAAGCTGAGTACCCGGCAGTGGGATGACCTGATGGGGACCAATCTCAAGGCGCCCTTTTTTCTCGCCACTGCCGCCGCCCCCATGCTGCGCGAGAGCCGGGGGGCCATTGTCAACCTGGTGGATATCCACGCCGAGCGACCGCTGAAACACCACCCCGTCTACAGCATGGCCAAGGCGGGCAACGCCATGATGGTGAAATCCCTGGCCCGGGAGTTGGGCCCACACATCCGGGTCAACGGTGTCGCTCCCGGCGCGATACTCTGGCCGGAACAGGAAATGGGCGAGCAACTGCGGCGCGACATTCTCTCGCGCACCGCGCTGGAGCGCTGCGGCACGCCGGAGGATATTGCCGCTACCGTGTGTTTTCTGGCTCTGGATGCGCCCTACGTCACCGGGCAGATCATCGCCGTGGACGGCGGTCGCAGTGTACAGCAGTGACGTGCGAGCCCCGCCTTAAGCTCCGGTGTCAAACGGTACCGGCCAGAGCGCCTGGGTCGATTGGTCGAAGCGCCGCCACAGTTCCCGGTAAGTGGCACCCAGTTGCGGATGGCGACTGTCACCGGCCAGTTCCGACAACGGCAGCAAAACAAAGGCATAGCGGGTGATCTCATCCCGCGGCAGGTGCACACCGGCCACATCGACCACCTGCTCGCCATAGGTCAACAGGTCGATATCCAAAGTGCGCGCGGCAAACCTGCCTCTCTCCCGGGTGCGTCCGTGCGCCGCTTCGATAGCGCGAAACAGCTGCAACAGCGCCGCCACCGGTAGCTGTGTATCCGCCCCCACTACGGCGTTATAGAAGGGATCACCGGCAAAACCCACCGCCTCACTCTCGTAGACACGGGAGATCGACAGCGCGCCGAATGCGGCCTGCAGGTCATGCAGCGCTGCACGGATATGGCGCTCGCGGTCAATGCTGCTGCCCAGGCTGATCCAGATTCGCGGCACGGTTGGCGCTCTCCCGGTGCTCCTTCAAGCCGACACGGGCCTACGCCGGCGGCGCACAGCCGGGTTCGCCCCGCTCGATGATCACACCCACATCGGTGGCGGCACTCACGGCGCCGACCTTGTTCACGCGCAGCCGCACCCAGCGCACATTGAACTCGCGGCGGATAAGTTCGGCGCAGCGCTCGGCCAGGGTTTCCACCAGTTGAAACTGACTGCCCTGTATAAAACTGACCAGGCGCTTCGAGACCGCCTTGTAATCCAGCGCGTCGGCAATATTGTCCGATGCGGCCGCGCGCTGCACGTCGGTGCTCATGTCGATATCGAGGATCACCGCCTGCCTGATGTTGCGTTCCCAATCGAAAATGCCGATCACCGTATCGACCCGCAGATCGCGCAGAAACACGATATCCATTGTCAGTTCCCATTCCCGGCAGGACAGTCACCCATCATAAAGCAGCCACAGTGGATCACCAAGACAGGCGCACCGCGCACACCGGAACAGACGCCGGTGTAACCGCGCCGTTGCGCGATCGAGCCTACTGCGACGCCCGCAGCAGGGGCGGGATGTCCCGCGTCGCTCCCCCCGCCTGCGCCAGCTCGGCGGCTCGCGCGCGCAGCGCGGGACCGAGCTGCGGCCTTACCTCCTCCGGCCGCAGCGGCTTGCCACATTCGCTGCAGGTGAGAACCGGTCGCGTGTTGGCGCCGCAGTGCAGATGCACGTATTCCAGCGGGGCGCCCCGGTCCCCGTCCATCCAGTCGTCGCCCCAGCGGGACAGCGTCATCAGGACCGGGTACAGCCCCAGCCCCTTGCGGGTGAGGCGGTATTCGTAGCGCACGGGGCGCTCGTGATAGGGGACTTTCACCAGCACCCCCTGCTCCACCAGCTTGCCGAGCCGCTCCGACAGGCGGTGCCGCGTGATGCCCAGGTTACTCTGGAAGCGGTCGAAGCGGCGCGTGCCCAGAAAGGCATCGCGCAGAATCAGCATGGTCCAGCGCTCGCCGACCACGGACAGCGCCCTGGCGACAGAGCAGTGCTGCTTGTCGATATCGTCCCAGCGCATCTCGCCCGTCGCTTGCGCTCAGCCGAACTGGTTCATGGTGTTGTCCTTGCCGCCGGCCTTGAGCGCCGCCTCTCCGGCAAAGTACTCCTTGTGGTCGTCGCCGATATCGGAACCGGCCATGTTCTGGTGCTTGACGCAGGCGATGCCCTGACGGATCTCCTGGCGCTGCACATTTTTTACATAGCCCAGCATGCCCTGCTCGCCAAAGTACTCTTTGGCGAGGTTGTCGGTGGACAGCGCCGCGGTGTGGTAGGTCGGCAGGGTGATGAGGTGGTGGAAAATGCCCGCTTCGCGCGATGCATCCGCCTGAAAGGTGCGAATCCAGTTGTCGGCTTCGACGGCCAGTTCGCTGTCGTCGTAGTCGACACTCATCAACTGGGCGCGGTCATACCCCGACAGATCCCGGCCCTGTTCGCTCCACGCATCGAAGACCTGCTGGCGGAAGTTCAGCGTCCAGTTGAAGGACGGCGAATTGTTGTAGACCAGCTTGGCGTTGGGGATGACTTCGCGAATGCGCCGAACCATGCCGCCGATCTGCCCGATGTGGGGTTTTTCAGTCTCGATCCACAGCAGATCCGCCCCGTTTTGCAGGGAGGTTATGCTATCGAGCACACAGCGGTCCTCGCCGGTGCCCTCGCGGAAGCGGTACAGGTTGGACGGCAGGCGCCGGGGGCGCACCAGCTTGTCGCCCTGCTTGATCAGCACGTCGCCGTGGTCCATCTCGGCAACGGACAGCTCTTCGCAATCCAGGTAGCTGTTGTACTGATCGCCCAAATCGCCGGGCTCGTGGGTCACCGCAATCTGCTTGGTGAGTCCCGCGCCCAGTGAATCGGTGCGCGCCACGATGACGCCGTCGTCAACGCCGAGCTCCAAAAACGCATAGCGCACGGCGCGAATCTTGGCCAGGAAATCCTCGTGGGGCACCGTCACCTTGCCGTCCTGGTGACCGCACTGTTTCTCGTCGGACACCTGGTTTTCCAGTTGAATGGCGCAGGCACCGGCCTCGATCATTTTCCTGGCCAGCAGGTAGGTGGCCTCGGCGTTGCCAAAACCGGCGTCGATATCGGCGATGATCGGCACCACGTGGGTCTGAAAACCGTCGATTTTCTTCTGCACCGCCTTTTCGGCCACCTGGTCCCCCGCCGCGCGAGCCGCGTCGAGCTCGCGGAACAGACCGCCCAGCTCCCGGGCATCGGCCTGGCGCAGGAAGGTGTAGATCTCCTCGATCAACCCCGGGACCGTGGTTTTTTCGTGCATCGACTGATCGGGCAGCGGGCCGAACTCAGAGCGCAGCGCCGCGATCATCCAGCCGGAAAGGTAGAGGTAACGCTTGTCTGTGCTGTTGCAGTGCTTCTTGATTGCAATCAGCTTCTGCTGAGCGATAAACCCGTGCCAACAGCCCAACGATTGCGTGTACTGGCTGCTGTCGGCGTCGTAGTCGGCCATGTCCTTGCGCATGATAGCGGCGGTGTAGCGGGCAATATCCAGACCGGTCCTGAAGCGGTTCTGTGCGCGCATACGGGCCGCGTACTCGGGATTGATCTCATTCCAGGCGGCGCCGTGCTGTGCACACAGCCCGGAGATGTCGGCGATGTCCTCTTGGATGTTTGACATGGTGGTGCCTCTACTGCTCGATTGTGGTCGGGGAAATGACGATTGGCCGCGCCTGCCACGGTGCGGCCATCGCATCGGTTGCAGGCTATCTTAGTGAGCGGCCGCCCATAAATGAAATAAATAGAAAATATTTTTACTATTCTCAACGTGAATTATGCCATGCGCTGCGCGCTGTCGCCCCGGTCTGCCGCCGGCAGGCTCTGTCTCATGTTGGTGGCGATCGCGCCAGCCAGCCGTTTTGCCCGCTCGGCCCGCTCACCGGCAAAGTGCCTGTCCACGGTGTCTGTAAAACAGGCCAGCCAGCGCTGGAAATCCGCGCTGTGCAGCGGGCGCTTGAGGTGTAACTGGCGGTGGATACTCATGGTGTGTCGCTGGTAGGCGCGCTGGCCCAGCAGCAGCTTGCACCAGTAGTCGGTGATGCGCGGCAGGTGTTCGGCCAGGTCGATGCGCGCCACTTCCAGAAAAATCGGCGCCAACTGCGCGTCGGCCAGCAACTGCTGATAAAACAGCTGCACGAATTGCCGGATGTTGTCGCGGCAGTCGAGGTCGGGTTTGTCGGGTGATCCGTTCATGTGTTCAGGATAGCCCACACTGCAGTGCAACAGCAGGCGCGCTCGCCGCGGAGACGAACGACGCGGCCTCCAGAGGCGCGCTGGCCGGGCTCATTTCCTGTTTTTCTTTTTGGCCTTACTGACATGCGCCATCAGGCGGCGCTTGCGCTGCACCTGGCGGTCGGTCAGTTTGTTGCGCTTGTGGGCATAGGGGTTGTCGCCGCTGCGCAGTTCGATACGCACCGGGGTGCCGCTCAGTTGCAGCTCGCGACGATACACCTTCTCCAGGTAGCGCTGGTAGCTGTCGGGCACGCTGCCGGTCTGGTTGCCGTGGATCACGATCCGCGGCGGATTCTGCCCACCGGCGTGGGCGTAGCGCAACTTGATGCGCCGCCCGTTCACCATCGGCGGGGGATGATCAAACACCGCGCCCTCCAAAATGCGGGTCAGGTGGCCGGTGTTGAGTTTGCGGGTGGCGCAGCGATACGCCGCGCCGATGGACTGGTACAGGTGACCCACACCGCTGCCGTGCAGGGCCGATATGTAGTGCGCGTCCGCGTAGTCGGCAAACTGCAGGCGGCGCGACAGCTCCAGTTTGATCCAGTCGCGCCGATGGGGCTCGATACCATCCCATTTGTTCACCGCCAGCACCAGGCCGCGACCGGCCTCGATACAGTGGCCCAGCAGGTGCATGTCCTGGTCCACAATGCCCTCGCGGGCATCCATCACCAGGATGACCACGTGGGCGTCCTGCACCGCCTTGAGTGTCTTGACGATGGAGAACTTTTCCACGCTCTGGCGCACGTTTTTGCGGCGGCGCACGCCGGCGGTGTCGATCAGGGTGTAGCGCTGTGCATCGCGCTCATAGTCGATGTAGATACTGTCGCGGGTGGTGCCCGGCTGATCGAACACCACCACCCGCTCCTCGCCCAGCAAGCGGTTGACCAGCGTCGACTTGCCCACGTTGGGACGGCCCACCACGGCCACCCGGATGCCCTCGCGCAGCGCGTCCTGTGCCGATACCGCCTCCTCCTCGGGAAACTGCGCCAGCACACTGTCCATCATGCTGCGCACGCCGCGCCCGTGACTGGCCGCAATGGCGTACAAGTGCTCCACACCCAGGGCATAAAAATCCCCGGTGACCACGTCCTCATGCAGGCCGTCGATCTTGTTAACCACCAGGTAAAAGGCCTTGTTGCGCTGGCGCAGGTGTCGCGCCAGGGCCTCGTCCGCCGCGTTGAGTCCCTCCCGGGCATCCACCAGCAACAGCACGGCGTCGGCCTCCTCGATGGCCGCCTGCGCCTGGCCGGCCATCTGCGCGTCGATGCCCTGTTGTGCGCCAGAGATGCCGCCGGTATCGATCGCCACGAAAGCGCGGCCGCCCAGCCGTCCCTGGCCGTACTGGCGGTCGCGGGTCAGTCCCGGGAAGTCCGCCACCAGGGCATCGCGTGAGCGCGTCAACTGGTTGAACAGGGTCGACTTGCCGACATTGGGACGCCCCACCAGGGCGATAACCGGGATCACTATTGTTTCGCTGTGATCTCGTAGGCCGCCAGCTTGCCGCTGTTGCCGAATACATACAGGACGTTGCCATCGCTGGACATGTCGGCGCGCGCACCGTCGCCATCCACCTTGACCCGCCCCACCAGGCTGCCATCGACCTGTGACAGCAGGTGCACGATGCCCTCGAAGTCCGCCACCGCCAGATAGCTGCTCACCGGGGTGGGCCGGGACAGGCCGCGATAGCCCAGGGCGTCCTGTGACCAGCGCAGACCCCGGCCGCTGCGCAGGAACGCGCTGACCGTACCGTTCTCGTCCACCACATAGACATTGCCGAAACCCTGGGACACGCCGGACACCGAGGACACGTCCTGCTGCCACAGGCGGCGGCCATTCACCACATCGATGGCCGCCAGGCGCCCCTGGTAACTGGCGGCGTATAACACGTTGCCGAGCAGTTCCATGGTGCCGTCCACATCGACGATGCGCTCAATCTCTGAGCGCCCCTGGGGTATGGCCACCCGCACTTCCCAGACCAGGCCGCCGCTGGCGACATCGAAGGCCATGACGCGGCCGTTGGCAAAACCGACGTAGGCGACCGCGCCGTCAACTATCGGGGTGCTGGTACCGCGTATGGTCAGCACCGGCACGTTGCTGTCGTAGGTCCAGATTTTTTTTCCGGTGGCGAAATCCAGGCCGTACAACTTGCCGTCATAGGTCTGCGTCACCACCACGCGGCCATTGGTCTGCGGCGCCGACAGCACCTCGCCACTCAGGCGCGCGGACCACAGCAGCTCGCCGGAACCGGCGTCCAGGCGCAGCACGGCGCCCTCGCTGGTGCCCAGCAGCAGGGCATCCTCGTAGACGCCCACACCGCCCGACAGCGGCAGGTCCAGTTCCGTCCGCCACAGCGTCTTGCCGCGCTCGCGATCGATGGCTTTCACTTCGCCATCGGCCGCGGCGGCGTAAATCACCTCCTTGCGCAGCGCCGGGCTGATGCGGTACAGGCCCTCGCCCTGGCCATCGCCGACGCCGGTGGACCACAGCTTCCTGATCTTGACGCTGGGGTCTATGTCTACCAGTTCCGCCGGTGCGGTGGGGTCCTCCTCGTCCGCATCGAACCAGCCCTTGACCGTGCTGCAGGCGTTGAGTCCCAGCACCATGATCAGCGCCAGCAGGCACCGCGTTTCGCGTCGCATCATACTATTGCTCCTGCCTGTCGCCGGCTGCCGGCACGCCGAGCTCATGCTCCGCTGCCGCCCCGGGCTCGGCCGGGGCTACGGCGGTACCGAGCGCACCGGGCGCAGCCGCGGTGTCGACGTCTGCGGGGACTTCGGGGTTGAGGTGCTGCAGCTTGGCCTGCAGCGCCGGCAGGTTGATCTGCTGCTGTCCCGCGTCCGAGGCCAGCAGCAGGGCCTGGGTATAGGCCTTGCGCGCACCGTCCGTCTGTCCCTGCTGCAGCAGCACATCGCCGCGCGCCATGGCGTAAGACGCCTGGTAGGCCCCCGCATCGGACTGGTCCAGGATGCTCAGCGCCTGTTCGGTCTCGCCGCTGGCCGCCAGGACCCGGGCCAGCCGCAGTTGGGTGATACGCGCCGTATCGCCCCCACCGGGCGCCTCGCCCAGCACCCAGCGTAGCTGCGCCTCGGCGTCTGCCAAGTCCCCGCGTTCCACGGCGAGCCGCGCCAGGTGCAGCGCGGCAAACTGGGCGTAGGTGGTGCCGCCGTAGTCCGCCCTGAGCTGTTCGCCGAGCTCAATGCCGGCGTGGAGCTGCGCCGCGCTGACCTCGGTACCGCCGACCTGCTGCAGCAGCGCCTGGTAGAGCTCCGAGGCCGCTTCCCGCTGGCCCTGATCATGCCGCTGCCAGGCCTGCCAGCCAAAGCCCACCGACAGGGCGATGATAATCGCAGCCAGGGTAGAGCGTCCGTTTTCATCCCACCAGCGGCGCAGCGCCTCCACCTGTTCTTCTTCAGTACGGTATTGCTCCACGTCGGCCTATCCCTCGTCTGATTGTCCATCTGCAAACTCTGCGCACAGTGTCGCTGCCAATTCACGTGCGGGCACCCTGCGCTGCGCCGCGCCGGCGGTCTCACCGCTTGCCTCGCGCAGCCGTTTTACCGTGACGGATGCGCTGGTTACTTCCTCTTCGCCCCAGATCAGGGCCACGCGCGCGCCGCTCTTGTCCGCCTTCTTCATCTGGCTGCGCAAGCTGCCGCCGCCGGTGTGCTGCACAATGACCAGTTGCGGCAGCTCGTCGCGCAATGTTTCCACCGCAGTCAGGGCGGCGCGCTGCGCTGCCCGTCCCGCCGCCACCGCGTAGATGTGGGCCGCGGGCGCCGCCGCACGCGGCTTGCCGCGTTCGCGCAGCAACAGCACGAGGCGCTCCATACCCATGGCAAAGCCCACGGCGGGTACCGCCCTGCCGCCCATCTGCGCCACCAGCCCGTCGTAGCGCCCGCCGGCGCACACCGTGCCCTGTGCGCCCAGACTCTGTGTCACCCACTCAAACACCGTCTTGTTGTAGTAATCCAGCCCCCGCACCAGCCGGGTGTCGATGACGTAGGGCACGCCCGCGGCCTGCAGCAAGTCGCACAACTGCGCAAAATCCGTCCGCGATTCGTCGTCCAGATAGTCGACCAGCGCCGGCGCCGCATCCAGCAGGGCCTGGGTGTCGGCGTTCTTGCTGTCGAGGATGCGCAGCGGGTTGCTGTGCAGGCGGCGCTGGCTGTCTGCATCCAGCGCGTCCACATGCTGCTCCAGGTAGTGCACCAGGGCGTCGCGAAAGGCGCGCCGCGACGCGGGGCTGCCGATGGAATTGATCTGCAACTGCACCGAATCCGCGATGCCCAGCTCGCGCCACAGCCGGGCGCAGAGCACGATCAGTTCGGCGTCCATGTCCGCGCTGGCCACGCCGAAAGACTCCACCCCGATCTGGTGAAACTGGCGCTGACGCCCCTTTTGCGGGCGCTCGTAACGAAACATCGGGCCGGCGTACCACAGCCGCTGGACGGTGTTGAGCAAGCCGTGTTGCATAGCCGCGCGCACGCAGCCGGCCGTACCCTCCGGCCGCAGCGTCAGGCTCTCACCGTTGCGATCGTCAAAACTGTACATCTCTTTCTCGACGATGTCGGTGACCTCGCCGATGGAGCGGCGGAACAGCTCGGTCTGCTCCACCACGGGCAGCCGGACTTCGGCGTAGCCGTAGCTGCCCAGCACGCGGCTGACCGTCTGCTCCAGAAACTGCCAATAGGGCGTTTCACCCGGCAGGATATCATTCATCCCGCGGATGGCTCTGATGTTACTCACTTGCTCTCCAGTCGTTGTCGACGCCAGCCGGGCCGCGTGTAACCGGCTCCGGCTGCCGCCACGGGAACGGCGCCACCTAGAGCATGGGTCGTGACGCGCACTACCTGCCAATCAAGGCACTTGCCCTTGGGTCCGTCTAGGACTTGACAATCACGGCCTCGTCCCGCGCGGCGCGCTCGCGTTCGAGCTGCGCGGCGCGCTGTCGTATCACCTGCTCCAGGTGGTCGATGAACTCCTCGTTGCTGACTTTGTGGTCGGGCTCGCCGCCCACATAAATAAGATTGTTGGGGCTGGCGCCGGTCAATCCCACGTCGGCTTCGCGCGCCTCGCCCGGGCCGTTCACGATACAGCCAATCACCGCCACGTCCATCGGGGTGCGAACATCCTCCAGGCGCTGTTCCAGCGTGTTCATCGTCGCCACGACATCGAAGTTCTGGCGCGAGCAACTGGGACAGGCGATGAAATTGATACCGTTGGTGCGCAGCCTGAGACTCTTGAGGATCTCAAATCCCACCTTCACTTCCTCCACCGGATCGGCCGCCAGGGAGACCCGAATAGTATCGCCGATACCGTCCATCAGCAGCATGCCCAGACCCACCGCTGATTTTACCGTGCCGCCGCGCAGGCCGCCGGCCTCGGTTATACCCAGGTGCAGGGGCTGTTCGATCTCTTTTGCCAGCAGGCGGTAAGCGGCCACCGCCATGAACACATCGGATGCCTTGACGCTGACCTTGAAGTCCTGGTAGTCGAACTTGTCGAGGATCGCCACGTGGCGCAGGGCGGACTCCACCAGCGCCTCGGCGGTGGGCTCACCGTACTTGCGCTGCAGATCCTTGCCCAGCGAGCCGGCGTTGACCCCGATGCGAATGGGGATGCCCCGGTCTCTGGCACAATCGATCACTGCGCGCACCTTGTCGTCGCGGCCGATGTTTCCAGGGTTGATGCGCAGGCAATCCACGCCATACTGCGCGACCTTGAGGGCGATCCTGTGATCGAAATGGATATCGGCTACCAGCGGTACCGTGACCTGGGCGCGGATTTCGCGGAACGCTTCGGCCGCGTCCATGCTGGGCACGGATACCCGGACGATATCCGCGCCGGCATCCTGGATAGCGCGCACCTGCGCCACAGTGGCCGCCACGTCGCAGGTCTCGGTATTGGTCATGCTCTGTACGCTGATGGGCGCATCGCCGCCCACCGGGACATCGCCCACCCATATCTGGCGGGAGACGCGGCGCACAATGGGGGATGGTGTTTTCATCGCTCACCTGTCGCGTTGGCTGGCGCGGGCTGTGCGGGTGACGGCTCTACCCGGGCCGGCTGCAGCCGGCCGGCGCCGCCCTGCCACCACCAAAGGGCCAGCACCAGCAGCAGCAGTGTTACCAGCCCTGTAATCACTCCGCGGCCGGTGCGCTGTAACTGCAAGGGCCTGGCCCGGACGCGCTGGTCGGGCCGGCGCACCGGCGGCTGGCTCGCCTCACACAGACGGTCGAAAGCACCCAGTAACTCGTTTTCGTGCAAGCCCAGCAACCTGCCATAGGCTTTGACGTAAGCGCGCGCAAAGGCCGGACTGCGCAGCGCCTGGTAGTCGTCGCGCTCCAGGATGGCGACGTAGCCGGGCACCAGCTTGAGGCGCTCGTCGGCCTCGCGCGCATCCATACCCCGGGCCTCGCGGGCCGCCCGCAGCAGGGCGCCCGGGGACACCGAGGTGTGCATCTGTGCAGGAGGGGCCGCCGGCCCGGCTGCGTGCTCAGTCACCGTCGCGCTCCCCCCGATAGGTCTGATACTCCACGGACTGCGGGTACAGGTTGCTCAGCGCCAGGGCGTAGCTGCCCTCCGCGTCACGGTTGCCGCTGTGACGGGCCAGGCGGATACCCAGCCACAGGCCGCGCGCGGACTGTTGGCGCACCACGGAGCGGTAGGTATCGTAGTATCTCTGGGCGTTGTCGTAGTCGCCGGCGTCATAGCGCAGGCTGGCGACTTCCAGCAGGGCGATGCGATTGGTGCGGTCCATCGACAGCGCACGCACGAAGGCCTGTTCCGCGCCGCTGGCATCGAACAACTGCTGGCGGCACAGGCCCAGGTTGACGAAGGCCATGGGGCGTCCCTCGTACAGGGTGTCGCGCACCACGCGCTCCAGTTGCTTCTCCGCTTCGGCAAAGCGCTGCTGGGAATACAGGAAGGCCGCGTAGTTGTTGCGCGCCCGGGAAAAACCGCCGTCCAGCGCAATAGCCCGCTGGAAGTGTTCCTCCGCCGGTTCGTCCTCCCCGGTGCTCTGGTATACCAGGGCGAAAGCCTCGTGCACCTCGGCGTTCTTCGGGTCGATATCGTAGGCGAGCTTGAGGTTGCGCTTGGCGTCGTCCCAGTTGCCCTCACCGATATACTTGCGCGCCAGTTCCACCCGGCGCTCCAGGGCTTTTGCGGGAGAGGGCTTATCGGTAAACACACCCTCGGTGGTGGTGATACAGCCGCCCGCCAGCGCGAGCCCGCCCAGCGCGCAGACTAGCAGCACAACCCGGTTCAGTTTGTTGCGCGACACAGAAGACACGTTCACCCCGTTTGCATTGCCCGAGTTTGGACGGCGGCCCGGTGGCGCTCGCTGCGCCGCGTGCGATCCACCACCTGTCCCACCAGTTGTCCGCAGGCGGCATCGATGTCATCGCCGCGCGTGGTCCGCACAGTGACAATATAGCCCGCATCCACCAGTACTTGCCAGAACCGCGACACGGCGTTGCCGCTGGGGCGGCGATAGCCCGAGTCGGGAAAGGTGTTGAACGGGATCAGATTGATCTTGCAGGGGAAATCCCGCAGCAGCGCGGCGAGCTCGCGGGCGTGTTCGGGCTGGTCGTTGACCCCCGCCAGCAGGGTGTACTCCACGGTCACCACTCGCTTGCTGTCGCTCTGGGCGGCGATGTAGTTGCGACAGCTTTGCAGCAGCATGGCGATGGGGTATTTGCGGTTGATCGGCACCAACTGGCTGCGCAGGGCATCGTTGGGCGCGTGCAGCGACACCGCCAGCGACACTTCGCTGACCTCCGCCAGGCGATCCAGGGCCGGCACCACCCCGCTGGTGCTAAGTGTCACCCGCCGCTTGGAGATGCCGTAGGCCAAATCCTCCAGCATCAGGTCCATAGCGGCCACCACGTTGTCGAAGTTGAGCAGGGGCTCGCCCATGCCCATCATCACCACGTTGGTCACCACCCGGCCCTTGCCGCTGCAAAAGGCATCGTAGGATTTGATTGCCAGCCACAGTTGGCCGATGATCTCGGCGGCAGTCAAGTCGCGCTCGAAGCCCTGCTTGCCCGTGGAACAGAAGCTACAGTCCAGGGCGCAGCCGACCTGCGAGGATACGCAGAGGGTGGCGCGCGCGCCCTCGGGGATCAGCACGGTCTCCACCAGGCCGCCGCCGTCGACCCGGATGGCCCACTTGCGGGTGCCGTCCTGCGAGTCGTGCTGGCTGACGATCTCGGGCGGCCGCACTTCGGCAATATGCTGCAGCCTGTCGCGCAGGGCCTTGCCCAGGTTGGTCATCCGCTCGATCTCACACACGCCGGCGTGGTGGATCCACTGCAGTACCTGGCGCGCGCGAAACGGTTTCTCCCCCAGCTCCAGAAAAAACTGTTCCATCTGGCGCCGTGACAGCCCCAGCAGGTTGACTCGGGGCGGTTGCGCGGTGCTGGCAATGGTCGAAGTCGAACCCATTGGACTAGCGCTCGCAGATCTCGCTGGCGGCGAAAAAATAGGCAATTTCGCGGGCGGCCGACTCCGGCGAGTCCGAGCCGTGCACCGCGTTGGCATCGATCGACACGGCGAAATCTGCGCGGATCGTCCCCGCGGCCGCTTCCTGCGGGTTGGTCGCCCCCATCAGCTCGCGGTTTTTGGCCACCGCGCCCTCGCCCTCCAGGACCTGCACCACCACCGGGCCGGAGGTCATAAACTCGATCAGCGCGGGAAAAAACGGGCGCTCGCGATGCTCGGCGTAAAAACCGCCGGCCACCTCGTCGCTCAGGCGCAGCATTTTGGCGGCGACGATGCGCAGGCCATTGCTCTCGAACCGGGAGTAAATCTGTCCGATCAGGTTTTTGTCCACCGCATCGGGTTTGATGATGGACAGCGTGCGTTCAACAGCCATGGATGTCTCTCCGACAATGAAAATTTGCGAAGCGCGGATTATACGGAGTTTGGGCGCGCGTTTCACCCTGTAAGATTGTCGACGGTATTATTCTTTTACTTTGAAATCAGTGCGTTACACTGCCGAGGAGGAAGCGGGCGGGATTTCCGGTCACGCGCCGCGCCCCCGCTCGGGTTTTGCCGCGCCGCGGCCCGGCACCGGGCCGCGGCGCTTGTTGAACTGGCGCTCCATCACCCGGCGCTCGGCGAGCGTACCGCGCTGCACGTCCTTGGCCGGCAGTCGCGCCATGCGGTACAGGCCCTTGACCTCTTTCGGGTCCAGTTCCATCCACTGGCCCTGTTTGACGCGCGAGGGAATGAACACCTCGCCGTAGCGCACCCGCTTCAACCGCGACACCGTGAGTCCCTGGGACTCCCACAGGCGCCGCACCTCGCGGTTGCGGCCCTCCATCAGCACCACGTAAAACCAGTGGTTGATGCCGTCGCCACCGCCATCCTGTATGTCGGTGAAGTGCGCCACGCCGTCCTCCAGCAGCACGCCCTCGGTCATGCGCTGCAGCATGTCCGGCTGCACGCTGCCCATCACCCGTACCAGGTATTCGCGCTCGATACTGGCCGAGGGGTGCATCAGCGCGTTGGCCAGCTCGCCGTCGGTGGTGAACAGCAGCAGCCCGGAGGTGTTGTAGTCCAGTCGCCCGATGGCGATCCAGCGCCCGGATGGCAGCTTGGGCAGGCGCTGAAATACGGTGCGCCGCCCCTGCGGGTCGTTCCGGGAACACACCTCCCCAGTGGGTTTGTGATAGAGGATGCAGCGCGTGCGCTCGGCGGGCGCAAGGTCCAGCGGCCTGCCGTCCACCGCGATACGCGCCCGGGCATCAACCCGGTCGCCCAGTGTGGCTGCGCTGCCATTGACCAGCACGCGCCCCGCCGCGATCCAGCGCTCCATCTCGCGGCGCGAACCCAGCCCGCTGCGCGCCAGGACTTTCTGCAGTTTTTCGCCCGGCTGCGTCGCGGTACCGGTCTGCGGCGCCAGCCCGGTTGTGGTTCGCGGTTTATGTGCCATAACCGTGCGGCTCAGTCCGGGCCGTCGCGTGGGGGCGCCGTGTCGTCCGGCATGTGCTCGGTGCCGCCAACCACGGTCAGGCCGGGTCCGGGCGCCGCTCTGCCCGGGTTCTCCACCTGCGCCGCCGCATCCGCAAAACCCAGCTCGGCGGTGAGCGTCTCGAGATCGCGAATTTCCGCCAGGGCCGGCAGTTGATCCAGGCTTTTCAGGTTGAAATAGTCCAGAAACTGACGGGTGCTGGCATACATGGCGGGCCTACCGGGCACATCGCGGTGCCCCACCACGCGAATCCACTCGCGCTCGTGCAGTGTCTTGATGATGCTGGAACTGACGGCAACACCGCGAATCTCCTCGATCTCACCGCGCGTAATGGGCTGGCGATAGGCGATCAGGGCCAGGGTTTCCAGCAGTGCGCGGGAGTATTTCTGGGGCCGCTCGTGCCACAGCCGGGCCACCCAGGGGCTGAGGTGCTGGCGCACCTGGAAGCGAAAACCACTGGCCACCTCCAGCAGTTCGAAACCGCGCCCCTCGCAGCGCGCCGCCACGTCCGTCAGCGCCTCGCGCAGTGCCGCGTTGTCGGGTCGCTCGTGCTCCTCGAACAGTGCCGCCAGTTGCACCACCGTAAGCGGCCGTCCCGCGGCCAGCAGGGCGGCCTCGACAATTTGCACTACGCCATTTTCCGACATGCTACTGCGACCTTGCCTTGACATGGATGGGACCGAAACTCTCGGTTTGCACGATTTCCACCAGTGATTCCTTGATCAGTTCCATCACCGCCAGAAAGGTCACCACGACGCCCAGACGGCCCTCCCGGGCGGTAAACAACGATACAAACGGCACAAACTGCCGCCCGGCCAGCCGGGCGAGCACCTCGGACATGCGTTCGCGGGTGGACAGGGCCTCGCGCTGCACATGGTGGCTTTCGTACATGTCGGCGCGGCGCATCACCTCGCCCAGGGCCAGCAGCAGCTCGCGCATCTGGACCTCGGGTTCGGGCCGGCTGCGCTTGAGATCCGGCGGCTGGGCGCTGCCCACCCAGGTATCGCGTTCCAGGCGCGGCATGTCCTCGATGGCCTCCGCCGCCTTCTTGAAGCGCTCGTATTCCTGCAGTCGCCGGATCAGTTGCGCCCGCGGGTCATCCTCCTCATCCTCCGGGGCAGTGGAGCGCGGCAACAGCATGCGCGACTTGATCTCTGCCAGCATGGCGGCCATCAGCAGGTACTCGGCCGCCAACTCGAACTGCATGGCGTCCATCAACTCCACGTACTGCATGTACTGCTCGGTGATCGCGGAGACGTCGATTTCGAGAATATCGAGATTCTGGCGCTTGATCAGGTACAACAGCAGGTCCAGCGGCCCCTCGAAGGCCTCCAGGAAGACCTCGAGCGCCTGCGGCGGTATGTATAAATCCTTGGGCAGCTCGGTAATCGCCTTGCCCATCACCACCGCAAAGGGCATTTCACCCTGCCGGGGCCGGGCGCCGGGCACATCGAGCGCCGGCGCCGTTACCGTGGATGAGCGCTCTGGGGATGCCGGTGCGGCGTCCGCGGGTGACGGCTTGTCGGCGTCGGAACTGGTTTCGTGGACTGACACGGGCCTGCCTGTTGTGGGTACCGCGGCAGTATACCCGACTCGCCGTGTGCTGCGCAGCAGTTGCCGGGCGCTAATTGCATCGTGCGCCTGCCTCTGTGGCGCATCACGACAGGCACCCGCCGGGCCCCTTGCAGGGATCGGGCGCGATACACACCTGGCCGGACCAGGTGCGTGGCCAGGCTGGCACCGAGCGCGGCCGCCAGTGCTCAGTTGATGGCGGCTACCTGTCCGCGCGATGGCGCGTTGACACGGGTCTCCTGGCTCAGACGGAGTTCCAGCAGAGCGTCCAGTTCCGTCGACACCCGACTGCTGTCGCTGTCGAGAGCTGGTTGCGGCGCACTTTCCGGCTCGTCGGCAGGACTGTCAAGCGGCGTGTCGATGGCAGCCGGCAGCCCGATAGCGGGTGGGCGCGGCTCACCTTCCGCCACGGCCGCCTGTGCAGTGATAAGCAGGGCCGCGAACAGCCCGACAAACGATTTCATGTTGCCCTCCATAGTGTTACCTTCACTAACTGAAAGTAACACTTTTGTTACCTGATGCACATTCTGGAGGCTTTTCAGAAACTTGCAAGGGCTTTCGTCAAAACTATGAAGTATTCACAGCAAACACTGTATCACACTGTTTTTATTGATATTTATATAAAATTTGAGACACTGCGGCAGGGTGCGGAAGCAACCCGCGACCCACCCGGTAACGCAAAATGTGACGGAGGTAACACTTTCTTATCGGGCGAGGGGTCTCAGCAGCGCCGAGGCGGTGCGACTCAAGGCTTGGAAACAGGGTCGTCCGCGCCGCCGGGCGGGTACTTCTACTGCTCGAATGGTGCCAGATCGCCCTTGCCGGCCCGCAGGATGAGGGGCACCCCATCGGCCACATCGACCACGGTGGTGGCCTCCATGCCGCAGTAGCCGCCGTCGATGACGAGGTCGACGTCGTGCTCCAGGGTCTGCCGGATATCGTAGGGGTCGATCAGGGGCAGTTCGTCGCCGGGCATGATCAGGGTCACACTCATCAGCGGTGCGCCGAGGTCTTGCAGCAGCGCCGCCGCCACGCGGTTGTCCGGCACCCGCAGTCCCACGGTCTTGCGTTTGGGGTGCAGCAGGCGGCGCGGCACCTCTGAGGTCGCGCGCAGGATAAAAGTGTAGGGGCCGGGAGTGCAGTGGCGCAGCAGGCGATAGGCCGTGTTGTCGACCCGCGCGTAGGTGGCGATCTCCGACAGGTCGCGACACACCAGGGTAAAGTTGTGGCGGGCATCGAGCTTGCGAATGCGTCGAATACGCTCCAGGGCCCGCTTGTCGCCGATGTGGCAGCCCAGTGCGTAGGCCGAGTCCGTGGGATACACCACCACGCCGCCGCCGCGCACGATATCGACCGCCTGCCGGATCAGGCGAGCCTGCGGGTTGTCGGGGTGGATCTGAAAAAACTGGCTCACCAGTGCCGTGTCCTGTGTCAAGTGCCCGCCGGAAGTAGGTGCGTGTCCAGGGGATTATGTGCCTGTCCAGCACCAGCGCCATCACAGTGTCTGTCCAGGAATGACCATCACAGTGCCTGTCCACTACCAGGCATCCAATACCAGGCATCGTACCAGGCTGTCCAGTACCAGGCATCCAGTGCCAGGCAGGGGAAGCACCGGCGGCTTCCCGTGTGGCTTATGCCGCGGTCATCCAGCGCTCCCACACACCCCGCAGACCCTCGAGTCGGGGCAATTCTACACCGACTTGCGGCCCGTAGGGGCTGTCGCGGTGAAAATCGCTGCCCACCGACACCTCCAGATCAAACTCGCGCGCCAGTGCGGCCAGCCGGCCGACCTGGTCCGCATTCTGGCGCCCGCTGAGGACTTCCAGGCAGCCTCCTCCGGCTGCGACAAAGTCCACCACCAGTCGCCGCAATTTCAGCCGGGTAAAGCGGTATTGCAACGGGTGCGCGATGACGGCCACACCACCGGCCGCCACGATCCAGCGCACCACCTCGGCCAGTTGCGGCCAGAACGCCCGCACGTCACCGGTCCTGCCCTGCCCCAGATACTTATCGAAGGCCTCGGTCTCATCCCGTACATGCCCCTGTGCCACCAGCCACCGGGCGAAATGCGGGCGCCCCAACTGACTCTCGCCGGCCTCGCACAGCGCGCCCGCCAGGGCACCACCGAATCCGCACGCCTCGAGACGGCTGGAGATTTTCTGGCCGCGCGCCTCGCGCGCCTGAACCAGTTGCGCCAGACCCCCGACCATGGCCGGGTGCGCGGCATCCACACCCAATCCCAGTATGTGCACGGTGGTACCCGACCAGACGCAGGAAAACTCAACGCCGGGAATCAGCCGCATGCGCGCGGCACCGTGCGTATAAAGACGCGCTGCCGCCGCACTACCGAGCATGGTGTCGTGATCGGTAATTGCCAGCAGTTGCACATCGCCGGCCAGTGCCCGCGCCACCAGTTCAGCCGGCGCGAGTGCACCGTCCGAAGCGGTGGTATGGGTATGGAAGTCGATCCGCACAATCTTTACACTGGTCGTCCGTTTTCAGGATGTCCGCGCGATGCCCGCCACGGCGGTGGGCACGGGTCAGACATGGTAACAGCCGGAGCACCAAGCAAGCCATGAAGCAATTAGCCGAGTTCCTGCCGATCGCCCTGTTCTTTATCGTCTACCAGTTAGACGGGCAGAGCGTGGCCGTGGGCGGCTGGCAGTACACCTTCGACGGGATTTTCTCCGCCACCGCGGTGTTGATGATCGCCACCCTGGCGCAGGTGCTGTTCACTTACGCCCTCACCAGGCGCCTGGAAAAACGCCTGCTGTGGCTGCTGCTGGCGGTGCTGCTGTTTGGCGGCGCCACCCTGGTATTTCGCAACCAGATGTTCATCCAGTGGAAGCCCACCATCTTCAACTGGGTGCTGGCACTGGTGTTCGGCGCATCCCAGTTTATCGGCGAGAAAAACCTGATGGAGCGCACGCTGGGCAGCCAGATTCACCTGCCGCAACCGGTGTGGAATCGGCTCAACCTGCTGTGGGTGGCCAATTTCACCATTGTCGGCGGGCTCAATCTGGTGGTGGCCTACGGCTTCAGCGAACAGACGTGGGTCAGTTACAAACTGTACTCCGCTATCGGTTTCACCGTACTGCTGACCATTCTGACTGCCCTGCTGATCACGCCACACCTGAAGGACGAGCAATTGGCCAACAAATAGGACGGGGCGGGCAATGTACTATGCGATCCTGTGTGAGGATATCGGCGACAGCCTGACGCGGCGCCAGGCGGCCCGGCCGGCGCATCTGGAACGCCTGCGGCAACTGGTGCAAGAGGGTCGGCTGCTCGCCGCGGGCCCTCACCCCGCGCTGGATACCCCCGACCCCGGGGCCGCGGGTTTCACCGGCAGCCTGATCATCGCCGAGTTCGACAGCCTCGAAGCCGCCACTGCCTGGGCCGACTCTGACCCCTATGTCGATGCCGGCGTGTTCTCCCGGGTCACGGTAAAACCCTATAACGTGGTTCTGCCTTGAACTTAACCTGCGCCGCATTCGGCGGTAAACTACCGTCCATGGTATTTTCTCGCCGGCTTGCAACTGACGCGCGCGGCGCAGACGCGAGCACAAATGCCGTGCCGTCTGCGGGCATGCCGCGAGAGCCTGACGCGCTTTACCGGGTGCCGCCGCTTGCTCTAGGAGCCCGCGCGCTCCCACACCGATCCAACCGCGTGAGCAAATACCGCTGAGGTCACGTTTTTTTCTGTCCAGAGAACCAGAAGGATTTCAACTTGCGACTCCCCACTTTCGGACTGCTGCTGAGCGCCCTCATCGTGCTTCCCGCACTGTGTTGCGCGCCCCTGATGGCCCAGGATGTCCGCTATATCAGCGACAAACAGTACATCCCCCTGCGCACCGGCGCGGGCAACCAGTATCGCATCGTTCACCGCGGCCTCCCCTCCGGTACCCGCCTGCGAGTCGCGCGCCTGTCCGACGACGGCGAGTGGGCCGAGATCACCACCGATGGCGGCACCAGCGGCTGGCTGCGAGCGCAATATCTGATGCAGGAACCGCCGGCGCAAAATCAGGTGGATGACGCCCTGCGCCGGGCCAGCCAGGCCGCGCAGCGCAACACGGCACTGAGCGAAGAGGTGGCCAGCCTCAAGAGTGAGCGCGACGCACTGCTCGAGCAGGTGAACAGAAGCGACTCACAGCTGGGCGATGTATCCGAGGAACTGGCGCAACTGGAGAAGATTTCCGGCAATGCCGTGCAACTGGATGTCGACAACCGCCGCCTCGTAGTGGAAACCGAAACCCTGCGCTCGGAAGTGGAAACGCTCGAATCCGAAAATCAGCGCCTGCAGGACAAACTGCAGAGCCAGGACTTCCTGAACGGTGCCCTGGCGGTGTTGCTGGGTGTCATTATCACCCTGGTGGTACCGCGCCTGTGGCCCAAACGCCGCAGGAACTCGAGTTGGGCCTAGCAAAGGGAGAGTTGCGATCATGATGAAATACCTGGCCATCTGCCTGGCCCTGCTGCTGGCGCCGGCAGCGATCGCCGGCGAAACCGTCAACACGACCGACCCGCAGGTGACCATTAAAACCAGCGAGGGCGACATCAAGCTGCGCCTGTTCCCCGACAAGGCGCCGGTCACTGTGGCGAATTTTCTGCACTACGTGGATAGCGGCTTTTACCCGGGCACCATTTTCCACCGCGTGATCCCCGACTTCATGATACAGGGCGGCGGTTTCTCGCCGGATATGGTGCCCAAAGAAGCGGGTGAGCCCATCGTCAATGAATCCCGCAACCGGCTGCACAATACCCGGGGCACCATCGCGATGGCCCGCACCAACGACCCCGATTCCGCCATGGCCCAGTTCTTTATCAATCAGCGCTCCAACCTGCAGCTGGACTGGGCACCCGGCAGACCCGGTTACACGGTTTTCGGGGAAGTCATCCTGGGTATGGATATCGTGGATTTTATCGCTACTGCGCCCACCGGCCAGGTCGGGTCGTTCACCGATGTGCCGCTAGAACCCATCACCATCATCGACGTCGTGCGCGATACACCGCCATGATTGCACTGAGCGTCAACCTCAACAAAATTGCGCTGATCCGCAACTCCCGGGATACCGCCAACCCCGACGTCCCGCTGCACGCACAGATGTGCATCGATGCCGGGGCGAACGGCATCACCGTGCACCCGCGCCCCGACCAGCGCCACATCCGCGCCCGGGACTGTTTCGACCTGGCGCAAATGCTCAGTGTGGAATTCAATATCGAGGGCAACCCTTTCAGCGGACCGCGCAAAAGCGAACGGGCCGGCGTCGGCGACTACCCGGGCTTTATGGAACTGGTGCGGGCGGTCCGGCCGGCGCAGTGCACCCTGGTGCCGGACACCGAGCAGCAGCTCACCTCCGACCACGGCTTCGACCTGCGTCGCGATGGCGAGCGCATCGCGCCGATACTGGCCGAGCTCAGAGCCCTGGGCATCCGCAGCAGCCTGTTCATGGACCCCGACCCGGCGCAGATGCCACTGGCGGCCCAGGCGGGCGCGGACCGCGTCGAACTGTACACCGAAACCTACGCCCGCGCCTGCGAGAAACGCGAAAACGTCGAGGCGGTGTTCGGGCGGTTCGTCGAGGCCGCGCAAGCCGCCACCCGGGCCGGCCTGGGCATCAATGCCGGGCACGACCTGGATTTACACAACCTGCCGCGCTTCGCCACCCTGCCCGGGCTGCTGGAGGTCTCCATCGGGCACGCCCTGACAGTGGACGCCATCCGCCTGGGTCTGGCGGCCGCGATCAAAGCCTACCAGCGCGCGCTGAGCAGCTAAACCTTAGCCGCCAACCAGCGAGATCATCACCCCCGCCGCCACGGCGGAACCGATGACCCCCGCCACATTGGGACCCATGGCGTGCATCAGCAGAAAGTTGTGCGGGTTGGCCTCCAGGCCCACCTTGTTGCTGACCCGCGCCGCCATCGGCACCGCCGACACACCGGCCGAACCAATCAGCGGGTTGAGTGGGTTTTTCCCGAGCCGATTCATCAGCTTGGCGATCAACACGCCCGACGCCGTGCCGATGGCAAATGCCACGATGCCCAGACCCAGGATGCCCAGTGTGTTGATATCCAGGAACTTGTCGGCGACCAGTTTGGAGCCCACCGACAGGCCCAGGAAGATGGTGGTGATATTGATCAGGGCGTTCTGCGCGGTATCGCTCAGGCGATCCACCACCCCGCATTCTTTCATCAGATTGCCGAAGCAGAACATGCCCAGCAGGGGGGCCGCAGCCGGCAGCAGCAGGGCCACCAGGATCAACAGCACCAGCGGAAAGACGATTTTCTCGCGGCTCGACACATCGCGCAGTTGTACCATTTCAATGCGCCGCTCCGCCGCCGTAGTGAGCGCGCGCATGATGGGGGGCTGGATCAAGGGCACCAGCGCCATGTAGGAGTAGGCCGCCACCGCGATAGCCCCCAGCAGGTCCGGCGCCAGAATGCTGGACACATAGATTGCGGTGGGACCGTCGGCGCCGCCGATAATGCCGATGGCCGCGGCGTCCGCAATGGAAAAATCCATGATACCCAGCGCCGTCAGCCCCACCGCCCCGAGCACGGTGGCGAAGATGCCAAACTGTGCGGCCGCTCCCAGGAAAAGGGTGCGCGGATTGGCCAGCAGGGGGCCGAAATCGGTCATTGCGCCCACGCCCATGAAAATCACCAGAGGGGCGACACCACTGGCAATCGCCACGGTGTAAAAGTTGTAGAGTATACCATCGCTGTAACCGGCATCCTGCACCACCTGCTGCACGGCCAGGTGCACCTGTGCACCGCTGGCCGTGTAGGCATCCAGCAGTGCCCTGCTGCCGTCTGCAAGCTCCACCCCGAGCAATTGCGCCAGCGGCGCCAACAGTGCCGGATCGGCCGCGAGGATTGCGTTCTCCACCGCCGAGTAGGCCAGGCCCGCGCCGGGAATGTTGGCCAGGATACCGCCAAAACCAATGGGCACCAGCAGCAGCGGCTCGAACTGCTTGCGAATGGCCAGGAACAGCAACAACAGGCCGATCAGGATCATCAAGCCCTGCCCCGGCGTCATCTTCCCCAGCCCGGAGCTGGCCCACAAACTGAACAGGTTGTCCACCCGGATCAGTCCAGTACGATCAGGGGGCCGCCCACGGAAACCGTGTCGCCCGGCTGCACGCTGACTGCGGCCACCGTGCCCGCGCGGGCCGCACGCACTTCGGTTTCCATCTTCATGGCCTCGAGTATGACCAGGACATCGCCCGCCGCGACAGCGTCGCCCACCGCCACCTCAACCCTGACGATATTGCCCGCCAGGGGCGCCGTCACCGGCTCGCGCGCCCCGTCGGCGGGCGCGGGCGCCGCGGGCACGGCATCGGCCGCAGTCAGGGCTGAAACATCGCCGCCCTCGGCCACCTCCACCACGTAGCTCTGGCCGTTGACCCGCACCGTATAGACCTCAGTCTCACCGGGCCGCGGCGTCGCAGCGGGTGCGGCAGCCGCAGGCGGCTCGCTGCCTGGCGCGGGTTCAAAGGCGGCCGGGTTGCCGCGATTTTGCAGGAATTTAAAGCCGATCTGCGGAAACAGCGCATAGGTCAATACGTCGTCGATTTCACCGTCGCCGGGAGTGAGCGTCACCGACTTTTCGGCGGCCATGCTGCGCAGCTCCTCGGTCAGGGTTTCCAGCTCCGGCTGCAGCAAGTCGGCGGGGCGACAGGTAATGGGTTCAGCCCCCTCCAGCACCCGCTGCTGCAGCTCGGTATTGACCGGCGCCGGCGTGGCGCCGTACTCGCCCTTTAACACCGCGGCGGTCTCGCGCGAAATGGACTGGTAGCGCTCGCCGGTGAGCACGTTGATGACCGCCTGCGTACCGACGATCTGCGAGGTGGGGGTGACCAGCGGAATATAGCCCAAGTCCTCACGCACCCGCGGTATTTCCTGCAGCACCTCGTCCATCCGGTCCGCCGCGCCCTGCTCGCGCAGCTGGTTTTCCATATTGGTCAGCATGCCACCGGGCACCTGCGCCACCAGGATGCGCGCATCGACACCGCGCAGGGATCCCTCGAAGGCCGCATACTTTTTGCGCACCTCGCGAAAGTGAGTGGCGATTTCCGCGAGCTTCTCGATATCCAATCCGGTGTCGCGCGCGGTGCCGCGCAGCATGGCCACCACCGACTCGGTGGGTGAATGACCGTAGGTCATGGACATCGACGATATCGATGTGTCTACATTGTCGATGCCGGCCTCCACGCACTTGAGAATGGTGGCGGTGGACAGGCCGGTGGTGGCGTGGCACTGCATGTGAATGGGAATGGCGCAGGCCGCTTTGAGGCGCGTGACCAGTTCAAAGCCCATGTAGGGGTGCAGCAGGCCCGCCATATCCTTGATGGCGATGGAATCGGCTCCCATGTCCTCGATGCGTTTGCCCTGGTCTACCCAGGTATCGATATCGTGCACCGGGCTCAGTGTGTAGGAAATCGTGCCCTGGGCGTGTTTGCCCACCCGCACCACCGCCGCCAGGGCCGCCTCCAGGTTGCGCGTGTCATTCATCGCGTCGAACACGCGGAATACATCCACCCCATTGTGTGCGGCGCGCTCCACGAATTTGTCCACCACATCGTCGGCGTAGTGGCGGTAACCCAGAATGTTCTGTCCGCGAAACAGCATCTGCTGCGGGGTTTTGGGCATGGCTTTCTTCAGTTCGCGAATGCGCTCCCAGGGGTCCTCTCCCAGGTAGCGGATGCACGCGTCAAAGGTGGCGCCGCCCCAGGACTCCAGCGACCAGAAGCCGACTTCGTCGAGTTTTGCCGCAATCGGCAACATGTCCTCCAGGCGCAGTCGCGTGGCGAACAGCGACTGATGAGCGTCGCGCAGCACAACGTCCGTAATGCCCAGGGGGCGCTTGTTTTCAGCCATGGCTAGCGAGCCTCTTATACCTGGTGTTCCGCTAATGGATAATTATTTTCTGCCGGTGCGATGCCGGTGAATCGCGGCGCTGATCACGGCGACAAGATTGGGGTCGTCCGCGGGATGCGTCCTGGCGCGCAGTTTTTGAATGGCCGTGCTCGCGGAGCTCTGTGGTTCGGGAAAATACCGCACGACGATCCGGGACATCAGTGTCGTCGCCACAACCAGCACAGCCAGAAACATGGCGACGGTGCCCATGCCGTAGAGCATCAGCTCCACGCCCTGTTCCACGATAGTGCCCTGCATCTTCCCTCTCCACTACACGCTCACCGCGCCGGAGGGCGAGCAAACAAAGCGCACATGATAAAACAGGGCGCTTGCATGCGCTATGCCCTGAAGATTTACACAGTGGCGAGACGCAGCGAACCGCCAAGACCTCCCGTGGACAGTGTGGGGCCGCAGCATCGCTCAGGCGCCGTCCCCTGGCCTGCACCACCTCCTCCGCCTGGCGGTTGAGTTCCTCACAGATCCCGGTCGCGATGGCACTTGGGACGTCGGGATAAGCGAAAAACGCTACCGGCGCCGGCGCCCCTCCCCCGTTTCCGCCGGGTTCAGCGGGGCGAGAAAATGCACCCCGGACATCCCGGGATCAATAATGGCTACTACAGACAGCCAAAAGATAAGGTGGCGTATAGGTGCGACGTTCTGCGCGCTATGGGGAGACAAGGCCAATTTCCGTAGTTAAAACTGTCGATGCGCCGAGTTCTTTAACCGCCGCTATGGGACCGTCCTCACAGTTTGAAACTTGAGGCATAGCCACATTGAAACTGCCGCTATAGACTCGATATGGCTGATCGGCCCGTGTCGTTGGTGAAAGTACTTCTCGCTATGTGCGGATATATGCGTTCCCAGGTGTGCCAAAATGTTGAATTGGATCAATTTATGATGTTCTGCAATTTGGATAGGGAGAAACAGTGTTCTACGAGGGGGGGCCGTCTATCATAGCTGCTATGTGTACCTCACACCGCAATTAGGCCCAAGGTTTTAACGAAGGGCTTGAAGTCTTTATCAACAAAAAGTAGCGGTAATTTTTTCTCAATACAGAACGTGGCAATTATCGCATCAACGGGCTTACGAATCGTGATTCCTTTCTTTCGCAAAGTCCGAAAGTTGTCCGCACTTTTTATCGCAATATCTCTTCCGACCAAATCAAAAATAATGAGGTCATCGAACAACGATTTTGCAGCCTTGTAATCTTTGTCCTCTCTGAAACCTTGCAGTACTTCTGTTAATATCAAATCGCCTACAGCCACAGGTCTTACTCCGAGCATCTCGTTCAGCGTATTCGTCTGTTTACTGTCAATCCCATTGAAATAGTCAATCCAAACACTGGAATCTACAAAAATCATGATTACATCGTTCTCATGTCATCCAGGTCGCCCGTCCACTTTAGCCGGCCACGAAACTCTTTAATACGCTCCTGTTTTTTCAGCCGAATCAATGTCTTGAGGCCAAGTTCTACCACATCCTTTTTCCTCTTTAGCCCCGTTGCCTTGAGCACGTCGTTCATGAGTTTGTCATCAATCTCAATATTTGTTCGCATAAGTTTGCTTGGCATGTATAATATTGACGGTGTGTACACATACTAACATCGGCACACATAACAAGGCAATGAACCGGACAATTTTTCCGTTAGCTGTTTTGCGCA
>JAGRIH010000028.1:31605-54877 GCA_020443345.1 Halioglobus sp.
TGCGCAAAACAGCTAACGGAAAAATCGCCAGTTATCGCGGCGTTAGGGCTGGTCGTAGTGTCCACCAATGGCAAAGATATAAATGGATCTATCATCGAACCGATATATCAACCGGTCTTTCTGCGAAATCCGTTTTGACCAGAGATCAGAAAGGTTGTGTTTCAGCGGCTCAGGTTTCCCCAGGCCAGAAGAAGGATCGCCAGATCGGAGCATTTCTTTGAGTAATTTGCATGAGGCTTTGTGCAGTCGCTTGTCTTTTTCACCCATAGCCTCATATGCTTCCCACGTATCACCCTCAAATACCAGTGATCTCATTCATTTGCTCGTCAGTTGGTTTATAGCCTTGGCTGCGAGTATGCGTTCCAAGGGAGTCGGCAATCTGCTGCATCAGATTCTTGTTCTGGAGTACAAAAAGAGTCTCCTGCTCTCGCTCCCAGTCATCGGCACTAATGACCACAAATGCCTCGCCAGCCCGTCTCGTGACCTTGAGGGGTTCGTGTCGGCTAACTACTTGTTCTACAAAATTTTTCAGGTTGTCTCTAAACTTGTTCACGCTAATGGTGTCCATACGGGCATCCTTATGTACGGATATGCCGTACGACTATATACCATATACCCCAACAAGGCCAAGCACCACGACGGCTTTTTCGTTCCGCCTGCGGCTCCACAAAAAGCCGCGCGTGTTGGTAGCGCTAGGAGTAAAAAGGGGACGCCTACTTAGATAAAAATGGATCCGTCCCCTTATCAGGTCGCCCGCGCTGAGCACGGTTGCATCGGGCGCATCACCCGCCTGAACGCCCCCCGCGGCCACCAGTGCGGCAAGTGTGCAGAGCCAGGTCCTCGGCTTGCGCAAGCGTGCGGTTATCTTACAGGCAGTGTGAAGCACCATCGGAAATCTCTCCCCGCTTCTCCCGGCCATGCTCCCCGTATTCTCTATTGCCTCAACCAAACACCGTGGGCACGATCGCGTCGATCAGGCGCGGCCCCTTGGCCTGCACTGCCTCCTCGAACTGCCGGTTGAATTCCTCGCAGGTGGTGGCGCGGCAGGCCTGTACACCCAGCCCTTGGGCGATGGCCACAAAGTCCATATCCGGCGAGCCGATGGCCAGCGTGCTGGCGGCTTTGGGTCCGGGTTTGCCGCCGCGGGCGCCGGTGCGGGAAAACTCCAGTTCCAGGATGGCGTACTTGCGGTTGTTGAAAATCACCACCGTGATATCCAGATTCTCCCGCGCCATGGTCCACAGGGCCTGGATGGTGTACATGGCACTGCCATCCGCCTCCAAACACACCACCTTGCGCTCGGGACAGGCCACCGCCGCACCGACTGCCACCGGCAGGCCAAAGCCGATGCTGCCGCCGGTAAGGTTCAGACAATCGTGCATCTGCGCGGCGGCCAGCGCGGGCGCGAACGCCAAGCCCGAGGTGTTGGCCTCGTCCACCACGATGGCGTTCTCCGGCAGGAAGTGCGCTATGGTCAGGCCCGCCTTCGCGGCATCCAGATCGCCCGCGGGCAACTCCGGCAGCGTCAGCGGGTTGACGTCCGGTTCCACATCCACCGCATCCAGGCGCTCCAGCAGATCTTCGAGCACCTGGTCGATATCGTCGTCGGGGCCGGCCAGGAGCAATTCCTCGCAACCGGGAGGCGACAGGGTACTGGGGACGTTGGGGTAGGCAAAGAAAGATACCGGCGAGGGCGCGCCAATGAGCAGTAGCTGGTCGATATCCTTGAGACTGTCGATGGCCATTTCAGCCAGGTAGGGCAGTCGTTCGAGCGCCGCGGTACCGGCGCCGCGGGCCATGCGGGTGGGAAACACGTCGGCGCACACCCGGGCCCCGGCGGCCTTGCCGATACGGCTCAGCATCAGGCCGCGCTGCGTGTCGATCTCGCGGCCGCCGATCATGAGCATGCAATTCTGCCCCGAACGCAGCCTGGCTATGGCCTCGTCCACCCGCTTTGACGGGACGACCGCGGGCGGCGCCACGGCCACCGCGCCTTCGGGGCCGTCGGGATTGTCGCCCCAGGAGACATCAGCCGGCAGCATCAGCGTAGCCACACGGCCAATGCCCGCCTGGCGAATGGCCTCGGCGGTATCGCGGGCGATATCCCGCGGCGACCTGGCGGTGTGCACCCAGTCCGATACCGGGCGGGCGATGCCCTCGATATCCGCGGTCAGCGGCGCGTCGTACTGCAAATGGTAGGTGGCGTGATCGCCGACGATATTCACCATCGGCACATGGCCCTTCTTCGCGTTGTGGATATTGGCCAGGGCGTTGCCCAGCCCCGGCCCCAGATGCAGCAGGGTGGAGGCCGGCTTGCGCGCCATCCGGGCGTAGCCATCGGCCGCCCCGCTGAGCACGCCCTCGAACAGACACAGGACGCAGCGCATGCCCTCCACCTCGTCCAGCGCAGCGACAAAGTGCATTTCGGAGGTGCCGGGGTTGGTGAAACAGACGGTAATATCGTTGTTGATCAGCGTATTGAGCAGGCTTTCAGCACCATTCATGGCGGGGTACTCCCCTCGGTTTCATTCAGTCAAGGCCAAGCATAGACCAAGCATAGAACAAGCGCCCGCGCGTGGCTACGCGCCGTCCACCCGCGGTACCGAACGCAACAGCGCCTGGGTGTAGGGGTGTTGCGGGGCGGTCAGTACCTGCTCGGCGCTGCCCTGCTCCACCAGCCGACCGGCCTGCATTACGCCCACGTGGTGAGCCAGGCCGGGCACGATCGATAAATCGTGGGTGATAAACAGATAGGATACCCCGAACTCGCGCTGCAGTTCCTGCAGCAGGGCCAGCACCTCGGCGCGAATGGAGACATCCAGGGCGCTGGTGGGCTCGTCGCAGATAATCAACTGCGGATCGACCGCCAGTGCCCGGGCGATCGCGATGCGCTGCAGTTGCCCACCGGACAGTTCGTGGGGATAGCGCTGACTGAACTGGGCCCCGAGCTGCACCCGCTGCAGCAGCGCTGTGATGCGCTCGCGACGCTGTTGGGCAGTCAGGTCGAGCCCCAGGCTGATCATGCCCTCGGCGATAATGTCGCCCACGGACATGCGCGGGTTCATGGAGGAGTGGGGATTCTGGAAAATCACCTGGATTTCCCGGCGCCAGGGCAGCATGGCGCGCCGGCCCAGCCCCTCGATGGCTTTGCCCTTGAACAGAATCCGCCCCCCGGCAAGCGTTTCGAGCCGGAGGATAGCGCGGCCCAGAGTGGACTTGCCGCTGCCGGACTCCCCGACCAGCGCGTAGGTCTCCCCGCGGGCGATGGCCAGGCTCACCCCGTCCACCGCGCGGGTGTGGTCCACGGTGCGCTGCAGGACGCCGCGGCGGATCGGAAAGTGCACTTTCACGTCCTGCAGTTGCAGCAGCAGCTCTTCCGCCGCCGCGCTCTGGAAGTGGCTCAGGTCCGGCAGGGCGTCGATCAGGCGCCGGCTGTAGGCCTCGCGCGGGTTGCGGAAAAAATCGTCCACCGGCGCCCGCTCGATGATCTGTCCGCGGTACATTACTCCCACTTCGTCCGCGGTGTGGCGCACCACCCCCATGTCGTGGGTAATCAGCAGCACCGCCAGTTCGCGGCTGCGGGTGAGCTGCCTGATCAGGCGCAGCACCTGCGCCTGTATGGTGACATCCAGCGCGGTGGTCGGCTCATCGGCAATCAACACCTCGGGTTCGCAGGCCAGGGCCATGGCGATCATCACACGCTGCTGCTGCCCGCCCGACAACTGGTGCGGGAAAAAAGCGTAGCGCGCGGCGGCATCCGGGATGCCCACCTCGGCAAACAGGTCCACCACCCGCTGGCGCAGCGCCGCGCCGCGCAGGCGGGTGTGCAGGCGCAGCGTCTCGGCCACCTGGCGCCCCACCGTCTGCACCGGATTGAGCGCGCTCATGGCGTTCTGGAAAATCATCGCCACGCGCGCGCCGCGCACGCTCTGCATACCCGCTTCGGACAGCGCAAACAGGTCCTGCCCGCCCATGTGCACCGCACCGCCGGTGATTGCCAGGGCGTCCGGCAGCAGGCGCATGGCGGCCATCGACGTCACCGATTTGCCGCTGCCCGACTCCCCCACCAGGGCGAAGATGCGCCCGGCCTGCAAGGCCAGGCTGACCCCCTTGAGAATCTCCTCGCCGTCAGCGGCCACCTGCACGCACAGATCCCGAATGCGCAGCACCGCAGCGGAGGTATTCATAGCGGCGACCTGCGCGTACTGGTGCGCGGATCGAAGGCGTCGCGCACCAGGTCGGAGAACAGGTTGGCCGCCAGCACCAGCACGAACATGAAAATGAACGCGCCGCTGAGGGTCCACCACACCGCCGGTTCGCGCGACAGCTCGGAGCGGGCGCCGTTGATCATATTGCCCCAACTGCCCATGGACGGGTCGATACCGACACCGATGTAGGACAGCACCGCCTCGGCCAGCACCAGGGCGCTGAAATCCAGCACAAAGGTGATGAGAATGATGTGCACCACGTTGGGCAGGATGTGGCGCCCCAGAATGCGCAGGTGGCTGACGCCAAAGGCGTGGGCCGCCTGCACGTAGCCGAGCTGGCTGATCTTCAGGGTCTCGGCGCGGATCAGGCGGCACAAGGTGGACCAGCTGGTCACGCCGAGGATGAAGCACAGGGCGATAAACCGCGCGTCGGCTTTTTCCATGCCAATGGAGAAAAAGTCCGGGTTGAGATCGATATACACCTGAAACAACAGCACCGAGGCCGCGATCAGCAAAATGCCCGGGATGGAACTGAGAGTGGTGTACAGGTACTGCACCAGGTCATCCACCCAGCCCTTGAAATAGCCCGCCATCACGCCCAGGGTGACCGCGATGGGGAGCATGATCAGGGTGGCGAGCGTGCCCAGCAGCACACCGGTGCGCACGCCCTTGATACTCTGGTAGGCCACGTCGGCGCCCCCCAGGTCGGTGCCCAGCACGTGGTAGTGCCGGCTGATACTGACCAGCCACACCGCGGCGCACAGCACTGCCGCCTGCACCGCCCAGGACGCCCGCCAGGGCCGCGGACTGCCGCGCAGCAACAGCCACTGCGGGGCCAGCCACAGCGCCGACAAGAGCAGCCCCCACAGCAGCGCCCGCGCGCTCTTGCGCGCCACGTCGGGCCATTTGTCGTCAGCTTGCGCCAGGTGCGTTCCGGCGTGGCGCAGTGCCGGGAAATCGCGAATATCGCGGCCGCGCTCGTCTTTCATGTTTTGCTTTTCAAAGGAGCGCAGCGCAAAGGGCGCGGAATACGTGCGCTCGAAACGCTCGCCCATGCCATCGAGCATGATATCCAGCACGCTGGTTACCTTGTTGTCGTAAAACACCTCCTGCGCCGCCAGCCCCGGCGGCGCATCCAGGGCCCGCCGAAAGTGCATGGAATCCAGCAGCGCCACAGCGACATAGGTGGCGATGACGGTAAAGGTGACCATGCCCAGCCGCGAGGCGAACACCTGGCTCCAGCGCTGGCGAATCTGCGGGTCCTGGCGCAGTTTGTAGAAAAACAGGCACAGCGACAGCACCAGCAGGAACACCAGGACATCGGACCACAACAGGACGATTTTCATCGCGGCGCCAGCCTCAATTCAGGCGTATCCTGGGGTCCGCCCAGGTATAGGAGATGTCGGTGAGGATGAGGCCCACGATGTACAGTATCGAACCGATGAACACCATGGAGCGCACGATGGCGAAATCCTGGGAGCGGATCGCGTCGAGCATGTAACTGCCCAGCCCGGGGATGCCGAAGAAGGACTCGATCAGCAGGCTGCCCATGAACAGGGAGGGAATCAGCACCACCACACCGGTGAGGATGGGAATCAGTGCATTGGGCAGGATGTGCCCGAACAGAATGCTGATTTCACTGGCGCCCTTGGCCCGCGCCGTGCGCACATAGTCCTGGTTGGCCTCCTCCAGGAACAGGGTGCGGTACCAGCGCGCACCCGAGCCGATGCCCGCTACCACGCCCACCAGCACCGGCAGCAGCAGGAACTTCCAGGCCTGGGCGCCGCCGTGGAAGCCGGATATCGGCACCAGCTTCCAGCTTTTGGCCACCAGGTACTGGCCGCCGATAATATAAAACAGGTAGGAGATGGACATCAGTGCCACAAAGCCGAACACCGCCCAGCGATCGAGCCGGGTGGCGTGAAACATCACCACCATCAGGGCCACGCAGATGTTGACCCAGATGCCGACCGCGAAGGTCGGCAGCGCCACCGCCAGGCTCGGCCACATGCGCGTGGACACATCGGTGGTGATATCGCGGCCGCTTTCCGAGCGGCCGAAATCAAAGGCAAACAGCCGCACCGACTTGGTGAAGAAAATGGTGTCGGTCAGGGTGGCCGCGCCCGCGGCTTGCGCGTTGACAAACAGCGGCTTGTCGTAACCGTTCTTTTCTTTCCAGGCCTGGATCGCCGCCGGCGTGACATACTTTTCCCCCAGTTGCGACACCGCCATGTCGTCGGGGGAATTGACCACGAAAAACAGCAGAAAGGTCAGCAGATTGACGCCCACGAGGATGGGAATGGCATACAGCAGCCGTCTTACGATATAGGCAAACATGGTTCAGACGTGCTCCTGCCGGGCGGTTGCATTCTGGCGGCGGCGATAGGCGAGCACACCCGGCAGCAGCGTGACCAGCAGCACGGCGGCCCCGGCATACAGCGGCCAGGTCACCGGCTGGTTCCACTGGATTTGTCGGCGCTCGCGCTCGCGCGTATCCAGGCGCAGGTATTTCAGGGTGTCCTTGGAAATGCCGTGGCGCTTGGTGTTGTGCACCCAGCTGTTGTTGAGGTAGATGTCCTTGGGGTAGTAGGCAAACATCCACACCGCGTCGCGGCGATACAACTCCACCATGCGCGCCACCAGCGCGGCGCGCTGCTCGCCGGGCGGCAGTACCCGCACCTGCCGGAACAGCTCGTCGTACTCGGGGTTGTCGTAGTTGGAGTTGTTGGCCCCGTCACACTCGCACAGCAGGGGGCTCTCCGGCCCGTAGAGCAAAAACAGGAAATTTTCCGGGTCCGGGTAGTCGGCCAGCCAGCCGTGGGAGTAAATCTGCGTGTTGCCGGTGAGCAGCTTCTCGCGGGTGCGGTTCCAGTCCGCGGGGCGGAACTCCACCTGTACGCCGATCTGCGAGAATATGCGGTCCATCCAGTTCATGGAAGTGTTGCCGATCGCCTGGGACTGCACGTCGATAAAAATCTTCAGCGGCTCGCCGGTACGCGCATCGCGGCCGTTGGGATACCCCGCCTCGGCCAGCAACTGCCTGGCGACCTCGATCGGCTGGCGCACTGCCTCGCCGTCCACCCAGTCGTGGGTGTAGGGATTGATGCCCGCCGCGCCCTCCAGGTGGCCGGGAATACCCGGCGGGATCAGGTTCTGGGCGGCGATGCCGTTGCCCTTGTAGAAAATATTGAGGTATTCCTCGGTATCGAAGGCAATCTGCAGCGCCCGGCGCAGCTTGCGTCTGTCCTCACTGTAGCCGCCCACTACCGGGTCGCGCATGTTGAAACCGTAGTAGTAAATGCCCGGTTTCACATCGGGCGACATGGTGATGTGGTGATCGGCCAGATCGTCCGACAGTGCCACGCCGTCCGGGCCCACCACGAAAGCCTGGTCGAACACACCGGTGGTATTGCCATGCACCTCGCCTGAGCGGTCGTAGTAGCCCTGCAGGAACTTGGTCCACAGCGGCAGTACTTCCTTTTCCAGGCTGAATACGGCGCGCTCGACAAAGGGAATCGGCTTGCCTGCGTCCTGCAGCAAGCCGGCCTCGCGGTCGCCCGGTGCGCCCTCAGTGGGATAGTAGTCGGAATGGTAGTTGGGGTTGCGTTCCAGCACGATCTCGCTGTTGGGATCGTTCCTGACCATCATGTACGGCCCCGAACCCACCGGCCACCAGTCCAGTGTCAGGTTGCGATCGGCAAAGCCGGGGTTGTGGTAAAAGCGGTCCACCTCCGGGGCGATCGGCGAGAAAAAGTGCATGGCCAGCCAGTACACGAACTGCGGGTAACGCCCCATGATGGTGATCGTCAGAGTGTGTGCGTCCACCACCTCCAGGCCGGCCATGGGGTAGTCATCCAGATTGAGCCAGCCATCGCGCGGCAGCGCGGCCAGTTGCTCCGAGAACGCCGTCATACCGACGATGTAGTGCGACATGAAGCCGAGCATGGGCGAACCGTTGAGCGGGTCGGCCAGCCGCTTGATGGCGTACACGTAGTCGTTGGCATGCACCGGACGGTCGCCCACCCGGGGAAAATCCGGAATCTGGTGAAACTTTGCTCCAGCCTCGGCACTGTCGAACAGATACAGCGGCGCACCGCCGGCATCGCGGGCGAAAGCGGGGTGCGGCTGGTAGTGCAAATCCTGGCGCAGCCGCAGGGTGTAGCGCGAGAAGGCCGCATCCAGTGCATCGTCGGGCAGCGCCTGGCCCGCCGCGTCCAGCAGCGTCACCTGCGGCGGGGACGCCAGTGCCGCCGGCTGCAATTCATAGGGTCGTTTCAGGAAATGGTAGCCCATCGGCGGTTCGTAGATCTGCATCAGGTACAGGCTTTCATCCGAGGCGTAGGATATCGCCGGGTCCAGGTGTTTGGGGGGTGCCGGGCTCATCACCGAGTAGTAGGTCACCCGCTCATCCGGCGGCGGCGGGTGGGGGTTGTTCCAGGGCTTGTCGGTACAGCCGCACAGCGCGGCCGTTCCGAGTAACACGGCCGCCAGGCAGCCGCTGCGCAGCTGGCGCTCGCGGCGTAAACCCGGTGCCCGATTGCCTGTGGAGCGAAACATTCTTATCGTCGTCCGGTACCTGGCGGTCAGCGCCTCGCATTGAGCGCGCAAGGATACCGTGCCGGGACAGCGACGGCCAGCGCCGGTTTCCCGATCGGGCGCGGTCCGGGCGCTGCAAACACAGCAGCAAATTGCCGCGGGGGCGTGCCGTCGCGGCGCGATTGTCCCTATAATGGCCCGCAGCATCTAACACTAACAAGACAGTTTTCGGGGGAGCAAATCACCGCATGAGCACATCCGGCGCGACCGCGAGGGCAGCATCGTCCGATACCGGCTTTTTCGGCCACCCGCGGGGCCTGTTCGTATGCTTTGCCACCGAACTGTGGGAGCGCTTCTCCTTCTACGGCATGAAATACCTGTTGCTGCTGTACCTGACCAAGTACCACCTGTTCAGTGATAGCCACGGCCTGGAGGTGCTGGGTGGCTACGCGGCACTGGTCTACGCCATGCCGGTGATCGGCGGTCTGCTGGCCGATCGCTACCTGGGCATGCGCCGGGCCGTGGTGTTCGGCGGCATCCTGCTGGTGCTGGGGCACCTGGGTATGGCGGTGGAAGGTGAGCAGGCGCGCAGCGTGGGCGATGCGATTATTCGCGATGAGGGCACCCTGCAGGTGTTTTATTTCTCGCTGGCGCTGATCGTCATCGGCGTGGGTTTCCTAAAACCCAACATCTCCACCATCGTCGGCAGGCTGTACGCACCGGGCGACCCGCGCCGCGATGCGGGCTTCACCATTTTTTACATGGGAATCAACCTCGGCGCCTTCTGCGCCACCCTGCTGTGCGGCTACCTGGGTGAAACCTACGGCTGGCGCTACGGCTTCGGGGCGGCCGGCATCGGCATGCTGCTGGGGCTGATCACGTTCCTGTCCGGGCAGAAGCACCTGCACGGCCACGGCGAACCCGGCGCACAGGCCGCCGCCCGACTGGCCCGCAAATCGCCGCTGGGCATCAGCACACAGTACACCATCTACCTGTGCGGTCTGCTCGGCGTGGTCGCCGCGTGGCAGATGCTGCAGTTTCGCGGTGCGGTGGGCACTGCGCTCAATACGCTGTCACTGGCGGTGTTGTTGGGGCTGGGCTGGTTTATCGCCGTTAAATGCAACCCGATCGAGCGCAGCCGCATGCTCGTGCTGGTGGTGCTGACCATGTCCACCGTGGTGTTCTGGGCCCTGTTCGAGCAGGGCGCGGCCTCCATGACGCTGTATGCCGACCGCGTCATGGATCGCAGCATCCTGGGCCTGCACCTCACCGCCGCCCAGTTCGGCTCGCTCAATGCGCTGTTCATCTTCGTGTTCGCCCCGCTGTTTGCCTGGCTGTGGACCGCTCTGGGCCGGCGCGGACTGGAGCCCTCCACACCGGTCAAATTCGCCCTTGGCATCGCCCAGGCCGGGCTCGGTTTCGGGGCGCTGGTGGCGGGTGCCGCCAGCCCCGATGAGGCCGGCCTGGTGGCCGCCTACTGGATGGTGCTGGCCTATCTGCTGCACACCACGGGTGAATTGTGCCTGTCGCCGGTGGGACTGTCCGCGGTGACCAAGCTGGCGGTGCCCAGCGTAGTCGGCGTGATGATGGGCGCCTGGTTCCTGGCCACTGCCTACTCGCAGTTCGTGGCGGTACAATTGGCCAAACTGGCGGCGATAGACACGGTGCAGGGCGAGGTCGCGGACGTCGCGGTGGCGCTGCACAGCTACACCGAGTTGTTCAGCAACCTGCTGTACGTCGGCCTCGCGGTGGCGCTGCTGCTGTTGCTGCTGTCGCCGTTGCTAAAAAAAATGATGCACGGCATTCACTGACTAACTAAAGCGCCAGGAGTCATCTTATGCGCCAGCGCCAGTTCGATCTGATCCTGTTCGGGGCAAGCGGCTTTACCGGTCAACTGGTGGTGGAATACCTGATCGACCAATACGGTGTGGACGGCGATTTGAAATGGGCCATCGCCGGTCGCAACAGGGAAAAACTGGAACAGGTGCGCAGCGCCTGGCTGCCGCCCGAACAGTGCGGGCAACTGCCCATACTGAGCGCCGACACGGCCGATCCATCCAGCCTCGAGCGGCTGTGCCGGCAGACCCGGGTGCTGTGCAGCACGGTGGGCCCCTATGCAAAAACCGGCACACCGGTGGTGGCCGCCTGCGTCGCGTCCGGCACCCACTACTGCGACCTGTGCGGAGAAGTACCGTGGATGGCCAAAGTCATTGCCAGTTACCAGCGCGCGGCCCGCGCCAGCGGCGCGCGCCTGATCCACGCCTGCGGCTTCGACGCCATTCCCTCGGACATGGGCACCTGGTTCCTGCAGCGCGCCATGCACGAACGCCACGGCGTGAGCGCCGGCCGGGTCAAGGCCCGGGTCGGCCGCATCCGCAGCGCTCCCAGTGGTGGCACCGTCGCCAGCGTCCTGAACCTGCTGCAGGAAGCCGGTCGCGACCGCGCCGTGCGGCGCGTGCTGGCGGACCCCTACGCCCTCTACCCCGCCGGCGTCGAGCCGGGCGGGGACGGGGCAGATCAGCGCGGCGCCCGCTTCGACCCGGATTTCCACCAGTGGACCTCACCGTTCATCATGGCGGGAGTGAACACGCGCATCGTGCGGCGCAGCAACGCCCTGCTCGGTTTCCCCTGGGGCGAGGATTTCCGCTATGACGAGGCGGTGCTCAACCGCTCCCACTACCAGGCGGTGCGCGCCGCCGTCGCCACCGGGGCCGGCATGTTTGCGCTCGCGCTGGGGCCCACGCGGACACTGGCGCGCCATTTTCTGCCGCAGCCGGGCGCAGGACCGGACCGGGCGGAACGCGAGGCCGGTTTTTTTGAAATCTTCTTTCGCGGCATCCACCGCCGCGATCGGACCAGGGACATTCTGGTAAAAGTGACCGGCGATATGGATCCGGGTTACGGTTCCACCGCGAAGATGCTGGGCGAGGCGGCCGTATGCCTGGCCCGGGGTGAACACGACGTAGGGGGCGGCTTCTGGACGCCCGCCTCGGCACTGGGTGAAAAACTCCTGGACCGGCTCATCGCCCGGGCCGGACTGACCTTCGATGTGATCGGCTGACACGCCGTCGGGGGTATCTGACGATAACACCAGCGGGGGACGACAGGCGCGAGGTGAACAGATTTAACCTCACGTTCAGGGGCGAATTTCTTCCGGGCCAGGACCGGGAGCGCGCCAAGCTGCGCTTCGCTCAGCTGTTTGGCATCGATGATCGCACCCGCCTGGACAGTTTTTTCTCCGGCCGGACCGTGATCCTGCGGCGCAACCTCGACCGCAAGACCGCCGCTGAATACTACGCCAAGCTGCGCGAGTTGGGCGTACACGCGCAACTGGTCAAGGTCAGCGCCCCCGAGGCGGCGAACACCGCACTGCGCAAAGCGGAAAACGAAAAAAGAGCCGCTGAGCGCAAGGTCGCGCGCCAACAGGCTCAACGCGAGGCCGCACAACAGGCCGAGCGCGAGCGGGCCGAACGCGGCGAGCAGCAGCGTATCGCTGTACAGCAGGCGGCACAGCGCAAGGCAGAGCGGGCCGAACGCAAGCAGCAGGAGGCGCGGGAAGCGGCCCGGCGCCAGGAACAGGAGCGGCGGCGTGCGGCCGAGCAGGCGGCGCAGCGCGCAGCCGAGCGCGAGCGGCGCGCCGCGCAGCACAGGGAACAGGCCGCCCAGCGCCGGGCCATGGAAGAGCAGGCAATCAGTCGCGGCGCGCAGGCACTGAGCCGACAGGTCGCACTGAAACCGGTGTCCGCGCGGGTAAAAACCCGCCTGGAAACGCCGCGCGGGGCCGACCGGGCGCACGACCACAGCGATCCGGGCGCACCCAACCTCTACGCCCTGCAGCCCTTTCGCAACACACCGGCCGTGAGAGAGCGCGCGGCGCAAGCGCGGCAGCGGCTGCGCCGCGCGGTTGTTGTTGCGTTTGTGGCCAGCGCCGCACTGCTGTTACTGGCGGGCGCCTACCTGCAGCGAGCCACTGCGCCACCGGACATGCGGATTGCTGCGAGTGCCGTCGAGCCGGGTTCCGGTCCGCTGCTGCTGGTGGCCGGCCGGCTGCTGCGCCACGACCGGTCCGGCCGCGGCACGCAGACTATCGCCTTGCGTGACATGGGACTGGCGACACTGCAGGCGCCGCTGGTCTTCGATGCTACCGGCTACCTGCTGGCCCCGGGACGACTCGCGGCCGGGGACCCCGCGGCCGCCGGCGACGCGAGCGCGCGCCTGCTGCGCTGTGATCTGGACCAGCGCAAGTGCCGACCGGTCTCCGGTGAGCTCGACGGACGGCACATTTCCGGCCTGGCACTGCACCCGCTCAGCGGCGACCTGTTTGTGGCGGACGCCGGGGCCGGCCGTATCGTGCGGATCGGCGCCGACGGGCAGCGCCTGGGACAGGCAGCCGTGCCGCTGGTGCAGCACCCCGCGCTGCGCCTGGCAGCGGGGCTGCTGTTCACCAACAGTGTCAACGGTCCCGCCATCAGCGTGTTTCGCTATGACGCCGCAGCCTTCGGCCAGCAACTGGACGAAATACTGCTGTTGCCCGCTGCGATGGCAATTACCGAGCACACTCGCGTGCGCGACTTCATCCGGGTCGACGGCGACTGGTGGGTCATCCTGTACACCGCCGACCCCGGCGCGGCAACCCCTGAGGGAGGCGTGTTTCGTTTCGATGCCCAAGGCAAGTACCTCGGGCGCATCGACGGGCCGCCGCACAGTCGCCCGCGCCAACTGCTCAACTGGGCCGGCAAGGTATTGATCAGGGACGCCGACGCGACCACCCTGCAGCGTTTCAGCGCCGCCGGTACCCCGGAAGCGCCCCTGCGCTCGGATCTGCTGCAGCATCTGCACGCGCGCGAACAGCGCGCGGCAGCGCTGACCGCGCTGGCCTGGCACACGGCGCTCATCGTGCTGCTACTGCTGACACTCGGGGCCGCGGGCACCGCGTACCTGCAGCGCGCGCGCAGTCTGGTCTACAAAAGCAAGCGCGAGCGCGGCGCCGAACCCATCGATGCTATCGCCGCCAGCGTGCGCTGGCTGCCATCGCTGGCAGACCGCCAGCGGCGTCTGGCCCGCACTGCCGCCGGCTACGGCCTGGTGGCACTGGTGCTGCTGGCGCTGGGCATAGCGGCGCGGATCAGCAGCGCCCACTTGCTGGCCGCGCTGCTGGCGCTGTCCGGTCCCGCCGCGGCACTGTGGCTGCTGTATCGCGGTTCGCCCGGGCATATCGGCACCGCGGGCGGGCAACTGGTGCTGGTGGATCACCGCGGCGTATACCACTTCGGGGCAGACGCGCGCCTGCTGCACCGCGGGCCCTTCCTGATGATAGACGACGTGGTGCTCTTTTCCGGCAACTGCCTGCTGCCGGCCTTCCCGTCGCGCCGACTGCGCGAGCAGGTGGCCCCGCTGGTCGGCGGCGGCATCCGGGTCGATCGCAAAACCGTGGCGGTGAGGCTGCTGCAGTCCCGCCACCCCCTGGCCGTTGGCGCCGCGGCGACCCTCGCCGCCGTGCTGCTGGCACTGCTGGTGCTGTGTGTATCCGCCCCGTTCTGACCGACCGCCGGATGACCGGGCGCAGGCGACAGAGCCGCACCCGATTGGATATACTGCGCCTGCGGGCATCAGCGGCATGTCCCGTTCGGGGAAACACGAGCCACCTGCATGAGTGACCAGTACAGAGACAAGACCGGGGCAGCGCGCCGGCCACAGGTAGCGCTGTTCGTCACCTGTCTGGCGGACCTGTTCCGCCCGTCGGTGGCCTTTGCCAGCCTGCGCCTGCTGCAGCGCGCCGGCTGCGAAGTCAGCGTGCCCCGACAGCAGACCTGCTGCGGCCAGCCCGCCTACAACACCGGCGATTACGAAGCCAGCGCACCGCTGGCACAGCGCACCATTGCCATGCTCGAGTACGCCGACTACGTGGTGCTGCCCTCCGGCTCCTGTGCGGGCATGATCTGCCATCATTACCCGCAACTGCTCGAGGGGCAGTGGCGCGAGCGGGCGGTGGATCTCGCCGCCAAAACCTTTGAGCTGACTGCTTTCCTGCACGATATCGCCAGATTCCGGCGCGGCAGCGCGGCGCCGCTGCAACTGCCCGCGGTGGCCTACCACGACAGTTGCGCCGGCCTGCGCGAACTGGGCATCCGGGAACAGCCGCGCGCCCTGCTCAAGGAACTGTGCGATACCCAGGTCAGCGAACTACAACAGCGCGATGTGTGCTGCGGCTTCGGGGGCACGTTTTGCGCAAAAATGCCTGAAATTTCTGGCAAGATGGCCAGCGACAAACTCGCCGACGCGGCGGCTACCGGCGCCGACATCCTGGCCGGGGGCGATCTGGGCTGCCTGCTGCACCTCGCGGGCCGGGCGCGGCGCCTGGGACAGGCTATCGACGTGCGCCACGTTGCCGAGCTGCTGGCGGGGGAGCTGGACGAGCCCGCTATCGGCCGGGGCAAATAGTACCTATGGAGCAGCATAGCCAGACTTTCCTGGACAACGCCCACCGGGCGCTGCAGGATGCCGACCGGGCGCGGCGCCGCGACCTGCTGGGCCGCCTCGTGCCGGCGGCCCGCACCGCCGCCGTGGAGGCTTTCGACCACTTCGAGGCGCTGCGGCGTCACGTCAGGCGCGTGCGGCAACACGCCCTGGACAACCTCGACCACTACCTGACGCAGTTCGAGCGCGAGGCGCTGCACAACGGCAATCACCTGCACTACGCCACCGACGACGCCGCGCTGAACAGTATTGTGCTGGACATCTGCCAGCAGCACAGCGCGCGGCGCATCGCCAAGGGCAAATCCATGGTCACCGAGGAGACCGGCCTGAACAGCTACCTGCAGCGCGCGGGCCTGGATGTCATGGAAACCGACCTGGGGGAGTACATCATCCAGCAGGCGGGCGAAACGCCCAGCCACATCGTCGGGCCGGCGCTGCACAAATCCGCCGCCGAGATACGCGAGCTGTTTTTACAAAAACACGATCTGGGCGCGCGCGAGCTGGTGGCAACGTCAGACCTGGTGGGCGAGGCGCGGCAAGTGCTGCGCGAACACTTCCTGGCGGCCGAGGTGGGCATTATCGGCGCCAACGCACTGGTCGCCGAGAACGGCTACTGCATGCTGGTGACCAACGAGGGCAACGGCGACTTGTGTGCCAACCTGCCCAGTGTACTGATCGTTTGCACCACGGTGGACCGGATACTGCCGCGTGCCGAGGACGCCACTGCCATGCTGCGCCTGCTGGTGCGCTCGGCCACGGGACAGGCGCAGACCTGCTACACGAGCTTTTATTCGGGTCCGCGCCGCGAAGCCGATCTCGACGGCCCGCTGGAAACGCACATCGTACTGCTGGACAACAAACGCAGCGACCTGCTGGCCAGCGATTACCGCGAGATGTTGCAGTGCATCCGCTGCGGTGCCTGTCTCAATCACTGCCCCATCTATACCAGTGTGGGCGGCCACGCCTACGGCTGGGTCTACCCCGGCCCCATGGGTTCGGTGCTGACGCCGCTGCTGACCTCACTGGAAAGCAGCAATGCACTGCCCAATGCCTGCACCGCCTGCGGCCGCTGTGCGCAGGTCTGCCCGGCGGATATTCCGCTGCCCGACCTGCTGCGCGACCTGCGCCACGAGGAAGTTCAGGCCAGGCTGTCCCCGGCGCGCTGGCGCAGGGGCATGCAGGTTCACGCCTGGCTCGCGGGCCGGCCGCGGCTGTATCATTTCCTGAGCGGCCTGGGCGTTGCCGCACTGGCTCTGCTGGGCCGCCGCACCGGCAGTTTCCGGCGCCTGCCAATGGCCGGGGGCTGGACCAGCCAGCGCGATTTGCCCGCGCCGCAGGGCCGCACTTTCATGCGGCAGTACCGCCGCAGGCAGCGGCAGCGCGATGCCCGTTAGCGACCGTGCGGCACTGTTCGCCCGCGTCCGCCACGGCTGTCGCGGCGCCCCGGCGGCGGATATCGAGGCGCAACTGCGCGGTCTCGGCAGGGCGCCCGCGGCTGCCCTGCCCGCCGCGGATGTCGCCACCTCCTTTCTGGTCAACGTGCTGAAAAACCAGGGCAGCGCCAACGCAGCCGAGCACCGCTCCGGCGCGGTCAGCGCCGTCAGCGCGTACCTGTATGCACACTACCGCAGCCAGCGGCTGGTCGCCGGCAACGATCCGCGGCTGGCGGCCATGCCGTGGCGCGATGCGGGCGTGCTGCCGCGCTTCGGCGCGGTGGCACCCGGCGAGTCGGTAACACTCAGTTTTGCCCGGCTGGGCGTGGCGGAAATGGGCGCCGTGGTCATCTACACCGGCAGGTCGAACCCGGCGGCAAACAATTTGCTGCCGGAGCGGCATATCGTGCTGCTCGACAGCAGTGATCTGGTGTCGGATATGGAATCCGCCTGGGAGCGAATAAATGCCGATATGGAGAAGCTGGGAAGACCGCGTGGTGTCAACTTCATCGCCGGCCCCTCCAGCACGGCGGATATCGAGGGCCAGTTGGTCTACGGCGCCCACGGGCCGCGCGGCTGGCACGTCATCCTGATCGGCGACAACGCAACCGACGCGCTGCAACAGGCCCGCGCCATCGCGGGCCGGTAATCCCGACTAGTGAATCACAGCGGCGTATAGCTGAACTTCTGGCCGCCCAGAGCAACCTCATACATCAGGCCGCCCTTGGCGATAGTAAAGACCGCCATGCCCTTGCGATAGCCGGCGTGCGCGGTGGTGGCATCATTGCGGCCACCGCTGGCTCCGGCCGCCATGCCGCCGCCCGTATTGGCCTCGGCGGAAACACCCGCCGTGATAGCGACGGCCGTGGCCTGTGCGCTGAACTCGAAGTTACCCGCGGTAAAGGCCGCAAACGCCGGCTGATCCTGAAAGAAGATAATCTGGCTGTACGCCTGTCCACCCAGTTGCAGCCCCAGGGTCAACTGGGTCATGGTGGAGTTGCCGACATGCTGGCCGCCCACATACACACGGCCCTTGCCGTGGGCCCCGCCGACGCCGATGCCGCCCTTGCCGATGGTCGGGAACAGCGCATAGCCATAGGCACTCTGGAAATATCGTCCGCTCTCCCCCGCCGTCTGGAACGAGTGCAGCGCATCGCTGTACTGGTCGGCCCAGGCGCCGCCGGCTACCGTGAGGAACGACAGGAGAAAAACCGCTTTAAATAACTTTTGCATGACGTGCATCCTGTGTGATGGTTGCGAGGTCCCGGACGGGACGCCAGTGAAAGGCGGACTCCGCCTGCGGCAGGGCCGCATCACGGATGCCCTATTCTGTGGATGCAACCGGGCGCGGTCAAGTCCAGTGACGGGGCCCGCGCCGTACCGCGCTGAACCGGCGCGCCAGGTCCCGCAGAAAACCGACGAAGGTCAGCAGCCAGGCCGCCAGCGCGGCGTACAGGAAAAGCGGCGGCAGGAAATCGAGGAAGTGAAAGCCCAGGGCCCGGGTCATTTCGTGGGTGCAGGCGGCGTACATACCGATGGGAAATACCGCGCCCCAGTACAGCGGATCGTATTCCAGGGGAAAGCGCCTGTAGACGTGCCGCCAGACACCGAGAATCAACAGCATGGGTATCCACCAGGTGCCGGTAGCCCAGTAAAACACCGAGAAGCCCTTCAGGAAGGGCAGTAACGAGTGTAGGAAGGGGGCGTCGGTGACGTTGATGATGAGCAGGGAGCCGGCCAGCGTGGAGATGGCCATGGCGCCCATGTTGATCCAGTAGGGTGGCGACAGATCGCCGGGGGAGAAACGGAAAAAGGTATAGCGGTAGAAAATGAGCGACATCATCCAGATATACAACATGCCGCCCCACAGCCACATGGACAGCGAAAAAAAATTCAGCCCCAGTTTGTAGGGCTGCTCCAGGTGTGCCGCGAGCAGGGTGCTCAGCACTGAAATCGACTGCGTCGCCACCACCGCGAGCAGCCAGCCACCGGTGATGCCCTGGTCCAGGCCCGGCTTGTCCTCCTTGATGGTAAAGGCGGTGAAAATGGTGTAGGTCAGCCCCACCCACAGCAGGGTCGCCACCAGCCAGAAGACGAGGCCCAGGCGGTCGTTGCCCAGGAGGATAATGCACTGGCTGCCGAGCACGCCGGTCCCGGCCACCGCGGTAAAAAACCCGGGGCCGCGCAGATGGTCCACCATGTCGCCGAAAAAACGCCGCGGGTAGATTGCCAGGCGCGCGATGGTGGCGAGCCAGATCACGGCATAGGCGATGATGTTGATCCAGAACAGCGTCCGCGCAACCCGCGGCAGCGCCAGCATATGGGCTGCCAGGGAGATGATACCGGTTGCCATGACCATGCCGAAGTAGGCCGGGGACATGTTTTCCAGGTCTTTGTACCAACGCCGGCCCGACGCGGTGTCCGGCGGTGTTCGATCCCGGCTGCCGGTGTCAGTTGCCATCCTGGCCCGCCCCCGGTGAAGGCGCTGCACAACCTGCTGCGGGCGCGCCGCGGCCGTCCCGATTCACCGGTCCGGGTGGTCCGCCACCGCGCTGATCCCGGGTCATCCGGTGTTGCGCATACCGGCCGCGATACCCGCGATGGTGACCATCACAGCGCGCTCCACCAGCGGCTGCGGGTCCCGCCGGTTGCGCCGCAGCAGCTCGGCCTGCAGGATATTCAGCGGGTCGGTGTAGATATTGCGCAGGTGGATGGATTCCCGAATCCAGGGCTCGCCCTCCAGCAGCGCCTCGTTGCCGAGAATCTCCAGGGTCGTGGCCATGTCCTGCGCCAGTTGCTTGCGCAGCTCACTGCCGATGCGCTGCAGGGGCTGCGGTACCAGTTGCTCGTCGTAATAGGCGGACAAGCCCGTGTCGGCTTTGGCGAAGACCATTTCCAGCATGGACAGGCGCGTATGGAAGAACGGCCACTGGGCGGCCATCTCGCGCAGCAGCTCACCCTGGCCGGCATCGAGCACGCGGCGCAGCGCGGCGCCGGCGCCCAGCCAGGCCGGCAGCATCAGGCGGTTCTGCGACCAGGCGAAAATCCACGGTATGGCGCGCAGACTCTCGATACCGCCGCCGCCGCGGCGCCGCGCGGGCCGCGAGCTCAGCGGCAATTTGCCCAGTTCCCGCTCGGGGGTGGCGTGGCGGAAGTACTCGACAAAGTCCGCTTCCTCGCGCACTGTGGCGCGGTAGGCTGCGCAGGAGTGCGCCGCCAACTCGTCCATCATCGCGCGCCACGGTGCGCGCGGCGCGGGCGGCGTGAGCAGGTTGGCGCGGCAGATGGCGCTGGTGTACAGGGCCAGGGTCTTGACCGCCAGGGCAGTCCAGCCCAGCTTGGCGCGAATCATCTCGCCCTGCTCGGTCACCCGCAGGCCGTTGCGCAACGACCCGGGGGGCTGGGACAGCAGCGCCTCGCGGGCCGGCGCGCCGCCGCGCCCGATGGTGCCGCCGCGGCCGTGAAACAGGGTGAGCCGGATGTCGTTCTCGTCGCACAACCGCAGCAGATCCTCCTGCGCCTGGTACTGGGCCCACGCGGCCGCCAGCACGCCGGCATCCTTGGCCGAGTCGGAGTAGCCGATCATCACCATCAGGCGGCCGTCGATATGGCCGCGATACCAGTCGTGGGCCAGCAGGCTGGCGATCACTTCCCGGGCACGGGCGAGATCATCCAGCGTCTCGAACAGCGGTGCCACCGGCAGCGGATGGGCACACCCGGACTCTTTCAGCAACAGATGCGCGGCCAGCACATCCGAGGGCTGGCGCGCCATGGAAATGACGTAGGCACCCAGCGCCGCGGCGGGCTGGGCGGCGGCGACCGCGCAGGTATCGAGCACTTCGCGCGTCTCGTCGCTGGGCGTCCACTGGCGGGGGATCAGGGGTCGGCGACCGGCCAGTTCCGCGACCAGGAAAGCCTGGCGCGCCGCCTCGTCCCAGGCCGCGTAGTCCCCCACCCCCAGCCAGGTGGTCAGCTCGGACAACACGGCGGTGTGGCGGGCGCTGTCCTGGCGGATGTCGTGGCGCACCAGGTGCACGCCGAAACAGCGCACCTTGCGCAGCAGATCCAGCAGCGCCCCGTCGGCAATGATCCGCATGCCGCCCTCCAGCAGCGACTGGTAACAGGCGTGCAGCGGCTGCCACAACTGATCGGTTCGCTGCAGCGTGTCCGCGGGCACAGCTACCTGCCCGTCGGGTAGATCCTCGAGCTGCAGCTCAATGGTCTCGCGGGTCCGGCGCAGGCGATCGCGCAGCCCGCGCAACACCGCGCGGTAGGGCTCGTGGGCATCGCCGGCCAGTTCCCGCAGCTGCGCGTTGCAGTGCAGCATGGACAGCTCTTCCACCAGGTGCGTCACATCCTCCAGGTACAACTGCACCGCCTGCCAGCGACTGAGCAGCATCACCTGCCGCGTCACGGGTGCGGTGACATTGGGGTTGCCGTCGCGGTCCGCACCCATCCACGAGACGAAGGACACCGGCGCTGCATCCAGCGGCAGGTGTACGCCGCAGCTCTCATGCAGGGCCCTGTCCAGGCGCCGCAGGAACTGCGGCACCGCATGCCACAGGGATTCCTCCACCACGGCAAAGCCCCACTTCGCCTCGTCCACCGGGGTCGGGCGCTGCACGCGAAAGTCGTCGCCGTACCACAGCTGGGCCAGCAGTTCGCGCAGCCGCGTGTGCAGTTGTTCGCGCTCCTGTTCGGTCAGACCATCCAGCTCGAGCTGGCTCAGGCAGCGGCCGATCTCGCTGTGCTTGTGGATCACGGTGCGCCGGGTAATCTCCGTGGGATGCGCGGTCAGCACCAGTTCTATCCTGAGCTCCGCGATGGCCTGCACCATCGCCTCGCGGGAGACGCCCTCCTGCGCCAGTTCCGCCAGACTGGCGCCCAGGTGGCGAGAGGCCGACAGCAGTTCGCTCATGTCCCGCGATACGTTGTTGTGCTGGTCGGCAATATTGGCCAGGTTCAGAAACTGGCTGAAGGCACGGGCGACGGGCACCAGTTGCTCGTTGTCGAGCTCACCCAGCAGCGTCAGCAGCGCCTCGCGCGCCGCGTTATCGCCCTGCCGCGCGCTTCTGGACAGGACCCTGATGCGCTCGATCAGCGCCAGGAACGCATCGCCCTCGGCCGCGGCAATGGTCTCACCCAGCAGCCGGCCGAGAAAACTGACATTGCCGCGCAGGCTGGCGTAGTCGGGCACCGCGGCCGAGTTGCTCTGCATACGGCGCGTTACCAGGTGTGCAGCCGCGCCAGCAGGTCGCACACGCGGCAGGCATAGCCCCACTCGTTGTCGTACCAGTTCAGCACCCGCAGGTAGCGCCCCTGGGTGACGCCGCTGAAGCCCGCGTCGTATATAGAGGAGTGGGAATTGCCGATGATATCGGTGGAGACGATAGGCGTATCGCAGTACTGCAGTATCGTGTGCAAGCGCTCGGACTCGGACGCGGCGCGCACTACCGCATTGACATCATCGACAGTGACTTTCTTGCCGAGTTTGACGAACAGGTCCACTACGGAACCGTTGGGCACTGGCACCCGTGCCGCGATGCCGTGCAGACGCCCCCGCAGTTGCGGCAGCACTTCGCCGACCGCCTTGGCGGCCCCGGTCGAGGTGGGAATGATATTCTCGGCGGCGGCGCGGCTGCGGCGCCAGTCCGTGTGGGGCACGTCCGCCAGACGCTGGTCGTTGGTGTAGGCGTGCACCGTGTTGATCACCCCCTCCTCGATACCGAACTGCGTATCCAGCACGCTGGCCATGGGCGCCAGGCAGTTGGTGGTGCAACTGGCGTTGGAGATGATGCGGTGCTCCGGCCGCAGGCCGTCGTCGTTGACACCCAGCACCACCGTGTAGTCTATCGGGTCCTTGGCCGGCACGGTCAGCACGACATAGCGGGCGCCCGCCGCCAGATGCGGCTCCAGTTGTTCGCGGCGGCGAAATGCCCCGGTGGCTTCAACCACGGCATCCACGCCAAGTTCAGTCCAGGGCAGGTCGGCCGGGTTGCGCTCACTGAGCAGCCGGGCACGCCCCTTGGGTGTCACCAGGTGGTCGTCCTCCAGCCGCAGGCTCTTGCCGAAAGGCCCCATCACCGTGTCGTAGTTCAGCAGATAGCGCAGGGCGTCGTAATCAAACAGGTCGTTGACCGCCACCACGTCGATACCGGGCACATCTTCCAGGATGCGAAACACCGAGCGCCCGATGCGGCCGAATCCATTGATACCAATTTTCATTTACGCGGCCTCCTGTTGCAGATCCAGTTGTGCGTACAGGCGCACCACATCCAGCAGCCGCGCCGCATGCCCCAGGTTCTCGTACCAGCTCAGGGTCTTGATGATGTTGTCGCCGGCCTTGATGGTGCCCTTGATATCGAACACCAGCGAGTGCGGATTGCCGATCACGTCCGATGACACCACCGGGTCCTCCACCACGGACACGATACCCGGCAACTGCTGTGCCGCCGCGCGCATCGCCTCGTTGATATCCTGCGCCGTAACGCCGGCATCGGCCAGCACCAGGTTGACGTCCAGCAGGCAGCCCTCGTGAATGGGCACATTCAGCGCCGAGGTGAGTATCTTGCCGTCAAAGGCCGGCAGGATCTGTCCCAGCCAGTGGCTCGCCTCGTG
>JAGRIH010000028.1:54927-88324 GCA_020443345.1 Halioglobus sp.
TAGTCCTGCAGCGCCTGGTCCGAGGTATAGGAATGAATGGTGGTCATACTGCCGCAATCGATGGCAAAACGCCGGGACAGCAGGTGCAGCAACAGGCACAGGGCGCTGGTGGTGGCCGAGCCGGCCGATAGGCGGCGGTCTGCAACGCTGGCGCCGTCCTCGTTTACCCCGGGAATCACGATGCGGTCAATGCTGTCCTCCGGCAGTGTGCGCAACAATACGCGCCCGGCGCCATTGCCCAGGTGGTCGTCGAGGTAGCGGCTGTGGCGGTATTTGCCCGTGGCATCGATCACCATATCGACGCCGAAAACGTCCCAGGGCATCTCCGCCGGCCGGTCGATTTCCATCAGGCGCGCGCGAAATGCCGGGTTGACCAGGAACTTACCCTGCAACTCGTGGCGCTCGGGCTCCTCGACTTCGGAGCACAACAGGTAGTGCAGTATCTCGGGCCGGCCGATGTCCGCCACCGCCACCACTTCCACATCGTCACTGCGCGACGCCAGATCGAAAATCTGCCGCCCGGTCTGGCCAAAGCCCATGATGCCGATACGCGTGGGTGTTTGTCTTGTCATAACCACAACCTCCAGAAACAATCAGAAACCCTCGGCCGGTCCGGCCAGCCGCACGACCCGCTGCCACCGGCATTGTCCACCACCGGTGCGGCACGTCGGCATGACCCACGGCACTATACCGCAACAGGCGGCGATTGCATTCAATGTAGCGCCACCGACGGCAGCTTGCCACTCACTCGACAGCGGACAACTTCAAACCTGCCGCTGGACCGCGCATTAGCGGCCCTTGGTACAAGTCCCGCGCCATGGCCTATGCTATAGTCGAGGCCCGCAAATTGCCCATGAGGACAACCGCTTGCGCAAGTTTTTGATCGCATTGGTGGTATTGGCGGCGCTGGTTGTCGGCGCGCCGGCGCTGCTGCTGGCGACCGGCACCATCGACAGCAGCAGTGTGCGGATGGCGCTCAATGTCATGACAGGGCTGGGCGGCCCGCAGGCCAGCGCCGTCCAGGTGCGGCGGCAGTACCGGGTGCCGCCCGGTTTCTCGGTGAGCCTCTATGCCGGGGATCTGCCGCGTGCGCGCTTCCTGCGCTTCACCCCGACGGGTGATCTGCTGGTGAGCCGGCCGCACGCCGGCGATGTCGTGCTGCTGCGCCGCGACGCCGACGGCGATGGCGCCCCGGACGCGGTGGAGACGCTTATCACCGGGCTGCAACGGCCATTGGGACTGGATTTTTCCGGTGACTGGCTATACATCGCCGAATCCAACCAGATCGGCCGGGTGCCCTTTGACGGTGCCACCGCCACGCTGGCCGGTCCCTATGAGGCGGTATTGACGGGTCTGACCGACAACGGCAATCACTGGAGCAAAACCATCCGCTTCGGACCCGACGGGCTGTTGTATCTCGCCCAGGGCTCGACCTGCAACGTCTGCGTGGAGCAGGACCAGCGCCGCGCCACCATGATGCGTATGCAGCCCGACGGCAGCCGCGCGCAGGTCATCGCCACCGGGCTGCGCAACAGCGTGGGCTTCGACTGGGCGCCCTGGAGCGGCGCACTGTACGCCACCGACAACGGCCGCGACCTGCTGGGCGACAATTTCCCCCCCTGTGAACTGAACCGGATCGTGCCGGGCAACTTTTACGGCTGGCCCTATTTCAACGGCGACAACGTCCCCGACCCGGACATGGGCGCCGACCCTCTGGCACAGCAGCGCCAGCCCACGGCGCCAGTCCACGGCTTTCGCGCGCACAATGCGCCACTGGGGATCACCTTTATCCGGGCCGATGACTGGCCCCGGGACTATCGACGCAGCGCCCTGGTCGCACTGCACGGCTCCTGGAACCGCAGTGAACCGGACGGCTACAAGGTGGTCTCACTGCACTGGACAGACGAGGGTATCGTCGAACGGGATTTCCTCAGCGGCTTTCGCCGGGACGGCGTCACCCGCGGGCGCCCGGTGGACGTGACCCAGGGGCCCGACGGGGCGATCTATGTATCCGATGACTACGCCGGCGCAATCTACCGCATCGCGCACCACACGGTGAACTCACAGCAGCGGGCAGAGGGGCGAGTGCAGGGAGAGCAGCGATGAGCACGACACCCATCCCCGCGCTGGATTTGATGTTTTACCTCACCGAGACGCCGCAGAGCCCCAAGCACGTGGGCGCGGTGCAGGTGTTCCAGTTGCCGCCGGATGCGCCGGATGACTACCTGCGGCAACTGGTGGCCGCGTTCAAGGCGGCGCCGGTGGTCGCTCCTTTCAACCGCAGGCCGCATTTTCCCCGCCTGGGGCGGCCTGAGTGGCACACGGACCCGGACCTGGAACTCGACTACCACGTACGCCACCTGGCCCTGCCCAGGCCGGGCGATGACCGGCAGTTGATGGACATGGTACAGCGCCTGCACGCGCCGCTGCTGGATCGCCAGCGCCCCGGCTGGATCTGCCATGTGATCGAGGGACTGCGGGACAACCGCTTTGCCGTGTACACCAAGATTCACCACGCCTACATCGACGGCATGTCGGGGGTGAAGCGCATGTACGGCTCGCTGTCACCCTCCCCCAGGACGAAAAAGATCGTTCCCACATGGTCGTACCAACCCGGAACCGACAGCGCGCAGCGGCCGCAGCACAGCCGCCCGGAGCCGGCGCGACACCTGGCCGCCCAGGTGCGCGGCGCGGCACAGGCCAGCGGTATTCTGGGCAGGACGGCCCTGCAATTACTCAACCTGCGCGACAGCCAGGGCCAGGTGCCCTTTTGCGCCGCGCGCACCCGCATGAACCGCACCATCGAGCGGGAGACGCGCACCATCGCGGCCTGCACCCTGCCGCTGGACGAAGTCCGGGCCGTAGCGCGCCGACAGGGTTGTACCGTCAACGAGGTCGTGCTGGCGGTGATCGGGGCCGCGCTGCAGGACTACCTGGAGAAACTCGGCGAGCCACCGCAAGAGTCCCTGGTGGCACTGTGCCCGATGTCGATTCGCGCCCCGGGCGACGATACCGCCAGCACGCAGGTTTCGGCCATACACGTACAGCTCGGTGCGCCACAGGCCGATATCGGTGAACGCCTGCAGCATGTGATGGCCTCTTCGCGCGCTGCCAAGGACGAAGTGCGCGACCTGTCCGCGCAGGCCATGGTGGACTACGGCGTGGTCATCTTCGGCCTGTGGGAAGTGCTGGCACGCACGCGCCTGGACCAGGTGATCCGACCGTCCTGCAACGTGCTGGTATCCAATGTACCCGGTCCCGGCGACGAAGGTCTGTACCTGTGCGGCTCCAGACTGCGGGCCAGTTACCCGATTTCCACCCTGCTGCCGGGTGTCAACCTGAACGCGACCCTGCTCTCACACGGCAACAGCCTGGACTTCGGCCTGCTCGGCGACGGGCACGCGCTGCCCGAACTGGACTTTGTCGTCGAGCGCATGGCGCATCACTTCGCCGCGCTGCAGCGACAGGTACTGGGCGGCTCCGCGAAGAAAAAGACCGCGCGCAAAGCGCGCCGCAAAACCGGCGCGGCACCGCGCAAAAACCCAACCGCGCGGCGCACCCGTCCCCGCGCTGCAACGAGCCGCGGCGGTTAGGTCTTGTTGCTGCAGTACCTGCCCAACAGCCTGACGGTGACGCGCCTGCTGCTGGCGCTGCCGCTGGGCGCCCTGATCCTGCGCCACGAATTCGGCTGGGCGCTCCTGGTCGGCTGCATCGCCGGGGTGACCGACGCCCTGGACGGCTTCTGCGCCCGGCGCCTGGGGGTGCTGTCGCGCCTGGGCGCCGCCCTCGACCCCATCGCCGACAAGGTACTGATTACCGTGGTGTTTCTGTGTTTTGCGCAACTGGCTCTGATACCCTGGTATCTGGCCGTTGTCGTGATCGCGCGCGATGTCATCATCGTATGCGGCGCGCTGTGCTACCACTGGCTGATCGGACCCTTCGAGTTTGCCGCCACACGGCTGAGCAAGATCAACATGTTCGTGCAGATTGGCTTCTGCGCGTTATTACTGGTGGCACAGGTGGTGCCGTCGATTCCACCGCAGTTTCTTGTCGGCGGTACCGCACTGGTGCTGTTTACCGCCGTGGCCAGCGGCCTTGACTACGTCCTGTCGTGGACGCTCAAAGCCACACAGTATCGGAAGGACAACGACCAGCGTTATGGACGGTAAGCTCAATATTCTGACCTATAACATTCACAAGGGCTACTGCACCGGCAAGCGGCGCTTTGTCCTGGAGTCCATGCGCGAGCGCATCGCCGAGACCGGGGCAGATGTCGTCTTCCTGCAGGAGATCCACGGCACCGCGATTAAAAGTGAAGCCAAGCGCCGGCGCTTCTCCTATCCGGACCAGCCGCATTTCGAGTACCTCGCCGATACGGCCTGGCCCCACTACGCCTACGGCCGCAATGCCATTTACCGCAAGGGCGATCACGGCAACGCCATTCTCAGCAAGTACCCTTTTAGCAGTTGGGAAAACATCGACGTGTCGATTTTCCCCCGTTCCAGTCGCAGCATTTTGCACGGAGTGATCGAGATCCCGGGCAAAAACACCCGCCTGCACACCCTGTGCGTTCACCTGGGCCTGCTGGAGCAGGAGCGGCGCGAGCAGTTGCAGGCCCTGACGGACCGTATCGACCGGCACATACCGCGCGATGAGCCGATGATCGTGGCCGGTGACTTCAACGACTGGCGGCGTCGCGCGGAGCACCACCTGCACGACGATCTGGGCCTGGAGGAGCTGTTTGTCGAGCTGCAGGGCAGGCACGCGCGCACGTTCCCGGTGTGGGCGCCGATGCTGTCGGTAGACCGCATCTACTACCGCGGCCTGCAACCCACCACCTGCGAGCGCCTGAGCTCCGGCCACTGGCGCGACCTGTCCGACCACGCCGCGCTGTTTGGCGAATTCCAGCTGTGAGCCCGATGACCGGCCCGCAGCCGGTCCCGCGCTCAGTTCATATGGATGCCGCCGTCGATGATCACCGACTGGCCGGTCATATAATCGGAATCGGTTGAGGCCAGAAAAGAGACATAGTTGGCGACGTCTTGCGGGGTCTGCATTCGCCCCAGGGAAATCTGCCCCTGCACCTGCTCCAGCATGGCACCGCGCGCAATGCCCATGACCTCGCTGGCCCGGCTGTCGATGGTGTCCCACATGCCGGTATCGACGATCCCCGGGCAGTACGCGTTGACGGTGATCCCGTGAGGCGCGAACTCTCTCGCCATGGTCTGGGTGATACCGCGCACCCCGAACTTGGATGCCGAGTAAGTTCCGAGAATTGCCGGCCCCATGTGTGAGGCGAGACTGCCCGCGTTGATAATCTTGCCGCCCTGCCCCTGTTCGATCATCTGACGGGCGGCGGCTTGGGCACACCAGATCACCCCTTTCAGGTTGATCGAGAACAACTTGTCGAAGTCGCTCTCGGTAATTTCCATGACGGGGGCTACCTGGACGATGCCCGCGTTGGACACCATGACATCGAGGCGGCCACAATGGGAGACGGCAGTGCCGACCATGGCGTGAACCTGCTCCCGGTCACTGACATCGGCCATGACACCGACTGCCGCAGCACCCGCGGCCTGGATCTCCCCCGCCACCGCATCGATACTCGCCTGGTCGATATCGTTAACCACCACGCGAAACCCATCTGCGGCCAAACGCAGGGCGATAGCACGGCCGATACCCATGCCCGCACCGGTGACGAGGGCGACTTTACCTTTGTTATCCACGATCGTCATCTCTCCCTTTACGCATTGAACTTGACCTGAAAATTACGCCACGACTGGGCGTGGCCTGTGTCGATCACGGCGTGTATGACCGCCTCCTCACGCCAGCATCAGCGACGGTGTTTCCATGAAGCGCTTGAGCAGTTGCAGGAACTGGGCCGCTACGGCGCCGTCGATCACCCGGTGGTCGCATGAGAGTGATACGGTCATCACCGTCGCCACCTGCGGTTCTCCGTCATCCACCACCATCCGCTGTTCTGCGCCGGCCACTGCGAGGATGGCCGCCTGCGGCGGGTTGATGATGGCGTCGAACTGCCGTACGCCGAACATACCCAGATTGGAAATACTGAAACTGCCGCCCTGGACCTCCTCGGCTTGCAGCGTACCGGCCTTTGCCCGGGTCGCCAGATCACGCATCTGTGCGGCAATCTGTGTCAGTGTCAGGGTGTTGGCCGCCTTGACAATGGGTGTGATCAGCCCGTCCGGAATCGCCACAGCTACCGAGATGTCCGCATCCCTGAAGCGTTGCATGCTCTGGGTGGCCTCGTCGTAGTGCACATTGACCTCGGGCATCTTCACCAGCGCCATGGCCACCGCTTTTACCACGCAGTCGGTTACCGATAGGTTGGCCGCAGGATCGCCTGCGTTGATCTGCCTGCGCAGGCCCAGCAGCGCATCCAGCCGGATATCCATGCTCACCCGGTAGTGGGGAATGCGCTGCTTGGAGGCCTGCAGACGGCTGGCGATAGTGCGCCGCATGCCGCTCATGGGTACTGACTCCGGCAACGGGGCAGGTTCGGCGGCGATCTCCGCAGGCGCTGCCGCGGGAGCGGGTGTCCCGTGCAACAGGGCGCAGGCCGCTTCCACGTCATACTTGCACACCCTGCCGTGGCGACCGGTGGGCCGGCACTGGTGCAGGTTGACGCCGAGGGTTTTTGCCAGGCGGCGCGCCACGGAGGTGGCGGGTACATCGCTGTCATCCGCCGGTACCGGGTTAAACTCGGGACCGCGTTGCGCCGGCTGTTTGGCCGGCACGCTGCCGCCGGCAGTTGCGATGGCGCGCTCGATGTCCGCCACGCTGATCCTGTCGTTGCGTCCCGAACCGGCCACGTTGTGCAGGTTGATGCCGAGTCTGGCGGCCAGCTTGCGAGCGTGCCTGGAGGCATGTACGCCGCTGTCGTCATCGCCGTCCTTGAGGGCGTCGGGAACGGGCGGCGCGCCCGCGGCGGCAGGGGCGGACGCTGTCGCAGCCGCAGATGGTGTGTGCTCGACCGGGGCCGGGGCGGACGCCGGGGGGGGCGGGGCAGGTACCGCGTCGTGTGTATCGGCCTCTGCGGGCGCCCCCGAGGCGCTCTCGTCTATCACATAACCAGCGATGAACGCGTCGATCTCGGCATCGGCCACCTCCGCCTCGGCGAGCACACCCAGCAGCGCAGCCACAGGCAGGGTGTCCCCCTCCTGGGCCACCTGGCGCCTGAGGGTACCGGCCACGACGGATTCGACCACGTTGATGACCTTGCTGGTCTCCATATCCATGATGGCGTCGCCCAAGTTGATGGTATCGCCCTCTTCGACCAACCACTGGCTGACCGTACCCTCGGTCATGGTCAGGCCCCATTTGGGGACTGTAATTGCCTGTATCCGGGCCATGGTAATGACCTCCTATGCAGCCGCCAGAGCAGGGTCGAGGCCCATGGTCTCGAGAATGGCGCCAGCGACGCGCTCGCCACTGGGAATCCAGGCCTGCTCCAGGGGCGGCGAGAACGGTGTCGGGCAGTGCGGCGGTGTCACGACCTTGATCGGCGCCTTGAGCGCGTGAAAGGCGCGCTCTGCTACAAGCGCCGCCACATCCTGGCCGAAGCCGCAACGGGCCGCGCTCTCGTCCACGATCACCAGGCGCCCGGTGGAAGCCACACTCTCCAGGATGCTCTCCTCGTCCAAAGGCGAGGTGGTGCGCGGATCGATCACCTCCACCGAGATGCCCTTCCCACTCAGAGCGGCGGCCACACCGGCAGCGATATGGGTCATCAGCCCCAGCGCCACCACGGTGACGTCCGTGCCCTCGGTGACGAAGTTGGCCTCTCCGAAGGGGATCGTGTAGGACGCATCGGGGATCTCGACAGCAGCGGCGGGAAAATCGTAAAGGGCCTTGTGCTCGCAGAAAATCACCGGGTCATCGTCGCGGATCGCCGTGGCCAGCAGCCCCCTGGCGTCATAGGCATTGGAGGGCACGACCACCTTCAGTCCCGGGACCGCGGTGACCCAGTGATACAGGCTCTGGGAGTGCTGGGCCGCCGCGTTGGCGCCCGCGCCAATGGTAGTGCGCACAACCAGGGGGCAGGTGGACTTGCCGCCGAACATGTAGCGGATCTTGGCCGCCTGGTTGAGCAACATGTCACCACAGCAGCCGATGAAATCGATGAACATCAGCTCCGCCACCGGGCGCAGGCCCGTCGCCGCTGCCCCCACCGCCACCCCCATGTATCCCATTTCCGAAATCGGGGTGTCGATGACCCGCCCTGCGCCAAACTCGGAAAGCAGACCCTTGGTGATACCGAGCACACCGCCGGCGACGTCTTCCGCGCCGCTGCTGCCCTGTGCGCCGCCCGCGATATCGGTGCCGATCATGATGACCCGCTCGTCCCGTCGCATCTCTTCGCGCAGTGCCAGGTTGATTGCTGCTCGCATTGCCATCTCAGCCATGGTCGGTCTCCTCAGTAGCTCACGTAGGTGTTGTCGGTCAGGGTGGACGCCTCCGGATAGGCCGCCGACTTGGCCGTTTCCCTGCAAGCGTTGATCAGATCGACCGCCTCCCGGTCGATCGCGTCCAGTTCCCTGGCGCTGGCTTTCTTTCCCGCGATCAATTTCTGGCGCAATATCTTCAAACAGTCCCGGTTCTGCCGGACGTCTGCCAGTTCCTCCTTGCTGCGGTAGGCCTGGGGGTCGCCCTCGTAGTGACCGTAGAAGCGCACCGCCACGGCTTCGATGACCGTGGGCCCCTTCCCCGCCCTGGCCCGCTGCACCGCCTCGCCAGATGCTTCGTGGATCTCGAAGAAGTCCGTGCCGTCGATCTTGACCGCCGGCAGACCGAAGCCGGCGGCGCGACCGGCGATATCCTTGCTGCCCACGACGTGGTCATGGCCGGTAAATTCGCCGTACCCATTGTTCTCAAAATAAAAGATCACCGGCAGCTGCCACATCACCGCCATATTGATCGCCTCGAAGACATAGCCCTCGTTGGAGGCGCCGTCGCCCTGGAAGCTGACCGCTACACCGCCTGTACCCAGGGTCTTGGCCGTCAGGGCCGCGCCCGCGGCCAGCGGTGCGCCCGCACCGACAATGCCGTTGGCACCGAGGATGCCTCTGGATACGTCGGCGATATGCATGGACCCACCGCGGCCTTTACACAGGCCGTCGGCCTTGCCGTAGAGTTCCAGCATCATGCCCTCGACGTCGGCCCCCTTGGCCAGGCAGTGACCGTGCCCCCGGTGGTTGCTGGCGATGTAGTCCGTGTCCTCCAGGTGCATGCAGACAGCGACGGCATTTGCCTCCTGCCCGCAGTACAGGTGTAGGAAACCGGGAATTTCACCGGTGGTATTCTCGCGATGGATGTTTTCCTCGAACTCGCGAATGGTGCGCATCCGCCGGTACGCCTCCAGTAGCTGTGACTTGCTCAATGCCATCTGTCGTCTCCCCAAAAGCCCTGTAATCCCTGCCGTTCGTATCTGTATCTCACCGGCATGCTAGATCCGCGCGCATCTAACCGTATTGACTTTGGGAGAAATTTTTTTGATAGTTGAAGACAGCGAATAAAGAAAATCCGAGAAGGGTGCGACGTTGCCGGCGAAAGTGCGGATCAGTGGACTGCGGGGTTACGTGGGCCTGGCCAGGGATCTGGGAGGTGATCCGGGTAAACTGACCCGCGACTGCGGTATCGACCTGGCACTGCTCGACGAAGAAGACGCCCTGATCCCCTATCGCCAACTCATACAGTTGTTGGAACACACCGCCAGCGCGTTGGCACAGCCCGACTTCGGCTTGCGCCTTGCCGCGCGCCAGGACATCAGCGTGCTCGGCTCGCTGGCCGTTGCCATGCAGAACTCGTTGACGGTCGAGGACGCCATGCGCTGCGCCGCCACCTACCTGTTCGTGCAGAGCCCCGCGCTGACCCTCGCTATCGATCCGCTTGCCGATAGCGTCAGGATGCGGCTCAGTATCCGCCTGCGCAACATGCCCCACCAGCAGATGCGCCAGGCGGAGGACCTCGGGATCGGGGTGACCCACGGCGTGCTGTCTTTGCTGGCGCAGGAGAACTATGAACTGCTGCGTGTGGAACTACCCCACCAGCCGCTGTGCGCCAGGTCGGTCTACTGCAACTATTTCAATGCGCCGGTGACGTTCGGCTTTGCTGAAAACGCAATTTATGTCACGCCCAAAACACTGAGCGCCGGCCTGGCCGGTCGCAGCGAGATACTGCACAAAATGGCGGCTGCCTATCTCGACGTGCAGACGCCGTCCGCGGACGGGCTGTTTACCGGTCGTGTGGAGACTGCGCTGTGCCGCACCCTGGGCACCGACAGCTGCAATCGCGCATCGATTGCCAAGGCCATGGCCATTCATCCGCGCACCCTGCAGCGGCATCTGCAGCAAGAGGGAGAGACCTTTGACGCCGTTCGAGATCGGGTGCGGCGGGAACGAGCCGAATATTACCTGTGCCGCTCCAACCTGCCGCTGTCCCAGGTGGCGGGCATCATCGGCTACACAGAGCAGGCTGTTCTAAGCCGGAGCTGTCGGCGTTGGTTTGGGCGCACGCCGCGGGAAATGCGCAGATCGGCCAAAGCGAATGACACTGACTGAAGCGGGCGCGTCGCGCTCAGGTTGCCAGATGGCCGCGCCCAGCCACACCTGTACCAGCACCTATGCATCGGGAAAACCTCGATCGAGGATCAGACATTGGAAACCATGAAGGCAGCGATACTACACGGTGAGCGCGACCTGCGTGTGCAGGACGTGCCCAAACCCGAAACGGGCCGCGATGGCGTGCTGGTCAAAGTGAAGGCCGTCGGCGTATGCGGCACTGACCTGCATACCTACAAGCTGGGTATGTTCAAGGAGATGACCCTGCCCCAGAAGGACGGCGTATTGTTCGGCCACGAATTCGCTGGTGAAGTAGCAGCTATTGGTCCGCACGCGCAGGTGCAGGACATACAGGTGGGCGACCGGGTAGTCGGCATGGCGTTCGGCGCCTACGCCGAATACTGCAATGTCACCCCGATCATCACCCCCGCGCCACTGGTGCTCAAGCTTCCAGACAGTGTCTCTTTCGAGGCAGCGGCCACCGTCGAACCCCTGGTAGTGTCTCTGACCGCAGTACAGCGCGCCAACCTGCAGGGTGGCGAGCGCATCCTTATCATCGGTGCCGGCATGATCGGGCTGGGCTGCGTGCAGGTTATCCGTGCACTGCATCCCGACTGCGCTATCGTCGTTGCGGACGTGGCTGAAAAGCGCCTGCACATGGCGCGGGAGTTTGGTGCAAGTCGAACCATTGACGCCATGCAAGAGGATGTGGTGCGTTGCATGAAAGAGCTGGCAGGTGAGACGCCCGTCATGTACAACGCCACCACCAGCGGCAATATCGATGTGGTAATCGAGTGTGCCGGCCTGCCGCTGACTTTGAACCAGGCACTGGAAATCGCCAAGCCGATCACCGGCAGGCTGGTGGCAGTAGCGCTGTACGAAGAGCAGCCTCAGGTGGACTTCAACCAGGTCGTGTCCAAGAACCTCACCGTGATTGGCACCCTGGGCTACTCGGACGTAGAGGTAAAACAGGCTCTGCAACTGATCGCTGACCGCCGGGTAGACCGCGAAGCCCTGATCACTCACCGCTACGACCTGGCGGATGCGGCACAGGCCTTCGAGGCGCAAATGAACACCCGGGAAACACTCAAAGCCGTCATCGTGCCTTGACTGGTGTCTGCATATCCACCGATGAGCGCGCCGGCTCACTTGATCGGTGTTTTACCGATCGGCAATCGGCAGAGCGCGCTCGCCACTGATTTTGATCATGCATGCGTCGCGACAAAAATATTGGCGCCGGGGCTGGCGTGCGACGATACAAATCCGTTATATTGCAGCGCCTCGACCCTCAGGACGTACGCTAGCGGCACAGGGCGCGAAGCTTTGCAAGTTGTCCTGGCCATCTACCTCGTGGAAAAGCCAGCGGCTGCTCGCGGAACCGTGGTGATTAAAGCATGACCTATTGTGTGGCTATTTGCCTGGATGCCGGCATTGTATTTTGTTCCGATTCGCGCACCAATGCCGGTGTCGATCAGATCAGTACCTACAGTAAAATGCACTGCTTTGGTGTGGATGGGCAGCGGCAGTTTGTTATCCTCAGCGCCGGCAACCTCGCGACCACTCAAGGTGTTATCGCGAAAATTAAGAAAGACATCAAGGACGAAGCGGGTCAAAACCTGTTTAATATTTCAAGTATTGAGGAAGCCGCCGATTACCTGGGCGAAGCCAACCTCGCACAGCAAAACAAGCATGCCCCGGTCAAGGGCACCAGTTATGAAGCCAGCTTTATTATTGGTGGGCAAATTGCCGGCAGCAAACCGAAGATCGCCCTCGTCTACGCGCAGGGCAACCATATTGTCTCATCCGATTCGACGCCCTATCTGCAGATCGGGGAAAGCAAGTACGGCAAGCCGATTCTGGATAGAATTCTCACCACGGACACCACCCTGGAGACAGCCTCCCTCTGCGCACTGGTGTCAATGGATTCCACCATGCGCAGCAACCTCACCGTCGGCCCCCCCATCGAGCTACAGGTTTATACCGCCAATTCACTGAGCCTGAATCGCTACCACCGCTTTGAGGAGGACAGCGAGTACCTGCGCAATTTGCATCGTGCCTGGAATTCCCACCTGATCGACGCCTTCCGCAGTCTGCCCCCGTTAAACTGGTCCTTTACCTGGGATCGATCACTTGATGAACAAAGTGGATCTTAGTCAATACTGCATCGGATAGCACGAAGGGGTAGGCGTCGCGCAGCCCCATGCTGCGATTCAATGCGTTGAGCGCGACCGTGACGCGCTCCCAATGGCTGCTCCAACTGAAAAAGTCCCTGCGGTCGATATCCGCGTCGATGATACCAAACTGAGCTGCGGTTTCTGTGGTATCGGTCATGTGCAGGTAATGTGCCCAACACTCGGCCCAATCCTCCAGCGGATGCGCTTGTGCATAGCACGAAATAAAGGGCGAGGATGGATCAGAGTATGCACTTTTCAAGTTACTATGGTTTTCGTAGTAGTTTTCCAGTGCAGTAGAGTAATCGAGATTCTCATCGCCAAACAGTTGGCGAAACACCGCTAGATGTTTGTCGTCTCTTACCAAACGCTCGAAATAATAATGTCCGCTTTCGTGCCGAAAATGACCCAACAGGGTTCGGTAGGGTTCGTTCATCTGGACGCGAGTCGTTTCCCGGCTGAGTTCGTCAGCCTCTACCAGGTTGACCGTGATCAGGCCCTGTCGATAACCAGTGGCGACATAGTCTTCTGCCACCGCCGGGTTCATGCGCTTGTCCTCCAGAAACGCAAAGGCCAGTCCTCGAGGGTCTTTTAACTTGCTCTGCACTGGAAGCTGCAGCGACAACAGGCTGTATAACAAATGTCGCTTGGCGGTCTCCATGTTTCCCCACCAGCGGCGTCTTTCCGGCGCCGACAGCGCCGGAATCATTTCATTCAAACCGCATGCCAGGCAGTAATTGTCATCGCTGTCGAACGGCAGCATCCAGTTGCAAACCTGGTAGTCCTGATAATTTTGACAGGCCTTGAAGTTCAGTTGGTCATTTGTCTGCCACGCTCCGCAAGCCAGCTGTTCGAAACTCAAGAGCTGCTGAGAAAGCGGATCGAAACCAAGATTCAAACCACAGACGGTACATCGGGTATTGTCAAAAAAGAGGCGGTTGCCACAGCGGCAAGAAAAGGTCTTCATCGAAGTGCGAGCATAACCGGTGAACTCAAGCGGATTCGGCCCTCACCGGCAGAAACCAGGTGGCGGCAATATCGTCGTGAATGGAAGCGATGTGCATTTGTACAGTGTCGATAAAGTCGTGCAACTTGTCGTCTTCGAGTATGTCGGGTATGTCGACGCTGCTGATACGACGCTGCGTGCTGGCGACAGAGTGCAACGCTGATTCCGCATTTGGCAGGCGATTGAGGCAGATAACCAGTTGTGCCAGGCAGCCGGCGACCGCCCGGGGGAAATCCACGTCCTGTATGATGAAAGCGACGACATCCTCAGCGTTGACACGGTCCTGTACATGTTGGCGATACATCTGGTAGCCGCTCAATGATTGCAGCACACTCATCCACAACATACTGTCGTAGGGGTCGGACTCCTGATCCTGCTGCTGATGACCTGCTTTGAGTCGAGTAATGAGATTGCCCGAACCAACATCGATAATACGTGTGGACATGTCGGCGCGCTCCAGGTTGCGGCCGAGGCGAATGAAATCGTAGGCACTGGTGTGGCTCATGGCGCCCGCCAACAGTCCAGTAAATTGTTGAGTCCGCTCGATAATACGCTTCAGGAACTGGCTGCGACCGGTTCTGCTCGCCGCCTTGCCGGCATTTTCCCTGGCAAACAAATACGTATCGTTCAACAACTCCCAGGCTTCCGTCGGGATGATTTCGCGGGTGGTGCGCCCGTTTTCCCGCGCCATGCGCAGCGATGCCATAATGGAGACGGGGCTGTTCTGGTCCGAAAGCAAAAAGTACATGATGCTCAGTTCTTCGGACTTGGCTTTTTTTACGTCGAATGCACTGTTACAACCCATGATATCAATGAGCATTGACCAGCCGATTTGTGTGCCGCGCGGCAAATCGAGCAACAAATTTGAATTCACGTTGATTAGCCGCGCCGTGTTCTCGGTCCGCTCAATATAACGACCCAGCCAGTAAATTCGCTCCGCAACCCGGGATAACACTTATCGCTCCTCAGCCGCTATCGGCTGCATTCACACCGCTACCGTCACTGCCCGTTCATTTGTGGTCCGCTACAATCCACGTATCCTTGCTGCCGCCTCCCTGGGAAGAGTTCACCACATAGGAACCCTTGGTCAGGGCAACACGCGTCAGACCGCCGGGGGTCACAAAGTGGTCTTTTGCCTGCAGGATAAAGGGCCGCAAGTCAATATGACGCGGTTCGACACCGTTCGGCGTCAAGATGGGGGCGGTGGATAACGAGATCAGTGGCTGGGCCATATAGTCGCGCGGGTCGGCCTTGATCCGCTGCGCAAATTCCTCACGCTCCTTTTTCGTTGCCTGCGGCCCCATCAACATGCCATAGCCCCCACTTTCATTGGCCGGTTTGACGACGAGTTTGTCGAGATTGTTCAGCACATAGTCGCACTCGGTTTTATTCATGCACAAATAACTGGGTACGTTTGGCAGCATGGGCTTTTCGCCCAGATAGTATTCGATCATTTTCGGCACGTAGGTATACACCACCTTATCGTCTGCAACGCCGGCGCCGGGGGCATTGGCCAGCGCCACGTTGCCTTTGAGCCAGGCGCGCATCAGGCCCGGCACCCCCAGCACCGAATCAGGGTGAAACACCTGCGGGTCGAGAAACAGGTCGTCTATGCGACGATAGATGACATCCACACGAGATAAACCGTTGATCGTACGCATGTAGACGCAATCGTCGCTGTCCACCACCAGGTCTCCGCCCTCGACCAGTTCGGCCCCCATCCGTTGCGCCAGGTAGGAATGCTCAAAGTAGGCGGAGTTATAAATGCCGGGGGTAAGCACCACCACTTCGGGGTAGTCCATCGGGCGCGGCGAAATTGCCGCCAGGGTATCAAACAGTTGTGTGGGGTATTCAGTGACCGGCATGATGTCGTGGTGTTCAAACAGTTCCGGGAATACGCGCTTGGTAACGACGCGGTTTTCCAGCATGTAGGACACCCCGGAAGGCACGCGCAGATTATCTTCCAGAACATAGAACTGCCCGTCCCTGTCTTTGATCAAGTCCGTGCCGCAAATGTGCGCCCACACTCCGTAGGCGGGCTTCATCCCCACGCATTGCCGGCGAAAATTCTTCGATTTTTGCAGCAATTCTCTGGGGATGACCTTGTCTTTAAAAATCTTCTGTTCATTATAAACGTCGTCGATAAAGTGGTTCAGCGCTCTGAGCCGCTGCGTCAGTCCCCTTTCGGTTTTTTGCCACTCCCGTTGCGGAATGATTCTCGGAATAATATCGAACGGCCATTCGCGATCGATATTTTCACCTTCGCTGTACACCGTGAACGTGATGCCCATGGTTTTAATGGCCAGATCGGCCGCGGCTTTGCGTTCCTGTAGTTCTTCTCTGGTAAAAGACTTGAGATATTTGGCCAGCTGCCTGCCGACTTTGCGCGGATGCCCGGGAGAACTGATCAGTTCATCGAAAAATTCGCCGGGGTCGTATTGATGCCAATCTATATACATAGATACAGTGGACGGCTAAGTTATTGGGTTTTTTCGGAAAACCTTATTCACTCAACGCCAGGAGCGTGACGTTGCATGAAACCCTGACAGCATACTCCTCTATCCCCGGCCGATGCAAACGCCAGGTTAGTCGCGTGCTGCACTGTACTTTGATTTTGCCTGCCGATTTTGCCTGTCAGTAAGGTCCAGTGGCGCAGCTGGGCCTGGCCAGCCGAGCAGTACGTGCCCCTGGAGCGCGACTGCGTCAGAGCACGGCCGGCTACTGACTGTCGGGCCGCCCGCCACCGGAGTGCCGGCCACCGCGACGCCGGCCGCGGCGCGGGCGCTGGTGGCCCTCGGGGCGACGTCCCTGCGGCGCGGATCTGCCGTCAGCCGTCCTGCCAGCGGATGGCTGCCCCGATCCACCGCCACGCTGTCGCGGCGAGCGCAGCGCGGCATTGGGCGGCACCTCGTGCTCCGGTTCGAAACCGTCGATGTACTCGCGCTCGAGGTGCCGCTGGATCAGCTGCTGGATATCGTTGAGCTGTTTGATCTCATCGGCGCTGACCAGCGAATAGGCCCTGCCGGAGGCGCCGGCGCGGCCGGTGCGGCCGATGCGGTGCACGTAATCCTCGGGTACGTTCGGCAGGTCGAAGTTCACCACCTGCGGCAGCTGGGCGATATCCAGGCCGCGGGCCGCGATATCGGTGGCCACCAGCACGCGGATCTCCCCGGCCTTGAAGCCGGCCAGTGCGCGGGTGCGCGCGCCCTGGCTCTTGTTGCCGTGGATGGCCGCGGCGTCGATGCCGGACTTTTCCAGATACTGGGAGAGCTTGTTGGCGCCGTGCTTGGTGCGGGTAAACACCAGCACCTGTTGCCACTGGCGATCCTCCACCAGTTGTCGCAACAGCGCGGACTTGCGCTTCTTGTCGGCGGGATAGACCCACTGCTGCACCGTATCGGCGGTGGCGTTGGCCACCGACACCTCTACTTCCAGCGGATCGTGCAGCAACTTTCCCGTGAGATTTCTGATCTCAACGGGAAAGGTGGCCGAGAACAGCAGGTTCTGACGCCGTGGTGGCAGCAGCTTCAGTATCCGGCGGATATCGTGGATGAACCCCATATCCAGCATGCGATCCGCTTCATCCAGCACCAGTATCTCCAGGTCCTTGAACTGCACCTCGCCCTGCTGGTGCAAATCGAGCAGGCGCCCCGGTGTGGCGATCAGGATGTCCACGCCTTTGCGCAGTTTGGCAATCTGCGGGTTGATCTTCACGCCGCCGAACACCACGGCGGATTTCAGCGGCAGGTGCGCGCCATAAGTCGCGACGCTCTCGGCCACCTGCGCGGCCAGCTCTCGTGTCGGGGTGATAATCAGGGCCCGGATGCGATGCGGGTGCAGCGGCGGCCGCTCGTGCAGCAGGTGCAGGATAGGCAGGGTGAAACCGGCGGTTTTGCCAGTGCCGGTCTGGGCCGCGGCCATGATATCGCGGCCCGCCAGCACTGCGGGTATGGCCTGCGCCTGGATCGGCGATGGCTCGCTGTAGCCTTTTTCAGTCACTGCGCGCAGCAGGGGCGCGGACAGGCCGAGCTCGTCAAATGTCATGGGGGTTCTCTTGTGGGTGGTGCGCATTGCGGGTGGTGCGCGCGTCTGCGGTCACTGCTCGCAACGGGGCGAAGGGCGCGCATGGTACTGTATCGGAGCGGGAATGGAAACTCTCTATAGAACGCTATAAATTGGCACTGACTCAAGCCAGGAATCAGCAATCAAGCGCCGCATCGCGTATAGATTAGCGCCAGTCTAGTAGCTTAAATCAGTGCCATTGCGCTATTAATCTCTCCAGGTAATGCACTGTGGACGACACTGGACGGCACGTAAAATCGCTGAGTTGGCACAGTAGTCAGAAAGAATAGCTCAGCTCCCCCCCGTACCAGACACCCTCGGCATCGCCGCTATCATCGATCCCGGCGCCGATATTCAGCTCCAGCGCCGGCGTGAGCCGGGCGGCCAGGCCCACGTCCCAGCGCCAACCGTCGTCGTCGCGCTCGTATCCGGGCAGGGTGGCGCTATTGCCGGGCACACTCACCAGGCCGATGCGCGGATTGCTGCCGCTGTCGCCCTCGTACGCCTGGTACACCGCCTCACTGTAGAGTTCGCAGGCACACATACCCAGTGCCAACTGGCCGAACAGGCCGGCGCTCCAGATATCCGTGGTGACGTCCTGATCGGCCACAGTGAGGGCCGTGGAGCGGCCGCCGCCTTCCCGGTAGCCGTCCACCTCCGCGCGCACGTACTGGTAGCCCACCATCGGGCCAAAACGCGCGCCGCTGTTCACGTCCACCACGTTGTAGGCGACGTTGATCAGCACCCCCAGGGCGTCGCCGCCGGTATCGCCGTGCTCGGTGCGGCGCAGCAGCGGGCCGAGGTCGAAAGTACGCTGCAGGTCGTCGTAATCCAGGTCGGCGTAGGTAATGACGCCCTCCACCGCGACGGGGCCGCTCCTGAAGCCCGACAGTAGCGACAGCGACAGGCTCTGCATGTCATAGCTGGACCGGCTGTGATCGAAGTCCAGGGTGTTTTCGGCGCGACTGAGCATGCCGCCCAGATACCAGGCGCTGCTGATGCGGTAGTTCAGTCCCAGGTTGTACTGGGTGGCATCGCTTTCTCCGGTATCGCCGTAGGCGGTATCGCGCTCGCGCTGCTGGCCGTTGAGCCCGCCCCACACGGTGTAAGCGCCGACCGGCGTGCCCTGCGCCCAGCGATTGGAACGCAGTACTGGCTGCGTTGCGCGCCAGTGTGCGCGCATGTCGTCCAGGCCCATCTCCGGCAGCAGGGCAATCTCGCCGGGCGCGCGCAGCAGCGCCAGCAGGTGGTCTGCGATTAGCTGCTGTCCGATGGTGGTGGGGTGCAGCGGGTCGTTGAACATGAACTGGCCGGGGTCCGGGTCGGCGCCGTCGATCTTGGCGGCGGCGTTGCCCTGGGCGCAGGTCGGAGCGTCGCTGTCGAAGCACGAGAGGCTGAACTGGGCGCTGCTCAGCGGCACACCATAGGCCGCGGGCGCTGCCGCAAGCTCGCGCAGCATGCCAAAGGCGTCGAACACCAGCACATTGGCCGCGCCGAGCTGCGCCCGGATCTGCTCGTTGATACTGGCCGCCTGGGCGGTGGCAAAGTCGCCGAGGGCGATACCCGCCGGCACGAGCCCGAAGTCGGGCACATTGGCCACCACCACGTAGCGGGCACCGCGCTCGCGCAGCGCCGTGGCTGCACGCACCATGTTGGTGGCGACCACACCGGCGGTGGCCTGGTCAAACACCTGTCCGGCGCCGATATCGTTGCCGCCGCCATCGAGCAGGTAGATGGCGTTGCGATCAAACTCACGCCGGCGGCGTTCCAGGTTGTAAAACAGTGAATTGAAGGTGACGTTCAGTCCCGGGCGCGCGATACCCGCCGAGCCCTCATAGGTGGTCTGCGCGGTGATGGAGGCCAGGGTGTCGGCGGAGCGATTGCCGCCCACGGCGTAGTTGGTGCCGCCGTCGCGCGACGGCGTGGCCCGCTCCAGTCCCAGCCCCTGCGCCACCAGGTCCGGCGACACCGGCCCGAACTGCGAATTGCGAAAATCGGGGCCGACCCGGTTGGTGAACCGCTGGCCGCCAAACTGCCCAGTGTCAAACAGGCTGTCGCCAAAGACGTAGATCGCCGGGTAGGGAGCGGCGATGGCGCTCGCGGGGACACAGCTTGCAGCCGCGATCGCGGCCGCCATCAGGGATTTGCGCATGGACTTTCCTCGCCGGGGGTTTACCGCCCAGTATAGGAGGCCCGATGGCGGCCTTCCAGGCGCTTTTTGGGTACTACTACTGCTCTACAAACGCCCGCTCGATCACGTAGTGCGCGGCCTGCCCGTGCCGCGCCTCACGAAAGCCGCGGCTGTTCAACTGCGCGCAAATATCCTTGAGCATGCTGGGGCTGCCGCAGACCATGAAGCGGTCACTGGCCGGGTCGATGGGGGGCAGCCCCACGTCTGCGGCCAGCTTGCCGCTGGCCAGCAGGTCGGTGAGCCGGCCAGTGTTGTGGAAGGCCTCGCGCGTCACCGTGGGATAGTACACCAGCTTCTCGCGCACGAAGTCACCGAGGTATTCGTGCTGCGGCAGGTGTTCGGTAATGACATCGCGATAGGCCAGCTCGTCGACGTAGCGACAGCCGTGGGTGAGCACCACCTTGTCGTATTGCTGGTAAATCTCCGGGTCTTTGATGATGCTCAAAAACGGCGCCAGGCCAGTACCGGTGGCAAGCAGGTAGAGGTGTCTGCCCGGCAGCAGATTGTCCTGCACCAGCGTGCCGGTGGCCTTGCTGTTGATCAGCAACTCGTCGCCCACCACGATGCGCTGCAGGCGCGAGGTCAGCGGACCATCCTGCACCTTGATGCTGAAAAACTCCAGTTCATCCTCATAGTTGGCGCTGGCCAGGCTGTAGGCGCGCATCAGCGGCTGGTCCGCGAGCTCCAGGCCAATCATGGTGAAGTGGCCGTTCTTGAAGCGAAAGCCCTGGTTGCGCGTGGTCTTGAAACTGAACAAATCGTCTGTCCAGTGGTGTACGGCAGTCACCTGTTCGCGCAGTATCGTTGCCATGGGTGCATCATCCTGTGTCGTGTCAGCAGCACCGGGAAGTTTAAGCGCCTGGCCTTACATTGGTAAAACAGTTATATTCGATTAGCGTTATCGTTTTATCAAATATAGGAGCCAACCCATGCGCTACAGCCTGCGCCAATTGGAAGTGTTTCTGGCGACTGCCCGGCACGAAAATGTGACGCGCGCCGCGGCCAGCCTGGCCATGTCGCAGTCCGCCGCCAGCGGCGCCCTGAAGGAGCTCGAGTCACAGTTTAATGTGCAGTTGTTCGACCGCATCGGCAAACGCCTGGCGCTCAGCGCGCTGGGTCACGAGCTGCGGCCCCGGGCCGAAAACCTGCTGGCCCAGGCGCGGGCGCTGGAGCACGCTCTGGCCGGGGAGGAGGCGCAGGGTCAGCTGCGTATCGGCGCCACCCTCACTATCGGCAACTACCTGGCGGTGGGCATGATCGCCGACTATCGGCGCGATCACCCCCGCACCGACATCGCCCTGCACGTGGCCAATACCGCGACCATCGCCGCGGGTGTAGCGCGCTTCGAGCTGGACATGGGGCTGATCGAGGGCGAGCTGCTGCACCGGGAACTCGACGCGGTGCACTGGCGCGACGATGAACTGGTGGTCTTTGCCGCCCCGGATCACCCCCTGGCCGGCGGGCCCGCGCTCTCGGATTCCGACCTGCTGGCGCAGCAGTGGATTATCCGCGAGCCCGGCTCCGGCACCCGCCAAACCTTCGAGCGCGCCATGCACGGCATTGTCACCGACCTGTCGATCGCCATGGAACTGCAGCACACCGAGGCGATCAAGCGCGCCGTGGAGGCGGGCCTGGGAGTGGGCTGCCTGTCGCGTATCGCCCTGCGCGAGGCCTTCCGACGCGGCTCGCTGGTACCGCTGCAGGTACCCGGCCGCGATTTTCGTCGCGAGCTGTATATGGTCACCCACCGCCGCAAGTACCGCGGCACCGCGCTGCGGCAGTGGTTGCAACTGTGCCGGAAAGACGGCGCGGCCAGCGGAGAAAAGGCGCCACCGAACGGCTAATCCATATTATTGCGTCAACCCGGATCGACCGGCGTGAGCAGCGGCCGCCCCTCGAAGCAGGCGATGGCGTTCTGCAGGGCGCAGTCGAACATCGCCCCGCGGCACTCGCGGGTCGCGCTGCCCATGTGCGGTGTGAGCGTCACGTTGTCCATGGCCAGCAACTGCGGAGGTACCGTCGGCTCCCGCTCGAAGACGTCCAGCCCCGCGCCGGACAGGTGACCGCTGTGCAGGGCATCGATCAGCGCGCGCTCGTCTACCAGCGCACCGCGCCCGGTGTTCACCAGAATGGCCCCGGGCTTCATCGCCGCCAGTGTCTGCGCGTCGATGAGGTGGCGGGTGGCCGGGCTCAGCGGACAGTGCAGGGTGACGATATCGGCGGCGGCCAGCATGGCCGTCAACTGCGGGTAGTAGATGGCGTCCACAGCGGCCGCGGCCTCGGGTTTGGGCCGCGGTCCGTGGTAGGCGATGGCCATATTGCAGGCGCGGGCGCGACGTGCCACCGCCTGGCCGATGGCGCCAAAGCCCACCACACCGAGTGTCTTGCCCTGCACGGTGGTACCCAGGTTCACCGTCATATCAGTGCTGTTCCAGCGCCCGCTGCGCACCATACTCTCACTGCTGTACAGGCGCCGCGCACTGGCGAGAATCAGCAGGAATGCGAGATCGGCCGTGTCTTCTGTCACCACGGGCGTGTTCGACACGGCGATGCCGCGCGCCGCGGCGGCGCGCAGATCGATATTGTCCAGTCCCACACCGACATTGGCTATCAGCCGGATACTTGCCGGCAGTGCATCTATCAGTCGGGCATCCACCGGGTCCATCACCGTGGACAGCAGTACCTGCGCCTGTGCGAATACCGCTTGATCACCCCGGAACTGTCGCACTTCGACAGCCTGGCCATTGGCGGTGAGCGGAGGCACCGGGAGCGGACGGGTCAGAACGAGTACGGGCTGCGACATGCTTCGGGGCCTCTACATAAAAGGATGTCGGATCCGCCCCCGGCGCGGAGCATCACGGACAGCGCCGGTTGCATTGAACAGCAGACATTGAATAGCAGATAGCGGCGGCCTGTCCAGGACAAGCGCGTTGCGTATCACTCGAATACGCGGTTTTCCAGCACCCAGACCGCGGCCTCCACCCGCGAACGCAGGCCGAGCTTTTTGAGGGTATTCTTCACGTGCACCTTGACCGTCGCCTCGGCGATAGCCAGCTCCCGCGCAATGCGCTTGTTGGTTTTGCCCTGTGCAATGCACTGCAGGATCTGCGCCTCGCGGCCAGTCAGCTCGCCCATCCGTTCGGCACTGTCCGCCTTCTGGTCGCGCACCCCCGAGGCCAGCACCCGGGCCAGTTGCGGGCTGAACACCGGCTGTCCCTGGCTGGCCGCCTTGATGCTCTGCAACAGCACCTCGGGCTCTGTGTCCTTGAGCAGGTAGCCGTCCGCACCGGCGCGCAGCGCCGCCACCACGTCGTCGTGCTGGTCAGAGACGGTAAACACCATGACGCAGGCATTGAAGCCCTGCTCACGCAAGGCCTGCAAGGTGGCAATACCATTCATGCCTTGCATGTTGAGATCCAGCAGCACCATATCCGGATCCAGTTGCGCGGCCAGGTGCAGGGCCTCCTCGCCACTGCCGGCCTGGCCCACCACCATCAGGCCCTCCTCGAGTTCAATCAGCTGCGCAACCCCCTGGCGCAACATGGGATGGTCATCGACCAGCAAGATGGAAATCATATCTCCCGGGCACTCCCCACGCTCGGCTGTGGTGTCATACGGTGCGCCCGGGCGATGGCATGCGGCACAAAGCGCAGCGTTACCCGCGCACCGCCGCCGGCTGCATTGTCGAAACCAATCTCGCCCTTCAGGCTCCGCGCCCGCTCGCGCATGATAATCTTGCCGTAGTGATTTTCCTGGGCATCGCTCGGTCCAAAGCCTTTGCCGTCGTCGGTCACGCAGACCTCGATCGTGCGGTCGGCAGCCATGGCCGCCTCGATTTGTGCGCGCCCGGCACCGGAGTGGCGCAGCACGTTGGACAGCGCTTCGCGCACGATTTGCAGGACATGGATCTCTTCATTGGGGGACAGCGGACAATCGTCCAGGCGATAGTCCAGACCGATCGCGATATCGCCGCGTTCAGAAAACTCCGCCACGGTGGCCTGCAGCGCCGCCCGCAGACCCTGGCTGGACAACTGCAGGCGGAACGTTCCCAGCAGCTCGCGCAACTGCACGTAGGCCGCGTTGATGCCCTCGCGGATATGCTCGACGGTTTCGTCCAACTGCGGCTGCGCCGTCTGCCTGGCCTGCTGCATCTGCAGACGGCTGATCTGGATCTTGAGATAGGACAGGGTCTGCGCCAGCGAGTCGTGCAGTTCCCGGGCGATGACGGCCCGCTCCTCCATCAGCACCAGCCGGTGCTGTTGTTCCCTGCGCAGCTCGGCGCCCACCGCCGACGCTATATTGCCTGCCACCAGTTGCACGGTACGGCGCTGCTGGGCTGACAGCTCGCGCTGCGCCGCCACCACGAGTTCGCCGAAGTGATCCCCCGGGCGCTCGATGGCAAAGCGGTGCCGGTGGGCCGCGGTATCGGGCAGGCCGTCGCCCGGTGTCGGCGGTGCGACCAGTCCTCGATCACCGGTTACCACACTGCCCTTCAATTCTACCGCGAGCTGCGCGGGGTCGAGGTAGCGCTGTGCGTGGTCCAGCACGCGCTGCAACCGGAGTTGAATATTCTCGCCACCCGACAACAATCGCGCTGTCTCATAGAGCAAACTCAGCTCATCCCGGGCCCGCTCCAGGTGCCGGGTTTTCTCCTGCACCTTGTCTTCCAACTCGCGGTACATGGCATCCAGGCTGGCAGCCATGGTATTGAACGTGTCGGACAGCAGCGCCAGTTCGTCCTCCCGGCCGACGTTGATGCGCATACTGAAATCGCCCCCGCGCACGCGGTTGGCCATGGCGACCAGACGGCGCAGGGGCATAACCACCGTGTTGGTGAGATCCAGGAAGACGATGGTAACTACGATGATCGTTACCAGCATCGAAATGCCCTGCAGTATACGCAACAGCTTGAGTTTGCTCTCGGTCTGCACCTCCAGCATTTTGACGATGTTGTCGATATCGAGCACGAAGGCGTCGATCTTGTCCAGCACGGACACCAGATCGGAATCCGGGGCCAGCATCAGGCGCTTGAGGGAAAACCACTGCCGTTCCAGCTTTGCGTAGGCATCCACCGAGGCCTCGTTGCCGGAGTTGCGAATGTGCCGGGCGAGCACCGGCAGGTACAAGCGCCGCTCGAATTCGGCCAGGCGCTCCTCCAGCGTGGTGTCGCCATGGTCGATACTCTGACGCGACAGGATCAGGGTCTCGGCAATGCGATAGGACTGCATGCGCAGCGAGCCGGCTATATTGATGCGCACCGCATCGTTCTCGGCGTTCTCGGCGCTGAGGAAGGTCACCACCATGTTGACCACGCTGATAAAGACCAGCACCACCAGCGCCGCCCCCGAGCGGGTAATGAGCGACTGCCTGACAACCTGGTCCGATGCGCTGTTCAACCTGTCCGCCCTGTTGCGGGAGCCCTAACTCCACCGTCGTAATTGCCGGGCCTGAAAACTACCACCAAGGGAGTAGTGCGGCCACTATTAAGCGGTAGCCGCCGGCAGACCTTGATCGAGGTCAAGGTGGCCCCTCTGTCGCAGTGAAAGTATCGGCCTGTACTCACCGACAAAGGGCCTGAACCATGCCTACACACCAACAAAAACAGTGGTCTGTACTGACCATGAACACACTGGCCTTTGCCTGCAACTTCGCCGTGTGGACCATGTTTTCCATCATCGGCATCAAGATCAAGCAGGAACTGGGCCTGTCCGACACACAGTTCGGCGTCCTGGTGGCCACGCCGATCCTCACCGGCTCGCTGACCCGCCTGCCACTGGGCATTATGACGGATCGCTTTGGCGGGCGCATCGTGTTCTTTATCCAGATGCTGCTGGTGGCGATACCCACCTACGGCCTGGCCTTCGCCGACCAGTACTGGCAGTACCTGGTGATCGGCCTGTTTGTCGGCCTGGCCGGCGGCTCCTTCGCCATCGGTATCGCCTATACCTCGGCCTGGTTCGAGAAAAACCGCCAGGGTACGGCGATGGGCATTTTCGGGGCCGGCAACGCCGGCGCGGCCATCACCAACCTGGTGGCGCCGATGATCGTGGTGGCCTACGGCTGGCGCATGGTGCCCCAGGTCTACTCGGTGGCCATGGTGCTGATGGCGATCCTGTTCTGGTTTTTCACCTTCGCCGATCCGGCGCAGCAGGAGCGCGCCCGCACCGGCAAGCACATCACCCTGGCCGACCAGTTGGCGCCGCTGAAAGAGCTGCGCGTATGGCGCTTCGGCCTCTATTACTACTTCGTGTTCGGCGGCTTCGTGGCGCTGGCCCTGTGGCTGCCCAAATACTATGTCGCCGAATACCAGATGGATCTGAAGACGGCCTCGCTGATCACCATGTTCTTCACCCTGCCCTCGGGCCTGATACGCGCCTTAGGCGGCTGGCTGTCGGACAAGTACGGCGCCCGCAACTGCAACTGGGCGGTGTTCTGGGTCTGCCTGATCTGCCTGTTTTTCGTCTCCTATCCGCAGACCACCTATATCGTGCACGGCATGAGCGGCGACATGACCTTCAACGTGGGTGTGAACGTGTGGGTATTCACCGTGCTGATTTTTATCATCGGCATCGCCCAGGGCATCGGTAAAGCCAGTGTCTACCGCATCATTCACGACTACTATCCCGACAACATGGGTTCGGTGGGCGGTCTGGTCGGCGTGATCGGCGGCCTGGGGGGCTTTTCACTGCCGATCCTGTTCGGTATGGCGTCCGACCTGCTGAACGTGCGCAGTTCCTGTTTCATGCTGCTGTTTGGTGTCGTGGCCGGCTGCATGATCTTCATGCACATCGCCATCCGCAATCTGCGCAGGTCAGAAGGCCTGGAGCTCGAGGGCTACAAGGCCTGATGTATACGGCGGCGCCGCTCGCGGGAGCGGCGCCTGTATTTACCTGGAGGACACATTATGTCTGATATTAAAAAATGGGACGTGGAAGACGAGGCCTTCTGGGAGAGCACCGGCAAGAAAATCGCCCGGCGCAATCTCTGGATCTCGATTCCCAGCCTGCTGTGCGGCTTTGCCGTGTGGCTGTACTGGGGCGTCATCACGGTACAGATGCTCAACCTCGGCTTTCCCTTCGCCAAACCCGAGTTGTTTACCCTGATGGCGATCGCCGGTCTCACCGGCGCCACCCTGCGCATTCCCAGCAGCTTTTTTATCCGCATATGCGGCGGACGCAACACAATCTTCTTCACCACCGCACTGTTGATGATACCGGCCATCGGCACGGGCATTGCGCTCACCGACAGGAGTACACCGCTGTGGGTGTTCCAGTTCATGGCGCTGTTGTCGGGTTTCGGCGGCGGCAACTTCGCCTCCTCCATGTCCAACATCAGCTTTTTCTTCCCCAGGAAGATGCAGGGGCTGGCGCTGGGCCTGAACGCGGGACTGGGCAACTTCGGCGTCACCACCATGCAGATCCTGGTGCCGCTGGCCATGACTTTCGGTTTGTTCGGCGCCCTGGGCGGCAACTCCGAGGTGCTGCTGGGCACCTCGGGAACCCTGATCGGCAAGATTCCCGCTGGCACCGAGACCTGGATCCAGAACGCCGGTTTCGTCTGGCTGCTGTTCCTGGTGCCGCTGGCGGTGGTGGGCTGGTTCGGGCTGAACAATATCCGCACACCCGACGTGTCCCCCGACATCCCCAACCCGATCGTCAGCTTCGCCACCATCTCGGGCATGCTGTTCATCGGCCTGTTGACTTCCGCAGTGGGCCTGTGGCTGATGCTGCCCGAGAGCGCCAACGGCTCGGGCTGGAACATCTCCAAGGAGATCGTCATGGTGCTGGTGGTCGGCTCCACCGTGATGTGGCTGAAACTGGTGCCCGGCACCGTCGGCACCAGCCTCACGCGCCAGTACAAGATCTTCAACAACCACCACACCTGGGTGATGAGTGTCATCTACACCATGACCTTCGGCTCCTTCATCGGCTTTTCGGCAGCCTTCCCGCTGTCGATCAAGGTGATCTTCGGCTACCAGCACCTGATGGTGGACGGCGTCCTGACGCACAACACCAACAACCCCAATGGGCCCAGCGCCCTGATGTTCGCGTGGATGGGGCCCTTCATCGGCGCCCTGATTCGCCCGGTGGGCGGCTGGATCGCGGACAAGGTCGGCGGTGCACTGGTCACGCAGGCGTGTTCCGTGGTCATGACCCTGTGCGCCATCGGCGTGGCCCACTACATGAAACTGGCCTACCATTCGGCGACACCCGAGGAGTTCTTCGTGCCGTTCTTCCTGCTGTTCCTGCTGCTGTTTGCGGCCACTGGTATCGGCAACGGCTCCACCTTCCGCAGCATCGCCATCATCTTCAACCGGGAACAGGCCGGCCCGGTACTGGGCTGGACTTCCGCCGTGGCGGCCTACGGCGCCTTCTACATCCCCAAAGTCATCGGCGAGCAGATCGAGGCGACCACGCCGGAGGTGGCGCTGTACGGTTTCGCCGCATTCTACGCCGTCTGCATCGGGGTCAACTGGTGGTTCTACCTGCGCAAGGCCAAGCCCACCGAAGTGAACTGTCCGAAGTGCGGCGAGCAATTCCAGCTCGAGGATGAGCGGGTTTTTTACAACCCCTGATACCGGCATAGCACCCTACCTGAACCAAACGGGCCAGCCCGGAGCGAACCGGGCCGGCCCGCCAACTGATAGAGAGAGCACATCATGAGCCATTTCCTGGACCGCTTGCAGTTCTTCAAGAAGAAAACCGGCGAGTTTGCCGATGGCCACGGCGAGGTGACCAATGAATCCCGGCAGTGGGAGGACGGTTACCGCCAACGCTGGCAGCACGACAAGATCGTGCGCTCCACCCACGGCGTCAACTGCACCGGTTCGTGCAGCTGGAAAATCTACGTCAAGAACGGCCTGGTGACCTGGGAGACCCAGCAGACGGACTACCCGCGCACCCGCCCCGACCTGCCCAACCACGAACCGCGCGGCTGCCCGCGCGGCGCGAGTTACTCCTGGTACCTGTACAGCGCCAACCGCCTCAAGTACCCCAAGGTGCGCAAGCCCCTGCTGAAACTGTGGCGCGACCAGCGCCGTGTGCATCAAAACCCGGTGGATGCCTGGGCGGCCATCGTCGAGGACCCGGCAAAAGCCGACAGTTACAAGTCCGCGCGCGGCATGGGCGGCTTTATCCGCTCCTCCTGGAACGAGGTCAATGAAATCATCGCGGCGGCCAATGTCTACACCGCCAAACAGTACGGCCCCGACCGCATCGTGGGTTTCTCGCCGATCCCGGCGATGTCGATGATTTCCTACGCCGCCGGCTCGCGCTATCTGTCGTTGATCGGCGGCGTCTCCATGAGCTTCTACGACTGGTACTGCGACCTGCCGCCCGCCTCGCCGATGACCTGGGGCGANNGCGAGCAGACCGACGTGCCCGAGTCCGCCGACTGGTACAACTCCAACTACATTATCTGCTGGGGCTCCAACGTGCCCCAGACCCGCACCCCCGACGCCCACTTCCTCACCGAGGTGCGCTACAAGGGCGCCAAAACCGTGGCCGTCACGCCCGACTACGCCGAGGTGGCCAAGCTCACCGACCTGTGGCTGAACCCCAAGCAGGGCACCGACGCGGCGCTGGCCATGGCCTTCGGCCACGTGATTCTCAAGGAGTTCCATCTGGAACGGCCCAGCGAGTACTTCACGCAGTACGTGCGCGAGAACTCCGACATGCCCATGCTGGTCATGCTCGAATCATACGGCGAGGGCTACCGCCCCACCCGCTTCCTGCGCGCCAGCGACCTGGCGGACAACCTGTCCCAGGACAACAACCCGGAGTGGAAAACCATCGCCTACGATGAGCACAGCGGCGAACTGGTGTCACCGCTGGGCAGTATCGGCTACCGCTGGGGCGAACAGGGCAAGTGGAATATCGAGGCGCGCGAGGGCGCCGGCAACCGCGAGGTCAGGCTGCAACTGTCGCTCATCGACGGGCCCGAGCAGGTCAGTTCCGTGGCCTTCCCCTACTTCGGGCACGAACGCAGCGATCACTGGCAGCACAGCGATGGCGAGGCGGTGCAGTTTCGCAATGTGCCCAGCCGCGACATCGCGCTGGCCGACGGCAGCCAGGCGAAAGTCGCGACGGTCTACGACCTGAACATGGCGAACTACGCCATCGACCGCGGATTGGGCGGCGGCAATGTCGCCTCCGGCTACGACGACGCCAGCGTGCCCAATACCCCGGCCTGGCAGCAAAAAATCACCGGCGTCGACCCCGCCCGCGTGATTCAGGTGGCCCGCGAATTTGCCGACACCGCCGACAAGACCCGCGGCAAGTCGATGATTATCGTCGGCGCCGGCATGAACCACTGGTACCACATGGACATGAACTACCGCGGCCTGATCAACATGCTGATCATGTGCGGCTGCGTCGGTCAATCCGGGGGCGGCTGGGCGCACTACGTCGGCCAGGAGAAGCTGCGCCCGCAAACCGGCTGGCTGCCGCTGGCCTTCGGCCTGGACTGGAGCCGCCCGCCGCGGCAGATGAACTCCACCTCGTTCTTCTACAACCACAGCTCTCAGTGGCGCCACGAGAAAGTGAGCATCCACGATGTGCTGTCGCCGCTGGCGGACAAGTCGCAGTACCCGGAGCACATGCTGGACTACAACATCAAGGCCGAGCGCATGGGCTGGCTGCCCAGCGCGCCGCAGCTCAACCGCAATCCCCTGGAGATCACCCGCCAGGCCAAAGCCGCGGGCATGGACCCGAAGGACTACGTGGTGCAGCAGCTCACCTGCGGCGAGCTGCGCTTTGCCTGCGAATCGCCGGACGACCCGGCCAACTTCCCGCGCAACATGTTCATCTGGCGCTCCAACGTCCTGGGCTCCTCGGGCAAGGGCCACGAATACATGCTCAAGTACCTGCTGGGCACCAAAAACGGCGTGATGAACGACGACAACGGCCAGCGCAACGGTATTTTGCCCACCGAGGCGGACTGGGTGGAACAGGGCGCGCAGGGCAAGCTGGACCTGATCACCACGCTGGATTTTCGCATGTCCTCCACCTGTCTGTATTCCGACATCGTGCTGCCGACCGCGAGCTGGTATGAGAAGGACGATCTCAATACCTCGGATATGCACCCCTTCATTCACCCGCTGTCCCAGGCGGTCGATCCCGCCTGGGAATCGCGCTCGGACTGGGAGATCTACAAGGGTATCGCCAGGAAGTTCTCGGAAATTGCCGAGGGCAATCTGGGGGTAGAACAGGATATCGTCAGCGTGCCCACCCTGCACGACTCCCCCGGAGAGCTGGCGCAGCCCTTCGAGGTCAGGGACTGGAAGCACGGCGAGTGCGAGCTGATCCCCGGCAAGACCGCCCCCAACTTTGTGACGGTCGAGCGCAACTACTCCGACACCTACCGCAAGTTCACCTCGCTGGGACCACTGCTGGAGCAACTGGGCAATGGCGGCAAGGGTATCAGCTGGAACACCGACGAAGAGGTGCAACTGCTGGGCCAGCTCAATCATACGGTGACCGAAGAGGGCGTGCATTGCGGGCGTCCGCGCATCGACAGTGCCATCGACGCCGCCGAAGTGGTATTGAGCCTGGCGCCCGAAACCAACGGCAACGTCGCGGTCAAGGCCTGGCAGGCGCTGGGGCAAATTACCGGGCGCGAACACACACACCTGGCCAGACCCAAGCACGACGAGAAAATTCGCTTTCGCGATATCCAGGCGCAGCCGCGCAAGATCATCTCCTCGCCGACCTGGTCGGGCCTGGAGGACGAACATGTGAGCTACAACGCCGGCTACACCAACGTCCACGAGCGCATCCCGTGGCGCACCATTACCGGGCGCCAGCAGTTCTATCAGGATCACCGCTGGATGCAGGCCTTCGGCGAGCAGATGATCGGCTACCGCCCGCCGATCAAGACGCGCACCGTGGAGCTGATCAAGGACAAAAGGCCCAACGGCTACAAGGAAATCGTGCTCAACTGGATCACACCGCACCAGAAGTGGGGTATTCACAGCACCTACTCCGACAACCTGATCATGCTCACGCTGTCGCGCGGCGGGCCGATTATCTGGCTCAGTGAAGACGACGCCAGGGAGGCCGGCATCGAGGACAACGACTGGGTGGATGTGTTCAACGTCAACGGCGCCATCGCCTGCCGCGCCGTGGTGAGCCAGCGCGTAAAACCCGGCATGGTGATGATGTACCACGCCCAGGAGCGCATCGTGAATACCCCGGGGTCGGTCGTCTCCGGCACCCGCGGCGGGCACCACAACTCGGTCACCCGCACGGTGATGAAGCCCACTCACATGATCGGCGGCTACGCGCAGCAGGCCTGGGGCTTCAACTACTACGGCACCGTGGGCTGCAACCGCGACGAAATGGTGGTGGTGCGCAAGATGGCCGCGGTCGACTGGCTGGACGGCCCCGACGGCGACGGCCCGCCGCAACCACTTCCCGAGACATTGTGAGGAGATAGCGCAATGAAAATACGTTCACAAATCGGCATGGTGCTCAACCTCGACAAGTGCATTGGCTGCCATACCTGTTCCATCACCTGTAAAAACGTCTGGACGTCCCGCGAGGGCATGGAGTACGCGTGGTTCAACAACGTGGAATCCAAGCCCGGCGTGGGTTATCCCCACAACTGGGAAGACCAGAAACAGTGGCGCGGCGGCTGGGAGCGCAGTGCCGACGGCAACATCAAGCCGCGCATTGGCGGCAAGCTGAAGATTCTGTCGAAGATCTTCGCCAACCCGGACATGCCGCAGATCGACGACTACTACGAGCCCTTTGATTTCGACTACCAGAACCTGCATACCGCGAAGCAATTCGAGCACCAGCCCACCGCGCGGCCGCGCTCGCTGGTGACCGGCAAGCGCATGGAGAAAATCGAGGGCAGCGCCAACTGGGAGGAAATCCTCGGGGGCGAGTTCTCCAAGCGCAGCCGGGATTACAATTTCGAGGCCGTGCAGAAGAAGATGTACGGCGAGTACGAAAACACCTTTATGATGTACCTGCCGCGGCTGTGTGAACACTGCCTCAACCCCACCTGCGCGGCAGCGTGTCCCTCCGGCGCAATCTACAAGCGCGAGGAAGACGGCATCGTACTGATCGACCAGGACAAGTGCCGCGGCTGGCGCATGTGCATTTCCGGCTGCCCCTACAAGAAAATCTACTTCAACTGGAAATCCGGCAAGTCCGAGAAGTGCATCTTCTGCTACCCGCGCATCGAGGCCGGCCAGCCCACGGTCTGCTCCGAGACCTGCGTCGGGCGTATCCGCTATCTCGGCGTATTGCTGTACGATGCCGACCGCATCAAGGAAGTGGCGTCCACCGAGTCGGAGCAGGATCTGTACAAAGAGCAGTTATCGATTTTCCTGGACCCCTTCGACCCGGCCGTGATCGCCCAGGCCAGAGCCGACGGCGTT
>JAGRIH010000028.1:88392-91305 GCA_020443345.1 Halioglobus sp.
CTGCCCCTGCACCCCGAATACCGCACCCTGCCGATGGTGTGGTACGTGCCGCCGCTGTCGCCGATCCAGTCCGCCGCGGATGCGGGCCAGATGGACACCCTGGGCCAGATACCCGATGTCGATTCCCTGCGCATCCCGCTGCAATACCTGGCCAACATGCTCACCGCGGGCGACGAGGAGCCGGTGCGTCTGGCCCTCAAGCGCATGCTCGCCATGCGCGCCTACAAGCGCGCGGAGAACGTCGATGGCGTCGAGGACCTCAGTGCGCTGGAACAGGTCGGGCTGAGCAAGCACCAGGCCGACGAGATGTACCGCTACCTGGCGATCGCCAACTACGAGGACCGCTTCGTGATCCCGACCGGACACCGGGAGATGGCCCTACCCGATGCCTACGCCGAGCGCGGGGGCTGCGGCTTCAGCTTCGGCAACGGCTGCAGCGACGGCAACAGCAAAGTGAATATGTTCGGCGGCAAGAAGACCAACCGCAAGGATCTCATTTCCACTGTGCAGATCTGGGAGGAATGACCGTGCAGATACTCAAGGTTATATCGCACCTGCTCGACTACCCCAGCGAGGGGGTACGGGCCAACCAGGGGGAACTCGCGCTGGCCATCAGCAACGCCACGGAAGTTTCTCCCGACATGCGCTCACAGCTGCTGGAGACGCTCAAGGGCATCTACCGGCAGGATCTGATGGACGCCCAGGAGCAGTACAGCGGCCTGTTCGACCACGGCCGCGCGCTCTCTCTGCACCTGTTCGAGCACGTGCACGGCGAATCCCGGGACCGCGGGCAGGCCATGGTGGACCTGCTGCGGGTGTACGAGAAACAGGGATTCGTCCTCGACCAACACGAACTGCCGGATTACATACCGCTGTTTCTGGAGTTCCTGTCGTGGCTGGAACCGCTGGACGCGCGGGAATGGCTCGCCGATATGAGCCACATCCTGGCGCTGCTGGCCGCCCGCCTGGCAGAGCGCGGCAGCCCCTACGCCTGCCTGTTTGCCGCCCTGCTGATGATCTGCGGCCGGCAGGATCTGATCGAGGAACACCGCGCGGCGGCGGCTCAGGAAGCTCGCGACGACACGCCCGAAGCGCTGGACAGGGAGTGGGAGGAAGCCGCGGTGACCTTCAGCCCGCCGGGCGACTGCGACAGCAAGCGCACAGCGCGGCACGCGCCAGTGCAACAAGCACAGCCTTTACACTGGGTCGATCCCGCATCGGCCGCGACCAATCAGATTGGGGGACAAGCACAATGAACTTCAACACTGTAGTTTTCGGACTCTATCCCTACCTGGCGCTCGTCGTGTGTCTGCTGGGTAGCTGGATTCGCTTCGACAGAGAGCAATACACCTGGCGGGCCAGTTCCAGCCAGCTGATGCGCACCAAAGGCATTGCGCTGGCCAGCAACCTGTTCCATATCGGCATCCTGTTCATCCTGTTCGGGCACCTGTTCGGCCTGCTGACGCCGGAGTCCGTGTATCACCACTTTATCTCCACCCCCGACAAGCAGTTGCTGGCCATGGTCTCGGGCGGCTTCTTCGGCATCCTGTGCTTTATCGGCCTGACCATGCTGATCCACCGGCGCATCACAGACGAGCGCGTGCGCGCCACCGGCAGCCGCGGCGACCTGGCCATCCTGATTCTGCTGTATATACAGCTGATCCTCGGCCTGCTGACCATCGCGGTTTCGGCCGGGCACATGGACGGTTCGGTGATGGTGCTGCTGGCCACCTGGGCCCAGAGTATCGTCACCCTGCAGCCGGCGGACGCGGTGCGGGCCATCGCCGGCGTGCATATCCTGTACAAACTGCACGTGTTCTTCGGGGTCACCATCATACTGGTATTTCCCTTTACCCGGCTGGTGCACATGATCAGCGCGCCGGTCTGGTACCTGGGGCGACGCTACCAGGTGGTGCGCCAGAAGGGTGCCTGGTAGTCTAACCATTCACCTTAAACAAAATGCGCAGCGAACCAGGATCATCCAGCAGACACAGAAAAACAGCAGGAAGAAGCCCCGCAGTGCAGGGCTTCTTGCATATCAATCAACAGCGCGGTTCAGTTCATTGGCTCTTGCGACGGCGACGCGCCAGACTGAATCCGAGCAGGCCGGTGCACATCAACAGCAGGGTAGCCGGAGCGGGAACTTCGCCACCACCAGTTTCGATCCTTAGCTTGGTCTGGATGCCAGACGAAAAACCGTCGAAGTCGGTTGCGTGAATGGCAAAGCCATTGGCGGTAATCACGTTGTTGGTATAAAAGTCATTTATCCCTAGGGAGCCAATGGTGATACCGTTGACGGTGATACCGGCCGCCGCGGCGGCATCCCGGGCACTCTGGGTTGCCGAGCTCGAGGAAGTACCATCACCGGACACATCCATAACCAAGTTGCTGCTCTCGTAGCCGTTGTCTGCGCTCAACAGTGCCGTGGCCTGGTTCATACCGTTGTAGACCCTGGTGCCACCGCTACCCGGGCGTACAAAAGTATCAAGTATGTCGGCGAAAGCATTGATCGATGCGGCCGAATCCAGCAGGCTAAAAGTGTCCAGCGCAGTACTGTAAAAATCAGTGGCAAAGAACACTGCGTTGACAGCAATCGATCCCACATCACCGCCATCAGTACTCAGGATATTGTTCTGAATGGTGCCGTCACGGAAGGCGTTGGCATAACCATCCATCATCAGGTTGTACTCATCACCACTTACACTTCCTGATACGTCGATTACCAGTGATAACTCCATGTCCACCGGTATCGCATTCGCGTGCGAAACGGTAAAAAATAACGCTACGGCGGCTAGAGCGTGCCAGATTTTCTTGAGTTGCTTCATGGCGTTTAGGTCCTCCTGTCCAGTTCATACCAGAACAATTATCTGGCCACCAAGCGTATGCATTTTCCCCGGTGGTCACCTTAAAATC
>JAGRIH010000064.1 GCA_020443345.1 Halioglobus sp.
CAGGAGCGCGTGGCCAAGCTGGCCGGTGGTGTTGCGGTGATCAAGGTGGGCGCCGCCACCGAAATCGAGATGAAAGAGAAGAAAGCCCGCGTCGAAGACGCCCTGCACGCGACCCGTGCGGCGGTGGAAGAAGGCGTGGTGGCCGGGGGCGGTGTCGCGCTGGTGCGCGCCGTTGCGGCTATCGGCAAGCTCAAGGGCGACAATGAAGACCAGAACCACGGTATCGCAGCCTGTCTGCGCGCCATGGAAAACCCGCTGCGTCAGATCGTGGCCAATGCCGGCGCCGAGGCCTCGGTGGTGCTGGACAAGGTGCGCCAAGGCAAGGACAACTACGGCTACAACGCCGCGACCGGCGAGTACGGCGATATGATCGAGCTGGGTATCCTGGACCCCGCCAAGGTAACCCGTGTGGCCCTGCAGGCAGCCGGTTCCGTGGCCGGCCTGATGATCACCACCGAGGTGATGATTGCCGATTCGCCTGAGGAAGACAAGGGCGGCGCCGGCGGCATGCCCGATATGGGCGGTATGGGCGGTATGGGCGGTATGGGTGGCATGATGTAAATCGCCGCGTCCTCGCACCGAAACCCCGCCGTAAAACGCGGGGTTTTTTTTATGTACAGGAGGTACGGTATGTCGCGGGAGGCATGGATGCCGGCAGCGACGATGTACAGGAGGTACCGGGCCGCGCAGGTGGTATACCCGATACAGCGGGGCAGGCCCTGTCGCGGGAGGCATGGATGCCGGCAGCGGCGCCGTGCGCGATGTATCGGGTGGTGCGGGCGGTATGTATAATTGAGCGTGATTTCACCTGAGGCGCAGTAGTTGCCATGTCCAACGATGATCTGGACCATATCCCTTCCATCGTGCCGACCCGGGACAGCGTGCCGCCGCGCGCCGCTGCCAGGGCGCGGCCGGGTAATGGCAAAGGCACCTCCCGGACGGCGCCGCCGGGCTCCGGCGGCGCGGGTGGTTCCGGCCTGGTGGGGCGCCTGCTGGCGACGCTCGCGCTGGTGGTCGCGGCAGTCGCCTGCGCCTGGGCCTGGCAGTTGCAGCAGCAGGTGCAGCGGGCCGACGAGCGCGCCGCAAGTTACGCGCAGCGCATTGGCGATCTCGAAGCCCGGCTGTCGGACACCGACGAGGGCATGAACCAGAATGCCGAGGTGCAGGCCGCCAAGATTCGCGAGCTGGATTCGGAAGTGCGCAAGCTGTGGGACAACGTCTGGAAGAAGACCAGAGAGCGACTGGCCCAACTGGAGGCCGACAGTGCCCGGCAGGGCAAGTCGATCGAGGCGGCCGCGGCCGCGCTCAGCACCGCGCAGAGCCAGCTCAAGTCGGTCAGCGCGGATACCGCCAGGCTCAAGGGCGTGGCCGGCGATCTGGAGCGCCTGATGGCCAGCGCCAAAACCAACCAGGCGGAGGTCGAGCGCGTCGCCGATACGCTCAATCGCATCAATCTCGACCTGGCCAGGCTGGACAAGCGGGTCGCCGGTAACGAGGAGTGGGTGGCGTCCATCAACGCCTTTCGCAAGCAGGTCAATGCCAACCTGACCGACCTCGCCGCCCGGATACGGGCGCAGCAGGCCGCCCCTTAAGCCGCCTGCGGTCGATGTGTATAATGCCGCCTTCGTCTGCCAGACCACAGGATCACAGGCCATGACCGTCATTCGCCAGGATGATTTCATCGACAGCGTCGCCGATGCGCTGCAGTTTATCTCCTACTACCACCCGCTGGACTTCGTCCAAGCCGTCAACGAGGCCTACGAGCGGGAACAGAACCCCGCGGCGAAGGACGCCATGGCGCAAATCCTGATCAATTCGCGGATGTGCGCCACCGGGCATCGCCCGCTGTGCCAGGATACCGGCATCGTCACGGTGTTTCTCAAGATCGGCATGAACGTGCAGTGGGATGCGAGCCTGTCCGTGGCGGAGATGGTCAACGAGGGGGTGCGCCGCGCCTACACCCATCCGGACAACGTGCTGCGCGCCTCCATCCTCGATGACCCGGCCGGCGCGCGCCGCAATACGAAAGACAACACACCGGCGGTGATTCACATGGAGGTGGTCGCGGGCGATACCGTGGATGTGCAGGTGGCGGCCAAGGGCGGCGGCTCCGAGAACAAGTCCAAGATGGCGATGCTCAACCCCTCGGACAGCATCGTCGACTGGGTGCTGAAAACCGTGCCCACCATGGGCGCGGGCTGGTGCCCGCCGGGGATGCTGGGGATCGGTATCGGCGGCACCGCCGAAAAAGCCGCGGTGATGGCCAAGGAGGCCCTGATGGAGCCCATCGATATCCACGAACTGCGCCGGCGCGGCCCGGCCAACCGGGTGGAGGAACTGCGCCTGGAACTGATGGACGCAGTCAATCGCCTGGGCATCGGCGCCCAGGGCCTGGGCGGTCTGACCACGGTGCTCGATGTGAAGATCAGGGACTACCCCACCCACGCGGCGTCGCTGCCGGTGGCGATGATCCCCAACTGCGCGGCCACCCGCCACACCCACTTTGTGCTGGACGGCTCGGGTCCGGCCCTGCAGACGCCGCCCGACCTCGACCAGTGGCCCGATATCACCTGGGAGGTGGGCGAGCAGGTGCGCCGGGTCAACCTCGATACGGTGACCCCCGCAGACGTCGCGCAGTGGCGGCCGGGCGATACGCTGCTGTTGTCGGGGCGCATGCTCACCGGCCGCGATGCGGCCCACAAGAAAATGCAGGAACTGATCGAGTCGGGTGAGGGTCTGCCGCCGGGTGTGGACCTCAAGGGCCGCTTTATCTACTACGTGGGGCCGGT
>JAGRIH010000029.1:0-45560 GCA_020443345.1 Halioglobus sp.
GATTTTAAGGTGACCACCGGGGAAAGCCCTGAAAAACAGGGCTTTAAGGACGTTACAGGATGTTGTTGGAGGGGTATATGGTCGGTGTGAGAGGATTTGAACCTCCGACCCCTTCCTCCCGAAGGAAGTGCGCTACCAGGCTGCGCCACACACCGAGTTTTGAGGCGCGAGACTATACCAAAAGCGCCGGTTGGAACCAATACCTTTTGCGGGTACTAGTAGATTCCCGCCCAGTGCGGCAGGTACTGGGCGAGCAAACTCAGGCTCAGCACGGCGGCGATCAGCAGGAGCATCAGGCGCAGGGGGCGAAAGGGCTTGCGCTCCACTGCATTGACACCGCGGCGGATAAACTCATCCACCTTTGCCTGATCCTGCGGATAGAGCCGGTTTTGAAAACTGCGATCCCGTGGCTGGCGGCTATCTTCTGTCATAAAGAAACGGGGGAGAGAACAACTTTTCGTATTCTCTCCCCGCAGAGCGGGAATGTCACCCCCCGGAGCACTAAATTCCTGTACAACGGGGCATTACAGATCGAACATGGCTTCGGGCATCTGCATCAGGTTGTGAGCACCGGACTGGATGCACTGTTTGTGGGCGAGGGTGCGCGGCAGCAGGCGGTCGAAGTAAAAACGCGCGGTCATCAGTTTGGCTTCATAAAACGAGGTGTCGCCGTCGCCCGCGGCAATTTTCTGTCGCGACAGCACCGCCATGCGCGCCCAGAAATACGCCAGGGTGACATAGCCGCTGTACATCAGGTAGTCGACGGCAGCGGCGCCCGCCTCATCGGGATTGGCCGCGGCAGCTTCGCCGATGTTCATCGACAGTTCCAGCCACTCATCCTTTTTAGTGCGCAATACGGTAATCAGGTCGGCATCTTCTGCGGCGGTGCTGGCGTCGCAAAACTCACCTATCAGGGCGCTGAAGGCCAACAGCAGTTTGCCGCCACTGCCGAGCACTTTGCGGCCGAGCAAATCCATCGCCTGGATGCCGGTGGTGCCCTCGTAGAGCATGGCAATGCGCGCATCGCGCACGATCTGCTCCATACCCCACTCCCTGATAAAGCCGTGACCGCCGTACACCTGTACCCCGAGGTTGGCCGCCTCAAACCCGGTCTCGGTAACGAATGCCTTGCCGATCGGGGTCAACAGGGCCATCAGGCCATCGGCCTCCCTGGCGCGCTCTGCATCACCCGCATCCACGACATCGCCCAACTGGGCGAGGAAGTACAGAAAGGCGCGGCTGCCCTCGACCAGCGCTTTTTGCGTCAACAACATACGGCGCACGTTGGGGTGGACGATAATCGGGTCCGCCGGGCCATCGGGGTTCTTGGGTCCGGTCAGGCTGCGCATGGCCAGCCTCTCCCGGGCGTAGGACAGGGCGCCCTGGAAAGCGAGCTGGCCGTGGGCCAGCCCCTGCAGTGCGGTGCCGATGCGGGCCGTGTTCATAAAGGTGAACATGCAGTTCAGGCCCCGATTGGGCGGACCGATCAGGTAGCCCGTCGCGCCATCGAAGTTCAATACACAGGTGGCGGACCCCTTGATCCCCATTTTCTTTTCGATGGACGCACAGTGCACGGCATTGCGCTGGCCGAGGGTGCCGTCGTCATTGACCTTGAATTTGGGCACGATGAACAGGGAAATGCCCTGCGTGCCCTGCGGCGCATCCGGCAGCCGGGCCAGCACGATATGCACGATATTCTCCGCCATGTCGTGATCGCCGGCGCTGATGAAAATCTTGGTGCCAGTGATAGTATAGCTGCCATCGGCCCGCGGCTCCGCCCGGGTGCGCAACAGGCCCAGATCGCTGCCGCAATGTGCTTCGGTCAGGCACATGGTGCCGGTCCAGGCGCCCTGTACCAGTTGGCCGAGGTATTTTTTCTTTTGCTCTGCATCGCCGTGTTTTTCAATGGTTTTTACCGCACCGTGGCTCAAGCCGGGATACATCAGCCAGGACCAGTTGGCGGTACCGGCCATCTCGTTGACAACGGTACCCAGCAGATTGGGCATGCCCTGACCGCCCGCCTCGACTGCCGCGCTCAGCGACGGCCAGCCGTTGGCCACGTACTGCTGGTAGGCCTCGGCGAAGCCCGCCGGGGTCCTCACGCCTTCCTCGCTCCAGTGACAGCCCTCTTCGTCCCCGGTCTGGTTGAGCGGTGAGAGCACGTTTTCAGCAAACTTTGCGCCCTCTTCAATAATGGCATTCATCAGGTCCCGGGTGGACTCTTCGTAGCCTGGCAGCGTCTGGTAGAGCTGCTCGGACTCCAGCAATTCGTGCATGACAAAACGGATATCGCGCAAAGGGGCTCTGTACTGGGGCATGGCGGTTACCTCCTGGTTAAAACGGTGCACCGGATTGTGGCGCGAGCGCGCGACAAATCACATGTGTGCGGTGTTTACATTTTGCCGGAACCGGCGCTGAAGTCAAACACCTTTTGCTGTCGGCGGGCCTGCAATCGACCCGGATCGCCAGCGGGCCGCATCCAGGGCTCTCCACGGTCTACGGTGAGACGAGCGCTGCCAGATCGAGGTGGCCGGCCGCGACAGCGGGATCGAAGGGCGACAGGCGCGGTATATCGCCGAGCAACGGGGCCGGCAGCAGATCCCGCAGCGTCGCCAGGTTGTCACTGTGACAATCCATGCGCTCGCCCGGCTGGTTGGCCACCCAGCCGGCCAGGGCCAGGCCATCGCGCTGGATCGCCTGCGCAGTCAACAGCGCGTGATTGATGCAGCCCAGACGCATGCCGACCACCAGGATCACGCCGACCTGCAGTTCCACGGCGACGTCGGCCAGCGTTTCCCGCCGGTTGAGCGGCACGCGCCAGCCACCAGCGCCCTCGATCAGCACGGCATCGGCGGGACCGCCCATGACGCCGCGGCACAGCCCGGCGAGACGAGCGGCCCGCAATTGCCGGCCCTCGCGCTGCGCGGCAATATGCGGCGCGATGGCCTCGCGCAGCGCCACCGGGTTCACCTGGGCGTATTCCAGCTTCTGGTTGGCACAGGCCATCAGGCGCAGTGCGTCCTCGTTGTGTCCGCCGGCATCGCAGCCCGCGGCCACCGGCTTGATGGCCGCCGTGCGCCAGCCGCTGGCGCCCAGGGCGGTGAGCAGCGCGCAGCACACGGCGGTCTTGCCGACTTCGGTATCGGTGCCGGTGACAAACCAGGTTCTGCTCATCGTTTGATCAGTTCTCCAAATAGCACTTCATAGGATGCCGGCAGACGGCCGTTTTCACGCCAGTTTTCATAGGCCTGCAGCATACCCTGCAGGGCCCTGCGGCTGGCCAGACCCGCCGGGCGCTGGCGGTTCATGTTGTGGGCGCCGAGGGTCTTGAGCTCCGCCAGCAGTTCGCCCACCCGCCGGTACTGCATGCGATAGTGGCGCACCCGCAGCGACAGGTTCAGGCCCGGCACACCGCGCGCGATCTCACGCAGTTCCGCCGGGCTCGCGAAATCGTTGACGTGCTGATAGGCGTCCACCGCGGCCCAGGCATCGCGCAGTTCGCGCAGCGTGCCGGGCCCCAAAGTGGCAAAGACACAGCGCCCGCCCGGGCGCAGTACGCGGGCAATCTCGGCAAACAGCGCCCCCAGGTCGTCACACCACTGCAGCGCCAGGCTGCTGAACACCAGGTCCACGGAGCCGGCCGCCAGCGGCAGGGATTCCGCGTCCCCCACCAGCCACTGGCCACCCGGGCCATTGCGCCCGCGCGCGTAGATCACCATGCCCATGGCGAGGTCCAGGCCGATGTACTGGGCGCGCGGAAACCGGGCGTCCAGGGCGGTGAAAAAGTGGCCGGTACCGCAGCCCAGGTCCAGCACCCGCGCCGGCTCAAGCGGTTGATGTCGCAGGTTTTCCAGCAACTGCGTGCCGACATCGCGCTGCAGCGCGGCCGCCGAATCGTAGCGCTGCGCGGCCCGGCTGAAAGAGTCCGCCACCTCCTGCTTGGCGCGCGCGGCAGGCTTCACCGGCGTTTTCTCCAGCAGCTCGCTGCGCTGCAGAAACTCCCGGGCTCGTGCGGCCAGTTCCGGCGCACACTCCAGCGGCGCGACATGGCTGCAGGCCGGCAGCTCGATGACCTGCGCGCCCGACGCAGCGCGCAGCAGCGCGCGCAGTGCCGGCGCCACAGCGGCCGGCACCAGGGTGTCACGCTGCGCCAGCAGATGCAGTTGCGACCGGGCCAGGGCGGGCAGGTGCGCCCGGTGATCCAGTTGCCGCAGCCAGTCCAGGCCCGCCAGCAGTCCCGGGCCGCCGTCCCCGCGGCACTGGCTGTGCAACTGCCTGAGCAGCGCCCGGGGCCTTGTGGCGCCGGCGACCTGCAGGCCGTCGAAGCGCCGCAGCGCTGCCGCGGGGTCGGCGACGGCGCTGGCGCAAAAGCCGTCAAACACCTCACCGGACATGCCCGGCCAGGTATCTGTCGCGACGAAACGCGGGTTGCTGCAAATCGTGATCACTGCGGACACCCGCGCGCTGTCGCGCAAGGCCAGCTCGATGGCCAGCTGCCCCCCCAGCGACCAGCCGACGTAGACGGCGGGCCCGGCAGTGCAGGCCGACAGCGCCGCCAGCACCGCATCCAGCTCGGGCTGTTGTGACGGCGCGAGGCCCGGCGCGCAGCCGGGGATATCCACCAGGGTGATATCGGCCCAGGGCCGCAAGTGTACCAGCAGGGGGCGCCAGATCTCGCGATTTGCACCCCAGCCGTGCAGCAACACCAGGTGCTGCCGGGCAGCCCGGGTGGCGGGCAGGTACTCGGTAGCCAGTCGCACCTCAGCAGTCAGCCCAGCACACCGACAGGTGCTCCAGCAGCTGATCCACCTGGGACTCGGTGTGGGCCGCACTGAGTGTCAGGCGCAGGCGCGATGTCCCCGCCGGCACCGTTGGCGGCCGGATGGCGCCCAGCAGCACGCCCCGCCTCTTCAGTTGCTCGCTCAGAGCCACGGCGCGACGGGCATCGCCCACCAGCAGCGGCTGGATGGCACTGGCAGAGGCCATCAGCGGCAGGCCCAGTTCCACCGCCGCGCGGCGAAAGCGCTCGATCAGGCGCGCCAGATGGGCGCGGCGCCAGGGCTCCTCCCGCATTAAGCGCAGGGATTCCAGGCTTGCGGCGGCAATTGCCGGGGGCAGGGCGGTGGTGTAGATATAGTTGCGCGCGTACTGCACCAGGGCCTCGATCAGCGCGGTGCTGCCGGCCACGAATGCGCCGGCGGTGCCCAGCGCCTTGCCCAGTGTCGCCATCAGCACCGGCACATCCGCGCTATCCAACCCGGCCGCCTCGGTACTGCCGGCGCCGCGCTCGCCGAGCACGCCAAAGCCGTGGGCGTCGTCGACCATCAGCCAGGCGTCCTGCTCGCGGCACAGGGCGGCCAGCTCCGCCAGCGGCGCGGTGTCGCCGTCCATGCTGAACACCCCGTCCACCGCCACCAGCCTGGGGCCGCCGGCGCGCTGCAGCTTGCCGCCCAGCGCCCGCAGGTCGTTGTGCGCGAAGCGCTGGAAGCGCGCGCCACTGTGCAGGCCGCCGTCGAGCAGCGAGGCGTGGTTGAGCCGGTCCTCGAACACGTGATCCCCGGGCCGCAGCAAACTGCCGAGGACCCCGGTATTGGCCATGTAGCCGCTGGAAAACAACAGCGCCCGCGGCCGGCCGGTAAAGTCCGCCAGCGCCTCTTCCAGTTCGCGGTGCGGTGCGCTGTGGCCGCACACCAGGTGCGAGGCGCCGCTGCCCACGCCATATTCCAGCGCCGCGCGGCGCAGCGCCTCGACCACCTGCGGATGCGCCGCGAGGCCGAGGTAATCGTTGCTGCAGAAGTTCAGGTACTGGCGGCCGGCCAGGCGCACCACCGGCCCCTGGGGGGATTCGAGCGTCACCCGGCGGCGATACAGGCCGTCGCGCTGGCGCCCGGCCAGGCTCGCGGCCAGGCGCTCGGGGAACACTGCCATGGCACCGCTCAGTACGCTGCGGCGTCGTAGAACTGCGGGCTGGGGTTCTCCGGGGGCCGTTCCACCTGGCGCTGTTCCGGCGCTATGCCCAGCCGCGCAAACAGGTCCATATCCGCATTGGCGCGCGGATTGGGCGTGGTCAGCAGTTTCTCGCCGTAGAAGATCGAGTTGGCACCGGCGAAATAAGCCAGTGCGTGCATCTGCTCGTTCATTTCCTCGCGGCCGGCGGACAGGCGCACGTGGGATGCGGGCATTAAAATACGCGCCACGGCGATGGTGCGGATAAACTCGAAGGGGTCCAGGTCCGCCTCGTGTTCCAGCGGCGTGCCCGCCACCCGCACCAGCATGTTGATCGGCACGCTCTCGGGGTGCTGCGGCAGATTGGCCAGCTGCACCAGCAGGCCCGCCCGGTCCGTCTGCTGCTCACCCATACCCACGATGCCGCCGCTGCAGATCTTCATGCCCGCCGCGCGCACGTGCTCCAGGGTATCCAGCCGGTCCTGGTAGGTGCGCGTGGTGATGATACTGCCGTAGTATTCCGGCGAGGTATCCAGATTGTGATTGTAGTAATCGAGTCCGGCACGGGCCAGTTCAGCGGCCTGCTCGGGGCTGAGCATACCCAGTGTCATGCAGCTCTCCAGACCCAGCTCGCGCACGCCTTTCACCATGGCCACCACATGAGGCATATCGCGGGGCTTGGGGCAGCGCCACGCCGCGCCCATGCAAAAGCGGGTGGCGCCACTGGCGCGGGCGGCGCGCGCCTGTTCCAGCACCTGCTCCACCTCCATCAGTTTTTGTGCCTCGAGCCCGGTATCGTAGCGCGTGCTCTGCGGGCAGTAGGCGCAGTCTTCGGGACAGGCGCCGGTTTTGATGGAAAGTAATGTGCTCACCTGCACCCGATTCGGGTCAAAATACTGGCGATGCAGACTGTGTGCCCGAAACAGGAGATCGTTGAACGGCAGGGCGAACAGGTCCGCCACTTCCGCGCGCGACCAGTCGTGGCGAATATCCGCAGGTTGCGAGTCGGCTAATGCCGGTGCGGAAGCGGAACAGGCTGCTTGATGCATAGTATTTCCATGGAGTGAGGCGGGACCGACGCAGCCTGTATGATACGTCTGCCCGCACCCGTGTCAACCTGGATGATGCCGCATGGTTAACAAGATGATCACAGCCGTACTGGATGGCCTGTTTCCCCACTACTGCGAGCTGTGCGGGGCGCGCAGCGGGGTCGCGGTGCCGCTGTGTCCGGGCTGCCAACTGGACCTGCCCGCCAACGTCAGTTGCTGCTATCGCTGCGCCATCCCGCTTCCCGCCACAGCAGCCGTTGCGATGCGGGTGTGCGGCACCTGCCTGGCCGAGCCGCCCCCGTTTGTACGGGTAATCGCACCGTGGCTGTATTCGGAGCAACTGGCGCAGCTGGTGCAGCGCTGGAAGTTTCGCGGCGAGACGCGGCTCACTCCCCTGCTGGCCGCCCTGTGGCTGCAGCGCGTGGATGAGCCCGAGCCGCCGGACCTGATAGTGCCGGTCCCCCTGCACTGGCGCCGGTTGTGGCAGCGCGGGTTCAACCAGTCAGAGCTGTTGGGCCGGCAATTGCGCCGGGCCTGCGCGCCGCTGGCCGCCGCGGAACTCGCACCACGCGCGGTGCGCCGCACACGCGCCACGTCTGCCCAGTCGGGGATGCACGCACTGCAGCGCAGGGCCAATATGCGCGGCGCCTTTACCGCCGTGCGGCCCTGTGGCAACCTGCGTGTCGCCGTCATCGACGACGTGCTGACCACCGGTGCCACCGCCGGCGCCGTGGCCGGCGCGCTGCTCGCCGCCGGAGCGAGTGCGGTGGAGGTGTGGTGCCTGGCGCGAACGCCCGCCCCGGAGCGGCGTTAGGTGCGCGGCCACCCGGCCGGCCGGGATCAGTACCGCCGGGATGACTGCAGCACTTGCAACCCCAACCGGAGCATCGCTATATGCGCTTTTTCACTCTCCTGCTCTTGCTGCTGGTCTGTCCCGCGGGGGCCGCGGAAACCATCCGCGTCGCAGTGGCGGCCAATTTCAGGGCGACACTGCAGGACATCAGCGCCGGCTTCGAGCGGGCCAGCGGCCACCGGGTGATTTTGAGCAGCGCGTCCACCGGCATGCTGTACACGCAGATTACCCACGGCGCACCGTTTGACCTGTTTTTTGCGGCGGACCGCGCGACACCTGAAAAACTGCTCGCCAGCGGCGCTTTTCCCACTGCGCAAAGCACGTTTTGCTATGCCCGGGGCGCGCTGGTGCTGGCGGGTGCCGAGCACGGGGGCAACTCGCTGGCAAACCCGGCCCGCAGCCTGGCGATCGCCAACCCGGCGACCGCACCCTATGGCGTGGCGGCACTGGAAGTGCTGGAGCGACCCGAGTTCGCCGCCGGCAAAGCGCGCAAGCTGGTGCGCGGCAGCAACGTGGTACAGGCCTACCAGTTCTGGCACAGCGGCGCCGTCGACCTGGCACTGGTGCCGCGCGCACTGGCCCCCGGGGCGTGGCAGGTGCCCCTGGACTGGTACTCGCCCATCGAGCAGCACGCGATCGCGCTGGGGCACAGCGAGGCGGTCGATGCCTACCTGAAATGGATCAGAAGTGATACCGTGCGCAACCTGATCGAGGATGCTGGCTACGACCCTTGCCCATGACGACTGCCGAGCTGGACGCGATAAGACTGACGCTTGCGCTGGCTGCTATTACCACCATCGCGCTGCTGATTCTGGGCACACCCCTGGCCTGGTGGCTGTCCCGGCACCGCGGCAGTGTGCCGGCCATGTTGGAATCCGTAATCGCCCTGCCGCTGATACTGCCGCCCACGGTACTGGGCTTTTACCTGCTGCTGCTGTTCGCTCCCGGCACCTGGCTGGGCCGGCTGTGGCTGCAGCTCACTGGTAGCCAGCTGGCGTTCAGTTTCAGCGCCCTGGTGATCGGTTCCGTCATTTACTCCCTGCCCTTTGTAGTCCAGCCGCTGCAGTCCGCCTTTGCCCGGGTGCCGGACGACCTGCTGCAGGCCGCGGCGACGCTGGGCGCCGCCCCGCGCGACCAGTTCCTGTCGGTGGTCCTGCCCCTGACGCGGCGCAGTTTCATCACCGCCGCCAGCCTCGGCTTTGCCCACACGGTGGGCGAGTTTGGCGTCATCCTCATGATCGGCGGCAACATTCCCGGCGAAACCCAGGTGCTCTCCGTGGCCCTGTACGATTACGTGGAGTCGCTGCAGTTCGAGCAGGCACACCGCCTGGCCGGTATCATGGTGGTGTTCTCGCTGGCGCTGTTATTCTTCCTCTACCGCCGCGACCGGCGCGATGGCTGGCGGGTACAGCCTTGAGCGGATTGGCCTCGAGCGCAAAGGGGCTGGCACTGCGCCTGAGCTGTGCGGGCGATCGCGGTTTTGTGCTGCGCCTGGACTGCGAGCTGCCGGACCGCGGCATCACCGCGGTCTACGGCGCCAGCGGCAGCGGCAAGAGCACCCTGCTGGACTGTATCGCCGGCCTGCGCCGGCCCGCCGGCGACAGTCTCATCCGCTTTCGCGATACCACCTGGCAGGACGGGGAGCGCTTCGTGCCGCCCTGGCAGCGCCGTATCGGCTATGTGTTTCAGGATGCGCGGCTGTTTCCCCACCTCAGCGCGGAGCAGAACCTGGACTATGCGCTGGCGCGCCGCAACGGGCTTCGCAATGGGGGCCCCGGCGATGGACAGGCGGGCGCAATCGACAAGCGGCAACTGGTGGCGCTGCTGGAGCTGGGGCCCCTGCTGGAGAGCAAACCGCAGGCGCTGTCGGGCGGACAGAAACAGCGCGTGGCAATCGCCCGCGCCCTGCTGTGCGCGCCGCGCCTGCTGCTGCTGGACGAGCCGCTGGCCAACCTGGATCACGCGGCCTCCGAGCAGTGCCTGGCCCACCTGCAGCGCCTGGCCCGCGAGCTCGACCTGCCCATGCTCTATGTCAGCCACGCTATCGAGGAGGTCAGCCAGCTGGCGGATCACCTGCTATTGCTGGAGCGCGGTGCAGTGCAGGATCAGGGCGCCATGCTGGACTTGTGCAGCCGCCTGGATACCCGCCTGTCCCAGGATGAACAGGCCGCGGCCATCGTCGTGGCCACGGTCGCCCGACACGACGAGGCCTTCGGGCTCAGTGAGCTGGAACTGGAGGGCCAGACACTGCTGGTGCGCCACCTGTCCCAGGCCCCGGGACAGCGCCGGCGCCTGCGCATCCCCGCTCGGGACGTGAGCATCTGCCGGCAGCGGCCCCGCGACAGCAGCATCCTGAATATCCTGCCGGTGACACTGCGTGAAATCGGCGCCGGCGACGAGGCCCGCGTGCTGCTGCGTCTGGCGCTGGGCTCGCAGTACCTGCTGGCGCGCATTACCCGCAAATCCGCGGTGGAGCTGCAACTGCAGGTGGGTGACCGGCTGTACGCCCAGATCAAGAGTGCCGCCCTGCTGCTGGAGAGCGCCGACCACGCATGAACCACCACCCCTACGACAGGCTGACGCCGGAGACGGTGATAGACGCGGTGGAATCCGCGGGCTACCGCAGTGACGCCCGCCTGCTGGCGCTGAACAGCTACGAAAACCGCGTCTACCAGGTGGGTATCGAGGACGCCGCGCCGCTGATTGCAAAGTTCTACCGCCCGCAGCGCTGGAGCGAAGCCCAGATTCGCGAAGAGCACGCATTCAGCCTGGAACTGCAGGGGGCCGAGATCTCCGTCGTGGCGCCGCTGGTCGACAGCCGCGGCGAGAGCCTGCACTGCTTCGAGGGCTTTCACTTTGCGCTGTTCCCGCGCCGCGGCGGCTACCCCCCGGAACTGGACAACCTGGACAATATGCTGGTGCTGGGACGCACCCTGGGGCGCATCCACGCGGTGGGCGCGGCGCGGCAGTTCACCCGCCGCCAGCAGCTCACGGTAGAGCGCATGATTGGCGCCAGCCGCGCTTTCGTGCTGGAGGGCTTCATGCCGCGCGATCTGGTACCCGCCTACGAGACACTGACGGCGGACCTGCACAGCGCGGCCTCTGAGCTGTACGATCAGGCCCGGCCCGCCGACCTGATTCGCGTGCACGGCGACTGCCATGTCGGCAATATCCTGTGGCGCGACGATACCGCCCATTTCGTGGACCTGGACGACTGCTGCACGGCGCCGGCGATACAGGATTTGTGGATGTTCCTCAACGGCGAGCGCCACGAGCGCGAGCTGCAACTGTCCGAACTGGTGGCGGGCTATACTGAGTTCTGCGATTTTGATCCCCGGCAACTGCGCTGGATCGAGGCATTGCGCGCCATGCGCCTGATCCACTACGCCGCATGGCTGGCGCGGCGCTGGGAGGACCCTGCCTTTCCCCGCTGCTTCACCTGGTTTAACACCGAGCGCTACTGGGCCCAGCACATCCTGGAGCTGCGCGAGCAACTGGCCGCGCTGCAGGAAGAGCCGCTGCGACTGCTGTGATTGCCTGACGATAGCAGCCCTTGTACGCCAACTCACGCCACATTGTCAGCAACCAGCAACACCTGCACCCGCGGCTGGCAGCCGTGGTGGCGCGGCACCTCGTCACGGTATCGCGCAAACCCATGGCGCGCCACAATATCCAGGCCTTTGAGCAGTTACAGCGCCGGCTGCAGCTGTCGCCGCGGGCGCTGGTGCTCGACTCGTTTTGCGGCACCGGACACAGCACTGTGACGCTCGCCGAGCGACACCCCGACCACCTGGTGGTGGGTATCGACAAATCTGGCCGCCGCCTGCAACGACACCCGCCCCTGAGGCCGGACAACTGCCTGTTGCTGCAGGCGGATTGTGCGGCCATCTGGCAGCTGCTGGCCGCACGAAAACTGGCCGTGGACTACCACTACCTGCTCTACCCCAATCCCTGGCCCAAGGCCAGACACCTGCAGCGGCGTATCCACGGCCACGCGAGCTTTCCCCTGCTGCTGCAACTCGCGGCGAGCGGCCGGCCGGGTCGACTGCAACTGCGCAGCAACTGGCAGACATACGTGGAGGAGTTCGGTGTGGCGCTGCACCTGGCGGGCGTTCGCGGCAGTGTATCGCGGGTGAGCGCAGCGCAGGCACTGACGCTGTTCGAGCAAAAGTACCGGGACAGCGGCCACAGTCTGTGGCAGCTGAGCGCGGACGGTGGCCGCGCCACACCGTGACGCAATCACTTGTATAATCTACAGTGATGAATCAAGCAAGAGGTGACACCATGTCGATTGATAACGACGATCCCGTGTGGCAGCGGATTCGCGAAGAGACGGCCCGCCACGCCAGCAGGGAACCGGTTCTGGCCAGTTTCATGCACGCCACCATTCTCAACCACGTCCGGCTGGAGCTGGCGCTGAGTTTCCACCTGGCGACCCAGCTGGACAGTCCCACCGCCTCCTCGCTGCTGTTGCGGGAAGTCATGCTCGAAGCCATGGACAGCGATGCGTCCATTCGCCACGCCGTGCGCGCCGACCTGCAGGCGGTGATAGACCGGGACTCCGCCTGCAATCAAATGTACATCCCCTTCCTGTACTTCAAGGGCTTTCACGCACTGCAGACCCAGCGCGTGTCACACTGGCTGTGGAACAGCGGCCGCGAATCGCTGGCGCTGTTTTTCCAGAACCGCATGTCGTCCGAGTTCGCGGTGGACATACACCCCGCGGCGCGCATGGGGCACGGCATCATGCTGGACCACGCCACCGGCCTGGTTATCGGGGAAACCGCGGTGGTGGGCAACAACGTGTCGATACTGCAGTCCGTCACGCTCGGCGGGACCGGCAAGGACGAGGGCGATCGCCACCCGAAAATCAGCGATGGCGTACTGATCAGCGCCGGCGCCAAAATTCTGGGCAATATCCGCGTGGGGGAGGGCGCCAAAGTCGGCGCCGGCAGTGTCGTGCTCGAAGAGGTACCGCCCCACACCACCGTCGCCGGCGTGCCCGCCCGCATCGTGGGACGGCCGTCATCGGATCAACCGGCCCTGGACATGGACCACGACTTTTACTGCGACGAGTCTGCCGACAAGCAAAAGGCGGGGTAGCACCCCGGTTAAAGGTACCGCAGCAGCGCGTTAATCGCCATTGTGGTACTGCGGCGACAAGTCCTGCACCGCATCCACAAACGCCGTCACGTGATCCGGGTCTACCCCCGGGGTAATCCCGTGCCCCAGGTTGAACACGTGGCCGGCGCCGTGCCCGTAGGCGGCCAGAATCGCCGCCACCTCGCTGCGAATGCGCTGCGGTGAGGCAAACAGCATGGCGGGGTCCATGTTGCCCTGCAGCGCTACGCGGTCGCCAATCAGCGCGCGCGCGGCGCCGATATCCGTGGTCCAGTCGATGCCCACCGCCTGCGCCCCGCACTCGGCAATCACGTTCAACCACTGGCCCCCGCCCTTGGTAAACACGACAACCGGCACCTTGCGGCCCTCCGCCTCGACCGGCAGCCGGGAGATGATGCGCTGCATGTATTTCAGGGAAAACTCCCGGTAGCCCGCGGCGCTGAGGCTGCCGCCCCAGGTATCGAACAACTGCAGCGCCTGGGCGCCGGCGCGCACCTGCGCACAGAGGTAGTCCGCCACCGCGTCGGCCAGCAGGGACAGCAACTGGTGCATCAACTCCGGCCGGTCGTAGGCCATGGTCTTAACGTGCGCAAAGTCTTTCGAGGAGCCGCCCTCGACCATGTAGGTCGCCAGCGTCCACGGGCTGCCGGAGAAGCCGATCAGGGGCACCTGGCCATTGAGTTCACGGCGGATGGTGCGCACCGCCGCCATGACGTAGCCCAGGTCGTCGTCCGCAGTGATCGCGTTGAGCGATGCCAGGTCGGCCTCACTGCGCACCGTCTTGCGAAAGCGCGGGCCCTCGCCCTCCTCGAAGTACAGACCCAGCCCCAGTGCATCGGGCACCGTCAGGATATCGGAAAACAGGATCGCCGCGTCCATGGGGTAGCGGCGCAGCGGCTGCACGGTGACTTCGCAGGCCAGTTCAGCATTCTTGCACAGGTCCAGAAAGGACCCGGCCTGTGCCCGGGTGGCCCGGTATTCCGGCAGGTAGCGTCCGGCCTGGCGCATCATCCATACCGGTGTGCGATCCACGTCCTGGCGCAACAGCGCCCGCAGGAAACGGTCGTTTTTAAGTTCAGTCATGCCGGGGCTCCTTCAGCCGGGTGTCGGGGAGGATTCAAGCTCCTAGACCTCCAGATAGTCGAGGATGCCCTCGGCCGCCTGGCGCCCTTCCCATATCGCTGTCACGACCAGATCGGAGCCGCGCACCATGTCGCCGCCGGCAAAAATTTTCGGGTTGCTGGTCTGGAACTTGTACCGCTGATACTCCTCGGCGATGACGGCGTCCCAGTCGTTGGTCTGTACATTGCTCTCTCCCAGCCAGTCGGGCGGGCTGGGCTGGAAACCGAAAGCGATAATCACTGCGTCGGCTTCCAGAATCTGCTCGCTCCCGGGAATCGGTTCGGGACGGCGCCGGCCGTCCTCGCCGGGCTCGCCCAGCCGGGTTTTAATCATTTTTACCCCACAGGCCTGGCCAAAGTACTCGACCACCTCGGTGGGCTGGCAGTTGTAGAGAAACTCCACCCCCTCGTCCCGGGCATTTTTTACCTCGCGGCGCGAGCCGGGCATGTTCCGGGCGTCGCGCCGGTAGGCGCAGGTAACCTGCTCGGCCCGCTGGCGCACCGCCGTGCGCACGCAATCCATGGCGGTATCGCCACCACCGAGCACCACCACCCGTTTGCCCTTGAGGTTCACATAGGCGCCGCTGTCCTGCTCGAAGCCGAGGTTGTGATTGACGTTGCCGATGAGGTAGGGCAGCGCCTCGTAAACGCCCGGCAGGTCCTCGCCGGGGAAATTGCCGCGCATGTACCTGTAGGTGCCCAGACCCAGAAATACCGCGTCGTAGTCATCCAGTATCTCGTTGATGGTGATATCCCGACCGACTTCGGTATTGAGGCGGAATTCTATGCCCATGCCCTCGAACACCTCGCGGCGGCGCGTCATGACCTCTTTTTCCAGTTTGAATTGGGGAATACCAAAGGTGAGCAGCCCGCCGATTTCGGGGTAGCGGTCAAACACCACCGGCTTGACACCGCTGCGCACCAGCACATCGGCGCAACCCAGGCCGGCCGGGCCGGCGCCGATAACCGCCACTTGCTTGCCGGTGGGTACCACCCGGGACATATCGGGTCGCCAGCCCATGGCCAGCGCGGTATCGGTGATGTACTTCTCCGAGGCGCCTATGGTGACGGCCCCGAAGCCGTCGTTCAGCGTGCAGGCACCTTCACACAGGCGATCCTGAGGGCACACCCGGCCGCACACTTCGGGCAGCGTATTGGTCTGGTGACTCAACTCCGCGGCCTCGAACAGGTTGCCTTCGCTGACCAGTTTCAACCAGTTCGGAATGAAATTGTGCACCGGGCACTTCCACTCGCAGTAGGGGTTGCCGCACTCCAGGCAGCGATGGGCCTGTTGCGCCACCTGCTCCTGGCTGTACGGATCATAGATTTCCACATACTCGGTCCTGCGCCTGCGCAGGCTCCGCTTGTCGGGGTCGCTGCGTCCGACATCGATAAACTGGAATTTGTTGTCCAAACGCTTGTTCATAGCCTGCTCCTGCTCTCGCGTTAGTCCGTGTTGCGCAGGCGCGACAACAGGTGATCGAGATCAGCCGCCTTGGGCTTGACCAGCCAGAACTTGCCGACGTAGTCGGCAAAATCCTCCAGCAGATGCGCGCCCCACTGGGATCCCGTCTCCGCCACGAACTCCCGGATACTGCTGCGCAGGTGATTGCGATAGGGCTCCATGTACTCCGCGTTCACCCGGTGAATCTCCACCAGTTCGCTGTTGTAGCGGTCGATAAAGCCCCGGTCCCGATCCAGCACATAGGCGAAGCCGCCGGTCATGCCGGCACCGAAATTGACGCCGGTGGGGCCCAGGATGGCAATGGTGCCGCCGGTCATATATTCGCAGCAGTGGTCGCCGGCTCCCTCCACCACCGCGTGCGCGCCGCTGTTGCGCACGGCAAAGCGCTCACCGGCGACGCCCGCGGCAAACAAGCGGCCGCCGGTGGCGCCATACAGACAGGTGTTGCCGATGATCGGTGTGTCCTGTGATTGGTACTGGCTGTCGCGCGGCGGATAGATCACCAGTTTGCCGCCGGCCATGCCCTTGCCCACGTAGTCGTTGCAATCGCCCTCGAGGTACATGTGCAGACCGCCGGCATTCCACACACCAAAGCTCTGACCGGCGGTGCCGCGCAGGCGCAATACAAGCGGGTTGGACTCCATGCCGTGATTGCCGTAACGGCGGGCGATCTCGCCCGACAGGCGGGCGCCGATCGAGCGGTCGCAGTTATTCACCTCAAAATCAAATTCACCGCCACTGTGTCCTTCGATCGCCGCCAGGGTGGCCGCGACCATCTGCTCCGCCTTCTCGCCCCGGTCAAAGGGCCGGTTCGACGGCACCTGACAAAACTCGGGCTGCTCACTGCAACTGGCGTCTTTGTGCACGATGGGGCTCAGATCCAGGCGCGCGTGTTTGTCAGTCGTACCCGGCAGGCGCTCCAGCAAATCGGTGCGGCCGATCAGGGCCTCCAGCGAGGGCACCCCCAGTCGCGCCAGCCACTCCCGGGTTTCCATGGCAATGAAGGTGAAGAAATTGATCACCATGTCCACCGTCCCGATATAGTGGTTCTCGCGCAGTTTCCGGTTTTGCGTGGCCATCCCAGTGGGGCAGTTGTTGAGGTGGCAGATACGCAGGTACTTGCACCCGAGCACCACCATCGGGGCAGTACCGAAGCCGAAACTCTCCGCGCCCAGGATGGCGGCCTTGATCACATCCAGCCCGGTCTTGAGCCCGCCATCCGCCTGCAGGCGGATGAAGCCGCGCAGGCCGTTGCCGCGCAGCGTCTGCTGCACCTCGGACAGTCCCAGTTCGAAGGGCGACCCGGCGTAGCGGATCGAGGTGAGGGGACTGGCCGCCGTGCCGCCGTCGTAACCGGATATGGTAATCAGGTCGGCGTAGGCCTTGGCCACACCCGCGGCGACAGTGCCCACACCCGGCTCCGATACCAGCTTCACCGACACCAGGGCCTGCGGATTGACCTGCTTCAGGTCGAAAATAAGCTGTGCCAGGTCTTCGATGGAGTAGATATCGTGGTGCGGCGGGGGGGAAATCAAAGTCACGCCGGGCACCGAGTAGCGCAGGCGGGCGATCAGCTCGTTCACTTTGCCCCCGGGAAGTTGCCCCCCCTCGCCGGGCTTGGCGCCCTGGGCGATCTTGATTTGCAGTACCTCGGCGTTCACCAGGTAGTGGGGCGTCACGCCAAACCGACCGGAGGCGATCTGTTTGATCTTGGACACGCGATCGGTGCCAAAGCGCTCCGGGTCCTCGCCGCCCTCACCGGAGTTCGAGCGCGCGCCGATGCGGTTCATCGCCATCGCCAGCGCCTGGTGCGCCTCCGGGCTGAGAGCGCCCAGGGACATGCCGGCGGAATCAAAGCGCGGCAGGATTTTTTCTACCGGTTCCACCTCATCCAGCGACAACGGCCGGGCGGCTGCGATCGGGCGCAGCAGGTCGCGCAGCGTCGCCACCGGACGCTCGTTGACCAGTGCGGCGTAGCGCCGGTAGAGCGCGTAGTCCCCGGTGGCTGCCGCCTGCTGCAGCGTCGTCACCACATCGGGGTTGAAGGCGTGGTATTCCTGGCCGTGCACGTACTTCAGCAGGCCGCCCTGCTCAATGCTCTTGCGGTAAGACCAGGCGCTGGCAGCCAGCACTTGCTGGTCGCGCTCCAGCTCCGCAAAGCCACTGCCGGCAATGCGCGAGGTGACACCGCGAAAGGCCACATCCACCACTTCGCGGGCCAGGCCGACGGCTTCGAACAACTGCGCCCCCCGGTAGGACGTCACCGTGGAAATGCCCATCTTGGACATGATCTTCAGCAGCCCCTTGTTCACCCCCTTGCGGTAATTTTTGTAACAGGCGCTGGGTTCACCCAACACCTCGCCGTTGCGTATCAGTTCGTCCAGCACGCTGTAGGCCAGGTAGGGGTAGACGGCAGTAGCGCCGAAGCCGAGCAGGCAGGCCAGCTGGTGGGAATCGCGGGCACTGCCGGATTCCACCACGATATTGGCGTCTGCGCGCAGTCCCTGCCCGATCAGGTGGTGGTGCACCGCACCGGTGGCCAGCAAACTGTGAACCGGCAGCCGCTCCCGCTCGATCGCGCGATCGGAGAGCACCAAAATGGTATACCCGTCGCGCACCGCCTCTTCCGCCGACACTGCCAGCGCCTGCAGGGCACCGCGCAGGTCAGTGGTGGCCGGGCTGTAGGTGCAGTCGATCTTCTGCACCCGGAAGCCGGAGCGGTCCAGTTGCATCAAGGTAGTGAATTTGCCCTGGGACAGCACCGGCGAACTCAGGGTGACGCGGTCGGCGTGCTGCGGCGTCTCGGCAAAAATATTGCGCTCCGCCCCGAGGCGGGTCTCCAGTGACATGACGATGGTTTCGCGCAGGGGATCGATCGGCGGGTTGGTTACCTGGGCAAATTTCTGGCGAAAATAGTCGTACAGCGCCCTCTCCCGCGCGGAGAGCACCGCCATGGGCGTGTCGTCGCCCATGGAGCCCACCGCTTCGTTGCCGGACTCCGCCAGGGGTCGCAACACCTGGTCGCGCTCCTCGAAGCTGACCTGGAACATCTTCATGTAGGTACTGAGCAGCTGCGCGTCAATGCCCGCGGCGGCTTCGCCGCCAAAGGTGCCCTCGATGCGCTGCGCGTAATCCTTGAGCCAGCGCTTGTAGGGCTGCCGTGCCTTCAGGCGGTTGTCGATATCCGCAGTGTGCAGCAGTTCGCCGGTGTGGGTATCCACCATCAGGATCTGCCCCGGGCCCACCCGCCCCTTGGCCACCACGTCCTCATTCCTGTAACGGTAGGTCCCGACTTCCGATGCCAGGGTGATGAAACCGTCTTTGGTCTTTACCCAGCGCGCTGGGCGCAAGCCGTTGCGATCGAGCAGACAGACGGCGTAGCGGCCATCGGTGAGCACCACCCCGGCGGGGCCGTCCCACGGCTCCATATGCATGGAGCAGTACTCGTAGAACGCTTTCAGATCGGGGTCCATCGACTCGATGTTCTGCCAGGCCGGCGGCATCAGCATGCGCAGGGCATAGGCCAGGTCCAGACCGCCGGTCACCATCACGTCCAGCATGTTGTCCAGGCTGGACGAATCCGAGCCGGAGCGATTGACCAGGGGCGCGATGTCACCGATATTGGGCAGCAGGTCGGTCTCGAACCGCGCCGTACGCGCTTCCGCCCAGTTGCGGTTGCCCTCGATGGTATTGATTTCCCCGTTGTGCGCCAGCAGGCGAAAGGGCTGGGCCAGAGGCCAGCGCGGCATGGTATTGGTGGAGAAACGCTGGTGAAACACACAGATGGCTGTTTCCAGGCGCGCATCGCCCAGGTCGCGATAAAAGCGCGGCAGGTCTACCGGCATCATCAGCCCCTTGTAGGAGATGACGCTGCCGGACAGGCTGCAGATGTAAAAGTCCGTATCGTGTTCGTTGGCCATCTCGGCCCTGCGCCGGGCGATAAACAGCCGGGTCGCCAGTTCCTGTGCGCTCAAGTCCGCCGCATCGACGACGACCTGTTCAATAGCCGGCAGGCTGGCCAGGGCAATAGCTCCCAGTACGGAGCTGTCGGTGGGAACCGTGCGCCAGCCCACCACCTTGAGCCCCTGTGCGGTCAGCGCCTGTTCCGTGCTGCGGCGCGACGCGGCGGCGCGCTGCGGGTCGCGGCTCAGAAAAATCTGGCCGATACCGAAGCGTTCGCCCAGAGAGCAGTCAAAACACTCCCGCGCCAGTGTGCGCATGAAGGCAACGGGCATCTGCAGCAACAGCCCGCAGCCATCACCCGTCTTGCCGTCTGCCGCGATACCGCCGCGGTGGGTCATGCAGGTCAATGACTCGATCGCCGTCTGCAGCAGCCGATGGCTGGCGTCACCCGAGGTATGGGCAATCAGCCCGAAACCGCAGTTGTCGCGAAACTCTTCAGGTCGAAACAGGCCTGCACTCATAATCAGTCCAGAATAACAAACAAAAACAATAAGTTACGTCGACATACCCGGCGCCTTGACAGCACCCGGGCCAAAAGGGGAGGTTATTCTACACAGATGACCAGTGCGCGACAAACACTCGCGGGAGGGCGGATTTCAGGGAGTGTTGGGGGGAGTTTTGCGCCCCTGACAGCTCAGGAACTGAAAGCGCCACACCCGTCCAGCAGGCTGAGCAGCTCTTGCCGGCTGACATCGTCGACGATCACCGCCGCGCCAATGGCCCGCAGCAGCACCAGGCGCAGGCGCGTGTCGAGAACCTTCTTGTCACGCGCCATCAGCTCGAGAAACGCCTCGGCCCGCATGTCCGGTGGCGGTGCCACCGGCAGGTGCATGTCCTGTAGCAAGCGGCGCAAATCGGCCAGTTCCGCGGCGGCAACGAGGCCGCGGCGCACCGACAGATCCATCGCGAGCACCATCCCGGCGGCCACGGCCTCGCCGTGCAGCCAGTTACCGTAACCCTGCGCCGTTTCAATCGCGTGACCGAACGTGTGCCCCAGGTTGAGAATGGCGCGCAGCCCGCTCTCGCGCTCATCAGCCGCCACCACCTGTGCCTTGTTGTTACAGCTGCGCTCGATCGCCTCTGCCAGCGCCGCCTCCTCGCGCGCCAGCAGCCGCGGCATCTGTGCCTGCAGCCAGCGATAAAACGGCTCATCCGCGATCAGACCGTACTTCAGTACTTCCGCCAGCCCCGCACGCAGCTCGCGGTCCGGCAGTGTCTGCAGCGTGTTGGTATCGATAAGCACGGCGCGCGGCTGGTAGAAGGCCCCGATCATGTTCTTGCCCAGCGGGTGGTTTACCGCGGTCTTGCCGCCCACCGACGAATCGACCTGCGCCAGCAGCGTGGTCGGCACCTGCACCAGGTTGACCCCGCGCTGGTAGCAGGCCGCGGCAAAACCCGCGACGTCCCCGACCACGCCGCCGCCGAGGGCGACGAAGGTGGTGGTGCGGTCGTGGTTGTCGCGCATCACGCGGTCAAAGATACGCTCCAGTGTCTGCAGGGTCTTGAACTGCTCGCCATCGGGCAGGATCACCTCGGTGACCCGGCGCCCGTCCCCCAGGGCCGCCCTGACCGGCTCCATATAGAGCGGCGCCACGGTGTCGTTGCTCACGATCACCGCCTGGGACCCGGCGACATGCCGCGCCAGAAACGCCGGATCGGCCAGCAGGTCGCGGCCAATGTAGACCGGGTAGCTGCGCTCTCCCAGATCGACATGCAGGGTGTGCATAAGCAGAGACACGGGTTTTCCTCGGGTTTGGTGAACTGCAATCGCGGTCGCGCCGCGTCGGCCCGCCGGCATCGTATTGTACGGCAGTTTCTGATTGCGTGGCAGGAAGCGCTGCACCTGCGCAGCGGGTTCCTAGTGCTCCTGTAGCTCGCTCACCAGTCGCTGGGCAACGGAACGTGGGCTGCAACGGTCGGTTTCGATGATGTGGTCTGCAATTTCCCGGTACAGGGGATCGCGGACCGCCATCAACTGGCGCAGCACCTGTTCCGGGTCGCCCTTCTGCAGCAGCGGCCGGCGCCGGTCGCGCCGGGTGCGGCGCACCTGCTCCTGCACCGTTGCATAGAGGTAGACCACGAAGCCCCGGCTCGCCAGCGCCCGGCGATTCTCCGGGCGCAGGATCGCGCCGCCCCCCGTGGCGAGCACCACGCCATCCCACAGCGTCATTTCCTCCACCACCAACTGCTCCCGGTCGCGAAATCCCTCCTCGCCCTCGACATCGAATATCCAGGGGATGTCGGCGCCGGTGCGCGCCTCGATTTCGGCATCGGTATCGGCGAAACGCAGCTTGAGATGCTGCGCCAGGTACTTGCCAATGGTGCTCTTGCCGGCCCCCATGGGGCCGACCAGAAACACTCTGTGCAGGGCGGGCATCTACGGCGATCGAACCCTAATCGAGCAGGGTGTCGGCCAGGATCCGCGGTGTAATGAAAATCAGCGTTTCAGTCTTGGTCTTGGACCTGGTCTCGCTGCGGAAAAATGCGCCGATGTAGGGAATATCACCGAAAAACGGCACCTTGTTGATGGTGTTGATGTCCTCGGTGCGGAACACGCCGCCCAGCACCACGGTCTCGCCATTGCCCACCAGCACCTGGGTATTGAGCTCAGTGGTGTCGATGGAGGGGATGAAGCCGCCCCGGCCACTGGGTACCAGATCGCCGACAGAGTCCTGGTTGATCTGCAGATCCAGCAAAATGCGGTCATCCGGGGTGATATTGGGCGTCACGTCCAGCTCCAGTACCGCATCCTTGAAGGAGGTGGTCGTCTCGCCGCTGGAGGAGGACTCCTGGTAGGGTATCTCGGTACCGGACTTGATGTTGGCCTGCTGCTTGTCACCGGTAATCACCTTGGGCTGCGACACCACCTCGCCCTCGCCGGCCGCTTCCAGCGCCGACAGCTCCGCGGTCAGGAACAGATCGTCACTGGTGAAACCCACGGCGAAACCGCTGTTGCTGGCCACGCCCAGGTCCACCAGCAGCGCACCGGGGTAGCTGACGCTGGGCTGGGTGCCGTTGATCACCGAATTGTTCAGACCCACCACATTGGCCGTGTCGCCGGACACGGAAACCACGTCGCCGTTGGCATCGGGGTTCAGGTAGCCGCCGCCCCACTGGATACCCAGGTTCTTGGTCAGGTCGGACTGGGCAATGACGATACGCGCCTCGATCATCACCTGGCGCACGGGAATATCCACCAGTTCGATCAGATCGCGAATTTCCGCCAGCTTGGCCGCGGTGTCAGTGAGGATAAGGGAGTTGGTGCGCGGGTCCACGATGACCGAACCGCGCGGCGACACCAGGCTGCCGCCGTCCTCCGCGCCCGCCTTGAACAGCGACACCAGGTCGCCCGCTTTGGCGTAGCGGATGCGCACAAACTCCGACTGCAGCGGCGCCAGTTCGGCGATCTGCTTGTTGGCCTCGATCTGCTGGCGCTCGCGCTCCGCGATCTCCGCGGCCGGCGCGACCATCAGGACATTGCCCACCTGGCGCTTGTCCAGACCCTTGGTTTTCAGCACCAGCTCCAGCGCCTGGTCCCAGGGCACGTTCTGCAGACGCAGGGTGATACGGCCGCTTACCGTATCGCTGGCCACCAGGTTCAACTCGGTGAAGTCCGCGATCAACTGCAGGACTGCGCGCACCTCGATGTCCTGGAAGTTCAGGGATATCCGGTCACCCACGTAGGAAAACTCGTTGCGGCGTCGCTCGACCTCCTTCTTACTCAGGGGTTTGACGCTCAGTACGTACTCGTTGTTGGTCTGGTAAGCAAGGTAGTCGTAGTCCCCGATGGTCTTGAGGGTCAGGGTGGCGCCGCGCTCCGTGGTATTGACCGCCACGCTCTGGACCGGCGTGGCAAAATCGGTGACGTCGTAGCGGCGCATCAGCCGCTCGGGAACCGTCGTTTCGAGGAACTGCACTTTGATGTCGCCGGCCTCGCTGAACACATTGACGTCCACCGAGGGGTTGGTGAGCTGCAGGGTCAGGCGGCCCTCGCCATCACCGGTACGCTGAAACTGCAGATCGCTGATCTCGGAATTGACCTCGGTCACCGCCTTGGCGCGAACCGGCACCTGGTTGGGATCCGCCGTCTGTTTCACGTAATCGTTGCTGCTGTCCTGTCCCACCACCAGGTACAGGCTGTTGCCATCCACCCGCGTTTCATAGGGCACCATCTTGACCAGGTTTACCACCATGCGGGTGCGGTCGCCCGCCTCCAGTACCACCACACCGGTGGCGTTGCCGTAGGGCAGCGAATAGCGCTTGCGCTCCAAAGAGCTGGTCGTGTCGGGAAAATCGATGGCGATTCGCGCGGGTTTTTCGATCGTGTAAGCCTTGATATCGGGCGGCGTCTCGTTAAAATCCAGGCGCACCTCGAACTTGCTGCCCGGTCGGGAGCTGAACTCGATATCGGTTATGGCAGGCGCTGCCTTTACCGCTGTCGCCAGCAGGCTCAACGCCAGGCCGGCACTCGTCAGGCGCAACCAGTTACCCAAGCTCTCAATTTCTTTCCCCACGGCCTTCGTCCCCGGATTTTGTTTTCTATTTGACATGGCAATCGCCCATGATCTTGGCTTACATGCCGCTTAATTTGATGGTACGCGGGCGTTCGACCCACCCGTCCTCGGAGCCGTCACTCACAATCTCCACCACCGCCACATAGGTATCTGTCATCTCCACGATCTTGCCGTGGTGGCGGCCCAGATAGTTCCCCACCGACACCCGGTGCACCCCGCCCTCGGGATCCTTTATCAAGGTCCAGTCCTCCTTGCCCCGCTCCAGGGTACCCACCATACGCAGTGAATCGAAAGTAAACTGTTCCAGGAACTCTTTGGCCCGGGATTCATCGGGACGGATGGCACTGATCGCCTGCAGCTGAGCGATTTCGCGCACTTCGATAGGGCGGTCGAAGGGACTGCGCAGGGCCGTTGCGCTGTAGGAGAATGCCTCGTAGGCCTTGAACGTCGGTATCGGTGCGATGATGCCGCCGGGGCGCGCGCGCTTTTCCACCATAAAGGCGTCCAGATCGGAGAAATCCCGTCCGCTACAAGCGCTCAGTGAGACGATCACCAGCGCCAGCAGGGCAAACCTGCCGTGGAAGCTGCCCGTCATCATGCGTCTCCATCCTTGTAGCGGTAGGTCTTGGCCACGATATTCATCTGCAGTTTGTTGGCATCGCCGCCCTTTGCCGAAATACTGAAATCGTGCAGCGTGACGATACGTGGCAGGCCCGCCATCCCGCTGATAAATGCGCCCAGGTCATGGTAGGAGCCCGCCGCGGAAATGGCGATCGGCAGCTCCACATAAAACTCACGCGCTTTTTCTTTCTGCAGGTCGATACTGGCGATACTCAGGCCATTGAGCAGCCCCTTGTTGGTGATGTCCTCCAGCAGGCCGGGCACCTCGGTGTCGCTGGGCAACTGGCTGACCAGCGCGCCGAAGGACTCTTCCATCTCCGCCATCTGCTGTCGATAGGCATCCAGGTTGGCGGCCTGAAAGGCTTTCTTTTCAAAGTCCTTCTTGAGCTTGTCCTCCTTTGCCTGGACCTGCGCCAGTTGCTCCTGCAGGCCCTTGATGTGGTAGTAATAACCGCCCGCCAGCACCGCCACTAACAGGAAGACCCAGATCAGCACCTTGATAGCCGCGGGCCAGGAGCCGACGTTGTCAAAGTCGAGGTCACTGAGCTCGAATTCGCGCAGGGCGCGTATGTTGTCTTCAAATGCCATCGATCATCCCTCCCCGGACTCGTCTTCGGACGCGGGGGCCTTTACCTTGACCGTCAGGTTGAAGGTGGTCGCCTGATCGCCGAACTGCGGCGCCGCCCGCACCTTGTCCAGATTGGGTTCGGCCAGCCAGGCCGACGCATCGAGCCGGCGCATCAGGCTGGAAACGCGGTTGTTGGACTCGGCGATGCCGGTGATGGAAATAGTTTTGCCCTTGGTGCTGAGCGCCGTGTAAAACACGCCGTCAGGTACGGTGCGCACCAGCTGGTCCAGCACCCGGACGATGATCGGCCGGTTGCCCTGCAGTTCCTGGATCACCTGCATGCGCTCCAGCAACTGGTTGCGGCGCTTCTCCAGTTCGCGAATCTCCGCGACCTGCTTGTCCAGCTCCTTGATGTTGCTCGTCAGGTACTGATTGCGCGCAGTCTGATTCTCGATCTGCTCGGTGACGATACGGTCTCCCAGGATGACCAGACCGGCGCCCAGCGCGACGACCAGACCCAGCGTGACCAGGAACTGCCGCTTCAGCTCCTGGCGGCGCTCCTCCCGCCACGGCAGTAAGTTGATCTGCGCCATCAGTCAAAACTCCGTAGGGCCAGGCCGCAGGCGATCATCATCGCCGGCGCGTCGCTGCTCAGTGCCACCGCGTTGACCCGCGGCGAGATAGACATCTCGGCAAAGGGGTTGGCCACCGAGGTGGGCGTGCCGAGCTTCTCCTGCACCAGATCGGACAGCCCCTCCATGGAGGAGACGCCGCCGGCGAGAATGATATGGTCCACATCGTTGAACCGGCTCGACGAGAAAAAAAACTGCAGCGAGCGCGCCACCTGCTGTACCACGGCATCCTTGAAGGGTTCCAGCACCTCCGGCTCGTAGTCGTCGGGCAGACCGCCCTGCTTCTTGGCCAGACCGGCCTCTTCGAGCGGCAGGCCATAGCGCCGCATGATCTCGTCGGTCAGTTGTTTGCCGCCGAAGAGCTGTTCCCGGGTATAAATCGTGTGCCCGCTGTTGAGCACGCTCAGGGTGGTCATGGTAGCCCCGATATCCACCACTGCAACCGTGCTTTCCGCATCCAGAGCCAGTTGGTGCTGGAGCAGGCCGAAAGCGCGCTCCATGGCGTAGGCTTCCACGTCCATGATTTTGGCATGCATTTCAGCGCCCTCGATGGCGTCCACCCGGGCATCGATGGTCTCCCGCCGGCAGGCCGCCAGCAGCACCTCTACCTGCTTGTCGCGGTCTGCCGAGGGGCCCTGCACCTCGAAATCGATGGCGACTTCCTCGAGCGGGTAGGGGATGTACTGATCCGCCTCCAGGGTGAGCTGCGTCTCCATGTCATCATCACTCAGGCCCTGCGGCATGTCGATCATCTTGGTGATGACAGACGAACCGGCGACCGCCGCGGCGACCGTTTTCAGCTTGGTCTTGGACTGCGCCACGACGCTGCGAATAGCGTGCGCAACGCCGTCCACATCGTTGACGTTTTTCTCGATGACGGCGTCCTGCGGCAGCGAACTCACCGCGTAGCTCTCGACGCGGTAGCGATCCCCTGTGTAACTCAACTCCAGCAGCTTCACTGTCGTTGAACTGATATCGAGCCCCAGAACCGGCGTCGCCTTTCTTTTCCCTATTAGTCCGAGCAACTTTTTTCCCTATCAGTATCACTAACTTAGGATATTTTTATACACTGATACATTAATTATTAGGTATAACACAGTCCCAAATATATCAAAACCCCAAAAAAGCTTATAATTACCAAATGTGCCGCCGGCTTCCCCCTCCATCCCCGGCTCCTTACTACAGTAATACAAGCCTCTGTATTGTAAAGGGATAAATGAACTTCCTACGATTTTTGCTACGCATTTCCCTGTTGGGATTTTTCGCCGGACTGTGGCTGCTGGCGGGCGTCTACCTCTATCTCAGCCCCAATCTGCCCGATGTCGAGACCCTGCGCGACGTGAAGTTGCAGACGCCGATGGCGGTCTACACGAGCGATGGTCAGTTGATCGGCCAGTTTGGCGAGCAGAAACGCACACCGCTGCCGTTCGAAGCGATTCCCGAACAGTTCATCCAGGCACTGCTGGCGGCCGAAGACGACCGTTTCTTTGAACACCGCGGCATCGATATTGGCGGCCTGCTGCGCGCCGTGTCCGAACTGGTACTGACCGGCGAAAAGGTCTCCGGAGGCAGCACCCTGACCATGCAGGTGGCGCGCAACTACTTCCTGAGCCTCGAACGCACCTTCATGCGCAAGTTCAACGAGATTCTGCTGGCCATTGAAATCGAGCGCGCCCTGGATAAACAGGTAATTTTCGAGCTGTATTTCAATCGCATCTTCCTGGGCCACCGCGCCTACGGCTTTGAAGCGGCCGCAGAGGTCTACTACGGCAAGAGCATCGGCGAACTGGACCTGGCACAGCATGCCATGCTGGCCGGCCTGCCCAAGGCGCCGTCGCGCGACAACCCGATCACCCGACCGCAGGCGGCGCTGCAGCGCCGCAACTGGATCCTGGGCCGCATGCTGGCCCTGGGTTATATCAGCCGCGAGGCGCACGCCGCTGCGCTAGCCCGCCCCGTCACCGCGCAGCATCACGGCGCACAATATAATTTCACCGCGCACTACGCGGCCGAAATGGTCCGCCAGGAAATGCTGCAACGCTACGGCATGGGGGCATACAACGACGGCTACCGGGTATACACCACCATCGACAGCCAGTTGCAGCAGGTGGCGCGCGATGCAGTGGTCAACGGCCTGCTAACCTACGATGAGCGCCACGGCTATCGCGGGCCAGAAAGACAGATGCCTGCACAGCCCGGTACCGATTCGACCGCGCAGTGGCTGGCGAGCCTGGCGGAAACCCCGGTGGTTGCCGGGCTGCAGCCGGCCGTGGTAACGGCGGTAGAGGAGACCGGCGTAAAGCTCCTGCTGGCGGACGGCAGCTACCGCGCACTGGGCTGGGAGGAGGGTATCAGCGAGGCGGCACCCTACCGCAGCGAAAACGCCGTGGGGCGCGCACCGCGAACGCCAGCAGACGTGCTGGCCAGGGGCGACCTGATACGCCTGCGGCGGCACGGCGAAGGACAGTGGCGGCTCGCTCAGGTGCCGGCTGCCCAGGCGGCGTTGGTGGCTCTGCGGCCGGACGACGGGGCCATCATCAGTATCGTCGGCGGCATGGGCTTTGAGCTCAGCAAGTTCAACCGCGCCACCCAGGCCCAGCGGCAGCCGGGGTCGAGTTTCAAACCCTTTCTCTATGCGGCGGCGCTGGAATCTGGATTCACCGCCGCCAGCATCATCAACGATGCCCCGGTCGTACTGCAGGACAGTTCCCTGGAGGATATCTGGCGGCCGGAGAACGAGGGCGGCAGGTTCTACGGGCCTACGCGGCTGCGCTGGGCACTGACCAAATCGCGCAACCTGGTATCCATTCGCCTGCTGCAGCAAATGGGCATCGCAAAACTGCTCGACGCCGCGCAGCGCTACGGCTTCGATACCGCACAGTTTCCGCGCGACCTGTCGCTGGCGCTGGGCACGCAGGCGCTGAGCCCGCTGCAACTGGCCACCGGCTACGCCATGCTGGCCAACGGCGGCTACCGGGTCGAGCCCTACCTGATCCAGCGTATCGACAACCTGGCGGGTGAGACCGTGTACCAGGCCAGCCCTCTGACCGTGTGTCGCGACTGCGCCGGCGACGCCCCTGCCGCGGCGTCCGAGCGCGAGCTGAGCATGGAACAGATTCTCGCCGCGTCAGAGGCGGCCGCCGCCCGCCCGCCCGCGGCGCCGCGGGTGATGGACGAGCGCGTCGCCTTCATTATCGACAGCATCCTCAAGGATGTGATCAAACGCGGTACCGGGCGCCGCGCACTGGCTCTGGAGCGGACCGATATCGCCGGCAAGACGGGGACGACCAACGGTCCCATGGACGCCTGGTTCTCGGGCTACAACGGTGATGTCGTGACCTCCGCATGGGTGGGTTTTGACAATTACACGCCGCTGGGGCGCAGGGAGTTTGGCGGCACCGCGGCGCTGCCCATCTGGATCGATTTCATGCGCGCGGCGCTGCGCGACAGCCCGCCGAGAAAACGCCCGTTACCCGCGGGCATCGTCAATGTCAGGATCGACCCGGATACCGGTCTGCTGGCCCGCGCGGAACAGCCCAATGCGATTTTCGAGTACTTCCGGCAGGAGTACGTACCACAGCAGGGCGCGGCAAACAGCGGCCCGGGCGCCGGTGGACGCAAGGCGGACGACCTGGTGAGGGAAATTTTTTAGGGTTTTGACAATGCGCTGTTTACGTCCCGGCGGCGCACAGCCGTGCCCGGTCAGTCACCTGTTGCCGCGTGGACTCCTGCGCTGCGCGCGCCGCTGCCGCGCCGGTGTGCGGACACCACGATTTTTGAAGACGCCCGGTGGCGCTTTGATCAGGCTGCGGTGGCCTGTGCTGTCACAGGGTCGGGCAGTAATCCTGAGGATAGGGCAGGCGGGCCACGCCGCTGTCCACTGCGGCGCGGGCCACGGCGGTGGCGATTGCCCCGAGCAGGCGGTTGTCCATCGGTTTGGGTATGATGTACTGCGGTCCGAAACTCAGCGCGTCCAGCCCGCAGGCAGCCAGTACCTCGTCCGGGACCGGCTCGTGCGCCAGCTCGCTGAGCGCCTGTACCGCGGCGATTTTCATCGCTTCGTTAATGCATGAAGCGCGCACATCCAGCGCACCGCGAAAGATAAACGGAAAACCCAGGACATTGTTCACCTGGTTGGGGTAATCCGAGCGCCCGGTGGCGATAATCACATCATCGCGCGCCGCCAGCGCCACCTCGGGTTTGATTTCAGGGTCGGGGTTGGAACAGGCAAACACCACTGGCCGGTCGGCCATCGACAACAGCATCTGGGTACTGAGCAGGTCGGCTCCGGACAAACCCACGAAGACATCGGCGCCGCTGATCGCATCGGACAGGCTGCGCTTGTCGGTGCGGTTGGCAAACTCCTCCTTGTAGGCATTGATGCCCTCGCGCCCTGCGTAAATCACCCCGCGGCGATCCAGCATATACAGGTGTTCGCGCCGCGCGCCCAGACTGACCAGCAGACGCATACAGGCAATGGCTGCGGCGCCCGCCCCCAGGCACACGATGACCGCGTCTTCCAGCCGCTTGCCCTGAATTTCCAGCGCGTTGAGCATACCGGCCGCGGTCACGATCGCGGTGCCGTGCTGGTCATCGTGGAACACCGGAACATCGCACCGCTCGATGAGTTGTGTCTCGATATCGAAACACTCGGGCGCCTTGATATCCTCCAGGTTGATACCCCCGAACGTGTCGGCGATGAGGCGCACGGTGTTGATGAATTCCTCGGGGTTTTCCGTGTCGACCTCGACGTCGACGGCATTGATGCCCGCGAACCGCTTGAACAACAGGGCCTTGCCCTCCATCACCGGCTTGCCGGCCAGGGCGCCCAGGTTTCCCAGGCCGAGCACCGCGGTACCGTTACTGATCACCGCCACCAGGTTGCCCTTACCGGTATAGCGATAGGCCAGGTCGGGCTCCCGGGCGATTTCACGACAGGGCTCCGCCACGCCCGGACTGTAGGCCAGCGCCAGGTCCAATTGGGTCTCCGCCGGCTTGGTCAGTGCCACGCTGATTTTTCCCGGTGTGGGCTGTGCGTGATAGTCCAGGGCGGCCTGTCTGAAGTCCGTGCTCATGGGAAGTCACCTGCGCGAAGGGGGCGCTGAGGATATATAAAAGACTGCGCACTAACAAGACCTGGACCGGACCTGTGGGGGCGCCAAATCCCCGTGCCGCGGTGCGCAGCATCGCGCGGTGGCCAGGTTGCAGCAGCGCCCCCAGCAACGGCGGAAACAAAAAAGCGCCGGTTCGGGTGGAATCCGGCGCTCTCGCTGGCCTGCGGCACTGCGCAGCGGGACTAGCGTTTCGTCGCGCGTGCTCCAAAGCGCCGGTTGAAGCGGTCCACGCGACCGCCGCTGTCGACGATTTTTTGCTTGCCGGTAAAGAACGGGTGGCAATTGGAGCACACGTCGATGTGCAGGTCCTGGCACAGGGTCGAGCGCGTCGTCACCTGGTTGCCGCAGCTACAGGTTGCGGTCATCGCCTCGTACTTGGGATGAATGTCTGCTTTCATGGTAAGCTTCCTCGTCATCGGCGCCGCCACCCGATCACTGTCGGGCACCGCACCTGCTAAAAACAGGCGCGCATCTTACCAGACGCGGCGCGATTAGCAACAGCATTTCAAACCCACAAGAGGCGCAATGTCCGTACTTCGCCTGGCGATTCCCTCGCCCCTGCGACGCCAGTTTGACTACCTCCCTCCCGCCGACCTGAGCGCGGAGGATGCGGCCGCGCTGCAACCGGGCGTGCGCCTGCGCGTGCCCTTCGGGCGGCGCGAAGTGACCGGCTACCTGATCTGCGTGCAGCCGCACAGCGACCTGCCCGCCGGCTCGCTCAGGCGGGCGCTGGAGGTGCTGGACAGCGCGCCGCTGATCGATCCCGCGCTGCTGCAGTTGTGCCTGTGGGCGGCCGCCTACTACCACCACCCGGTGGGGGAAGTACTGGGCGCCGTGTTTCCCCGGCGCCTGCGCGCGGGCGGGGCGCAACTGCCCGCGGGCGAGCCGGGCTGGCGGCTCACCACCCGGGGTATGGGATTACCTGATGGCGCACTGGCGCGCGCGCCGCGCCAGGCCCTGGCCCTGGCCATGTTGCAGCGCGAATGCGCTGTAACCGCCGCGGAATTTGACCGGCAGGGCGTGACTGCTGCGGTGCTGCGCAACCTGCGGGACAAGGGCCTGATCGAAGCCGCCCGCATCGCTGCCACAGCTCGGGCAGCTGACAGCGGCGCCGATCCGGAACTGACACTCAACCCGGAACAGGCCGCAGCCGTCGCCGCAGTGCTGCGACAGCGGCCGGGATTCAGCGCCCACCTGCTGGAGGGGGTTACCGGGAGCGGCAAGACCGAAGTCTACCTGCAACTGATCGCGGACTGCCTGGCGCGCGGCGGGCAGGCGCTGGTGCTGATTCCGGAAATTGGACTCACCCCGCAGACGCTCGAGCGCTTCCGGCGGCGCCTCGACGCGCCGGTCGCGGCGCTGCATTCCGCTCTCGGTGATGCCCAGCGCTACCGCACCTGGGAGGCTGCGCGCGAGGGCCGCGCACGGGTGGTGATCGGCACGCGCTCGGCGGTGTTTACCCCGCTGCCGCGGCTGGGCCTGATCATCGTGGACGAGGAGCACGACAGCGCCTACAAGCAGCAGGACGGTTTCCGCTATTCGGCCCGCGACGTGGCCGTCAAGCGCGCCCACCTGGAGCAGTGCCCGGTGCTCCTGGGGAGTGCCACTCCGTCGCTGGAAAGCATGTATAACGCGCTGACCGGCCGCTACCACCACCACCGCCTGACCCGGCGCGCCGGGACGGGCAAGTTGCCGCAGATCAAGGCCCTGGACGTGCGGCGGCTGCCCCTGCGAGCCGGACTTTGCCCGGCCCTCATCGAGGCGGTCCGGGACAGCCTGCAGGTGGGCCATCAGGTGCTGTTGTTCCTCAATCGCCGCGGCTACGCGCCCACCCTGCGCTGCCACGACTGCGGCTGGGTGGCCGAGTGCGAGGACTGCGACGCGCGCCTCACTGTCCACCGCCAGCGGCGGCGCCTGCGCTGTCACCACTGCGGCGCCGCCCGGCCCCTGGCGCGCCGGTGTCCGGGGTGTCACAGCGATGCGCTGCTGGCCAGCGGCCTGGGCACCGAGCAGACCGAGGACTTCCTGCGGCAACACTTCAGGCAGTGGCCCGTCTTCCGGGTGGACAGCGACGCCATGCAGGGGCGTGCGGCAATGCCCGCGCTGGTCGCCCGGGTCAACGAGGGCAGTCCCTGCATCCTGCTCGGCACGCAGATGCTGACCAAGGGCCACCATTTTCCCGGCGTCAATCTGGTGGGCGTTATCGACACGGACGCCCTATTGTTCAGCGCCGATTTTCGCGGCGAAGAACGCATGGCACAGCTGCTCACCCAGGTGGCGGGGAGGGCGGGACGTGTCGGAGACTGCGGCACCGTCCTGCTGCAGACACACTACCCGGACCACCCCGCGCTGCAGGCCATGCTGCACCACAGCTACGCCGCACAGGCGCGGGATATGCTCGCGCGGCGCCAGGCAGTGGGGATGCCGCCGGCGGGGCAACTGGTCATGTTCAGGACGGACTGCCCGAAGGCCGCGACCGGGGAGGTGTTCCTGCAACGACTGCACGATGCGGCGGCGCCGCAACTGCCCCAGGGCAGCGCATTGATCGGACCACTGCCCTCGCCCATGCAGCGGCGCGCGGGCCTGTTCCGCTGCCAGTTGCTGCTCACCGCCGACAGCCGCCGTGCGGCCCGGGTCGCCGCCGCTCTGTTGGTCGACATCGCCGCGGGTCTGCCGCTGCGTCACGGTCTGAAGTGGTCGATCGATGTCGATCCGCTGGATGTCTTTTAGCCGCTGCAAGAGCCGGCCACTGTCTGGCCACAGCAAGGTAATAAAATGCTAAGATGGCGCCCGCTGCCGCACCGGCCGCGCCACCCACTGAAGCAACCCAGGTATGACTCCCGGCCATGAAGGAAGAACTCTCCCGGCTTATTCAGCAGGCACTGGCACATCTGATCGAGCAGGGGCAACTGCCCCCGGACACGGCGCCGCAGGTACAGATCGACCGCACCCGCGACCCTGCCCACGGAGACCTGGCCAGCAATATCGCGCTCACCCTGGCCAAGCCCGCCCGCCGCAGCCCGCGCGAGCTGGCCGCGCTGGTTTGCGCGTCACTGCCCCCGTCGGAGCTGGTGGCGCGCACCGAGATCGCCGGCCCCGGCTTTATCAATTTTTTCCTGTCTGAACGCAGCACCCACGCCGTCATACACCGGATTTTTGAGCAGGGCCAACGCTTCGGCACCTGCGATGAGGGGGGCGGGCGAGCGGTACAGGTGGAGTTCGTCTCCGCCAACCCCACCGGCCCGCTGCATGTCGGGCACGGTCGCGGCGCGGCGCTGGGCGACAGCATCTGCCGCCTGTTGCGCGCCACCGGCTGGCGGGTTGCCAGCGAGTTCTATTACAACGATGCCGGCGCGCAGATCACCAATCTCGCGCTGTCAGTACAGGCGCGCTGCCGCGGTCTGGAGCCGGACCACCCCCAGTGGCCCGCGGATGGCTACCGCGGCGACTATATCGCGGAGCTGGCACGGGCCTACCTGCGCGGCGATACCGTGGATGCGCAGGACCGCCACGTCACGGCAGCCGGCGAGCGCGACGACCTCGACGCGATCCGCAACTTTGCCGTGGCCTACCTGCGCCGGGAACAGGACCTCGATCTGCGGGCCTTTGCCGTCGAGTTCGATCGCTACTTCCTGGAGTCATCTCTGTATGACAACGGCGAGGTGGAAGCCGCCGTACAGCGCCTGGTGGATCGCGGACACACCTACGAGCGCGACGGCGCCCTGTGGCTGCGCACCACCAGCTTCGGCGACGACAAGGACCGGGTGATGCGCAAACGCGGGGGCGGCTACACCTACTTTCTCCCCGACGTGGCCTACCACCTGAACAAGTGGCGGCGTGGCTTTGAGCGCGTTATCAACGAGCAGGGTGCGGACCACCACAGCACCGTGACCCGGGTCCGCGCGGGTCTGCAGGCGCTGGAATACGGTATTCCGCAGGGCTGGCCCGACTACGTCCTGCACCAGATGGTAACCGTCATGCGCCACGGGCAGGAAGTCAAACTGTCCAAGCGCGCCGGCAGTTACGTGACCCTGCGCGAGCTGATCGACGAGGTCGGTCGGGACGCCACCCGCTATTTCCTGGCGGCGCGCGCGCCCAGCTCACAGTTGACCTTCGATATCGACCTGGCTCTGTCGCAGAGCAATGACAACCCCGTCTATTACATCCAGTACGCCCACGCGCGCGCCTGCAGCGTGCTGCGCAAGCTGGCGGACAACGACTGGACATGGCGCGCCGAGAGCGGCCTGCAACACCTGGATCAGCTCACCCGGGAGCACGAAAGGGTGCTATTGCGTCGGCTGGACCAGTACCCGGAAGCGGTGGCGCTCGCCGCCCGCAGCGCCGAGCCGCACCTGGTCGCCACCTACCTGCGCGAGCTGGCCGGAGAGTTTCACACCTGGTACAACGCGCACAAGATACTGGTGGACGAGCAGCCGCTGCGCGACGCCCGCGTGGCCCTGAGCGAAGCCGTGAAACAGGTTATCGCCAACGGGCTGGAATTGCTGGGCGTCTCGGCGCCCGAGGCCATGTAGATGGTCATGGCGCGGGATTTTGCCAAGCGGCGGCAGGGCGCTGGCGGCAGAAACCGTCCGGCGCGCACCCGGGGCGGAAACGCCAGCCGGCGCCGGCCGGCAACGCGGGCCACCGGCGGCTGGCGCTGGTACGTTGCCGGGCTGCTGTCGGGCATTTTTCTCAGCTTTCTGGTCTATCTGGGCACCCTGTCCGCGCCGGGCGACACCGCGCACGAAGCTCCGCCACAGGCGCACGAAGCCGTGCCGCCACCCCGGCCCCGCTTCGATTTCTACACCATGCTGCCGCAGCAGTCGATCGAGGTCGAAACCGATTCGGCCGCCGCCGCAGCCCCGCAGCCCTCGGCGGCACCCGCAGCCGAGCTGTACCTGCAGGCGGGCTCTTTCCGGCAGCGCGACGATGCGGACCGCCGCCGGGCGGAGCTGCTGCTGCTCGGCCTGGAGCCCCGTATAAAGGAAGCCAGCGGCGACAACGGTCGCTGGTATCGCGTCTATCTGGGGCCTTTTGACAGCCGTGCGGCGATGTCGCGGGCGCGCAGCCTGACCGCCGGGCAGGGCATCGACACCCTCCTGCTGCAAAGGGACAATCGCTGAAAACGCACCGCGCGACTTGAATTGTGCGCCGCCCACCCCATATCAGCCAGACTGCAGCAGGAGAAACAGTGTGGAACAGTTCAGAGGTACGACGATCCTGTCGGTGCGCCGCGGCAGCAGCGTGGTCATCGGCGGCGACGGCCAGGTATCCATGGGCAACACCGTGATGAAAGGCAATGCCCGCAAGGTGCGGCGCCTGCACCGCGACAAGGTCCTGGCCGGTTTCGCCGGCGGTACGGCCGACGCCTTCACCCTGTTCGAACTGTTCGAGGCCCAGTTGGACAAACACCAGGGACACCTGGTGCGTGCCGCGGTCGAGCTGGCCAAAGCCTGGCGCACCGAGCGCGCCCTGCGCCGCCTGGAGGCGCTGCTGGCCGTAGTCGACGCCGAGCACTCCTTGATCATCACCGGCAACGGCGATGTCATCGAGCCGGAGGACAACCTGATCGCGATTGGTTCGGGCGGCCCCTTTGCCCAAGCGGCGGCCCGCGCGCTGCTCGATAACACCGAGCTGGATGCCCGCAGTATCGTGGAAAAAGGGCTGGGGATCGCCGGTGATATCTGCATCTACACCAACCACAACCGCACCATCGAGCAGCTGGATTTCTAGATGTCCAATATGACACCCCGCGAGATCGTTCACGAACTCGACAAACACATCATCGGCCAGGACGAGGCCAAGCGCGCCGTGGCCATCGCCCTGCGCAACCGCTGGCGCCGCATGCAGCTAGCCGAGGAACTGCGCGCTGAAATATCCCCCAAGAACATCCTGATGATCGGCCCCACCGGCGTCGGTAAAACCGAAATCGCCCGCCGCCTGGCGAAACTGGCCAACGCACCCTTCGTCAAGGTGGAGGCCACCAAGTTCACCGAGGTGGGCTATGTCGGTCGCGACGTGGAATCCATCGTGCGCGATCTGGCGGACGTGGCGGTAAAAATGTACCGCGAGCAGGAGATGAGCCGCGTGCGTTTCCGCGCCGAGGAAGCTGCCGAGGAGCGCATCCTGGATGTCCTGCTGCCGCCGGCGCGCGACACCCAGGCCGACACCGCGTCCGGCACCCGGCAACTGCTGCGCAAGAAATTGCGCGAGGGCGAGCTCGATGAAAAGGAAATCGAGGTCGAGGTGAGTGCCAGCTCGCCCAGTCTGGAGATCATGGCGCCGCCGGGCATGGAGGAGATGACCAGCCAGTTGCAGAGCATGTTCTCGAATATGTCCAGGCAACACAGCAAGACGCGCAAAATGCCGGTGAAGGCGGCGTTCCAGGCCCTGTGCGACGAAGAGGCCGCCAAGATGATCAACGAGGAAGAGCTCAAGCAGCAGGCGATAAATGCCGCCGAGCAAAACGGCATCGTGTTTATCGACGAGCTGGACAAGGTGGCCAAGCGCAGCGAGGGCGCCGGCGCAGATGTCTCGCGCGAGGGCGTGCAGCGCGATCTGCTACCGCTGATCGAGGGCTCCACGGTCAGCACCAAGTACGGCATGATCAGAACCGATCACGTGTTGTTCATTGCCTCCGGGGCTTTCCACCTGGCCAAGCCCTCGGACCTGATTCCCGAATTACAGGGACGCCTGCCCATCCGGGTGGAGCTGGCCGCCCTGACCCCGGAGGATTTCGAGCGCATCCTGACCGAACCCAGCGCCTCCCTGACCGAGCAGTACCAGGCACTGCTGGCGACTGAGGGTCTGCAGGTGGAATTCACTCCCGAGGGCCTGCGCCGCGTCGCCGAAATCGCCTGGCAGGTCAATGAAAAAACGGAAAATATTGGCGCTCGGCGCCTGCACACCGTGATGGAGCGCCTGCTCGAAGAGGCTTCTTTCGACGCCGCCGACGCCGGACTGCAGGACCGGCCACTGCGCGTGGATGCCGACTACGTGAACGCCCAGTTGCAGGCCCTCAGCGCGGATGACGATCTGTCCCGCTTCATTTTATAAAGCCCGGGGTAGTGCCGTGGAAACCGAACAGAGACCCACTGCAATTCAGCTACACACCCGCTCCCGGGAACTGGAGCTGGAATACGCTGGAGGCGAGCGCTACCGCCTGCCCTGTGAATACCTGCGGGTTTACTCCCCCTCCGCCGAGGTACTGGGCCACGGCCCGGGCCAGGAAGTGCTGCAGACCGGGAAAATGCACGTCGGCATCAAGTCGATCAAGGCGGTGGGCAACTACGCATTGCAGCCCGCCTTTGACGACGGCCACGACACCGGCATCTACTCCTGGGGCTACCTGTACAAGCTGTGCACGGAGCGCGAGCAGCGCTGGCAGGACTACCTGGACCGGCTGTCGCGCGAGGGCGGCAGCCGCGACCCCGATGTGCAGGTGGTGAAGCTGGACCTGTAAACCACCGGTGCCTGCACCGCGATGCCGGGGCGGTCCGGGCTGATTATTGGCTTCCCGAGCGCAGAGACCGTGTCGGTTGGCGATCCAGGCGTAGCGGCGCATCGAGGCCCCCCAGAACCAACCAGATGCCGGGGGCCGACCACACAGCCGTCGGCGGCGCTCGGCGGGACGAAAAGAGCGTCCGGTAGTCTTCGGCCGCGCACTGCTGCGGATTGGTTATGCAGGTTCATCGGAAGGACCGACCCAGAACAATGGATTGTGTGCGATTTCCCAGAGATAGCCGTCAGGGTCAGTAAAGTAGCCTGCATAGCCACCCCAATCCGTCTTGCGGGCGGACTTCGTGACTACAGCGCCAGCCGAAACAGCCAGAGACATTACCTGGTCAACCTCATCCTCTGAACTTACATTGTGCGCCAGACTGAACCCTGCAAAGCCTCCGCAGACTCCGTCTATCAGCGCATCTTTCGCTAGCGCGTCACGGCCGTACAAGCCCAACCATGCGCCGTTCAAAGTAAAAAAGGCCACTTCCGGCGGAGAGTCCATACGGGGAAAGCCAAGCCCCCGTGCATAGAACTCGATCGAACGCTGCAAATTTCTCACGCCCAACGTAATCATGCTAATCCGCGGCTTCATGATCGCTCCTCCTCTGTGTACGACGATTCGCTCTCCTCCACCGATTCATCCATCTCAGCCCCATCAGCGGGACCTGATTCCAGATCCGGCAATGACAGAATCTCCAGCGATTCTGATCCAGGCAGCTGCTCAACTGAACGGAGCTTACGCTCCATGGCGCGTGTGCGAACTGATGTCTGGTCAATGGTCTTCGATGCGGTGTTGAGCTGTTTTTTGACTTTGGCCAGGACATCACCGAACTTGCCGAATTCGGTCTTGACTGCTGCCAGTACGCGCCATACTTCGGAAGCGCGCTGCTCGATGGCCAGCGTCTGAAAGCCCACCCGCAAGCTGCTCAGAATAGCGACGAGGTTTGTCGGCCCGGCCACCACGACGCGGTAGTTCTGCTGCAGGTCTTCCACCATAGCCGGCTGACGCAGTACCTCGGCATACAAACCTTCGGTGGGCAGAAATAGAATTGCAAAGTCCGTTGTCGCCGGCGGGTTGACATACTTGTCGTGAATATCCTTTGCCGAGGCTTTCACCGCACGCAACAGTGCATCTGTGGCGGCCTGCACGGCGACAGAGTCTGCCTTGTCGGCGGCATCCTGCAGGCGGGCATAATCTTCCTGAGGGAACTTAGAGTCAATCGGCAGGTGCACCACATTGCTGGGATCGTCCTTCGGCCCTGGTAGTCGCACCGCAAATTCGACGCGCTCGGCCGTTTCCGGCTTCACGCACACGTTCTTGTCGTATTGGTCTGGCGTCAGGATCTGATCGAGAATGGCTCCCAACTGCACCTCGGCCCACGTGCCGCGGGCCTTCACGTTCGTGAGCACACGCTTCAAATCACCCACACCACTGGCCAGGTTTTGCATCTCGCCCAGGCCCTTGTGCACGGCATCGAGCCGGTCGCTGACCAATTTGAAGGATTCGCCCAGACGCTTCTCGAGGGTGTCGTGAAGCTTCTCGTCCACCGTCTTACGCATCTCGTCCAGCTTCTTCTCATTATTGACCTGAAGCTCCTTCACCCGTTCATCCAGCGTGGTGCGGATGCGATCGATGGCACCTTGGTTGCTGGTATTGAGTTCCTTTAGTTGATTGGCGACACCTTCCAGCTTTTCTTGCTGGGCCCTGGCCATGCCGTCAGTTGACCTGGCGATGGTTTCACCTGCCTGCTTGAGCCCATCGGCCATCGCGCTTCGAATCTCGGTGAACTTTTTCTCGTTGCCTTCCTGCAGTTGTCCAACGCGTTCATCCAGTGTCCTACGCACGCGGTCAATCGACGCCTGATTGGCGTCATTCATCTGCCGGAGCTGGCCTGACATCCCCTCAAGCTGTTCTTTCTGCGCCTTGCCAAGCTGTGCAGCAGACTCGGTGAACCTGGTGCCAACATCCCTCATCCCCTCGGTCAGCGTTTTGCGCATTTCATCGATCTTGTTTTCGTTGCCTTCCTGCAACTCCTTCACCTTCGTATCGAAGGTGATGCGGACCTTTTCCAGCGACTCACGGTTGGACGTGTCAAAACCCTTGAGCTGACTGGTCATGACACCCAACCGTTCAAGCTGCACGTTACCCATAGTGTTGAGCGCGCCTGTGAGCGACGTAGTCGCCGACTGAAAATGCCCGGATATTTCTTCCCGCAGTGCTTTGGCCGAATTCTGCGCCTCTTCGCGCCCGGCGCGCAGTTCACCCTGAACGTCTCGCTTGTCCGGGCCGCCCGAGCGGCCGCTTTTCAGCATCGAGACAAAGGCGAAGACTGCCGCCAGCACGGAAAACCCGCAGGTGGCCCACAAAAGTTGTTCTGTCACTGCAGTTTCCTCCAGCAATATTCATATTTTGAATCGCTGCGCCGGCGCCGTTTCCAGTCCAGGTCGTTTTGCAGGATATCGGATAGCACCGGCCACGGCGGGTCGCCCTGCGCGCTGGCTATCCTCTTCCCCTGGGACCGAACTCCCGCTCTCAGATAGCTGTCGATTAATTTCAATAGCCCGTCATCGTCTGATTGCCGCCTCAGCCGTATCATCAGCAAATCGTGATTGATTCGGTCGAAGCAGGCATGCAGGTTACAGTCCATGCCCCACTGATAGCCTCCCGCCGATAGCGGTTTGTGCCTGTCGGCCTGTTGCGCGCTGCGATGGGAACGAAACCCGTAACTGTGATCATGGCAATGCGGGCGCCAATCCGCTTGCACTACCTGAATACTTCCCACCGCATATTGGGTTCTCGTTCATCGCCCGGCGACTTGCCCTAACGGCCCTACTGTTGATGCGTCGGAACCCTTCAGTGCTCAAATCAGCCGCGCGTTTTTTGCGCCAGCTGCACTTGCTTGTTGGCTGTGAGATCTTGCAGAGAGCCAGAAATATACTTGTGTATGATACTCGACACAAAAGTCTGGTACGGAATACCTTCTTCCGACGCTCTTGACTGGATAGCGGTTAAATCTCTGTTGGAGATTCGTATATTTATTCTTTTGTCTTTTTTGAACGTGTTACCGGCGATTGCCTCCAGTTCCTTTTTCCGATCCCCTGTTAAAACAGATTCGAACTTACCAGCCTCGACAGCCTCAAGCAGCTTTTTCTCTTCTTTCGACAATTTCGCTTTGCTCATGATATACCTCCAAGATCGAGATACAGTTTGGTAAATTTCCTACTGGGGATGATCGTTTTCAAAAATACCTCATCCTCACTTTCCACATACGGTACAAGGTGGACATATGCTTTAATGCAAACAGTGAATATCCGTTGATTGGGATAATCCGAAGCATTTAGATGAGCGATATCATCTAATAAACCACCACGCTCTATGTGAAAGATCGCCTCCTCGAAAGAAACGTTTCTTCCGAGTATGAGTTCCTGGTTCTTGCCAGGATTCCAATTGTAAATCTTCATGTGCGGAAGCATAACACGCTTGTGTGCATTTTGTCATCCGAGATACGACACTGCTAACACCGTGTTAAAGGACAGGCGAATCAACGCGTAGGCTGTCGCGTATAAACGGAGACAGACTACGTTTTTGACCACATCAGATGCGTATATCTCTGAATGCTGCCGTATTGACCGAAGTAAAGCGCGCATGCCTCAGAATTAACTGTGCTCTGTCCGCGATTTATGCGTGTTTCCCTGCCAGTCGTGTGGGCACCCACTGGCGGTGATAGGGTACCGCCCACCGGGAGGGTAATCGGGCTGACCACCCCAACAGTCTTCAGGGTCACAATGCAGTTCGAAGGACGGCTGGTGCACGTATGACACAGGGCTTAACGCGTCATCGCTGCAGTGGGGCGAGGGCAGCGCTCGATTCAAGAAAACCTGACCACCTTGTGCGGTGGTGAGGACTCCAATATCCATTTCGATTTATCTGCTATAGAAGAAGAAGTAAAACCGTGCTCGTTCAACAACGCGATAATGTCGCGGCGGAGCGCGACATATCTTTATCTGTTAAGTGTCGTTCCCGTCGAAGCCTCTTGAAGGACCATGAACGCGTGGTATGTACCTATACAAATACACCCAGATCACGATACCACCTAACACTATCAGCACGGAACCAATGCAATAACCTAACTCAAATACAACTTTGGAGAAAAAGAGAATAATGCCTGCCAGAGGCATTGATAGCAGTACGGCGAACAATACTTGCGGATAAGACTCACGCAAAGGTTTTCCACAAATGGGGCATGGTTCTGAGTGCCTCCCAAGATTCCGGACAAACTTTTCCTCGAGGCCGTCATTGCACCATGGGCAGGACGAAGACACTTAACGCCGCGAGAACCGGCAGGCGATGGTGGCGCGGGTTTTGCGAGAGCAAAAGACGCGACACTTTTGACTGTCCGGTTCATTGCCTTGTTTCAGATCTCTTGCTAACATGTGTATTTTCATTTCAAATATACACATAGGTGTGTGATGCGAACAAACATTGTAATAGATGACAAGCTCATGGCTGATGCGCTAAAGGCTACCGGACTAAACACAAAAAAGGAAGCAGTAGAACAGGGCCTTAAACTGCTTATCCAAAGAAACAAGCAACGGTCTATACGAAAGTTGAGAGGTAAGCTCAAGTGGGAAGGTGATATAGACGAAATGCGAGGCAGGAAGTGATACTGGTCGATACCGGTATTTGGGTTGGTTATTTTAATGGTAAAGCCAACAAATATTCGGATACTCTTGACGCAGCACTTGTCGAAGGGACCGTGGTTATTGGTGATTTGATTCTTTTGGAAGTCCTACAAGGATTCAGAAGCGACAAAGATTACCGCTCGGCGAAAACGAAGTTAGGCACACTCGAACAGTTTGCAATGTTTGGTCACAGTATGGTGACAAAGTGTGCAACCAACTATCGAAAGCTGCGAAACAATGGAATTACAATAAGGAGCACGACTGACGTAATCATTGGCACGTTTTGTATTGAGAATGAAATTCCTCTGTTGTTCCAAGATCGGGACTTCGTTCCGCTCGTAGAAAAGCTAGGGCTGATGCCAGTATTGATGGAAACATAGCGGCTACCGCAGCGGCGCCGGAACCGCGTAGTGGTTTTGGCGTCCGGCCTCGTCAGGGCGCACTGCCGGTAATTGTTAATGGAGCGTGATGGTTAGGCTCGCGCATGTAAGTCCGGGTCACGCTGGACAAAAAAGATGTCCGGCGTTTCAGCGGAGACGTTTTCTGGTTATAAGCAGCGAGAGAACAGGTTCGTTTGGAATAAGCAGGCACTTCGGACTAAAACGAAACAGAAATCTGGAGTAGTGACTGTCGCACTGGAAGTATCACAATTCGGTTTCTCCCCGAGCGTCTGTTCACGCCTAGTTTAGCAGGAGTCAAAGGGGGACGGCTCTATTTAGATAAAAATAGATTCGTCCCCTTTTATCCCCGAACGAAATATGCGTCGGCGTTTACGCGCTTGTTATGTTTATTTTGTTCAGGCATTGTTTCGCCCAATACTGTATTGATTCACTGGACTTCTTGTGATTCGATAGAACTTCAATAAATTTTCTCAACTTTGCAATAGTCTTCGGATACTTCGCGCGCTCTAGAACATCATCAACCGTTTCGAAATACGGTTTTCCTTCTATTCGGGTGGCAATCCTGTTACCCGCAGTTACCCATATTAAGCTAGACGCATATGCAGGCACCCAAACACTGCGCTTTGTTTCAGCCTCTATGGTCTCGAAGTAGATTAGCTCTATCGGCCTTGCAGCCATTCGAATTTTATTGCCGCCAGTAATTGAGGCCTTGAAAAGCTCTGACTCTGCAACTAATGGAATATAGGCATCATTTCTCTCCTCTTTTTCTCCTCTGCGAGCGGCTTCATCTTTTTTTGTACGATTGCTCCAGGCAGACTCAGCAGATAGTAGTGTTTCCTCATTAATCGGGAGCGCGGAACTCCAGTTTGCATTAAACCATCGTTTGGCATCACTTGATTCAATTAATGACGCAGCTTCTATCCAAGATACACTATCTTCTCCGCGAAGCCCTAGACCTGCAGAAGAGAAATTTGACGAACCAACGATTGCTTTTTGCTTACATACCACCACCTTTGCATGTAAATCAGGCATATGCATGATTTCCACATTTTGAAGGCCAATAATTTCACGAATGACTTTGGGGTTTGTTCCGCCAGCAGCAAGATTGCAGATGATTTTGTACCGCTTGTTCGGATTTAACAGCCTTTGTGCGCCTTCACCCCAGAATGCGACAGCAATCAATATAGGCTCAGATCTTGGTTGCTGTTCATCGAGCGCTTGGAGTTTTTCAAGTATTTCTTTGTTTGAACTTAGAAACATCTGGCCAGACTCCTTGTAAAAACATAACGCCTCAGGTTGAGGCGGCGGTCACGCCGTCCGCAACCCTGACTTGTTAATGGAGCGCGATGTCTGGGCACGGACAAAAAAGTTGGCGCCATGCCGGACGATAATGATGTGGGACGTTTCCGCGGAAGCGTTTTCTGGTTATAAAAGGCAGCTGCTGATAACGAGAATGTATGTGCGCCTGACAGAGACCACAATATTCGAATTGTCTGAGACAGAAGATTTGTCATGTCGGAATACAATCTCTGTTAGCTCACCTGAGCGGTCAAACGTCCGCTGCCTGTGCTGGTTACGGGGCAAATACATCTCCATTTTCAATTACTGATCGAATCTATCAGCCTTTTAATCTCCGCCACGCCTTTGGAGTTTAAGTCAGTTGGATCAATACTACCTTTAACCATAAATGGAGAGTTTTCTACCCACATTTCTTCTACACGGAACCTTACTTTTTCTAGATCAGGATCGACTAATTGAACAGTAACGAATTGATCCCAGTCTTCATCTGAAATTGTTTTATTCAATATTGCTTCAAGTAAATCAATGACCTCTTCTCGGGTAAGATTTTCGCGGAACAGCCAATCAAAGAACTTCATGCCTACTGCCCTAATAAATACCCTTACTCAAATAACCACCAACAATTTTGAATAGAGCCACAAGCGCTATGCATTACCACGCCCCGTAACGCCGAGATAAGGGGCAAATTTACCGTTAGCCGTTTTGCG
>JAGRIH010000029.1:45582-55768 GCA_020443345.1 Halioglobus sp.
CGCAAAACGGCTAACGGTAAATTTGTCCGCTTCATTGCCTTGTTAGGTGCCGCGCTGCTAAAATTATGGCCATTACCTGAATTTCTATGAAATAGCAATACCTGTGAGTTTACGGGATTTAGTCGAGTAGCGAAATGATTGATTGGTCAACGTGCGATGCTATAGAGCAGGATCCGAACAAGGTTAGTGGGGCTTGGCTGTTCCGTGGTACAAGAATACCAATTGCAGCGCTCTTCGAGAACCTTGAAGACGGTGCGGATGTCGATGATTTCACCCAGTGGTTTCCTGGCGTAACACCGGAGCAAGTTCGCTCGGTATTGGAACATGCTGCCCGGAGCGCACTGGCCTCAGCGTCTTAGCGTGCGAATTCTCTTCGATCAAGGTACACCTGCCCCGTTAAGGCACGAATTAGCTGAGCATGATGTAGAACTGCATACGAGAAAGGCTGGTCGACGCTGGAAAACGGCGAGCTGTTATCGGCTGCGGAGACTGATGGCTACGATTTGCTCCTTACCACGGATTTGAATCTCAGATACCAACAAAACCTTGCTGATCGAGGAATAGCGATAGTGGTGTTGAGCACAACCAGTTGGCCTCGAATTCGAAAGGCAGTTGACAGAGTTTTAAACGCTGTAAGTTCTGTGGAGCGGGCGTCTTATTCCGAGGTCGCCATTCCATGACATGTCGAATAATTGCGATGAGTGACACCTAACAACTAATTCTACGGACCCATCTCGTAGAACACCATCTCTCTCTATCCAAACCCCAAAAAAACCACAACTTCTTCCAATTCAGCTTCTTGGCATATCGGCGAGCGCATATATCCGTACATAGCGAGAAGTATTTTCATCAACGGCACGGAGTAATCGATTATCTTGAGTCTATATAGATCGTTCCAGCCTGACCATGTCTCAAGGTCCAAAATGTGAAGATCTTCCCATAGTCGCCGCTCAAGAACCCGCGGATCGTCGGCTTTAACCGTCGGGAGTATTAGTCCCATCGGGTGCATGAGGCCGCACGTGAGCACTAGTTTTTGCTTTGATGAATTTGGGCAGGGCTTTAACCTGACCCGGCGCGAGCATCGCGCTACAATAGCGCGTCAACCGTGGTCCGGGCAGGGAGCCCCTGAGCGAAAACCGTATGAGCGAAAAAGAGAAGACGCATTTCGGCTACAAAGAAGTCGACAAAGACGCCAAGGCGGGGCTGGTCGCCGACGTGTTCCACTCCGTGGCGGCGCGCTACGACCTGATGAATGACCTGATGTCCGGCGGCATCCACCGCATCTGGAAGCGGTTCACTATCGAGGTGAGCGGAGTGCGCGTGGGCCATTCGGTGCTGGACATTGCCGGCGGCACCGGCGATCTGGCGGCGCGCTTTGTCGACATCGTGGGCCCCTCCGGGCGCGTGGTGCTGGCGGACATCAACGACTCCATGCTGCAGGTGGGCCGCGACAAGCTGCTGGATACCGGGCGGCTGGGCAATATCGAGTTCGTGCAGGCGGACGGCCAGTGCCTGCCGTTTCCCGACGACAGCTTCGACTGCATCACCATCGCCTTCGGTCTGCGCAACGTCACCGACAAGGACGCCGCCCTGCGCGACATGCACCGGGTACTCAAACCCGGCGGCCGCCTGCTGGTGCTGGAGTTTTCCAAACCGCAGAACGAGCTGCTCGGCAGGGCATATGACGCCTATTCCTTCAACGTGCTGCCGCTGATGGGGCGGCTGGTGGCCAACGACAGCGAGAGCTACCAGTACCTGGCGGAGTCCATCCGCGTGCACCCCGACCAGGAGACATTGAAGGAGATGATGGAAGACGCCGGCTTCGGCCGCTGCGAGTACCACAACATGACCGGCGGTATAGTGGCCCTGCACAAAGGCGTCAAGGGCTGAGTCGTGAGCGGCGCAATCGACCCCACCGTGCACACGGCGGTACTGGCCGCACTGGAAGCGGCCGTCAACCGCGCGCTGGCGCTGGCGCCGCGCGGCCGCGAGCAACTTGGGGAACTGGCCGGGCGCGTGTTTGCGCTGCACTGCAGCGCGCCGGCAGTGGATATCTACCTGCAGCCGACGGCGCAAGGGGTGCGCCTGATGGGGCGCTACGACGGTCCGGTCACCACCAGCGTGCGCGGCGCGGCATCGGATTTTACCGAGCTGGCCACCTCCCGCGACCCGGCCGCCACCCTGATCAACGGCCGGCTGCAACTGGACGGCGACAGCGCGGCACTGATCGAACTGCAAAAGACCCTGGCCGGGCTGGATATCGACTGGGAGGCGCCCCTGGTTGACACGCTGGGCGATGTCGCCGGGCACCAGCTGGCACAGATACTGCGCGGCGCGCTGGGCTGGGGCCGTCAGGCTGGGCACAGCCTGGGCCGGCAACTGGAAGAGTTCATCCACGAGGAGGCCCGACTCAGCCCGCCGCGGCTGGAACTCGAGGATTTTTATCGCGATGTGCAGTCCCTGGAAATGCGGGTGGAGCGCCTGCAGTCGCGCGCGCAGCGCCTGCGCCGGCGCCTGGCGCAATTCAGGCGCTGAGGCCGGCCCGCCATGTCACGCATCACGCGCCTGGCCCGGATAGTGCGCATCGTCGGCCGCTACCGCCTGGACCAACTGGTCGATATCCAGCGCCTGCCCGCCCTGCCGCGCACCGCGCTGCGCCTCTCGCCTCTGCAACTGCACCGCGCCCCGAACCTGCCCCGGGGGGTGCGGCTGCGGCGCGCGCTGGAGGAACTGGGGCCGGTGTTTATCAAGTTCGGTCAGATGCTGTCGACCCGGCGCGACCTGCTGCCGGCGGATATCGCCGACGAACTGGCGCGTTTGCAGGACAAGGTACCGCCGTTTCCCGGAGAGCAGGCTGTGGCCATTGTCGAGCAGTCGCTGGGCCGGCCGCTCAGTGAGATGTTTGCCAGTTTCGACCTCGCGCCGCTGGCCTCGGCCTCTGTGGCCCAGGTGCACAACGCCACCCTGCACAGCGGGGAGAAAGTCGTGGTCAAGGTGGTGCGGCCGGATATCGAGCCGGTGATTCGCCAGGATATCGCCCTGATGCTGACCCTGGCCCGCCTGGTTGCCAGGTACCTGCCGGAGGGCCGGCGGCTGCGCCCGGTAGAGGTGGTATCCGACTACAAGCTGGTGATTCTGGACGAACTCGACCTGGGTCGCGAGGCGGCCAACGCCTGCCAGCTGCGCAGGAATTTCGAAGACAGCAAGCTGGTCTATATTCCGCAGGTGTACTGGGACTTCACCTCCCACCGCGTCTGTACCATGGAGCGCATCGCGGGCATTCCAGTCACCGACGTGCAGACCCTGCGCGCGCTGGGCGCCGACCTGAAGCTGCTGGGCGAGCGCGGCGTGGAAATTTTCTTTACCCAGGTGTTTCGCGACAGTTTCTTTCACGCGGACATGCACCCGGGCAATATTTTTATCGACGCCAGCGACCCCGCCGACCCCACCTACATCGCGGTGGACTGCGCCATTGTCGGCAGCCTCAGCGAGGCCGACCAGTACTACCTGGCGCGCAACCTGCTCGGCATTTTTCACCGCGACTACCATGAAGTGGCCCAGTTGCACGTGGAGTGCGGCTGGGTGCCGCCGCAGACCCGGGTGCAGGATTTCGAGTCCGCCATGCGCGCGGTATGCGAACCGGTGTTCGAGCGCCCGATCAGCGAAATTTCCTTCGGACAGTTGCTGGTCCACCTGTTCCGCACCGCCAGCCGCTTCAATATGGAGGTACAGCCCTCCCTGGTGCTGCTGCAAAAGACCCTGCTCAATATCGAGGGCCTGGGCCGCCAGCTCTACCCCGAGCTGAACCTGTGGGAGACCGCGCAGCCCTTTCTGGAAAACTGGGTGCGCGAGCGCTATTCGCCGCAGTCCGTGCTGCGGCGCCTGCAGCGACACGCACCCTCCTGGCTGGAGCAGCTACCGCAGCTGCCGGACGTGGTGCTGGATAACCTGCAGCAGGCGCGCCCTGCCGAGGGCCGCCCGCACGCCCGCTCTTCCCTGCCTCTCACCCCGGTACACGAGCGCCGCAAGTCGCTGCGCCGCCAGCGCCGCCACCTGCTGGCTGTGCTGGCGCTGGCCGGCGCCCTGCTGGCGATGATTCCGGGCGCCCGGCAACTGCTGGGCGACGCTCCTGTGGCGAGCTGGCTACTGGCGGCGCTGGCGATCATACTGGCCTGGCCACGCGACGAGGTTTGACAGGTAAGCCGCGCGGGCGTGTGCCATAATGCGCTGCGGCGGAAAGACGGTTATGCATGAAACGACAGCGCTGACACGGCGGATCAACTGGAACGAACAGGGGCTGGTACCGGCCATCGCACAGGACTGGCGCAGCGGCGAGGTACTGATGCTGGCCTGGATGAACGAGCAGGCGCTGGCCCTGACCATCGAGGAGGGCCGCGCCGTCTACTGGTCGCGTTCGCGCGCCAAACTGTGGCGCAAGGGCGAGCGTTCCGGGCATGTACAGCGGCTGCACGAGCTGCGCATCGACTGCGACGCGGACACCGTGCTGCTGCGCGTGGAGCAGGTCGGGGGAATCGCCTGCCACACCGGGCGGCGCAGCTGTTTCTTCCTGCAACTGGAAGACGGCGACTGGCGCACGACCGATGCCGTGTTGAAAGCGCCAGAGGCTATCTACGGGAAGACGCCATGAGCGAGGTACTGCAACAACTGGCGCGCACACTCGAGGCGCGCAAGGGCGCCGATGCCGGCGAATCCTACGTGGCGAGCCTGCACCACCGGGGCCTGAACAAGATCCTGGAAAAAGTCGGCGAGGAGGCCACCGAGGTGATACTCGCCGCCAAGGACGCGGGGAAAGACGGCGGGCGGGAGGCCCTGATCGGCGAGGTGGCGGATTTGTGGTTTCACTGCATGGTGATGCTGTCCCACCTGGATATCGATAGCGGCGAAGTGGTGCAGTGCCTGGACCGCCGCATGGGTGTATCCGGGCATGCGGAAAAGGCGGCGCGCGCGCCACGGGACAACTGACAGCGGATTTTTTGGCGGAGGTAGGTATGGGTATCGGTGGCATCAGTATCTGGCAGCTTTTGATCATCCTGGCAATCGTGATCATGCTGTTTGGTACCAAGCGGCTGCGCACGCTGGGCAGCGACCTGGGCAGCGCGGTAAAGGGCTTTCGCAAGAGCATGTCCGAGGACGGCGGCAGCGAAGCACAGGACAGCCCTGCGCCGGGCGACGACAAGTCGGGCGACGCGCCCGGTGAGCACGAATCGAACAGGGACAAGTAGCCCCTCCCTGAATGTTCGACATCGGTTTTGCTGAGCTGGTAATCATTGCGGTGGTGAGCCTGCTGGTGATCGGGCCGGAGCGCCTGCCGGAGGCCATACGCACGGGCAGTGCGTGGCTCAACCGCCTGCGGCGCGGCTTCAACGATATCAAGCAGGAGGTTCAGCAGGAATTGCACAACGACGAGGTGCTGCGGGAATTGCGCAGGACCGGCGAGCAGTTGCAGCAGCAGGGCGACCGCATCGGCCGGGACCTCCACCAGGCCACTCGCGCCCCGGAACAGCCGGCGCCGGACGATACAGCCGGTGCCGGCGGTTCCGACAGACCGCGCACTGCGGATCAGCCGCCCGACCGCAACGCGCCATGAACGAACCCGAATCGACGGACCAGCCGCTGCCGCTGGTCGCCCACCTCACCGAGTTGCGCGACAAACTGCTGCGCTCGCTGCTGGCGATACTGGTCGTGTTCATCGGCCTGTTTCCGTTTGCCAACGAGATCTACGGTTTTGTTTCACAACCGCTGCGCGAACTGCTGCCCCCGGGGACCAGCATGATCGCCACCGAGGTCGCCTCACCCTTTCTGACACCCTTCAAACTGACGCTGGTGGCCGCCATTTTCCTGGCCATGCCCTATGTCCTGTACCAGATCTGGAGCTTTATCGCGCCGGGCATGTATCGACGGGAAAAGCGCGTGGCAATCCCCCTGCTGCTGTCCAGCATCGTTCTCTTCTATGCCGGTACGGCCTTCTCCTACTACGTGGTGTTCCCGCTGATATTCGCTTTTTTTACCAGCGTCGGGCCGCAGGACATCGCCATCATGACCGACATAAACCGCTACCTGGATTTTGTCCTCAAGCTGTTTTTTGCCTTTGGCCTGGCCTTTGAGATTCCCATCGCCGCCGTGCTGATGATCTGGGCCGGGATTACCACGCCGCAGCAGCTGGCGAAAAAGCGCCCCTACATCATCGTCGGCTGCTTTATCCTCGGCATGCTGCTGACCCCGCCGGATATCCTCTCCCAGTCGCTGCTGGCTGTGCCCATGTGGGTGCTGTTTGAATTCGGTGTATTTTTTGGCCGCTTCATTCATCGCGGGTCTTCCCACCGGGAGGCTGAGCCGTGATGCCGAGCGGCTGCGGGTATTTTCGCGCTCATCTGGTCTTGCTGGGCCTGTCGTGCCTGCTGTGCGCGCCGCCGGCCGCGGCCCAGGAGGCGCCTGTGCAGCAGGATGCGTCCATGCGCGAGGTGCTGGAGGCCGAACAGGTCGCGCAGCAACTGGCACAGGAGAAGGTTGCGGCCCAGTCCCGGGGCGAGGCTGTCGAGCAGACACCGCTGACCGCCGTGCTGCGGCTGCGCGCCGCCATGAATGCGGGCGACTACGCCACCGCTGGCAGCTTTCTGGACCTGCGCTTCCTGCCCGAAGACGTCAAGGCCTATACGCCGGAGCAGTTGATCAGAGCTCTCGGCTACGTCTGGTCACAGCAGAATATCGTTGACCTGACCACTCTCAGCGACGATCCCGAGGGACATCGCGACGACGGCCTGCCGTCCTATCGCGACCAGGTCGGCAGCGTCACCATCAGCACCGGCACGATCCCGATCTATCTGCAGCGGGTGCCCGACGGCAGGGGCGGCAGGCAGTGGAAGCTGTCCAATGCCACGGTAGCGCGGATCCCGCAGATGTGGCGGGAGCTGGGCTACAGCCCGGTCGCCACCTACCTGAGCGAAATGCTGCCCGACTTCCGCGTGCTGGGCATGGACAACTGGCAAGTGGTCGCCACAGTACTGTTCCTGCTGATCGCCTGGCCGCTGGCTACACTGGCCAGTTATCTCCTGATGTGGCTGGCCCTGCGGGTTCCGAACCGGTTTCCGCTGGGCATCCAGCACTTTTTCCGACGGCCCATGCGCTTTTTCCTGTTTGTCATGATCGCCCGCAGTCTGGTCGATCAACTGGGGCTGTCGCTCACCGCGCGCATTCTGCTGCAGTCCAGCGGTGTCACCTATATCGCCGCTACCGTGCTGGTACTGGGGCTGCTGTCGCTGCTGCGCGACTACCAGATCAGAAAAATGCAGCACGCGGGCAACACGCAGTACGTGGCGCTGCTCAAGCCGTTCACCACCATTGTCAAGGTGCTGGTGATCACCGGCATCGCGCTGTCCTGGGCGCACGACGCGGGCTACGACATGACCACGCTGCTCGCCGGACTCGGGGTCGGCAGCCTGGCGGTGGCCCTGGCGGCTCAGAAAACCCTGGAAAACGTCATTGGCGCAGTGACGCTCTACACCGCCCGGCCAGTCAGCGTCGGCGACTTCTGTCGCTTTGGCGACATCTCCGGCACGGTGGAAGAGATCGGATTGCGCTCCACCCTGATTCGCACGTTGGATCGCACCCTGGTTGTCATTCCCAACTCGGTGTTCTCCTCCACGGAAATTGAAAACTACTCCAACCGCGATCGCATCCGCTATCTGCGCCAGTTCAGGCTGCAACTGCCGGATGCGGAGCGCCTGCGCTTCGTGCTGGGCCAGTTGCGCAAGCTGTTCCTGGCGCACCCGCGTGTTTTCCAGGACACGGTCAGCATCCGCTTCACGGACATTCAGGACGATAACGCCATTCTGCGTGTGGACGCCGGGGTGGACACCACCGACTTCCGGGACTTCCTGGCCGTAGCGGAAGACCTCAACCTGCGCGTGGTGGAGACCGTGCAGGAGGCCGGCGGCGTATTCACCGGCCCGAGCCAGCTGGTGCAACTGCACCAGTCGGGCCGCGAATCCGAGGAACACGCGGCGCGCAGGGAACAGGCTTTCGGGGAGTGGCGCGCACAAGAGCGCCTGCCCTTTCCCGACTATTCCGACGCGGAGATGGCGCAGCTTAAGGGCACCCTGGACTACCCTGCGGGAAACACCCCGCGCTGATGGAGGCAGGCCGCCCCAAAGGCAGGGGCTTGCGCTCCCTGCTGCCCGTACTGGGTTTTCTGCGCCCCTACAAACTGCGCCTGGGCGGGGCAATTATCGCCCTGTTTTTTACCGCCGGAGCCACGCTGTCCGTGGGCCGCGCACTGCAGGTACTGATCGACAGTGGCTTTGGCGGCGGCACCCGCGCCGATCTGCGCGCCTCCATCGCCCTGTTCGTGGCCGTTGCGGCGGCGATCGCCGCGGGCACCTTCGTGCGCTTCTACCTGGTCTCCTGGCTCGGCGAGCGGGTCAGCGCGGATATCCGCAAAGCCGTGTTCAACAACCTCGTGCGGCTGCACCCGGGGTTCTTTGAAACCAATCGCAGCGGCGAGATCATGTCGCGCCTGACCACCGATACCACCCTCCTGCAGACCATTATCGGTTCCTCCTTCAGCATGGCGCTGCGCAGCAGCCTGACCCTGCTCGGCGCACTGGTGATGATGTTTGTCACCAACCTCAAGCTGAGCCTGATCATCGCGGTCGGCGTGCCGCTGGTGCTCCTGCCCATCCTGGTTTTTGGCCGCCGGGTGCGGCGCCTGTCCAATCAGAGCCAGGACAGCCTGGCCAGTGTCGGCAGCTACGCCGGGGAGATAATCCAGCATATCCGGGTGGTGCAGAGCTATACCCGCGAGCAGTTCGAGTCCGATGCCTTCGAGCGCGAGGTGGAGCGCGCCTTCGACATCGCCCGGCGACGCATCTGGCAGCGTTCGCTGCTGATCTGCGGCGCCATCCTGCTGATGTTCTGCGGCATGGGCGGCATGCTGTGGGAGGGCGGTACGGACGTCATCGCCGGGCGCATGAGCGGCGGCGAGCTGGGTGCGTTCGTATTCTACGCCCTGCTGGTCGGCATGGGGGTGGCGACCGTGTCGGAGGTGTGGGGAGAGCTGCAGCGGGCGGCGGGCGCCGCCGAGCGCCTGATCGAGTTGCTCGGCACGCGCAGCCTGATCGACGACCCCGGCCCGCAGCCCCTGTCACCGGGCGGCGAGCGGCCCGAGTTGCGGCTCGACGGGGTGCACTTCGCCTATCCCGCACGCCCCGCTCAGGCGGCGCTGCGGGATTTCTCCCTCCCCATCGAGGCGGGGCGCAGCCTGGCCCTGGTCGGGCCATCGGGGGCCGGCAAGTCCACCGTGTTCGAACTGTTGCAGCGCTTTTACGACCCGCAGCGCGGGCGCATTTTGCTCGATGGCAGGGATATCAGGGAACTGGGCCTGCAGCAGTTGCGCGAACACATCGCCCTGGTGCCCCAGCAGCCCGCACTCTTTACCGCAGACGTGCGCTACAACATCGCCTACGGCAGGGCCGGCGCCTCCGACGAGGACGTCGTCGCGGCGGCGCGCGCGGCCCACGCCCACGAGTTTATCTGCGCACTGCCGCAGGGCTACGCCAGTCACCTGGGGGAGCAGGGTGTGCGGCTGTCCGGCGGCCAGCGCCAGCGCATCGCCCTGGCCCGCGCCATACTCAACGACCCGCAGATACTGCTGCTGGACGAGGCCACCAGCGCACTGGATACACAGAGCGAATACCAGGTGCAACTGGCTCTCCAAGAGCTGATGCGCGAGCGCACCACAGTGATCATCGCGCACCGGCTGTCCACCATTCTGCACGCGGACAAGATTGCCGTGCTCGACGCCGGGAAACTGGTGGCCACCGGCACCCACGAACAGTTGTTACAAAGCTGTGAACTCTATGCGCGCCTGGCCAGCCTGCAGTTTCGCGACAGCTAGTCTACACGCATCAACGCCGCGACGACTCCCGATCCACCAGGTGCACATGCTCGCGTCGCTCCCGGTTTATGCGGAGCAGATCCCGCCAGGTATCGCCGGAAAGCCGCGCCACGCTACGCGCCAGATGCAGGCTGAGCCTGGTATTGTTGCCCAGACAGCGCAGTGGTGCCGTGAGCGGCGTGTCGCGGACCATGCCCAGCGCGTCCTCCCAGGCCTCTTTGAGGTGTTCGGCTGCGCTCAGGCGCGCGGTTGCATATTCTCGGGCAAGCTGAA
>JAGRIH010000030.1:0-20861 GCA_020443345.1 Halioglobus sp.
CAGTTTTAACTGCAAATCAACAGTGGGGGATTTTGAGGTGACCACCGGGGCCAGATGGGGCGTCTGTGATGATATGTTGCTGATATATGATGAGTTTTATGCTGCAGGAAGTAATTGACCCTAGGCGCCTGTCGGACTTAGGGGTTCGTCACGAGGTGAGTGGGAAATCGAGGATAGTTGTTCGCGTATTTGAGGCGCATAGTGGTGCCTATGTAACGAAAATACGCGGAAAAATAGACCAATTTCCCGCCGCCGCCGCAGTAGAATCATCCCGATGTAGACCCACACCTCCTTCTCGCACATATCCGGGGTCTTGCAACTCAATGTCTCCATGCCCAGCGTCGTCTTGATATTTCTCAGGTCAAGTTCCACATGCCAGCGCTGCCCAAACAAATCACCCAGCGCCACTTTGGGGGCATTTCGTCGTCGGTGGTCATGACACCGACATGCTTGAAGACCCTGATAAGCTTCCGGGGTCCATCAACGAGACCAGGTGGATCGAGTTTGTCACCGGTAACCGCTGCCGCTGCCTCAATCAGCCCGGTTCAGCGCGCCCTCCAGTTCCAGTAGCTGCCGCTTGATCCCGAGGCCGCCGGTAAAGCCGGTCAGGCTGCCGTCGCTGCCGACCACCCGGTGGCAGGGCACCACGATCGGCAGCGGATTGCGGCCATTGGCGGCGCCGACCGCCCGCGTCGCGGTGGGGCGGCCGATTGCGCGGGCGATGTCGCGATAGCTGCGCAGTTCGCCGTAGGGAATCCGCGCCAGCGCGCTCCAGACCTGGCGCTGAAAGTCAGTGCCCGGCGCGGCCAGCGGCAGGTCGAAGTGCTGGCGCTCACCGGCAAAGTACTCGTCGAGCTGTTTCGCACAGGCGCTCAGTGCGGGATCGCTGCACGCATCTGCATCGATCTGGAGATGGCGGTCGGGAAATGCGATTGCCACCAACTGCCCGGCGTTGGAGACCAGTTGCAGGGTTCCGAGTGGCGTTTCCAGATACCGCATATGCATACGTCGAGGCGTGTTCATGGGCTGAGGCTCCTCCACATCAGATTGGCGGCGTAGGAACGCCAGGGTCGCCAGCGCCGCGCGGCGCTGTGCAGGTCTTCCCCGGCACCGGGCAGTGACCGCCAGGCCCGGAGCAATCCGAGGTCGCGATGCGGGAAGACATCACTGTGGCCCTGGCCCCGCATCGCGACCATTGCCGTCGTCCAGGTCCCGATGCCGGGGAAACCGCCCAGCTGATCGAGCGCCGCTTCGGGGTCCTGCGCCAGCGCGGCACAGACCGCGCGCAGCGTATCCCGGCGGCGGCTGGGCATCGCGAAATGTTCATCGCCCAGTGCCGCGATTGCACCGGGTTCCGGAAAGCAGGGGGTGGACGGGTCGGTCGAGGCTGCCGCGGCCAGCCGGGCGCAGACCGTGCGCGCCGCGCCGATACTGACCTGCTGGCCGATGATCGCGCGCACTGCCGCTTCCGCCGGACTCCAGCACAGCGGCGAGCGGATGCCGGGATAGCGCGCCAGCAGTGATCCCAGCGCCGGCTCCTGCTTCAGCGTGGCGGCGATTACCGCCGGGTTGGCATCCAGGTCGAACATCCGCCGGATCCGGCACACCAGTGCCATCAACGATTCCAGGCTCGCCAGCTGCAGGCGCAATTCCAGTGCATCGTGCCCGGCGAGCGGACGCAGCTCAAACCAGCCCGCAGCACCTCCGACACGCAGGTTCCGGCGGTAGTACTGCGGTCCCACGGATTCCACCCCGGCGAGCGCGTGGCGGGCAAAAAAATTGTGCACTCCCTCCCAGTCGTAGGGCGCTCGATAACTGAGTCGCAGCCGGATCTCGTTGCCGGCGCCGGTGGGCTGCCCACCGCGACGCAGCTCCCCCGGGGTGCAGGCGAAGCTGTCCCGAACCGCGCTATTGAACCGACGCACACTGCCGAAGCCCGCCGCGAACGCGATATCGGTGAGCGGCAGCGCGGTCTCCCGCAGCAACTGTTTGGCAAACAGCAGCCGCCGATTCTGTGCAACCGCCCGCGGCGACACCCCGAGCTCGCGCCGAAACAACTTGCGCAGATAGCGCTCCCCGACCCCGAGGCGATCCGCCAGCGCCGCCATTGTGCCCTCCCGGTTCAGTGCGCCCTGCGTTATCAACTGCAGCGCCCGCTGCACCGTCACCGAACTGCCGCGCCAGGCGGGACTGCCGGGCGCCGACTCCGGCCGACAGCGCAGGCAGGGCCGAAACCCCGCCGCCGCAGCCTGGGCCGCCTCGCGAAAATACTGCACATTGCGCTCCGCCGCTGGCCGCGCCGGACACACCGGCCGGCAGTAGACCCCGGTCGTGCGCACGCCCAGGAAAAATTCCCCGTCGAAGCGCGGATCGCGCGACAATCGCGCCCGGCGGCAACTCTTCGGGTCCAGCGACAGGTGTTCGCCGGATATCTCGAGATGGCTGTTCACGCACGCACTATAGCGCCGCAAACAAACTGCTACTAGTCAGATTCGGCCCTGTAGCCTCGCCACCACGCAGTTCATTCCAGAGACGATGAAAACAGCAGCTTCGGTTCGAGACTGACCGTGTCGCCGCCGTTGTCGACATACACCACCCCGCCGACGACGCTCACCGTCAACCGCGACGTGCGCTCCAGCAGTCCGGCCAGAGCGACAACCTCGGCCCAATCCAGTTGCAGCACCTGCATCCGGGGCAGGGCGGTGATCGCCACGCCGTTCAGCTTCCACCAGGTCGTGCTGCTCCTGCCAAATGCGTAGACTGTGACTCTCGCCGACCGCCCACAGGCCTTGCGCAATCGCGGTTCCTCCGGCTGGCCTACCTCGATCCAGTGCTCCAGTTCGCCTGCTGCGCTGCGGCACCACAGGTCGGGTTCGTCGCCGGTGGACAGGCCGCGGGTGAACTCCAGCCCCGGCGCGGCATGCAGACAGTAGGCCAGCAACCGCGTCGCCATCCGCTCCATGGTTTCGGAGGGGTGCCGGGCCAGGGTCAGGGAGAGGTCGTCAAACCGGCCCCGGTCGCTGTCGGCCAGCGCAACCTGGGCTTTATAGATGGTGGGCTTCAGCGCCATGTCGATAGCTCTCACGGGGGTTGCGGCGAGGCTTCGTACCGCTGGGCCGCGGCGTGAGCATCGCCGCGCTGCCAGTACAGTGTGGGCGAGCGCGTGCAATCCGCGGTCAACCTGCGCCCGGCTGACGGTAGCGCAGGGCGTCGCGGCGGCCGCGCCGCTCGTTGACGGTCAGTAACAGCGCCAAACCCAGCACGAAGAAGGTGAGCGTGGAGATCAGCGACAGTTGGTGATCTCCGCCTCCCACGCGGTTGATGATACCGTAACTGATCGGCCCGAGAATAGCCGCAGCGCGATTTGCCAGCCCCCACAGCCCGAATATCTCGCCGTTCCGTGCCGGCGGCGTCAACCGTCCTACCAGGCCGCGTGCTCCGGCCTGGGTGGCGCCCATGGCCAGGCCGATCAGGTTGCCGGCAATCCAGACATCGGCATCCGTGCTCGCCTGCAGGGCTATGGCGATGGCGAGAATCCACACCGACAGCGCCCCGGCGAGGCTTGGTATGGAGCCGAAGCGATCCTGCGCGAAGCCGAAGGCAAAGGCGCCCAGCGCCGCCGTCAGGTTGACCAGCATGATCAGTACGATCAATTGTCGGCTGTTGAAATGCATGACTTCCTGCGCGTAGATGGCGGCCAGCACGACCACGGTGGAGACGCCGGCCTGAAACAGCACCATGCAGAGCAGGAAGCGGAACAGGTCCGGCAGGTGCGAGGTGTGCCTGAGCGTGTCCAGCACCTGTCCCAGACCGGCGCTGATATAGCCCTGGCCTGTGGGCAGCGAGCGCGGCAGGGCACGCTCGCGCAGCCAGATGAAGGTTTGGGTGCAGGCGACGGCGAAGATCACAGCGGTAAGCAACAGGCACACGGGCACATAATGGTCGGGCCCGAGGTCACGGGTTTCACTGTAGTGAATGTAGCCGAGACAGCAGGCCAGCGTGAGCAGACCGCCGAAGTAGCCGAGGCCCCAGCCGTAGCCGGAGATCCTGCCCATCTGGTCGCTGCGGGCGATCTCGGGCAGGAAGGCGGCGATCAGGTTTTCGCCCAGGGCGAAGGCGACGGCGGAGCAGCACAGCAACACCAGCGCCGGCACGACCTGCCCCGGCTCGACGCCGGCAAGCAGCGCCGTGGCGGTAATGCAGAGCATGGAACTGAGCAGCAGGAACCGTTTTTTGCTCGCGCGCACATCGCTGATAGCGCCGATGATCGGAGCGCTGACCAGCACCAGCAGGTTGGACAGTCCGATGGCCAGTGTCCACAGCAGTGTCGCGGTCCCCGGATTTCGGTCCTCCATGCCTGCGGCTACCACGCCGACGAAATAGGCGCTGTAGATGGTGGTCAGCACCACAGTGGTGTAGCCTGAGTTGGCGAAGTCGTAGAATGCCCAGGCGATGATTTCACGCCGCGGTGCGCTGGATCCCGGTGCCGTGGCGGTGCTGTCGCTCATGGTCGAGGCAACCCGAAGCAGGGCGGGAATACCATGGCGTTGAAGCAGCGCTTACAGAATCTGGCCATGTCCACGGTGGATGGCTTTATGGCGAGGGTGCCTAGAAAAGTGCCCGGCGCGACCGCTCTGTGTGAATGCAAAATAATCTCCCATCGCGGCGAACACGATAACCGCACCGTCATGGAAAATACCCTGACGGCATTCGACAATACAAGGGCCGCGGGCGTCTGGGGACTGGAATGCGATATCCGCTGGACGCGGGACATGGTGCCCGTCATCTGCCATGATCCCGATTTGCGACGTGTTTTCGGCGATCCGGCAGCCATTGCCGGGCTGACGCTCGCCGAGTTGCGTGAGCGTGCACCGGCCGTACCCACACTGCGGGACGTTCTGCTGCGCTACGGTGGCAGCCAACACCTGATGCTGGAAGTCAAAGCCTGTGACCCAGCGCAACTACCGCAGCAGCGAGCCGTTCTCGGTGATCTGCTTGCCAGGCTGCAACCCGCTGTGGACTTCCATATCCTGGCGCTGGATACCGCTCTGTTTACGCTGGTGGACTTCCTGCCGCCGGCTTGCCTGTTGCCGGTGGCGGAGATGAATGTCGCGCGCCTCAGCCGGGAGGCGCTGCAGCGCGGCTATGCCGGTATCGTCGGGCACTACCTGCTGCTCAATCGTCGCCTGCAGTGCCGTCATCGGGCCGCGGGGCAGCGTATCGGCACCGGTTTTCCGCGTTCCGAACGCGCTTTGCTGCGCGAGATTGGCCGCGGGGTGGACTGGGTGTTCAGCAACGACGCCGCGTATCTGCAGCGGAAACTGGACGCACTGCGTTCACAGGCGGTATCTGTTCCCGGGCCGATGCACTGAAAAAGTAGCGGGGTAGCGCACCAAGCCGGGTACACAGGGATCAGAATGGCCTGGAGTGAACCGTTCCCCCGTCCGGAGTGATAACAGACTCCTAGTAAAATTTTGCAAGTTTTTCGGGCCGCACGGTACTAGATTAATCAGATGGGAGACATGAGGCCCGGGAGAAAATCTGTGTTGATTCACATCTGCGCCACCCGTTAACAGCGAGAGAGGTGTTCCCATGTTTCAGGCCGGCAGGGTTCTAGAACCGGCGTTCCAGGAGCAGACGAGATCCGCCTTCTGGGACAGTATCATCAGCAACTATGCGGTAGATGAGACACAATACCTCCGGGCACTGATCCCCCTGGCGCAGAGCGATGCAGCGCAATACCGTGCGGTCACCGATACCGCCACCACCCTGATCCAGCAGGTGCGCAAGCAGGGCGGCTCGATCCACATGGTGGATGCCCTGTTGCAGGAGTACAGCCTGGACACGCGAGAGGGCATCCTGCTGATGTGTCTGGCTGAAGCGCTGATGCGGATACCGGACCAGTACACCGCCGCTGCCCTCATTCAGGACAAGTTGTCCGACGCAGACTGGCAAAAACACGTCGGCCGCAGCGAGTCCACCCTGGTCAATGCCTCTACCTGGGGCCTGTTGCTGACCGGTCGTGTGGTGAAAATGGACCAGCGGCTGGACGGTTCCCCGTCGACTGTATGGAAGCGGCTGATCAAACGCAGTGGCGAACCGGTCATCCGCAGCGCCATGTACCGGGCCATGGCGATCATGGGCAGGCAGTTTGTACTGGGCCGGAATATTGACGAAGCGCTCCAGAACGCGCGGGAGTACCGGGACAAGGGCTACGCCTGCTCCTTCGATATGCTGGGCGAGGCCGCCATGACCCGGGAGGATGCCCGCCGCTATCTGGACGACTACCTGCGGGCCATCGATGCCGTGGGCAACGACACCTGCCCCCGGGGCAAGGCCCCCGCTCCCTCCATTTCCATCAAGCTTTCCGCGCTGCATCCCCGGTACGAAGTGGCCCAGGAACACCGCGTGATGACCGAACTGGCGGCTACCCTGGTCGGCCTGCTCAAGACCGCCCGCAGCAAGGGTGTGCCCATCACCATCGATGCCGAGGAAATGGACCGTCTCGAGCTGTCCCTCAAACTGTTTGCAATGGTTTACAGGGATTCGGCTGCCAGAGGGTGGGGTGGCTTTGGTATGGCGGTCCAGGCCTATTCCAAGCGCGCGCTGCCCGTGCTGTGCTGGCTCAACAAACTGGGTCAGAAACAGGGGGATGAGATCCCCATCCGCCTGGTGAAAGGGGCCTACTGGGACACTGAAATCAAGATCGGCCAGCAAATCGGCATTGCGGGATACCCGGTCTTCACCCGCAAGGAGGCGACGGATACTTCCTATCTGGCCTGCCTGAGATTCCTGTTCAGTGATTACACCGAGGGCTCACTGTATCCGCAACCGGCCAGCCACAACGCCCACACGGTGGCCTCGGTACTGGCCATGGCCGGGAACAGGGGCCGGCGCTTCGAATTCCAGCGCCTGCACGGTATGGGCGAGGTGCTTTACAGCGTCCTGCTGCAGCAGCACCAGGATATCCCCGTGCGCATCTATGCACCGGTAGGAGCGCACAAGGATCTGCTGCCGTACCTGGTGCGCCGTCTGCTGGAAAACGGGGCCAACTCCTCCTTCGTCCACCGCCTGGTGGATGCCGAAACCCCCGTTGAGGAACTGGTACGCGACCCGGTTCAGGTACTGCAGCAGTACGACACTCTTGCAAATGACCGTATTGCCTTGCCCACCGATATCTACACAGAGGAACGCCGCAACTCCCGGGGCATGAATATCCATGTGCAAAGCCAGCTGTCGCCCCTGCTATCTCAGCTGGCGGGGTGGAGTCAGAGCCATTGGGAAGCCGGTCCGGTAATCAACGGTGCCCGGCGCAGCGATGGCGAGCGCCATGAGGTCCGCTCACCCCACGACCAGAGTCGCACCGTCGGCCATGTGGTCCGGGCCAGCGAACGTCACGCCATCGAGGCGCTCGAGGTTGCCCAAAAGGGTTTCCCGGCCTGGAATGAGCGACCGGTGGAAGACCGTGCCCGCTGTCTGGAAAAATACGCGGACCTGCTGGAGCGCCACATGGAAGAGTTGATGGCCATCTGCGCCCGGGAAGCGGGCAAGACTTTGCAAGATGGTATCGATGAAGTGCGTGAGGCAGTCGACTTCTGCCGTTACTACGCCGTCCAGGGTCGCCTGCGTTTCGGCAGGGCCCTGACCCTGCCCGGTCCGACCGGCGAAAGCAACGAACTCTATCTGGAAGGGCGGGGCGTGTTCCTGTGCATCAGCCCCTGGAACTTCCCGCTGGCCATCTTCACCGGCCAGATTGTGGCGGCGCTGGTTTGCGGCAATACGGTGCTGGCCAAGCCCGCCGAGCAGACCAGCCTGGTGGCACACCGGGCCGTGGAACTGATGCTCGAAGCCGGTTTTCCCCCGCAAGTCATCCAACTGCTGCCGGGGGACGGCGCCACTCTGGGGGGAGAGCTGGTCCCCGATCCGCGCATCGTCGGCGTGGCTTTCACCGGTTCCATGCAGGTGGCCCAGGTCCTCAACAAGACCCTGGCCCGGCGTACAGGAGCCATGGTGCCGCTGATCGCCGAAACCGGTGGCCAGAACGCCATGCTTGTGGACAGCAGTGCCTTGCCGGAGCAGGTGGTGCGGGATGTCATCCAGTCCGCCTTTGCCAGCGCCGGTCAGCGTTGTTCGGCTCTGCGGGTACTGTATCTGCAGAAAGACGTGGCGCACCGGATAGAGACACTGCTCGCAGGTGCCATGCATGAGCTGACTGTGGGTAACCCGGAACTGCAGCGCACCGATGTGGGTCCGGTAATTGATGCAAAAGCCCACATCGCGCTGCAGAAACACCTGGGTGAGCTGGACCAGGAAGCCCGGTTTGTGGCGCGGACCCCCATGCCGCCCTCCTGTGCGGCGGGCTATTTTATCCCGCCATCCGCCTACGGCATTTCCAGCATGGGAGACCTGGACGGCGAGCATTTCGGGCCAATCCTGCATATCGTGCATTATGAGGCTGAGGAACTGGATGCTGTCATCGACGAAATCAACCGGGCGGGCTACGGCCTGACGCTCGGTATTCACAGCCGTAGCGAGTCCACGGCGGCCTATATCGAGCGGCGGGTCAAAGTGGGCAACACCTACATCAACCGCAACCAGATCGGGGCCGTGGTAGGTGTGCAGCCCTTTGGCGGACGCGGATTGTCCGGTACCGGCCCCAAGGCTGGCGGCCCCCACTATCTGCTGCGCTTTGCCACGGAAAGAACACGGACGATCAATACCGCGGCAGTCGGGGGCAATGCGTCCCTGCTGTCACTCGGCGTTGAACAGCTGGAAGGCTGAAAAAACAATAAAAGGCCGGCGCCTGCCGGTCCCTAAAGGGGAGGAACTACATGGCTGTTGGCGTCTGGATAAGTCTATTTCTGTATTTCGGGTTGATGATTGCCATCGGTTTGTATGCGATGCACAGGTCCACCGCATCAGCGGAGGACTACATGCTCGGTGGCCGGACCCTGAGTCCGAAAGTGGCCGCCCTGTCGGCCGGTGCGTCGGACATGAGTGGCTGGCTGCTGCTGGGCCTTCCCGGTGCCGTGTATGTGTCCGGTCTGGCCTCCGCGTGGATCGGTGTCGGTCTGTTTGCCGGTGCCTTTCTCAACTGGGTGTTTGTCGCACCCCGGCTGCGGGAGCAGACGGTACATTACGGTAACGCCATTACCATTCCCGCCTTTCTCGCCGTCCGCTTCCCCACCCGGGCACTGTGTCTGCGCACAGTCTCCGCCATCGTCATCGTGATCTTCTTTGCGATCTACACCGCATCTGGTCTGGTGGCCGGCGGCAAGCTGTTTGAGAGTGCCTTTGCCGGGATTATCAATGTGGGCGGCATGAGCGATTACGCCGTGGGTATTGTCCTCACCCTGGGTGTGGTGCTGGCTTACTCCGTGGTGGGCGGCTTCCTGGCGGTGAGCATGACCGACTTCGTACAGGGCTGCATCATGATACTGGCGCTGGTTCTCATGCCCGCTGTAGTGTTGTTCGGTGAAGGCGGCGGCGGGCTTGCCCGGGCCTCACAGACCCTCAACGAAGTGGACCCGACGCTGCTGTCCTGGACGCAAGGTCTCACGATGGTAGGCTGGCTGTCTGCGGTTACCTGGGGCCTGGGTTACTTTGGGCAGCCCCACATCATCGTGCGCTTCATGGCGATCCGCAGTGTCGAGGACGTGCCGACCGCCCGCAACATCGGTATGAGCTGGATGGGTATTTCCCTGATCGGTGCGGTCTGCCTGGGTCTCTTCGGCCGGGCCTATGCGGTGCGTAATGGCCTGGACGTGGCCGACCCCGAGACCATCTTCATCATCCTCTCCAAGCTGCTGTTCCACCCGCTGATCACCGGCTTCCTGTACGCGGCGCTGCTGGCCGCGATCATGAGTACCATCTCCAGTCAGTTGCTGGTGTCTTCCTCTTCTCTCACAGAGGACTTCTACCGCCTGTTCCTGCGCAGGAAAGCCACGGAGCGCGAGTGTGTGAACGTGGGACGAGGCTGCGTTGTTGCGGTGGGCCTGGTGGCGGCGCTGATCGCCTCCGACCCGGACTTCCAGGTACTGGCGCTGGTGAGTAACGCCTGGGCGGGCTTCGGTGCCGCCTTCGGTCCGCTGATCATCCTGTCCCTGATATGGCCGCGCACTAACGGTGCCGGTGCTATCGCCGGTCTGGTTGCAGGTGCCGCCACGGTGATGATCTGGATCTCCCTGGGCTGGAACGCCGAGTTCATGGGCGGCCCGGGTGTCTATGAAATCATCCCCGGCTTCATCACCGCCTGGGTCGCCATCACGGTGCTCAGCCTGATCACCAGCGATGCCGGCGAATACCAGCCTATAGAACGGTGATCTTGCACCTGGAGTAATCAGGTGCAGGGTGCTGACCAGATGATTTGGCGGTGCGCGTTCACTACCGGCTCTTTGTCTCCCGCCAGGCTTGCGGGCTCATTCCCGTCCATGCCCGGAAGGCGCGCCGAAAGGCGCGCACGTCGCTGAAGTCCAGCTGTGCCGCAATATCCTCCACCTTGGCTTTGGTGTGCAGCAGCAGGGCTCGCGCCCGCTGTGCGCGCTGCTCGCGCTTGATTGCGGCATAGGTCGTGCCCTCCTGTACCAGGCGCCGGTGGAAGGTGGCGGGGCTGGTATGGAAGAAGCGGGCGATCTGCTCCAGGCGGGGGATGCGTCCACTGCGCATCAGCTGGGTCTGGATAATGCCCGCTACTGTGTCTCTGAAACGCCACTGCCTGCCCGGCTCGAACAGCTGGTCGAAGGGCAGTACCGCCAGCACTTCTTTGAGCTGTGCGGCATCGCGAACGACCGGCTGCATCAGCAGCTCCGCCGGGAAGTCAAAGCTGTTGTCCGGCGCGCCGAAGGTCAGGGCTTGCAGGAAAAAGCCCTCCAGGACGTCCCGCTCCATCACCTGGTTTGCGTACACCGCGTAACCCCGAATCGGCAGGGGTGAACCAGTCAGCCAGGCAAATAAACGCCGATAGAAGGCCAGGCCGAACAGGTCAGTCAGCAGTGCGCTGGGACTGTCGCGCAGGCGGCGGGTCGCCATGTGAAAGCGGGCGCGCCCGCCTTCGATCTCAAGGCGCAGATGGGCACCGCGCCCGCCGAGCATGGCGCAGAAACGGGCGGCGCGTTCGATGGCCTCGTGCAACGTAGTACAGGTGATCACACAGAAACAGAGCATGTCCACCTCCTCCCGGCTCATCGGCGGCAGCTCACCCTCCCGGTTGGCGCGTTCGGACAGGGCGGTGATGCAGTGTTCCAGGATACCCAGGGCAGCATCCAGGGTAGTTACCGGGCTGCCACCCAGTGCGCCGAGGTCTCCGCCGCTGGCGGCATACTCTCTCACCAGCGCATCGACGAAGGCGCCAAGCCCCTCGGGCAGACCGGCCCCGCTGCTTCCGGCACCCTCGCGCGGCGTTACTGGCGCTGACCGTGGCGTTTCATGCAAAAAAATGTCCCCCTGCTGCCGGCTTTGGTCCTCACCGCGCGCATCCGCCGCAGTATAGTCTGTGGGCGCAGTGGCAGCATACTCTGTATTAACTGCGCACAACCACGAGGAATACCCATGAAATTAGCCAAACGTGAGATCCGCTACGGCGGCGCCATGCTGGACCAGCGGGAAGTCGACGCTGTGGTCAAGGTCATGCAGACCAGCATGGTGGTCGGCGAGCAGGTAACCACTTTCGAGAAACGCTGCGCCAATCTGCTCGGCAAGGAGTACGGCGTGATGGTCAACTCCGGCAGCTCGGCGCTGCTGCTGGCCATCAGGCTGCTGGACCTTCCTCCGGGCTCGGAGATCATCACTCCCACCCTGACCTTCGGCACCGACATCTCCAGCATCGTGATGAACGGGCATGTGCCGGTGCTGATCGACGTCGAGCCCGACACCTATCAAATCAATATCGATCGCATCGAAGAGAATATCACGCCACAGACCAAGGCCATGCTGATACCCTCGCTGATCGGTGGCATGCCCGACTGGGACCGCCTGCGCGATATCGCCGACAAACACGGCCTGAAGCTTATCGAGGACAGCTGCGACACCCTGGGCGGCACGTACCGCGGCACTCCGCCCGGCAAGCGCAGCGATATCAGCGTCACCAGTTTCTCCATCTTCCACATCATCACCTGCCTGGGCAACGGCGGTCTCGTGGCGGTGAACGATCCGGCCCTGTGGGACCGTGCCCTGATGCTGCGCGCCTGGGGCCGCTCCTCGGAGAAATTCCTCTACGGCACCCGACAGCAGGACAGCGACGGCCGCTTTCTCGAGGACCTGGGGGATATCGAGTATGACGGCATGTTCATCTTCGAGGAACTGGGCTATGGCTTTATTCCCAACGAGGCTGGCGCCGCCTTCGGTCACGAGCAGCTCAACAAGCTGGCGGAATTCACCCGCCTGCGCCAGGCGCGTTTCGACCGGCACGACGAGTACTTGGGCAGGCGCAGCGAGTACTTTATCAAACCGCGGGTCTCTGAGGAGGTCTTCACCACCTGGATCTGCTATCCGGTGATGGTGCGCCCGCAACTGGGCTGGAGCCGTCGCAAGTTGCAGGAGTACCTGGAAGACGCGGGCATTTTCACGCGGGTGATTTTTTCCGGCCATGTGGCCCTGCAGCCGATGATGAAGGACGTGGCGTCCCGGCTGGACCCCGCTGGCTACCCAAATGCCGAGAAGGTCATGCGCCACGGCCTGATGCTGCCCTGTCATCCCACCATGACGGAGGAGGATTGCCAGTACCTCTACCAGGTGCTGGACGAGTTCATCGAAGAGCAACAGGCCGACTGAGCGTCGCGATAAAGCCAGTGCCTGGTGGCTTTGGCGTCCACTACCATATTCCACAGTGCCGCCGCATCATCTTGGATGCCATCCGGCGCCATTGGCAAACTCGAAAAACACCGGCTCGATATAAAACACCGGCGTAAACAGCGCGACGGTGTCGCGCAGGCGCTGTGTCAGAAGTTCCGGATCGGCGGTCACGCACACCTGGTTGGCGTTGGTGAAGCCGGCCACCTCATCGGAGTAATCCACTTTTAATGAAGCGCCAGAAAAACGTGCGGCACTTCCCAAATAAACGATGTCATTGCGGCGTTTTACAAAGTATTTACAGCAGGCGCTAGCCACAAGGCGGCTCGCCGAGAGATCATTACAGCGTGCAATGCATTGCATGTAAACAGTTTTTCGTGGCAGGGCCACATGAAGTCACCGAGATATGTTTGCGGAGAGTGGAAATGCAAAACTGGAAAGAAAACCTGGGCTTGGGGCTCGCCAGACAAATGCTGGGAGCCGACCTGGCCATAAAGCGACGAACGGTGAAAACCGGAACTGTGCATCGCTTGTTCCAGACAGACGGCATGAGCAGAGATGTCGGGGAGACGAGCTTCGAAGTTGCCCAGCGGATTGTAGAGGCCTACGCGGATTTTCTGGCACTTGCCGAGCCGTTCCCCGGGTGCATCGGCGACGCCAGACAACTGCCGCATTACAAGCAAGCCATTCGAGACGCCCTCGCTGTCTGTATCAGGGCCTGTGAGGATGCCGAACTGCTAACTGTGTTGAAACAGTACTACCTCAAGCTCTGTTTGTGGCAGGACGGTGTGGGAGAATACCCGATAGGCGTGGATTTTAGCCGTATCGACCTCGACGCCGAACCGATGAAAATTGCGCGACTCGTGCAACAAAAAGCCCTGGAAATCGAGAAATGGCGGCCGGTGATTGAGGCGGAGCAAGATTTACTGCAGCGTGAACTCGCTGAAATGGGCCTGTAGCGAGCCGCGATGCCCGCGCCGCTGCCGCTTGCATGAAGCGGCGCGAGGCCGGGTCCTGGACGGTGCGCAACAGCGCCGCTCGCGGCAAGATTACTTCAAAGTGAAAAAAATGTCGGTAAAATCCAGCTCGCCGGGCAAGCATCGGCCGGGCGACGCGACCACCTCAGACGTTCGCGGTGTCATCGGGCAGGCGCGGAACCTTGAGCGTGAAACACACCCCTGCGGGTACGTTATTTTTGACAGAAATCGATCCGCCGTGACTTTTGCTGACAGCGAACACGAAGCGCAGGCCAAGGCCGACGCCGCCGCTGGACCCGGTGCCCTGCTCAAAGTCGTCAAATATTCTTTCCATATCACTTGCAGCTATACCCTCGCCCTGGTCGGATACATGAAATATGGCGCAATCGGGGTCGCGGTCCAGTTCGACGGTGACCCTGCTGCCTTCGCGGCTGTGCTTCAGGGCGTTGTCAATCAGGTTTAACAGGGCCCGTTCCATCAGGCTGCGATCGCACCTGAGCCAGACGGTCGCGTCGCCATAAGCTATGCGTACGTCGACGCCCTTTTTCTTCGACGTATGAAATAGTTGGGCCACCGCATTATCTATCAGTGAACTCGCGTCAGTGTCCTCCATACGCGTCGCGCCGGCGTGCTCCAGTTTCGCCATGTGGAGAAAGTGGTCGGCGTAGGAGAGGGTCTGTTCTATGTACTTTTCAATCTGCTCTAGGGGCACTGTGTCGTGAGCCCCGGTTTTTCCGGCCGTGACACTCTCAATCAGTGCCAGCACCGAAGTCAGCGGAGCACGCAGGTCGTGTGACAGGAAATTCAAGGCTTCGGCGCGGAGCTTTTCACTTTTTTTCAACTCGGAGACATCCACTACGACGACAAGCAACATTGGATGATCGGGATTTATCAGGGCGCCGTGGCAGAGAATATCGCGTCTGCTGGCGGTGGCTACGCCCTCGGATTCAAAATGTACACCGCGAAAGATCAGTGCGTTGATCAGGTCTGCAATATTTTGCTGCCGGGCGAGCGTGATGCTGCGCAGGGTCGGCATCAGTTCCCTGCACGGTGTTTTGATATTCAGGAGCACTTTTGCCTGGTCGTTTACCAGTACTACCTCCCCGGACAACTCTGCCAGAATAACCGCCGATTCGAGCTGCTCGAGGGTTGCCCTGATCAGATTGTGATTGCGCCTTGCCCGGGTATAGGCGTGTTCCAGTGCGCGCAAGTTAAGGTCGACAAAATCAGCGCCCGAGCGAGCACGCACGCCGGCTTCGCCTGATTCGCGAAACAGCAGTGGCAGTCGCGGCACCACGAATTCACTCTCGGGGTTCCAGTGCAGTGTGAGGCGCCGGATCCGGCCGTCGACGCAAAAGCACTTACGGGAGCTGTGGTTTGCAAAATGCCAGTGTCGATCATCATCAGCCGCCGCGCCCGGTGCATCGCCCGGCCCCCAGTGCCAACTGCGCACATGTCCCAGTGATTCCAGAAACGTGGCAGTGCGCTCGATGTCGGACCAGCCGCGGGCGGGCTCGAGCTGTCGGTTCTCCTGCTCCAGCTTTTGCAACTGCCGGCCAATGAACCCGACGGCGGCGTCCAGTCGCAGCCAGTTCCACAAGGGGTAGGCGATGATGAGCGTGACCACGATTGGCGCGGGCGACAGCCAGATGCGCCAGAAAAAAAACAGCAGGAACGAGCCCAGTGGCAATACCACAAGGCCGCCAAGCACGCCCAGAATGAGCTGCCGTGGAGCCGTGCGGGTGAACAGCATGATGCCAGATGCCGCCAGGAGAAACATGACCAGGCCGGCTATGCCGGCCGACACTGGCCTGACGAACTGCCCTGTGCGCAGGGCGTGAAGGATGTTAGCATTGATTTCAACGCCCGAAATCTGGCCCAGGGATGTCGCTATGTTGTCGACATAGCCGGCCGTCGTGGCGCCCACCAGTACGACTTTGTCCCGCAGGTAGTGCAGCGGAACGCGTCCCTTGATCACGTCGACATAGGACAGCGTAGGCACGCTTCCCGCGCGACCCATGAAAGGGATGAGGTTCTCGTAATTGCGCACCATCGTCGCGCTGTCGTATACGGAAGTGGATCGTGGATTGGCGTCGCCCGGCAGGTCGACGGGCCCCTGCGTCAGCAATCGATCGATGGCCGCGGAAAAGTGCGGCCAGCGGGGCTGGCCAATTCCTTCCCTGAGAAAGACACGGCGCGCGACACCGTCGCCGTCGACTTCGATGTGCACATGACCCAGTCCGGCGGCGGCTTCCCTTAACACGTCAATGGGAAGGACCTCCTGTAGCTGATTGCCGCGGATATCGTGGGCGATAAATACGGGTAGCACGACTGCGCCATGCGCACTGACTGCCTCGGCCAGCAGGACATCCACCTCGGGGTAATCCGCTTCTGCCTCGGTAAACAGGATATCGAGCCCCACCGCAGCGGCTCCGGCGAGCTTGAGCTGGCGCAGCAGCTCCACGTGTTTCTCCCGGGGCCACGGCCAGCGGCCCAGCTCGCGCAAACTGTTCTCATCGATGGCGACGATGACGATATCGTCGGCGATCGGCATGGGGTTGGATTCGTTGAAAAAGTCGTACACCATTCGGTCCAGCGGTACGATCCAGTGCAGAGATGCCAAAGCGGCGCACAGCAGGCCGCCGGCGAGCGCCAGCAGCAATCGAAAATAAAAAATCTGCGCCGGCGGTTTCACTGGTACAGCGCCCGGCCGCCTACACCAGCAGCAGCAACAGGAATATGGCGGTCATAAGGGCCGGTACAACGTAGTTGGGCTTTACATACTGTTCAATGTGGCTGGCGGCACCCGGGTTGGCATGGTCGTCGAGGGCGATTACCCGGACGCTGAACTGATCTGCCTCGCTAAGCGCCACGTCGGTGGCAGTCTGTGTCACCAGGCGGCTGGAGATAATCTCGCTGAATTCGGGGTCGGCGGCCAGTTCCAGGCGATACTGGCTGGCGCCGGCCACAGCGGACCATTCGATCCGGTAGCGGGCACCGGCACTTTTGGTGCGGGTGATGGAAACGCTGGTCGGGGCGGGCAGCCGGGGCACGACACAGACCGGCAGCCGGCTTGGCAAACCATTGAAGCCCGCCGCATCGATCCCCCACAACACGAGCGTATAACATCCTTCGCCGAGCCCGGTAAGAACCATTTCGGGGACGGTGGGTGCGTAGGACGCGGCCAGTTTTTCGCCCTTGTGGCCCAGCAGCAGATCGAGGCGCCAGGATACTGCCGCCGGGTCAGACCGCCATGTGATCTGCACCGGCTCCGGGGCATCCACCCTGCTTTGGTCGAAAACCGGTGGCGGCAGCAGTTTCCGGGGCGGGTCCGGCGCCTGTCCCTGTCGGCTCAACAGGCCGAAGCCCGCGGGAACCAAGGTGGTGCCCACGCCACTGACCTCGACGGCACCGACCAGCACCTCGCTGCGGGTCGCTGCGCTGCCCGCGGTCAGGCTGCTGACCCGGTAGTGGGTGCCCCTCACCGCCGCCACGGCCGCCGGCGTGCGGACTTCGAAGCGGGTTTCGGCATCAGGTTTTACCTCCACTTCGACCTCACCCGTGCTGAGCGAGAGCTCGGCCGACTGTCCCGCTCTGGAGTCGCTGCTCAAATTGTCGAGACTCAATTCGCCCCCGGGGCGTATCAGCAGGGCGCTGTCGTCGCCCAGGGTGATTTGCGCTGAGCCCTGCCGCGCGACGATGCGGCTGCCCAGCAGCAGTGTCTGGCCGGCGACCAGCGGGCGGCCCGGACCGCGAGATTTCTCGTGGTAGAGCACCTCCCCCATCACGGTTTCGACCCGCCCCACCGCCGGCATGGTAGTCAGCCAGGCGCTGGGAAAGCGAATCTCCCGCCCCGGCGGAACGGTTCTGTCGTTGGCGATGTCGTTGTACTTGCCCAGTTCTATCCAGCAGCCGCGCTTGTTGGAGTACTTGATGCACAGGTCCCAGAACGTGTCACCCGGGCGAAACCGGATGATCCAGTCCTGGGAAAAGACCGGCGCGGACACCGCTGCCAACCAGGCGACCGCCGTTGTCCACAGTATGATGCGGCGCATAGTCATAGTGCCTCGAGACGGTATCCATGGCGGTAGATGGTCTTGATACAGTAGCCCATATTGGGGCCGATTTTCAGGAGTTTGCGCAGGCGACTCATGTGCATGTCCACGGTTCGGGTGTCGAGTTGGGCGGACACGCCCCACACTTCGCGCAGCAGGAACTCGCGCGAAAGCAACTTGCCTGCATTGGAGAAAACACACACGGCGAGATCGAATTCAGTCGGTGTCAGGCTCACGTCTTCGCCATTGACCCGTACCCGCCGGTTACCCAGATCGAGCTCCACCGGGCCGAGTGCCACAGTGGATGCCCCCGGTTGCGCACTGCGTCGCCACAGGGCCGCCACGCGGGCCAGGAGTTCGGCACGGCGCAGGGGTTTGACGAGGTAGTCGTCGGCCCCCGTGGTCAGGCCGCGCACAATGTCCTGTTCACTGTCCTTGGCGGTGGCGAACAACACCGGGCCACCGAAGTGCAGCGACCGGCGAACTCGCTCCAGAATGTCTATTCCGGCATCGCCGGGTAAATGCCAATCCAGAATCAGGATATCGGCCTGGCCGTCCGCCACCCTGGCGAGAAAGTTGTCACCCGAAACGCAGTGAAACACCGCGTAGCCGGCCTCCTGCAACCAGCCCGTAAGCAGCTCGGCCTGGGGCGCCTCGTCTTCGAGAATACCGACCGTGGTTGGCGCCATTGTGCACACTCCCTTGCTGGTAAGACACTGCCCTGGACGGCGCGAGATACCCAATGACTTTATAATAGTACACTTCTGCCACTGCGGCCCGGTAACGCGGCGGCGCTGCCGACCGCGCCTTCGGCCGACGCTAGCGGGCTGACGCGGCGGTGGTCTTGTTGGTTTTGCCCCGCCTGCCGGCGGACGGACGCTTGCCGGTGTCGCGCGTTGCCGACGGCGACTTGCGCCGACGGCGCGGCTGTGCCGCGGGTCCGGGTTGCCGTACCCACTCCCCGTTCTTCTGCAGCGTCATCCCGGGTTCGAGACTGCCGTCGAGGAAGCGGGCCAGGCCGGCGAACGCCGCCAGGTGGTCGTAGACGTCGGTGCAGGTCAACTGCGCCGGTATGCCGATCATCTCGATATGATCGGCCTGGATGATGCCCAGCGGCCGCCAGTGGGGGCGCGGGTGCTCTTTAGCACAGAAATCGAAGGCCATGTCGGCACCCGGCAACTCGCAGCCGAACAGGGCGCTCTGCACGGTCACCACCCCATCGCTGGGGCCGCCGCCCTCGGCGACGGGAATTTCCAGCAGATCGTCGTAGGACGACCTGAACAGCGGGCTGGTCAGCTCGGCTGTCTCGGGGTCGCCGGCGATGGTGTAACAGGGAACAGCCGGGTTGTCCTGGATGATGGGGTTGAAATAATCGAGAATATAGTCGCGGCCAATGGCCTGAATGGCCCCCCGCGCGTCCTGCGGATCGCCGCTGAACACGCGCGCCATCACCGCAATCAGATCGGTAACGGTGTTCATCAGCCTGACTTTTTCCGGCGCGTCACGGTTGGATATATCCACCATCACGGAGCCCAGGTGGGGCGTGCCCAGCGTCACCACCGATGCCACATGGGGCCCGTAGCCGAGCCCCATCAGCGGGCCCAGTGGCGTGTCCTGCGCCGGCCGGTTCGCGGCGATCAGAACGCGGGCATCGAGGCCGCCCTGGCTGTGGCCGATCAGGTGGACCTTGTCGGCACCGGTTTTGCGGCGGACCTTTTCAATCTCGTGAAACCAGGCCGAGGCGCGATCCTGGGGCTTGGCGAAGAAGGGTACCTGTGGCGCGAACGCGGCGTAGCCCATCTGCTCGAGCATCGCCCGCACACCGTTGAAGTAGTCAAACAACTTGATGCCGGCAATGGAGATATCCCGGAAACCGGCCAGCCCGTGCATCAACACGATGGGGTGGGCCTCCCGGTGCGGCTGCTGTTCCTTCGGGCCCAACTGCTGCGCGATGGTGGTCGCCGATGCCTGGAGGGTGGCCAGTAACAGTTTGCCGGTTTCGATCGGATTCATGCGCGTCCTCTGTCCTCTGGGTGTGGCTGCAGTAAGCGGTTGAACCGCTCGAGGTTCGCGGTCGCTCTACCCGCCCGCGAGAATATCGTTGAGCGTGGCGCTGGGGCGCATGACCTGCTTTACCGTGTCCCGATCGGCGTGGTAGTAGCCGTCGAGCTGCGCCGGCTGACCCTGCACGGCGTTCAGTTCGGCGACAATTGTCGTCTCATTCTCTGCAAGGCTTGACGCCAGCGGTGCAAACAGTGCGGCCAGTTCGGGATCCTCTGTCTGCTGTGCCAGCCCCTGTGCCCAGTACAGTCCGAGATAAAAGTGGCTGCCCCGGTTGTCCAGTTCCCCGGTCTTGCGGGACGGGGACTTGTTGTTTTCAAGCAATTTGCCAGTGGCTTGGTCCAGTGTCCTGGCCAGCAGGGTGGCGCGGGCATTGCCGCTCTTGGTGCCAATGTCCTCCAGGGACACCGCCAGCGCCAGAAACTCGCCCAGCGAATCCCAGCGCAGGTGGTTTTCCTCCTCGACCTGCTGCACATGCTTGGGCGCGGAGCCGCCGGCGCCGGTCTCATACATACCGCCGCCGGCGAGCAGCGGGACGATAGAGAGCATCTTCGCCGAGGTACCCAGTTCCATGATTGGAAACAGGTCAGTCAGGTAGTCGCGCAGCACATTGCCTGTCACTGAAATGGTGTCGCGGCCGCGGATCATGCGCTCCATACTGCGGCGGATGGCCTCGACATAGGTCATGATGCGGATATCCAGGCCCTCGGTGTCGTGGTCCTGGAGATAGGTATTGACCTTCCTGATCAGCTCGATGTCGTGCGGGCGGTTGCGGTCGAGCCAGAATATGGCCGGGGTGGCGGACTGTCGTGAGCGGGTCACCGCCAGTTTGACCCAGTCGCGCACCGCCTCGTCCTTGGTCTGGCAGGCGCGCCAGATATCGCCCTTTTTCACCTCGTGCTGTATCAGCACCGTGCCGTCGGCCTTCACGATACGCATGATGCCGTCAGCCTGCAGCTCGAAGGTCTTGTCGTGGGAGCCG
>JAGRIH010000030.1:20930-126711 GCA_020443345.1 Halioglobus sp.
TTGGTTTTGCAGAAGTTGATCATCTCCTGGTAGATGGTGGAGTAGGTGCTCTCGGGCATGACCGCCTTGGTATCCTTGGCCTTGCCGTCCGGCCCCCACATTTTGCCGCCGTTGCGAATCATCGCGGGCATGGAGGCATCGACGATGACGTCGCTGGGAACGTGCAGGTTGGTGATGCCCTTGACCGAGTCGACCATCGCCAGCTCGGGCCGGTGTTCGTAACAGGCGTGAATATCGCGCAGGATGTCCTCGCGCTGGGAGCGCGGCAGCGATTCGATCTTTTCGTAGACACTGCTCAGGCCGTTGTTCGGGTTGACGCCCAGCTCCGCGAACAGCGCTGCGTGCTTGTCGAACACTTCCCGGTAAAACACCGTGACCGCGTGGCCGAACACAATGGGGTGGGATATCTTCATCATGGTGGCCTTGACGTGCAGCGACCACATCACGCCGGACTCCCGGGCGTCCTCGAGGGTCTTTTCGAAAAAGTCCCGCAGCGCGCGAACGCTCATGCACATGCCGTCGATGATCTCGCCGGCCTCCAGGTGCAGCGTCTTCTTTACCGTGACGCTGCCGTCGGCCGCCATAAATTCGATGCGCACATCGCCCGCTTCATCCATGGTGACGGACTGTTCCCGCGAGTAAAAATCCCCGCCGCGCATGTAGTCGGCGTGGGTGCGTGAGGCCATGCTCCATTCACCCATGGTGTGCGGGAATTTGCGCGCATAGGCCTTCACCGCCGCCGGGGCCCGGCGGTCGGAATTGCCCTCGCGCAACATGGGATTGACTGCGCTGCCGAGGACTTTGCCGTAGCGCTCCTGAATCGTTTTCTCGGCATCGTTGGCCGGCGCTTCCGGGTAGTCGGGCACGGCATAGCCCTGCGCCTGCAACTCGGCGATACATTCGTTGAGCTGGGGAATGGAGGCGCTGATATTGGGCAGCTTGATGATGTTCGCCGCGGGGTCCTGGGTGAGCGCGCCGAGGAAGGCCAGCCCGTCCTCGACCTGCTGCTCCTGCGTCAGGCAGTCGCCAAAGGCCGCCAGCACCCTGCCGGCCAGGGAGATATCGGTAATCTTGATGTCAATGCCCGCCGCCGAGGTGAACTTGCGCACGATAGGCAGTAAAGAGCAGGTGGCCAGTGATGGCGCCTCGTCGGTGAGAGTGTAGTAAATAGTCTGGTTGGCTTGGTTCATCTGCAGGTCCTTGTTCCGCGAGTGGACAGTATAGAGGGCCGGCGAGCAAGCGCCAAATGCCGCACCGCTGTCCGCGATTTTATTGGGTGGTGGCGGCCGATACAGCGAGCTTTCGATTAGCCGTTGATCAAAAAGTGCACATAGATACTGGCGCCATAACCCAGGGCGACCGCCGGTGTCCACTTCAGGTGGCCGAAAAAGGTGTAGTGCCCCCGCGCCTGGCCCATCAGGGCGACTCCCGCCGCCGAACCGATGGACAGCAGGCTGCCGCCCACGCCCGCTGTCAGGGTGACCAGCAACCACTGCACCTGGGGCATATCCGGATTCATCGTGAGCACCGCAAACATCACGGGGATGTTGTCCACGATCGAGGACATCAGTCCCACCAGGACATTTGCGCTGGTAGCCCCCAGATCACCGTAAATATAGGTTGAGGCCATGCCGAGGTAGCCTATGAAGCCGATGCCGCCCACTGCCATGATCACGCCATAGAAAAAGAACAGCGTATCCCACTCCGCCCTGGCGACGCTGTCGAACACGTCGAAGTCGGCATGTTGCACGCTGTCCGGTGGTATATCCAGGCTGCGCGCGACAGCCTGGCCACGGGTGCGGAAGTGCAGGTAGAAATCGTAAAATTTCAGGTAGGCCAGACCCAGCATCATGCCGAATACAGGCGGCAGGTGAAGGAAGTTGTGAAAACTCACCGCGGTGACGATGGTCAGGAAAAACAGCGCGACGATGGTCAGCCCGCCGGGTTTGAGTGCCGCCGCCCCGGCCTTGTCGCGCGCCGTCGGCCTGGTCGTCGGCAGGGCAAATTGCATGATCAGGGCGGGCACCGCGAAATTGACCAGGGCGGGAACGAACAGCTTGAAGAAGGCCCAGAACGGCAGCATACCCTTCTGCCAGACCATCAGCGTGGTGATATCGCCAAAGGGACTGAACGCGCCGCCGGCATTCGCGCCGACCACGATGTTGATGCAGCCGAGCGCAATGAATTGCGGCTGCCCTTCGCCCACTGCGAGAATCACCGCACACATAATGAGTGCGGTAGTCAGGTTGTCCGCCACTGGCGAGATCAGAAAAGCGAGGGAACCGGTGATCCAGAACAGGGTGCGGAAACTGTAGCCTTTCGCCACAAGCCAGTCGCGCAGGGCATCGAACACACCGCGATCGATCATGGCATTGATATAGGTCATCGCCACCAGCAGGAAGAAAAACAGCTCGGCGTATTCCAGGAAGTCGTAACGAATCGAGGCTTCGGCCACATGGGTCAGGCCGTGGGTATTGTAGGCGATGGCGATGCATATCCAGATCACGCCTGCGGCCAGCAGCACCGGCTTGGATTTGCGCAGGTGGATCTTTTCCTCGAGGATCACCAGCACATACGCCAGCGAGAACATGGCAAGGGCCGCATAACCCACCCAGCTTGCGGTCAGATCCAGTCGCGCTGCACTGTCTTGCGCGGCCAGCGCGGTGCCCGGGGCCAGCAGGCCCAGTAGCAGGAGTAAGGGGTAGGGCATGGGGCTGTCTCCGTGCTGGTAGCGCCGCAGTGGTGTCGGCGATTGTACAACCAAACTATCCCGCCAGTGTGGTGGTCGTGGCAAAAAGCTGAATACTACCTGTTCGCGCCCCGGCGGCGGCTGGACCTACCCCGTCTCGCGGCTACTGATGAGGGATGTCGATGCTCTCTCGCTAGGCCGCGCGGCCTTTCAGTTCTACGGTATTGCCCTCGGGGTCCCGGATATAGATGGATGGCCCCATGCCCCCCGCACCGTAGCGCTGTTCCACGTCACTGTGGTCCACACCGTGCCGCCGCAACTGTTCCAGCACGGCGTCGGGGTCCCAGGGGTCGAGCTGGAAACACACATGGTCCATATTCGCCGCGGCGTGGTCCGGCAGGTCGCCGCCTTGTTCGCCCAGTGGACCCCGGGCATCCACCAGGTCGATCAGGGAGAGACCGGCGCGCAACTGGGCAAGGCGAATGTCGCCCGGCCCCCGCTCCAGTTTGCAGCCGAGCACATCGCGGTAAAACGCGACCATGGTCTCCAGATCGGTGGCGCGGATTACCACGTGATCGATGCGGGTGATATTGATCGGGTTCGCATCTGTCATGGCACTTCTTCCGACGGTGAACTCGAAGTTGGCCGCCTTTGTGGGCCGCAACGCATGACCCGACCGCGGGCGCGCCCCGCCCCGGTCTATTTTTTTCCCTTGCCGTAGACCAGGGGGACCGCCGCTTCTGGCGCCAACACCCTGAACGTGAAGCTCTCCTGCAGATACAGGCGCACAATGCTCGCCGTGTGCTCGAGATAGCCGATCGACAGGTCCTGACCTACGGTCAGCTCAAAGTCACCGCCGCGCAGGCTGATCACCAGGGCACCGTCCACGGCCGGAGCGGAAATGATCGGGCCATCCAGCAACCGTCGGACGTGCTCGAATACCGCAAAGCCCCCCTCCATGGTCTTGTGCAGCCCCGTATAACAGCGCGGCCCGAGGGCAATGGCATAAGGACCGTCAACGCCGGCACTGCGCAGCTTGTACAGCGCCTCGGCCACCACCCCGGGGTACTCGGTGTAGTCTTCGCTCAAGTTGCACCTTGCCTCGCCGGAGGCCGCCATAATACCCTCGATGCCGGCGGCCCGGAAGCCGTAGAAAATCGCCTTGTCTTCGGCCAGGGCAATGGCGCGAGCCGCTTCATGCACCGGATCGAGGTTTGGATCTTTGGCGCCGCGACCCGAGGCTTCAAGTTCCTCGCGCGACAGTTCGAAGGGAATGCGCAGTTCCACCAGTGGTTGTGCCAGGCGCAGGCGCGTCTCCACGTCCTTGTGCAGTTCGCTCTTGAGCCGTTCACAGCGCCCCAGACTGATGGCAGACGCCGACCAGCCCAGCGGGCCGACAAAATCGACCAGCTTGCGGGCGCCGAGCGTCAATTTCAGTGTGCGCTGTGCCTCCTCGTCGATTTCGGACCATGACGCAGCGGAAACGGGAGCGAGCGTGCGCAGCAGATCGCTCATGAGGTCACCTCCGCGCGCAGGCTGCCGATGCCCAGGGAGCCGTCGCTGATCTGGTTTTGTTCACCATTGCCCTCCAGTTCCTCCTCCCGCTCCAGCGGCGTTTGGTCGATAAACAGATAATTGCGCAGATGCTCGTCGAGTTTGGGGTCCCGGCGCCGCAACCATTCCAGCACCATGGCGGCGTGTTCTTTTTCCTCGTCGCGATTGTGCGCCAGAATGGCCGCCAGTTCTTCGTCATCGGTCGCCTCGACCCGCTGGTCGTACCAGTCCACCGCCTCCAGCTCTTCCATGATCGAGACAATCGCGCGATGTCGATCGATAAGCTCCGGATGCAAGGCGCTCGCCGCCTCGTGTAGACTACCACTGGATGCCGCCATATCGCGTTCTCCCTGTTTTTGAATGGGTAGATGCCCGGTGTGCCGCGATCGAACCGCGGGCCGGGCTCACATGTGCACATGTATAAGCTAGCATCCACGTGGACTTTTTCAAGGCCCGCAACGACGCGATTGAGCGAGGACCACCAGGAGGGCAGCCGCCAATGGCAGAGCGCAGTACCGCCGCAACCATGAAGTGGTCGTTCCGCTTCGCCCGCATCGCCGGTATCGATATCGCGGTGCACGCCACCTTCGCACTGCTGCTCGGCTGGATTGCCCTGAGCATCTGGCGCAGCACCCACAGCAGCGCCGCCGTGTTGCAGGGGATGGTTTTTGTCATGGCGCTGTTTGTCTGTGTCGTTCTGCACGAACTGGGACACGCGCTGACTGCGCGCCGCTTCGGTGTCCGCACCCGCAGTATCACGCTGCTGCCGATCGGCGGTGTGGCCGCGATGGAGAGAATGCCGGACCAGCCGCGGCAGGAGATACTGGTGGCTCTGGCCGGTCCCATGGTGAACGTGCTGATCGCCCTGGTGCTCGGCGCATGGATTCGCCTGCACAATGTTGCCCCGCCGGAGATCGACGCAGATACCGTGTTGCTATTCAGTTCTCCGGCCGCCTTTGTTTACAGCCTGCTGTCGATCAATGTGATGCTGGCAGTTTTTAACCTGCTGCCGGCCTTTCCCATGGACGGCGGACGGGTGTTGCGCGCCGCGCTCGCCATAAAAATGGAGCACCATCTGGCGACCCTGCGGGCGGCGAGGATCGGCCAGAGCATGGCCGTGGTGCTGTTTTTTCTCGGCATCTTATACAGTCCCGTAATGATGCTGATCGCGGTGTTTATCTGGTTTGCCGCGGGCGCCGAATCCGGCGCCGAGCAACTGCGCCATGCACTGCACAGTGTCACCCCGCGCCAGGCTATGATCAGCCGCTTTGAACTGCTCGATGCAGGGGACTGTCTGCAGCGGGCGCTGGACCTCACCCTGCAGACCGATCAGAAGCACTTCCCGGTGCGGTTTTCCGACAACTCCCTGCGAACGCTCAGCCAGCGCGACATGCTCGGCGCCCTGCGCGATGGCGGAGAGCAGGTGCGCCTGAGCGCGCTGTCCCTGCCGCTGCTGGCGACCTGCGATGTGCGCGAATCGATGGAGCAGGTACTGGACCGCATCCAGCAGGAGAATCATGCGATTATCGGCGTCACCGACCGGCAGCGGCTGGTCGGCCTGCTCCATCTGGAAAATATCCTGGAGCTGATGCGCATCGATGCGGCGCGTGACGCACACCGATCACAGGATGGCATGAGATTCTAAGGCGCTTTTCCGGGTACCGGAAAAGCGCACCAACCGGTTTGACGCCGGGCGTGAAAAGCAGGGAGGTCGTGCGATGACGACAGTAGCAGAGCTCGAGGCGCGCCTGCGGGCGCTCGAGGACATCAGGGCCATAGAACAACTGAAATACCGCTATTTTCGCGCCCTGGATTGCCAGGACTGGCCCGCGCTGCGCGCGTGTTTTACCGCGGATGTCGCGACAGATTTCGAGAGCGGACAATACAGTTTCTCGGGTATCGATGCGGTGATGGAGTTTTTGTCTTCGAGTTTCACCCGCCTCAGCGCGGCCGGCTACTGCGCGGTTCACCTGGGCAATCATCCCGAGGTGGAACTGCTGGATGAGAGGCGAGCCCGTGGCCAATGGACTTTAAATGCGCCCATTCTGGATGCCGGTGCGGGCAGACCCGGCCTGCAGGTTTCCTTTTACCGCGACGAATACCGCAAGGAAAACGGCATCTGGCGCATTTGCCGTACCGGCTATACCAACTACATGAAAGGCAACTGGTTGGGCCCCGACCTGTCGAGCGTGTTTGGAGCCGATAGCGGTGCGGACTGATGCGGGGCCGCGACTCGCCGGCTGTTGCGTACTGCAGCAAAACTGGCTGCTATTGGCGCTTTTGAACGTGGGGCCCTGCCCGCACCACTTTTGTTTCCGCGGTTGTCGGGCTCTCCAGGGCCTGCGCCGCCGGCCCCGATGGCGGCGGAAACAGCTTCTGCGGAAACGTCCTGTTACCCCGATCCAGTTTGATCACCGGCTTCTGCAGGATCAGGCTGTTGGGGTAGGTGATGATGTTGCCCGCTTCGGTGCGGATCAATACGTGGAACAGACTGATTTCTTCAACGGTGCCTGACAGATCGAAATCCGGATCGGTCACCTTGATTTTATCTCCCACGCGATAGGGAAAGCCGAAGAAAATCACGATGCTGGCGGTAATGTTGCTCAGCAACGACCACTGGGCAAACAGCGCCACGCCGATCACGGCAAATACCGAGGACAGGAACACGGATACGTCGTTGTAGCCCAGCCCCAGCAGCAGGCAGATGACAATGACCAGGGCGATAAACAGGGTGATGTTGGTGGTTTTGGACAGGTACTTGATGCGCAGTTCCGGCACCTGTTTGCGCCGGCCCAGCTTGCGCATGGCGATAGTGATGGCCCTGGCCACGAACAGGTAGCCCAGCAGGCACAGGATGATCGAGAGTATTTTCAAGCAGCTACCTGGTTCTGTGTAAGGTCATCGATGAAGGCGCCATTATTATACCAAGACAGCAAGCCCGGTCAGCAGAAAGGGCGGGAGACAGGAATAATTTGTGGCTTTTTTAACAGTACACCGGCATCGGCGTCTCACGATGCCTCTTCCGGATCGCTTGGCACCTGCTCGGGCGGCGCCGCCGCGTGCTGCGGATCGTCTTCCGGATGTTCCGGGCCGCGCGGATCCAGTTCGAAGCTGGCCGGAGCCATCTCCGAGGCCGCGGCGGCGAAGGGCGTCTGCTCCGCCACTGAAACGGCCCGCGCTTCGCGGGTCTGCCAGGCCAGGTAGACGGCAAACAGCGCGCAGATCGCGGCGAACGACCAGAACAGCGCGGTGTCCTCCCAGAACGACATCAGCTGCCCCAGTAGCAGCGGGGCCGACGCCGCGCCGATGGCATTGAGCATCAATACCGAGGTGCCGATCTCCACGAACTCTTCCGTCGCCGATACGTCCGCCGCCGTTGCCAGGGATATGGCGTACAGCGGCATGACCATGGCCCCGAACAGGAACAGGGTCATCAGGTGCCAGGGCTGCTGCGTACTCATGGCAACCGCGACGCAGGTGGCGGCGCCGCCCACACACAGGCTCAACATGACATAGCGGCGATCGACCCGGTCCGAAAGCCATCCGATGGGGTATTGCAGCAAGGCGCCACCGGCGATAGCGGCGGTCATGAACCAGGTCACGTCCATCTGGGTCTCGCTGTAGTGCTGCGCAAATACCGCTCCGAGCGACCAGAAGCTGCCCACCACCAGACCGGACAGCAGGGCCCCGGCAAAGGCCGAGCGCGACTTCTGGTAGAGCAGGCGAAAGCGCGCCGGTTTGGCTTCGATAGGCGTCGGTGCCAGTCGTCGAGTCATGCCCACCGGTATGATCGCCAGCGCCAAAAACAGCGCCGCGAGGGTGAAGGGGGTCGCCGTTTCCGCCGGCCCCACGTTGATCAGAAACTGTCCAGCGGCCATGGCGATGAGCACGATGAAGGTATAGATAGCCAGGATCTGACCGCGTGTCTCCGCGCTCGCCTGGTTGTTCAGCCAGCTCTCGATTACGGTATACAGGCCGCAGATGGCTGCGCCGGTCAGAAAGCGCAGCACCATCCAGGCCGGCCAGTTGTCGAGCATGTCCAGGCACAAAACCGCGCTGACCATGGTGGCGGCGAGCACCGCGAAACCGCGAATGTGGCCCACCCTGGCAATCATGGCAGGGATGTAAATGCAGCCCATCACGAAGCCCAGGAAGTAGCAGGAGGCGCTGATACCTATGGTGAAGTCGGACAGGCCGACGCTGCCGCCGCGCAGCGGCAGCAGGGTCAGCTGCATGCCGTGACCGATCAGTAGCAGTGCCGTCGACGACAACAGCGAAGTGACTGTGAATATGACTTTCATCAAAAATCCATGGCTGTGCTGCAGTTGGCTACCACGACGGGTCTAAATCAGATTGTAGAATGCCTTGATGATTTTCCAGGCTTCCTCGGCGGAATCGACGTACTGGTAAATGTCCAGGTCCTCCTCATCGATGGCACCTTCTTCCACTAGCACGTCAAAATTGATCAGCCGGCGCCAGTAGTGGCTACCCAGCAGCAGTACCGGGATGCGCTCGATCTTCCCGGTTTGTATCAGGGTGAGCGTCTCGAACAATTCATCCAGTGTACCGAACCCGCCCGGACAGACAACCAGTGCCTTGGCGCGATTGAGAAAGTGCATTTTGCGTATGGCAAAGTAGTGAAACTGGAAACACAGTTCCGGCGTAATGAAGGGATTGGGACCCTGCTCCATGGGCAGCACGATGTTCAGGCCGATACTCTTGCCGCCGGCTTCCGCGGCGCCGCGATTGGCGGCTTCCATGATGCCGGGTCCGCCCCCGGTGATGACCACCATGTCGCAGGGACCCGAGGCCAGCGTGTCGCGAGAGATCATGTCACCCAGCTTGCGCGCTTCGTCGTAGTACACGCTATTGCCGACGACGCGTCGGGCCACCAGCACCGCACGCTGCAGTTGCCGGTTCTGCGGCGCGGCGTGGGCGCGTTCCTCGGCCAGCGCCAGCCGCGCCTCGGCGGTCTCGCGGTCCGGGATGCGCGCACTGCCAAAGATAACTACCGTGGAAACAATGCCTTCATCCTGCTGTATCAGTTCCGGTTTCAGCAGTTCCAGCTGCAGGCGTACCGGGCGCAGCTCTTCGCGCAGCAGAAAATCCCTGTCGGCAAAGGCCAGCCGGTAGGACGGCGAGCGGCTCTGTGGCGTATCAGCAGTGCTCTGTGCGACCGCTGTATCCTCTGCCGCCGTAGGGAATGGCTTGTGGCGCTCGTTTTCAGCATCCATCATCGATAATGTTCCTGTGGCCGGTTCGCGGGGGTGCATGCTCCGCTTTTTCCTTGTGGAACCAATGTACTACCGCATGGCGCATATTTCCACGGCGCCCCGTTGTTACAGGCATTTACGAGCAAAATACATCAGAAGTTGCACTGCGCTTGCTACTGTGTCGGCAGTCTATCAGACTGACGGTATGTGGTGAGTGTGCGCCGGCACTGGCGTGAGCCGATCAGGCCGCACCCGCGAGCGGCGCGGGAGGGTACATAGTAACTGCCCCGTCTCTTCGCGGGCCGAAACGGATTGACAAGGATGTCGATGGACAGCGGATTACAAGCACTGGCGCTGCTGGCGCAGTTGCACCGGGTGGCGGTTGACACCGGCCAGTTGCAGCATGAGTTCGGTGGCGGCGAGTCGCCGTGCAGCACCGATACGCTGCTGCGGGCGGCCCGCTCACTTGGCTTCAGGGCCAGGACGCTCTGCGCCAGTGCGAGTCGAGTGGAAGCGCGGGTGCTGCCCGCCCTGGTTTCGCTAAAGGCCGGGGGCTACCTCGTTCTGGTGCGCAGAGCCGACGCTGACTGTGGCCCGGGAAAGTGGCTGGTGCTGGATCCCGCCTGCTCCGCGCCGCAGACACTCACCGCCGGGGAGCTGGATGAGCGCGCCGGCGGTGAGATTATTCTCCTGACCACCCGCGCGGGAGTAGCAGCTCCGGGCGGACAGGGCTTCAACCTGCGGTGGTTTATCCCCTCCCTGGTGAAGTACCGCAAGCTGTTTCTGGAAGTGGTTGTGGCTTGCTTCTTCCTGCAATTGTTTGCCCTGGTCACACCCCTGTTTTTTCAGGTCGTGATGGACAAGGTCCTCGTGCACCGGGGCTTTACCACGTTAAACGTGTTGGCCGCCGGCTTCGTGGTGGTGGTCGCCTTTGACGCCGTGGTCGGCGGCCTGCGCAATTACCTGTTCAGTCACACCACCAACCGCGTGGACGTGGAGTTGGGCGCCCGGCTGTTTCATCACCTGGCGAGCCTGCCGCTGGCTTATTTCGAGTCCCGACAGGTGGGGCAGACCGTGGCGCGTGTGCGCGAGCTGGATACCATTCGCAATTTCATCACCGGCACGGCGCTGACCCTGTTGATCGATTTATCCTTCACTTTCGTGTTCTTCGCGGTGCTGTGGTATTACAGCCCGACGCTCACCTGCATCGTGCTGGGCTCACTGCCGTTCTATATCGCCCTATCGGTTTTTATCACGCCGATTCTCAAGCACCGGCTGGACGAGAAATTCCGCCACGGTGCGCTCAACCAGGCCTTCCTGACCGAGGCCGTCACCGGCATCCAGACGGTCAAGACCCAGGCGGTGGAGCCGCAGATGCAGCGGCGCTGGGAGGACCAGTTAGCCAGCTACGTCACTGCCTCCTTTCGCGCCCAGAACCTCAACAACATTGCCAATCAGGTGGCCGGCTTTGTCAGCAAGATCACCACCGTGCTGATCATCTGGTGGGGCGCGCACCTGGTGATTGCGAGCCTGCTGACGGTGGGGCAACGGGTAGCTTTCAACATGATTGCCGGGCGGGTCACGGCGCCCATCCTGAAGCTGGTGCAACTGTGGCAGGATTTTCAGCAGGCGGGCATTTCCCTGCGGCGCCTGGGGGATATCCTCAACACCCCCACGGAGCGCGGCAGCCGCCCCAGCTGCAGCAGCCCGCAGCAGTTGCAGGGCACGGTGAGCTTCGAACGGCTCCGCTTTCGCTACCGCCCCGACGGTCCGCTGGTGCTGGAGGAACTGGACCTGACGGTAAGCGCGGGGGAGATCGTCGGTCTGGTGGGCCGCTCGGGCTCGGGCAAGAGCACGTTGGCCAAGCTGATTCAGCGTCTGTACGTGCCGGAGGGCGGGCGGGTACTGGTGGACGGTACTGATCTGGCGATGGTGGACACGGCCTGGTTGCGGCGCAACGTGGGCGTGGTGCAGCAGGAGAGCTTTCTGTTCAATCGTTCGGTGCGGGACAACGTTGCCCTGGCCAACCCCGGTTTGCCCTTTGAGCGCGTCGTGCAGTGCGCCCGGGTGGCCGGCGCCCACGATTTCATTGTCGATCTGGCCGAGGGCTACGATACCCTGATCGGCGAGCAGGGCAGCAATCTGTCCGGCGGCCAGCGCCAGCGTATTGCAATTGCCCGGGCGCTGCTTACCAATCCGCGCATCCTGATTCTGGACGAGGCCACCAGTGCCCTGGATTACGAGTCCGAGCGCATCGTGCAGGAAAACATGGGCGCCATCGCGCGGGACCGAACGGTATTCATCATCGCCCACCGCCTGAGTACCGTGCGCCACTGCGACCAGATCGTGGTACTGGACAAGGGGCGCATTGTGGAAGCGGGCACCCACGACGAACTGCTCGATGTCAATGGCTACTACGCGCGGCTGTATGGCTACCAGAACCACAGTCCGGTGATTCGGCCACTGCCGACGCAGCCGCCTGCTGCCTACTCCGACAGCCGCGGAACGCAGAGCTGATGGGCGCCACCGCGGAAGTCCAGGGCCGTGGCGACAGCGGGCGGCAGGGCCTGTGTCGGACGCCGCGCCTTGCCTGGCGCGACCGCGCCAAAACCGGTAGTACTGATGTGGACGTCTGTCAGCGCCAGTTCCTGCCCGCGGCGCTGGAAGTGCAGGACAGTCCCGCATCGCCCGCCCATCATTGGCTGCTGGCATTGCTGTTGTCGCTGTTTGTTTTAGCGCTGCTGTGGGCCTGCGTGGGAGAGGTCGATATCGTCGTAACCGCGCCCGGGCGCGTGGTGCCCAGCGGGCAGGTCAAACGGGTGCAGGCTCCCGCGGCCGGCACCGTAGCGGCCATTCTGGTCGCCGAGGGAGACCGGGTCGAGGCCGGGCAGGCGCTGTTGCGGCTGGACACCACCCATGCGGATGCGGACGATCGGCGCATTCGCGAGCAGATCGATAACACCCTGGTGCAGACTGCCTGGCGGCAGGCGCTGGAACGGTGGCTGGCGAAAGGCAAAGCTGGCGAGGGAGCTGTTCAGGTGTTCGAGGCCGCGCCCCCTTCCAGTCTACCCCGGGCAGACCAGGACCGGGCCGACGCGCTCTATCGGCAATACCGCGAGGAGATTACTGCCCGACTACTCGGCCTCGAGAAGGAACTGGCTGCCAGCCGTGCCGAACGGACCACGGTGCGCGCAGAGCGCGCGCGCGTACAGGCAACCCTGGCTATACTGGAACAGCGGGTAGGCGCCTACAAAGCCCTGCTGGACAGGCAATACGGTGCAAAGGTGCAGTACCTGGAAATGTTGCAACAACAAACCGAGCTGGAACGGACCCTGCCGGTAATGCGCTCGCGTGAGCGCCAACTGACCGAAACTGCGGCGGTTATCAGCGCGCGTATCGGCCTTACTGTCAGCGAAGCGCGCCAACGCAACCTCACCGAGCTCGACCGGCTGCACAGCGAACGCCAGAGCCTGCGGCAGGAGTCGCGCAAGGCAACACAACACCGCCAGCAACAACTGCTCACCGCGCCGGTGACGGGCACCGTGCAGGAGCTGGCCATTCATACCGTCGGCGGCGTCGTGTCGCCCGCGCAGGAGCTGATGAAGATCGTGCCGGAACACGCCACGATCGAAGTGGAGGCGCTACTGCAAAACCGGGATATCGGTTTCGTCAGGGAGGGTCAGGTGGCCGCGGTAAAAGTCGATACCTTCAATTTCACCAAATACGGCCTGATTGATGCGCAGGTGACCAATATCAGCGATGATGCGGTGGAGGATCAACAACTGGGCTGGGTTTTCAAAATGCGCCTGAGGCTGGAGCAGGATGCCATAGCGGTCGAGAACAGGCTCGTACGCCTCAGCCCGGGTATGGCCATCACGGCGGAGGTGAAGACCGGCAGGCGCCGTTTGATCGAGTTCTTCCTGTCGCCGCTGCTGCGGTATAAGCAGGAGAGTGTGCGGGAGCGGTGAGTGTTTCAGGGCGGCAGTGTTATCGTAAGTCTGCGAGCACGAGCCTGATGACGATAGCAAGAAGTGGGCGTGCGATAGATGGGTAACGAAACAAAACCACGGAAGAAAAAACTGGATGGGCTCAGCCGGGCATTCATCGTGGCGGCTTTTCTAGTGGCCGGATTCTTCACCTGGAAAGCCTATCGGCACTACGACATTGACAGGAAGTATGAGTACGCCATGCGGCAGTGCGAAAAGTACGGTGGTCAGCAGGGTGAGATCCCTGTGGTGACGGAGGGGGTTTACGATCATCGTAGAACGTCCAGAAGTCACGATATTTTGGAGCGCGCCTCGATATTTCTGAATAACGGGTTGAGGTATGTGGAGTTTAGTAGTGACGTGATTAACCTGTATGCCGGACGCCGGTATGGCTGGAGAGGACCATTGTTCAGGAAGGGTAGCCTGATGTTTGACTTCTATCGAGTCTACATCGCAAAGCGTGGTGATCCGTTGTGCGAATCCTATACAGCCTTATTGAAAGAAGGACATACCATATTTAACTCGGCTGGCTTAAGTGATTCAGAATGCGTTGCAATCAAGGGGTTTGATGAGCCGTCGGAAATAAGAGCGCCGTATGAACTTGTATTAAATGATAGAGAAATTAATGAAGGTGTATCAATAGAATGGAAAAAAATTGAAATTGTTGATCGAAGTACACAAGAAGCAATCGCCAATTATAGTTTCTTTTCTCACTGTTTCACAAAGATGAAAAAAAATTACTCGGAGGGATTCAAGTATTGTGCAGGCAGTTACGGTAACCCGAAAGTCTGGCCAACCTGTCCAAGCGATTCGACGAAAGCATCAAGAGGAATAGAGCTTTTTGAAAATTCTGCGTTTAAATTATAGAGGAAAAAAACATGAGCACGGAAGCCTATGAAAAACTTCAGTATCTGTTGGCTCAGGTAGCAGCCGAAAGTTATATCGATAATAGTGATTTGAGGAATGAAGAGAGTTTTAAAAAATACTATATACAAGGCGCAAATCGGGATGACAAATTTGTGCTATTGGAAGCGCTGGATGAATTGGGGCTGACCCAGTCGACAGGTTTGATGTGGTCTGACTTTTCAGAAAACTGGGATATAATACAACATCAGAAAAATACTTTCTCAGGTTTCTCCGGTACTTTGTTAAAAAGCAAATCTGGTGGATACGCGATTTCATTTCGAAGTACGGAAAGCAAAGAAGAAGCAAAGGGAGGTGATGTAGATCGGGACAGCGCCAAAGGTGCGAATGGCGAAATAAGTATGGACGGATTTGCCTGGGCCCAGATCAGAGATATGGAGAAGTTCTTTGCTAACCTTACGGCTATTGAATCAGAACACTATGACGCGGATTTCGCTGCTCATATGGCTGGTAATGGTAAGCTCAGCGTAACTGGCTATTCCCTAGGAGGCCACTTGGCCCAGGTTTTTACCCAGCTACACCGAGAAGACATTTTGCACACATATACTATAAACGGTGCCGGGATAGGCTGGATTGATGGCGTTGTAGAAGGAAATCCAATAGGAAATGAACTCGCAGACATTCTGGCCAAGATTGATTTTATAATTGAAAATCCGTTGGACAGCGCCGCATTGCTTAGCGACTCGATGCTGAGTCAGATTTTATATAAATTCGGTCGCGATGAGCTTGATCCGGCGACTATTTCAGCTATGTCAAGTGTACAAAAGTTACAGTGGATAGTCGAAGAGAACAATCGTTGGAAAATCGATCCTTCAGCGAATAGTAATGTCTATACAAGCCCTTTATATCAGCTGGCAGTTTCCTATGCAGGAAATCGCACGACCGGCACGTTCTCGCAGGGGGTACTTAATTTAGTTGGCGCAGATATTGATAGGCATGAAACACCGGATCACCTGATCAGCAATATTTATGGCCACGCCACAACGAAGGATGAGGAGTTTGTCGCGATATCCGGTCAAAGATTTGGGGAGCCGATTGAAGTCTTTATCGAGGATCAGGCCAATTCTAATAATTATAATTTGCTTGATGCTCTGTTCGATACTGACAGGTCTTTTCAGGATGATATCGCCCAAATGTGGGGCGACACGCATTCAATTACGCTGGTGATTGACACCCTTTATGTCGCCGACCTGATGCAGCGCCTTGATCCCACTATCTCATTGATGGACATTACAGAAAAAATACTGCCAATGGCCTCGAACGATACGGCGTCCAGATTCGAACCTGACGATGTAGAGGCGAATTCGCTAGAAAATACCATCAATGCTCTCGGAAGGTTATATGTACCGAGTTGGACAGATATATTACAGGAAGAAGCAGACGAGGCGTTCGGTGATATAGAGTATCGAAATATTCTTCACAATAAGATTGACGATTTGCGGCATGTATTCGACACAAGGAACCAGTCTGAGTTTACTTCCATTGAAGTCCTGACTGAACTACCGGCGGATGCCATCCTGGCCGTTGCCCTACAAGACGACTCCGAAAAAAGCACCGGTTATCGCTACGCATTGGCAAATCTCATGCCTTTCGCGGTTGTTTCAAACCTCGGCGGCACAGCGGCCGCTGATCCAGAATATGATCTGGCAAATAGCTCGGAACAGTATTTCACAGATCGTGCCTTTATGCTCTCGAACCTGCTCGGCATGAACCTTAGGAATGACGCTCACGGCTTGCTATTGACGCCCACCAAGTTTAGCCACTTATCGAGCGATGCAGTGGACGATATTGTCTTCGATGGCGATTTCAAGGGGTATGGCAGCCTGGACACTGCGTCTCCAGAAATGTATGACCCGCAGCGAACGCGCTATGTATTCGGGTCCGTTAACGTCGACAATTCGTCGACTATCATCCCCTCGGATAACGACGATCATCTGTATGGCATGGCTGGCGACGATAGCATTGAAGGCCTTGACGGCAGTGACTATATCGAGGGTGGCGTCGGCGGCGACAAGCTCTACGGTGGCGAGAAGAGCGATCAGCTTTTCGGGGGCCCTGGAGATGACGAGATCACCGGTGGCGCCGGCAGCGATTACCTGGTTGGCGGCGCGGATAGTGACACGTTTTTTTGGCACCCCGGCGACGGCGACGATTTTATCGGTGATTACGACACAGGCGGCGATCGGATTGTCATTGATGGCGTCGATCTGTCCATACCGCAATTTGTGCGTGAATCTGGCGACTCGCCTTATTACAGGGCGAACGGCTACCCCGATATCACACTACATTACGCGGGCGATTTTCTTACCATTCATGCGGGGACTGGAGCGGATGCAGGCAGTGTCACGCTGATGCAGTACTCGCCCCTCGCCGGCGCCGATTACGGTATTGGGCTGAGGGAGCCGCAGGTCGCTGCGCCAGGCTCCGATATCGAGGTGACGGAACTGGGCAGCACTGATGCTGAGGTGAACCCGCTCGCCTTCTGGAGATATGAGTCCGGTCAGGGCGGGCGCAACTGGTCGACCGTGTCCATCCGCTTTGATGCCGCCGAGGTAGCCAATTACGCAGCCGGTCTCCTGCACGGTACCGCGGGCGGCGCCTTTGAAGGCGGGCCGCTGGCTGATTTTTTGACCGGTGATCCAGGGAGCAACGCACTGCACGGCCTGGCGGGGAATGACCTCATCGAGGGGCTGGCAGGTGATGATTTGCTCGAAGCCGGCCCCGGCAGCGATCGCGTATTCGGCGGTGCGGGCAACGATGTCCTGTTCGGCGGGGTGCGCATAGGGCTCGCGAGCAAGCTCGATGCCAAAAACGGGGCTTACGATCAATTTTATCTGGCGCAAATAGCGGAGTCTGCGGATGACGTGGATACGCTGGACGGCGGCGAGGGGCCCGATTATGTGAGCGGTGGCGGCGGTACTGACTATATCAGCGGTGGTGCGGGCGCCGACCGCTTGTTCGGGGGCGCTGGCGCAGACTATATCAGTGGCGGTGCAGAGCGGGACGTCATCTACGGCGACTCGGCACTGGATTATCGCCATATAGAAACAGAACCGCGAACGGTTAACGAAGAAGTTAGCATTGCTTTTGCCGGTGGCGTGGGCGGTGGCGGGTTCTATGACGATGTTATTCACGGCGGTGATGGCAGGGATACGGCCTGGGGCGAATTAGGTGACGATAAAATATACGGTGGGGCAGGCGACGATGACCTGATTGGTGATCGCTACCACCATGCCGACTATTTCGCCGCGGAGTGGCAGGCGTACGGCGATACTTCTCCGGATTTAGATGTGCTATGGCACGGCGATGATCAACTCTACGGCGAGGATGGCAACGACCTGCTGCTGGGTCTGGGCGGCAACGATCTGCTGGCCGGGGGTCGCGATACCGATACCCTGGACGGCGGTGCCGGAGACGATACCTACCACTTCCAGGCGGGGGATGGGCTGGACTATATCGATGATGGGGAGGGTATCCACACCCTGCTGTTCAGCGGTATTACCCTGCGCGACCTGCAGGTCGTGTTCCAGCGTGACCAGGTCCTAATTGGTACGGGATATGGGACGCAGGGGCTGTACTTGTCCCGCAGCGAATGGCCCAACGTCCGCATTGCCCTTGACACCCCCGACGCAACGATCGAGCGCTCGCGCCTGGACCAGTTTTACTTCGATGCCTCCGGCACACTGCTGTTTACGGTAAAAGGCACCGACGCCATGTCCGAAAGTGACCGGGAGGCGCTCTTTAGCGTCGACACCAGCGACCCCAATAAGCCGCGCGTTGTGGTCAGCGCCGCTGCCGATGCGGTGGAGATCGAGAACCTTGTTGCCGGTGGCAGCGGCGGACGCGTGCGCATCGCCAGCGGACTGCTGCAATTGATTCTGGAACTCTCGACGACGCAGATCAACCGGGGTCTGGACTTCCTGAACCTCGCCGACGGGGTGGCAATGGACCTCGTCGGCTATGCCGGCGAAATCATCGGCACCGACGGAGCCAATCGTATCGTCGGCAGCGCCTCGGCGGATACGATTCGCGCCTATGCCGGCGACGATGTCCTCGAGGGCCGCGGCAGCGACGACAGTCTCTACGGCGGCTGGGGTCGCGACAGCCTGTTTGGCGATGATGGAGACGATCTGCTGGACGGCGGCGCCGGCGATGACGCGCTGTACGGCGGGGCCGGTGCCGATAACCTGTACGGCGGCGGGCTACAAGATCGCGACTACCTGGAAGGCGGGCGGGGCGATGACGTGCTGCGCGGCGGTCCCGGTCCAGACCACTATTATTTTAGTGCGGGTGATGGCCGCGATACGCTCGAGGACCACGAAGGCTACCTTTATTTCGACTTCGCCCCGAATGTCGATCCGGCTTCGGTGACATTCAATTACACTGCCAGTGCGAACACGAATTTTCGTATCGAATACGGGCGTGGCGATATGATCACGGCGGACTCCAGTACCTCGCTCGATTCGGTCAACGGTGTCACGGTGGCCGGTGTCGCCATTCCGCTGGTGCAGCGCTCGGATGTCGTCGACGGCACCTTTTGGGATACCGACTGGAACGATGTCTTCGAACCCGGCGACGGCAGTGACACCATCCGTGCGACGGGGCGCGGCGAAGACACGTTCCGCTTTTTCGCCGGGGACGGGCAGGACAGTATTCTGATCAATAACAGCTATTACCCGGAGTTTCAAGGCGAGATCCGACTGGCCGATAATATCGACCCCGGCTCCCTGTCCTTCGGGTTTTTAAACGGCAGTGCGACCATATCCTATGGCGCGGGGGATCAGCTCACGCTGGACCCAAATACGGTTTATACCCCCATGGACAATGCCCTTACCCGCTTCTCGCTGGTCTCGGAAGCCGACCCGGACTGGATTCCGCTGATCCGCGCGGAAGGCTATGTCGGTCCCGTTTACGGCACCTATGGTTCAGATCATATTATCGGGGGTATTAACTCGGAGATTATCTTTCCCGGCTATGGCGACGATCTCATCGAAACGGGTGGCGGCGCGGACCGTATTGTTCTCAATGATGTCTATGTACACGCGGCCGCCGGCGGCATTGGCCGCAAGTCGATTTGGGGCGACGCAGACAATAATACCGTTGAAACACCGTTGCACCAGGGCCTGGCATTTCATTACGCTCCCGGTGACGGCCGCGATACCATTACCTACGACTGGTCTTTCTCGCGCGAGCATCCCTACGCGTTTCAGACAGACCATGACCAGGCTACCGCGGTATTTCAGCCGCACGGCCCCGATACGATTATTTTTGGGGAGGGGATCACCCTCGCGGACCTGCGCTTTCAGCGCACCGACGATACCTTGAACATTTCCCTGCGCGACGGTTCCGGCGGTCTGCGCCTGTCCGGCTTCTTTTATGCGTGGGACGCCGATAGAACCGCTGCCGATGCCGCGGACCTGTATCAACTGCTCAGCAATGAAGGCAGCCTGCCGACAGACCTGCGCCATCCAGTCATCCTGGCCGCACTGCCGCGCACCCCCATCGCCGCGCTGCACTTTGCCGATGGCACCAGCCATGATCTGGTGTCGGTGCTGGAAGCTTCCCTGGAACTGTCCGATGCGACGCTGTTGGGCACCGAGGGCAATGACCAAATGTACGGCACCGACGGCGACGATGTGGTCCACCTTTTGGGTGGCGATGACTTCATCGAAGAAATCAGCGGCAACAACGTGATCGACGCCGGCGCCGGCGACGACAGCATCACGACAAATGGCGGTGTGAATAGGATAGACCCCGGTCCAGGCGATGATTTTGTCCAACTGTTTGACGGTGAGAACACGGTCTTGTTTGGCCCGGGAAGCGGTACTGACAGGGTGGATTTTATCGTGGGCAACGGCTCTTCTACTGTACTTGAATTGGGTGCCGGGCTGACGCTGGCGGATATCGCTGTCACCTGGCAGTCCACGGAGTGGGACGCTCCGCTGGTTACGTTGACGTCGAGCGGCGATTCTATATTGCTTACTGCACTGGCGCTGGATGAGGCGAGCGGCCATCATATCCCGGACCCGCACAGCAGCCTGGACGAACTGCGCTTTGCCGACGGGACCATCCTCTCTGGCGAGGAATTGCTGGAACTGGCGGGCGGCGTTGCGGGGGAGGCCATCGAAGGGACTGACGGGCGCGATGTGCTCAAGGGCACCGAGGCGGGCGATACAATTATAGGCGGGCGCGGCGACGATACCCTGCATGGGCTGGGAGGTGACGACCTGTTCCCGGTGACCGGTGCCGATCAGGGTGTCGATCGCATTATCGGCGGGCCGGGTTTCGACGCCATTGTCGGGGGTGACGGCGATGATGTCATCACACTGAATAAGCTACTGGTGCGCGATGCGGTGGAGTTGATTGACGGCGGTCCGGGACACAATGTGGTGGCCGGAACAGCGAAGCGCAACAAGTTCGACTTTAGCGCCACGACGCTGCGCGATATAGCCCTGATCGATGCCGGTGACGGCAACGACGTGGTCAGCGGTTCACCCGGTGACGACCGACTGCTGGGCGGGCCGGGCAAGGACGTATTGATGGGCAACGCGGGTCACGACACCTACCTGTTCGGCGCCGGTGACGGGCGCGATGAGATCAGGAACAACGACTCTGCCGGGGACTCTGTCGATACCCTGCAGTTCAACGGTATAGCCCATGACGAGCTGTGGTTTTCCCGCAAAGGCAACCATCTGCTGGTGGATGTGGTGGGCAGTGACGACCAGGTGCGTGTGAAAAACTGGTATCGTGAAACAAGTCATCAGCTCGATGCCGTTACAGCGGGCGGGCAGGAACTGCTGTTTGACCAGGTGGACCAACTGGTGAGCGCCATGGCGGCCTTCGATGTCCCCGACGGCGTGGGCACCATCATACCCCCGGAGGTGCGCCAACAACTGGAACCGGCACTGGCGGCCGCCTGGCAGCCCGGAGCGCTCTGATCCGGCGCAGTGGCAGGGCTGAAAAACCGGGTTTCCCATCGGGGGAATTTACATTCGCGGATGCGGCGGCTAGAGTTGTACGAACGGCAGCCGGCTGGCTGCGCCCGAGTTGGATACTTATGCAGTCCTGGAACAGTTTACGACACGTCGCGGCTTGTACGCTGCTGGTGCCACCGCTGGTCGGCGGGTGTGCCGCAACCGGCCCGCTTGGCGAGGCGCAGGACCAGCGCGCGGATGAACTGGCCGCCGCGATGGACCAGTGCGTGCTGTATCAGGCTCAGGCCAGCGCGCAGCTCGCAGCGCAAGAGCAGCAACTGGCCGAACAGTCGCAGCAATTGGGGACGATCCGCGAGCAACTGGAGGCGCTGACATCCGCCGCGCACCGACCGTCGGTGGGCGAGCCCGCCGGCCCCGCTGCGTCCGCGGTGGCGGGGGCCAACGAAGCCTGCGCCGATTCCGCAGATTCCTCTTCCAAGTTGCTGGTGGGCCAACTGGAGCAGGTCTGGATGCAGAATCTGAACCTGTCCCTGCCCGCCCGCATCGACACCGGTGCCGAGACGTCGTCGCTGGATGCGCGCAATATCGAGCTGTTCGAACGCAACAGTCGCCGCTGGGTGCGCTTTGAGATCCTGCATCCGGAAACCGGCGAGCCGCTGCCACTGGAGCGCCGGCTCAAGCGCATGGTGACGATCATGCAGTCCAATCTTCCGGACTCGGAGCGCCGACCCGTCATCAAGCTGGGTATCACCATCGGCACCATCAGTCAGACCGCCGAGTTCACCCTGAGCGATCGCAGTCACCTCGAGTACCAGGTGCTGGTGGGACGTAACATCCTCAAGGATGTCATGGTGGTGGATGTCAGCAAGGAGAACATCGCTCCCTATGTCCTGCCCGAGGAGTTGACCCAGGACGGATCGGGCGCGCCATGAACAATCGCCGGACGTTCTATGCGATGGTTTCCTTGCTGGCCCTCTGCGGGGTGCTGGTGGCGGTACTGCGGCACCTGGAAACCGGTATTCCGTTCACGCCGGGGCAGGAGAGGTCCGTGTGGCTGGTGGAAGCGCGGGTCGATTTTGTTGCCACCGGGGGGCCGGTGACCGCCAGCCTGAGCCTGCCCGAAGTGCTGCCGGGCTTTGAGCTCTACGACGAACAGGCGGCCTCGCCGGGATACGGCTTTTCCATTGTCACCGAGCGCGGCGACCGGCGAGCGGAGTGGACCAAACGCGAGGCCTCGGGCGCGCAATCGCTGTACTACACAGCGCAGTTCGTCGAGGCTGAAACCGTCGAACAGCCCACGCCGGAACCCCTGCGCGAATCGCACCCGGCCTACTGGGATGAGGCGCAGGAGTTGGCCGCCGAGCAGGTCATTGCGCGCGTGCGCGAGACGTCCAGCGACGCGCAGAGTTTTACCCGGGAGTTGATCAAACGACTCAACACGCCCACGCCGGGGCAAAACACGGCGCTGCTGAAATCCGACGAAACCGACCAGCCAGCGCTGCTGATGATGTTGCTGGATCGCGCCGGCATCGCGTCGCGCTCGGTAATGGGCCTGTACCTGGAGGATGCGCGCCGCCGGCAGAGCCTGACACCCATGGTGGAGATACACACGGGCCAGCGCTGGCTGCTGTTCAATCCCGCCACCGGAGAGAGCGGGGTGCCGCCGCATCTGCTGCTGTGGCATCGCGGCGGAGTGTCGCTGCTGGATGTCACCGGTGGTCGCAGCTCCCACGTGAGTTTTTCGATGATTCGCCAGACCGTGCCGGCGGAGCAACTATCGCTGGCGCACAATGGGTCCACGCTGTTTTCCAAGCTCGGGCTGCACCTGCTGCCCATTGAAGAGCAGAGCATGTTCAAGCTGCTGATGCTGCTGCCGCTGGGCGCGGTGGTGGTGGTGTTCATGCGGGTCATCATCGGGCTGCAGACGGCGGGCACCTTCATGCCCATTCTGATCTCCCTGGCCTTTTTGCAGACCTCGTTGCTGCCCGGCCTGATCAGTTTTGTCGCGGTGGTGTCCATCGGCCTGACCCTGCGCGGCTACCTTTCGCGCCTCAACCTGCTGCTGGTGGCGCGTATCGCCACGCTGATCGTGCTGGTGATCTTTCTCATCTCGGCCATGAGCATCATCGGCTATCACCTGGGCTACAGCACGGGCATGACCATCACGTTCTTCCCGATGATTATCATCGCCTGGACCATCGAGCGCATGTCCATCCTGTGGGAAGAGGAGGGTCCCCGGGACGTGGTGATGCAGGGCGGCGGCAGCCTCGCCGTGGCGGTTATCGCCTACCTGCTCATGCAGTCCACCCTGTTGAAACACCTCAGCTTCAACTTTCCGGAGCTGAACCTGGTATTGCTGGCGCTGATCCTGGCCATGGGCCAGTACACCGGGTACAAGCTGTCCGAATTGCGCCGCTTTCGCGCAATGATCAATCAGTGATGGGCGTCGCCGCCTGGATCAGGCCGTCGCAGCTGCGGGACCGCGGCATCCTCGGCATGAACTGTCGCAACGTGGCGTATATCAATCGCTACAATCGGCGCAGCCTGTTTCCTCTGGTCGACAACAAGCTGCAGACCAAGCTGCTGGCCGAGGAATACGGCGTGCCGTCGCCCAAGCTGAAGTTCGTGCTGCGTGAGCAGCACGAGATCACCCATATAGAACAGCAGCTCGCGGGCCTGGACAGCTTTGCCCTCAAGCCGGCCAAGGGCTCCGGTGGCAAGGGTATTCTAGTCGTGGTGGGCCGCAAGGACGAGCAGTTCGTCAAGAGCTCGAGGGCGGTAATCGATATCGCCGATATCCGGCGCCACATGAGTAATACGCTGGCCGGCCTGTACTCGTTGGGCGGGAGTCCCGACGTGGTGATCATAGAGGACCTGATCGCCTTTGACGACTGTTTTGCCGGTTACTCGCACGAAGGGGTGCCCGATATTCGCATCATCGTGTTCCGCGGCTACCCGGTGATGGCCATGTTGCGCCTGGCCACACACGCCTCGGACGGGAAAGCCAACCTGCACCAGGGCGCGGTGGGCGTGGGCCTTACGCTCGATGGCGGCCGCTGTCTCAACGCGGTGCAGTTTGGCCGTCCTTTGCTGTTGCATCCGGATACCGGTCGCCCGCTCAGCAATATTGCCATAGCCGGGTGGCGCGATATTCTGGTGCTGGCTGCCCAGTGTTACGATATGACCGGGCTGGGCTATATCGGTACCGATCTGGTGCTGGACAAGTACCGCGGGCCGCAGTTGCTGGAGCTCAACGCGCGGCCGGGCCTGTCCATCCAGGTCGCCAACGGGCAGGGTCTGTTGCCCCGGTTGCGCCATATCGAGGGGCTGCGCCACAAACGGGCGCGCACCCCGGAGCAGCGTGTGGACTACGTGATGCGCGAGTTCGCCAGCGCCTGAGGCGCCGCCGGGTGTGGCACCGGCACACTGCCATGCGCGGCAGTAAGGCGTGACGCTGAAAAAGTGGATGGATCTTGGAAGACGCCGTTGGCATTCTCGACCAGCTCAGCGCCGCGCGGTTGTATATCGACCGCGACACCGGGCTGATTTACCGTAGCTGCGGGTCGGCGCCGGCCCTGTTGGGAGAGGCGCCGGCAGCGCTGCGCGATCGTCCGTGGCGCGAGCTGCTGGGCAGGCACGCCAGTGCCGCCGACCTGCTGGGTCAGGCAATCGGCGCGGGGTGTCGTTGCTCCCTGCCGCCCTTCGTGCTGCGCCGGGCGGACGGCACGGAAACCGTGGTCAGCGCCCTGCTGCTGCCCTGGCGCGGCGAACGGCGCAATGCGTTGGCTGTGCTGTTACACCCACTGCACGATGAACAGCAGTACGCACTGCTGGAGGACATCTCTCCCGAAGACTGCGTGGCCGTGCTGGGCGTGGACCAGTTGCAGTACGATGACCAGTGGAGCTGCGTCGAGACCGCGCGCATGATGGTGGAGATACGCGCGGCCCTGCTGGGTATCGTGCGCACGGGCGACCGGGTGGGCCTGCCCGTGGGGACCTGTATTACGCTGGTGCTGCGCGATGTCGATCTGGCGGGTGCCCGGGACATCAGCTGCGCGGTGCTTTCACACATCAGCACGGTCGCTGCCAGCTCCGGTGGCGGGGCGGCGGGCGCACGCCTGTGCATTGGCCTGTCTCGCCCAGACGCACAGGACACGCCGCTGTCGATTCTGCTGGCGGCGAACCGGGCGCTGCTGCAGGCGCAGAGCGGTGACCGCGGCGCGGCCATCGTGGCGGCGGCGCCGGAGCACGGCAAACGCATCGCGGCCCGCGCGCTGAACCGCCACGGCGTGTTCAGCGACAACCGCCCCGGGGCGGCCGATCGCGCGTTGCTGGACCAGTTAGTGGGTCTGGAGCCCTCGGCGCCCACCTACTCTGAAAGCGTGCTGGGTCTCGTAGTGCATCGGGTGGGAATCGAGGCCGCGGCTTTGTACCGCCTGCGCCACCAGGGCCTCGATGTCGTGGCCGCCGCCGTCGCCGACCAGGTGGGGCCGCAAGGGGCGGCACAGGAGGCGCTGTCGCCGGTATTGCAGGCGGCGTGCCGGGACCTCACGCGGCGCGAATGCAGCGACAATCGGCCGCTGTGGCTGGCCGGCGGCCGGGTCGTCGCCCTGCCCCTGCAGTGTGCTGGGCAACCCTTGGGTTATCTGGCTTTGCAGTACCGCGGCGAGCTGCGCCATGGCGCGCCGGACCTGCTCCCCGATGCGGCGGTGCTGCACCACCTGGCCCGCTCACTGGGGGGGGCGGGCGGCTGGTCCGCCGCCACGCCCGGCCGCTCCGCCCCGGATCGAAGCCAGATGATGAAGCCCATCGAGACGGGCATCGAGGGCTATGTGGGCGACAACATGGAAGGCGCGGTGGACCAGGCACTGTTTCTGGCAAGGCTCGATATACCGGTGGCTATCGTCGGTCCCCGCGGCACCGGAAAAATGTATGTGGCCCGGATTATTCACGGTGAGTCCGGCGGTACTGAGCAGACCCTGGTGGAAATTGATTGCCGCGAGTTTCGCTCGCGCGCCGAGGCCGACCGGCGCATTGCGCGCGAGCTGGCCCGGGCCCGGGGGAAGACCCTGGTGTTCAAATCGCCACACCTTCTGCACGCGGCCGTGCAGGACAAGCTTGCCCGACAGATCGGCAGCCGGATACTGGCCGACGTCTCGCCCCCCACCTACCTGCCCCAGGCCAAGCTGGTGGCCTTGTTTCCCGACACCCTGGAGCAGCTCATCCGCAGTGGCGGCCTGACGCCGGCGCTGGCCGGCGTCTTTGCCGGCTATCCCATCGAGGTCCCTCCCATCCGGGACCGCAAGCAGGCAGTGCTGCGCTGGGCGCATAAAATTCTGGGACAGGAGGTGGCACAGCGCGCCAGTGCGGTGCGGGGTTTTACGCCCGACGCCGAACAGGCCATGCTGCGGCACGACTGGCCGGGCAATATCAGTGAAATGCGCCAGTGTATTGTCGATGCGCTCGACAAGTCAGAACGCGAATGGCTGACACCGGTCGATCTGGGTCTGTTCAAGGGGCTGTCGCCGGAGGGCCGCCCTCCGGCGGTCGCGCCGCGGCCATTTCTGGCCGCCCTGGACAGCGACGCCGCAGCGGTACCTGATTACACTCCTTCGACCCTCGAGTCACTGGATGTCGCGCTGGGTGCAGCAATCCATCAACTGCTGGGCGCAGGCGTCAGCAGACCCCTGGGTACCTGGCTGGAGGATGAACTGGTACTGGCGACACGCGACAGGTATCGCGGCGATACAGCCGGTGCCGCGCGGTTCCTGCACACGCGGCCGCGCAATATCAGCCGCTGGATGCACGCCATCGAGTCGCGCGCGGCGCAGCGCAGTGCCAGTGCCCTGTGGCGGGAGCCGCGCCGGCTGATCCGCGCCTGGGTGCACGAGTCGCCGGCGCCGTCGGAATCACCGCTACTGCAGTTACAGGCCATGCTCATGTCCCATGTGACAGGGCAGGCCGGCCATCTGAGCGTGGCACAGCGGGCGCGGATCATGGGGGTGTCCACGCCCACCTATAACAAGCGCCTGCTGGCCCGCGCCGCCACCGACTGTGGCGGCGCTGCCACGCGGCAGATAAATGAGGACCTACCCGATGCCCGATGACAGCCGCAGTGGTCTGTCCGGTGTGCCCGCTGGCGCAGCCGCAGGGGGCGGGCAGATGAGCGTGCAAGACCACGCCGCCCGGTTTCGCCAGGTCATGGATGAGGAACTGCCGGTGAGTCCGGGTTTCTCCGCGCGCCTGAACATGTTGTGGGATCTCGCCGGTGCCGCACCGCCGCAGACGGAGGGCCGGGTCATCGGCATTTTGGCGATCAACGATAACTGGCGTGAGTCGGACGTGCGTAAATGGCTGCACAAGGATGTTCTGCCGCCGCGACTGGATCTGCACAACATGCTCAGGTTTCTGCTGGACCAGATCAACGACAGGGACAATCACCGGCGCTGGGAGGCGTTTCTGATCTATGGTTCGCCCATCGTAGCGTCCCCCATCAACCACAGTGTCTACCGCGCTGACCAGACGCGGCGCGAAATCGCCTCGATGATCTTCGCGCAGATCACCAGTGAATACGGTATTGCCCCGTCGGCCTACGATGCCGACACGGTGTTCCAGCGCTGCCTGAGCCTGATGCACAAGTTCAATATCTACGAGCAGCGCGATTTTCAGGCGGGGCATCTCGAGCCGTTCAAGAACTACATGTTTCCCGGTGTCTGACCGGCCGCCCCGCGCTGCGCTCAGGTAGGGCGACCGATGATCTCGCGCACAAGCTGTGGCTTGTGGAACAGATAACCCTGGCCGGTTTTTATCCCGGTCGAATTGAGCAGGTAGTGTCTTTCCTCGGCCGTCTCGACGCCCTCCGCGATGACGGACATATTCAGGGATGCGCCCAGCGATTCGATGGCGCGCAGAATGCTCTGGCTGCGCGGCCGCTGATGGATGGAGGTAATGAGTGAGCGGTCGACCTTGAGTTCGTCGGCCGTGATGTCGGCGAGGATGGCCAGGGAGGAATAGCCCGTGCCAAAATCGTCGATGGAGACGCCCAGCCCGGCTTCCCGGATCAGGGGCAGGACCTCGGATACAAAGGTGCCCGTCGCCAGGAACGACTCCTCCGTCAATTCGAGCAGAAAGTTCTCTGGACGCCCGCTGTCGGCGATGCGCCGCACCACCTTTTGCATGAACGGTGTCTTGGTGGCCTGGGCGGCGGATATGTTGATACTGTACTGCGCGTCCGCCCCGAACTGAGCGTCCAGCAGGGGCAGTGCCTCGCCCATGATATCGAGCATGATATCGGTAATGCCGTCGAGCAGACCCATTTCGCCGGCAAGCTGCAGGAACTGTGCCGGCGGGTGAATGGTGCCGTGGCTGTCCACCCAGCGCACCAGCACTTCGAAGCCCACGATGCGGTGAGTGCGCAGGTCCACCTTTTGCTGCAGAGCGCAATGGAACTCTCGCTCTGACAGGGCGGCGCGCAGACGGCGTTCAAGCGACAGGCGTTCCGACATCTCGCGACCCAGAGCCGGACTGAAAAAGGTGACGCTGCCCTTGTAGGCCGTCTTGGTGCGGTACATGGCGGCGTCGGCGTGGCTGCGCAGCGTGTCGTAGTCGTGGCCGTGCACCGGCCACAGCGCCACGCCGATCGATCCGGATGTCCGGATGTCCTGACCCTCGATTCTGAACGGCTTTTGCAGCTCTGCGCTCACCCGGCTCACCACTGCCGAAAGTTCTGCCTGACGCTCAAAGGGATCGAACACGATCACGAACTCATCGCCACTGATGCGCCCGATCATGTCCGTGTCCCGGATTTCGTCGCGCAGGCGCTGGGCCACACCTTTGAGCAGCAAATCGCCGGTGGTGTGGCCGTAGAAGTCGTTGACTCGCTTGAAGTCATCGAGGTCCAGAAAGGCCAGTGCCACCTTGTGCCCGGGAGCCTTGTGCGCCAGGGTGCGGTTGACCAGTTCGGCGATATACGAGCGGTTGGGCAGACCCGTCAGCTGGTCGTGGTTGGCCCGAAACGTCAGCGCCTCCTTGCTGGCTTTGAGCTCTTCGGCCAGGTGTTTGAGGCGGTGACTTTCCGCCTCCGTCTGGCTGGCATGTTTGGCCGCGAGTGCATGCGAAGCCAGTAGAGAGAACTTGCGGGCCAGCGTCACATGGGTGCGATCAAAGCCGGATTGATCGCGCGCGCGCAGCAGCATCATGAGGCCGCGCCGGTCGCGCACCCCCAGCGGCAGATAGAGAGCAGCCTGCGACCCGCGCAGTTCGTCGAGGTCAGGCCAACCCTCGTTATCGACTGCCGACAGTGTTGTCAGGATTCGACCGGCCAGCACCTTTTCCAGTTTTCGCCCGCTGTTCCAGACCGACCCGATCACCGATGTTCTGTTCGACGCAATGCATTTCAGCGGTCCCCGCTGTGCAGTGCTTTCGGTCAGGACAATGGCGGCAGTGCAGTCAAAAACCGGTAGCAGCGCCGCGAATACACCCGCGAACGGGTCGTCCCGGCCGTCGACATCGAGCATCGCATCCAGCGCCTCTAGCAGGAGGTTGGCATGCTTCGCCTCGGTGCGCAGCAGCCCGATTTCCTGGCGCATAGCCACCAGGGTTTCGCGCAGTTCTTCGGCCCCTTCCATTTCGGGCAGCCACTAGCGCCCGAAAGCGACGGCGGAGATCATCAGGTTGCCGTGCACATTCCTGTCCAGCACCCAACCCTGTTCGCCGAAAGTGAAGCAACCCATGAAGGGCATGTCGTTAAGACTTTTCGATACCGCCGCCGCCACCTGCGGCATCTGCTCGCCAACGGCGAGCATGCAGCCGCCGCAATACACGATCAGTCCGCCGGCCAGGTTCTGGCTGCCGCCCGGAAGCGCCTGTGCGGCTGCCGCGGCGACCTTGCCCGCTCGCTGGATCAGGCGGGTCCTGTCGCCGCGCATGCAGTAGATCCGCGTGCCTTCTTCGACCGCGGCAAAGGTAGACAGGGCACCATCCTTCCCGATCTGGTCGGGGTGGACGAGACGATAGTGCGTGACCCCGTCGATTTTGCCGGTGTCGATACCCAGCGGGTACATGGTGGTCTCCGCCAGGATACTGCCACCGGCGTGTATTTTTTCCGACAACACACCGCCCGTCCAGCGGTTGTACACCTCGGCAGCCGGTTCGCCATCGATCGCCGTGATCTGTCGCGCGCTCTGTTTGGCGATGACCCCGCTGCCGTTCTGCGGCACATGCCCGACACGGGTTACGATACCGCTGGCGCCGCTGGGTTCGTAGCCATTTTGAAAAGCAAAGCCAATGCCGCCGGAGGAAAACAGCACCGCGACCACCAGTCCGTCGGTCATCGGGCCTTCGGGCCCGAGCTGGCGCCAGTTGCCGACCACCGAGTTGTCCGCGGAGCTGCCGCCGATAATCGGGCAGCGATCGCCGACCACGCGCCGCAAACCGGCAATCACGGCTTCCTCCCGGGCCGGTGCCTGGTAAATCCAGATCAGCTCTGGCAGCTCCCCCGCGCAGTCGGCCGCGGCCAGGGCCGCATGCAGCGCCTGTTCGGCGCGGTCGGAGGCATCCGGACCGAGCCGCACTGCGGCGCTGCCGTAGTCGCCATCGGCGTCCGCAATCAACAGCAGGCCAATCGAGCCGGCACCGCCCAGGCCGGCCTCGCTCATCACACCGCCGCAGGAGGTACCGCCCAACAGTGCAGCATCGACAAAGCGTTTGCGGACAAACCCGAAAATCAGACTATCGTCGTGGTCGGCGTCGTAGAACACACAGACCAGCCGGGGTTCCACGTCGATGTCGTCAACGGCTCTGGCCAGTTCCGACAGAGCCTGCGCCGTCGACGGGTTGGATACGACAACAGACTTCAATGCCACCATAGCATCGACACTCCTTTGCCGTGCGTAGCGAGTGCTGAGCGCAGAACGGTGCCCGGGCGGTCGCAGGTCCGGCAAGCTGTGATCCGCTGGGGGCGGATCTGCGTGCCGCGGGTATGGACTTGCCGCGGCCCGCGCTCGCGCCTGGAATTGACAAGCGCGGCCGACGCGCCGTGGCGCCCACGGCACCTCGGTCTTGCCGGGTTCGAGGCGGCCGGGAGCCGTCCAATCCTCGGGAGTTCGGGTGAGCTGCCCGTGTCGCGCAACACCGTGACAGTTTATCGTGAGAGGTCGGGCGAGGCCGCGCTGCGCGAACCGCTTGGAATCTGCGCAGAGTTCGCGGATGCTCGATAGCCTGGCAGCATATTATTGTCCTTTTCCTGGGCAACCGCGTCTGCGGCAGCGCGCCGAGCCACACGGTCGATTTTTTCAGCCTTTATATACGTGTGACCTCAAAAGTCAATATCATCGCCGCGCCCGCCGCCGCTGTCCCCGACTGGCGGCGCGCAGAACTGTCGACTCCGTCACGACTGCGAGCCTCCCCCGCGTTTGCCGCAGCGCTCCCTTTCTGGAGAAATCTCCAGTTTTTCCTTGATGGCACTTCCCCCGATACAAATACTGTGATGGCAGACTATTTTGTGCGCCATGTCACACAAGCGGTGAAAACAGAGGGTGTTAACAATGGACCAGATCGAAGAGTTCGATATCAGCGGCGTGAAAATCGCGATAGTGGATGACGCCAAGACCATTCGCATGATGATGTCCCATACGCTGCGCGGCATGGGCTGTGAGGTGGAGTGCGCCGAGGACGGCTACAAGGCTCTGGGCATGCTGCGCCGCTTCAAGCCGGACCTGATCTTTCTCGACATCACCATGCCCGAACTGGACGGCTACCAGACCTGTACGCTGATTCGCAATGCCGAGGATACCAGAAACACCCCGGTGGTGATGCTGTCTTCCTCCGACGGAATTTTTGATATTGCCAAGGGGCAGGCGCGCGGCGCCACAGCTCACGTCACTAAAGTTCCTCCCGAGCAGGTGCTGCGGGAGTTGATATACAACCACACCAACAGGCGCCGGGCGGCCTGATTGTGGCCGTTACTGCGCTGCAGTCGCTGGAGCTGCTCGAACGCACCTATGTATTCGACGGCGTGGAGGCGCCACCCTTCGAGCGCGAACGGATGCGCTGGGTGGGCACTTCCCTGAGTATCGCCGGTGTGCCCCTGCTGGTGGGCGAGGGCGAGATCGAAGAGATCATCGAGACACCCGATATCGCGCCCATCCCCGGCACCAAGGCGTGGATGCTGGGCGTGGCGTCGCACCGCGGCGGTCTGCTGCCCATCATCAGCGGCGATGTACTGTTTCGCAGACGACCCTACGCCGGCCGGGTGCGCGACTACTGCATGGTGCTGCGCCGTCCCGGTTTCTATTTCGGCATTACCCTGAGCGGCATCGAGCGGGACCTGCACTTTCCCATCGAAAATCGACTGATGGATCAGCCCGTGGATGACGACTTTGCACCTTTTGCGCTGGGCGGCTTCCGCCACGGCGGCAAATTTCTGGCAATTCTTGATATCGAAAGACTGGTGGCGGACGACGAGCTGGCCAACGCCTCTGCCACGGCGAATTCTGCAAACGAGGAACAGACCGATGATTAAACTGGCAAAGAGCGGCGGCTCCACTTTCTGGGTGGCGGTGATGACCCTGGGTATTCTGGGCTGTCTCGCGGGCATGGCGTACACGTTCTTCATGGTTCAGCAGGAGGCGGGCGAAGAGGGCAAGTACCGCATCGCCGCCGATGAAATGCGCCTGCTGTCGCAGCGGGTCGCGGCCGGATCGCGGGAGTCCCTGCAGGGCGACCCGGAAGTATTTGACGCATTGGGCAGCGATCTGCAGGCTTTCGAGGCGCAACTGGCGTCCCTGCAGGACGCCGCCCTGCAAGAGGAGATCGAACGTATAGAACTGCACTGGCAGGCCGTGCAGAAGTCGGTCCGGACCCTGATCGACGCGGGCCCGCGCATCGTCTTCATTCACTCGGTTTCCGAGGAGCTGGAACGCAATATCCGTCCGATCCAGGGCGAATTTGCCGCGGTGGTCGACATCCTGCGCGATGCGAGTGTGTCATCCGAAACGATCGTCGCCGCACAAAAAACCCTGTGGCTGACGGAACGCATCGCGCGCAACATCGAAAAAATCCTCGCCGGCGGCACTGAGAGCCAGCTCGCCGCCGACGAATTCCGCACCGATGCCGCGGACTTCACACGCATTGTCGAGGCGCTCGAAAACGGCAGCGAACTCATGGGTGTGGAACAGCTGACCGACCCGGATGCCATCGATTTCGTGAACCGGGCCGCCGGCCTGTTCTCCGTGGTGTCCGCCTCCGTCGACAAAATCGCCCTGGGTTCGGCGGAGTTGCGCGATGCGGCGGTGGCGCGCGATGCCATCGTCGAGTCCAACGCCCTGCTGGCCGGTGCCATCTCGGACCTGGTGCCGGCGATCGATCGGCTCACCCTGACGCGACTGTATGATCGCGGCACCCTGATGGCGCTGTTCGGCGCACCCGGCGTGCTCGCGATCGGCCTGCTGGTGGTGCTGTATCGCAGTCAGCGCCGCCGCGTGGTTTATACCGAGCAGGGCGTGGCCGCGATCAACGGCGCCCTGGTCAGGATCGCCGACGGCGATCTCACCGTACACGTGCCCGAAGACAACTCGGTAACGCGGGACATCGCCCGCGAGATCAACGCGTCCACCGGGCGCCAGCGGGAACTGATCCGCAATATCCGCATTCCGTTCGAAGTGTCGCTGGAAGAAATCAACAAGATCGGGGTGACGGCCGAGGGCCAGGTGGAAAAAGGCAAGGAACTGACCCGTTCGGTGATCGAGTCCACTACTGCGGCCACGGAAATGGTGCGCACCAGTGAGGAGATCAAGACCTCCACGGCAGAGGCGGCCAGAACGTCCGAGCGCAACCGGCAGCAGGTGGCGCAGGGCTATGAGCTGACCAAGGATATGTCGCGGGCATCGGCCAACGTGCGCGAGTCGGTGCAGGAAACCTCGAAATCAGCCAAGCGCCAGGGTGAGCTGATCCAGTCCGTTACGGCGGCGGCGGAATACATCCAGGCGCTCAATACCAAGATATCGGTGGTGGCCATCAACACCCGGATCGAGGCGGAGAAAGCCGGCGAACACGGCAGACCCTTCCTGGGTATTGCCGAGGCTATCGGGGACCTGCTGCGCGAGGCGGAGGAAGAGGGGCGCAAGATCATCTCCGAGGTGCGCATGTTGCAAAATCTCTCGGCCGACAACCTGGCCAGCATGGAGAACACAGTGGGTACGGTCGTCACCATTTTGGAGTACATCGACCGGCTGGACAGTTCTCTGGAGGAGATCAACGCGGGCTCCTCCGCCATCACCTCCATCATTACGTCGGTGGACGATGCTGCGGGACAGTCCGCCGACACGGCCCTGCACATGAACAGCTCCATGGACGAGATACGCCAGCGCAATCTCGAGATCAGCGGCTACAGCAAATCGACGCAGGTCGGGGTGAGCGGTCTGCGCAAATCCATGCGCGATGTCGCCGAGAACCTCAGGCAGTTCCGGATCGAGTCCGCCGGTGCCGCGCAGGCGCGCCCGCCGGCCATCGATGGGGTGAGCGCGCTGCACTCGCCCAGGAAAATATACGGTGAAGAAGAAATGACCGCGCTCGAAGCCGCGCCCGAGACCCGGGCGTCCGTGTGAATCGGGCCCTGCCGGTGAGTGGTGCACCGCAGGCGCGGCGGCAGCCGCTGCGCGGCGACCAGCTCGGCATGATCATGCGCGCGCTGCGCACGCACGCGGGTATCAAGGTGGACAGTTCCCGGGGGATGATCGAGTCGTGCCTGCACCAGCGTATGGCTCAGGTGGGCGCCGCTTCGATTGACGACTATCTCGCCCGGTTCGACGACAGCATCAACGCGCGCGCAGAGTGGCTGGCTCTGGTCGACATGCTGACGGTAAAGGAGACGCGCTTTTTCCGCCAACGCGCCGCCCTGGACTGCGCGGCGGATTACGTCGGGAAACTGTTCGCCCGGGGCCCGGCCCCCAGCGAGCTGTCCTTCTGGAGCGCCGGGTGCTCCACCGGGCAGGAGCTGTACTCGCTGGCAATGGTGGTAGAGCAGCAGTTGCGCGGCCGTCAGCCCTGGCTGGAATGGCACGGGATCGGCACTGATATCAGCTTCGAGGCGATACACACCGCCCAGCAGGGGCTCTACGATGAGCGGGCGATTGCCAGTCTGGCGCAGCCCTACCGCGATGACCACCTCGAAGCAGCGGGTGCCGGGCAGTGGCGTGTGTCCGCCACCATCCGCGCACGCACGCACTTCTTTCACAGCAATCTGTTACACGTGAACAGCGCGCCGTTTTGCGACTTCAATATCGTGTACTGCCAGAACGTACTGATCTACTTCGAGCGCGACAAGCAGCGCTGGATCATCGATCAACTGGCCGAACGCCTGCGCGGCGGCGGCCTGTTGATCCTGGGCGCCGGAGAAGATGTGCGGTGGCTCAACTCGAGCATGCGGCGGTTGCAGTGGCCGGGCGTGTGTGCCTACACCAAAACGGGAGGTTGAACTAGTGGCTACCAGAACCGATATCGTGTCGCTGAAGTGGGTAATCGGCCTGATGAACAGGCAGGCCGAGAACGCGGAGGCGGCGCTGGTCGAATACGGCAACGACCTGGGCAACAAGAAGCCCATCCTGCGCTGTATGTGGGCGGTGCACCAGATTACCTCCACCCTGCGTGCCCTGGGTATGAAAAAGGGGGAGATGCTCACCCTGGAGATGGAGCGCAGCCTGAATTACCTGTACAAGGACAAGGTCCTGGGCGAGCGCCGCAAGCTCACCATGGGCGGCCTGATGCAGGCACTGAAGGTGGTGCCCGCCTACCTGGCACACACCCAGAACGTGCGCATGGATACCGGGCGCGGCCTGGAGCAGTACGTCAACGACCTGCGGCGCTGGGTCGGTGAGCGGCCGCGGCCGCAGGCGTTCTTCTTTCACATGCAGATCGATCCGCAGGCCGGCATCACCGCGGGCGCGTCCCCGGCTGCCGACGAGGAAATCAGGAGCCGCGCCAATGTCATGCTGGCCCTGTACCTGGAGATGGCCAAGCAGGCGCTGCGCCGCCGCCATGTCGGCGATAGCATGAAGACCGTGGCGCGCGTGGCCAGGAAGATGCAGGTGCTGTTTGCCGGGGCGCCCACGGAGCGGTTCTGGTTCGCTATGGTGGGCCTGTGCGAGGGCATCGCCGGCGGCCTGATCGTGCCCGACGAGTGCATTGCCCAAATTTTCAAGGCCGGGGCGTTCAGCATCAAGTACGCCCGGGAGCACGGCAGTCAGATCGATGAGTCCATCGACTACGACAGCTACCTGCAGCAGATGCTCTACTACGTCGCCTCCTGCAAGTCGCGCCCGGTGCACATTGCCGCGGTGCGGGACACCTTCGGGATTGACGACGCTACGATAGATGCCTCCAGTCGCGGCTTGATTCATATCGATGCTCTTATCACGGCCATCAGCGGCGCACTGGACCAGCTCAATCGCGTGGTCGACTATGTCAATGCCCACGATCTCACGGCGCTGGAGCACGAGGGCGACGCACACGACAGCACGGCGCTGGATGCCATAGATGCCGCGCAGTACCGCCTGGTGGCGGCCGGTCAGGTGACGCATGCCGACGCGCTGAAACAGATCTACGCCCAGCTCGATGCGCTGTACCGCGGGGAGTATCAGGGCAATCCCCACCGGTTGCAGTCGGTGGTCAACGAGATCATCCGCGGCATTGTCGATGTGAAACTGGACCTGGAACACAAACTGGAGCACGGCCTGTGCAGTTCCTTTTCCAGCCGCGAATTCGAGTTGCGCGAGAGCGTGGCAAGCGCCACCTTCACTCAGATGGGGCTGGTGGAAAACTACCTGCACCAGATTCTGCGGCGCAAGGCGCTCAAGAGCGCCCTGGAGAAAAAGCCGCTGGGTCCCCAGAGCGTACTGCGCCTGACCCTGGCGCTGCACCGGCACCTGAACAAGAGCGAACGGGGCCACGAGGAACTGCGCCGGGCGGTGCGCGACGCCGACAACGGCGAGCCGGACATCGACCTGCTGTACGACCTGGCAAAGGACTTCCTGGACCAGTTGGAAGATACGCCGGACCGCAAGGCCATCAGCCTGTCACTGCAGTTGTTGACGGAAATCGCCGGCGCGCTGAGTTTCGCCGGTATGGAGCGCGAGGGCGCGGTCATCGAGCAGTGCCGCAAGTGGCTCAGCGCCGCCAGCAAGGCGGGCAGCGTGCACGAGGACGACGCCTTCCGCTGTTTTGCCGACGCCTTTGCGCAGATAGAGATGCACCTGCAGCGCTCGGTGATCGATCCGCTGGACGACACTTCGCACATGCTGGCTTTTGCCGAGCAGCGCGCGGCGGAGCTGGACGACTGGATTGCCGAGCTCTCTGCCGGCGCCGATGTGGTGGCGGCCGTGCCCGCGGCGGGCAGCGGCCAGTCGGACGTTCACCTGGTGCAGGACGCCGAAATCCCGCCGCAGTTTCGCCAGGTATTCATCGAAGAATCCGAGGAGATTGTCGCGGAACTGGTGCGCCTGGCGGGACTGTGGGAGGACCAGCCGCAGGCCAATCAGGTGTTGCGCGATATCCGGCGGCACTTCCATACCTTCAAGGGCAACGGGCGCGCCGTCGGGGCCAACATTTTGGGCGAGCTGGGCTGGGCCGCGCAGGACATGCTGGACCGGGTTCTCGATGGGGAACTCGCGCCGGACGCAGAGGTGCAGAAACTGGTGCGCGAGGTCGTCGCTGCCCTGCCGGGTCTGGTGATGTCCTACCGCCGGGCCGAGGGCCTGGATGTCGAGCAGGCGCGGCAGTTGACGAACCGCTGCTTTGCGCTGGCCAACACCGCCGGCGAGGACCTGGCCAAGGCGCTGCACGCGGCGGACCTCGCGCCGGCCAGGCCCGCAGCCAGGGCGACGCAACCCCAGACACTCAGTCACTGACTTGCCGGGCCCGGGCTGGTGAACCGGACAGGGAGACGAATCGTGTACAGTAAAAAGGACCGAACAGAGCCGGAGGCAGCGGCCGGCACCGAACCGCCGGATGAGCTGCAGGAGCAGAGTCTGAGCTGGCTGCTCGACATGGATCTGTCCGAACCAGAGGAGCGGCTGTTCGCGCTCACCGGCAACGAGTATATCGACGAGGGGCTCAGCGCCCACGAAGCCGAGGTGGCGGCCCGCCCGCTGTCGCGCGGAAACGCCTCGGGCGACGACCTGTCGCTGTTCGTTGAAGAGGAGATCGTTATTTCCTCGGACAGCCAGAGCGGTATCTATTCGGGCCAGCACGCTTCCTCTGCTGCAGTGCAGGATGGTGTCGCGCGGCGGTCGGGCAGGACCGGTATGGCGGTCGACTTTTCGCGCAGGCGAAGCGACGGCGCCGAGCCGTCGATAAGCGTCGCAGACGGGTCCGATATCCTGGGTCTGGCGGATGACGACGATATCGGTGAGACCTTCCTCACCATCCGGCGTGTCAGGAACACGGCCGCGGTCCCGGCGGCACCCGCAGCGCCACCGGAAGAAACCGTGTCGGATGTGGCGGCACAGGGGCGCCAGGCGATTGGCGATGACTGGGACGCAGAGGCCTGGCTGGGTCAGCCCGCAGCGCCGCCCGAAGAAACTGTGTCGGATGCGGGAGTTCAGGGCCGCAGTGCGGCGACTGACGGCTGGGACAGCGATGCGTGGCTGGGCCAGCCGGAAGGCGGTCGCGGCGCTGACTCGTGCGGCGCGGGCGATGCTACATCGGCCGCGCCTGCGGATACGATCAGTCTGTGCGAGGCGCCGGTGCCGCGCCTGGTCGCTGCCCCCGGAGACCATGCCGTGGCGAATGATGACCCCCGCGAGGAGGACGCGCTCGACACCTGCGCCGCAAGCGCAACGCCCCCGCCGGACGCGGCGCACCGCAATGTGCTGGAATATGTGGCGCAGCGGCAGCCGCCGCTGGATGACGACGAGTTCGACGCGTATCTGCTCGGTGGCAAACACCTCGACGACGGTGGCGCCGACCTGGACGTCATGACCGTGGAGCGCACCGAGGGCATAGTCTCGGTCGATCCCTGTACTGAGGTGGTCATCGACTACCACGAGGATTTTCGGGCGCTGGAGGGTTTCGAGCGCAGCTCGGTGTCGGTGATTGCGGCCACCATCGGGCAGTTGGTGGCCGAGCTTGCCGCCCGCGCGGGGGAGCGCGTGCGCGCGCTGCAAGGTGCCGCCGATTTCGTGGATGTCAGTGTCATGCTCGGCATCGACCCCGATTCGGTCAAGCAGTGTTACGCCGATGGCTACGAACCGATTGTCGCGGTATGCCCGGAGCTGCCGCGCGCCCTGCAGGACCTGGCCCCGGCGGAACGGGAGACAATCTATGTGCGCCTGAGCGTCGGTCAGGCGCAGGAGCCGCGCAATGACTTGTTCCGGGCAGCGGCCGGCGAGGAGAGCCGCCCCGCACCGGTCGATGTCTCGGATGCAGTCAGCGCGGGGGTGCATGCCGCAGCTGCGCTCGATTGCAATGCAGCGCCGCCTGACGGCGGCTGGTGCGATGAACTGGACGGGAGCGCTTTGTTCGAGTCCAGCGACACGCTGGAAGAGGTGTTTGATGAACTGTCGATCGAAGGGGATCTGACGCGGGAGCAGCAGGCCCCGGAACCGCGGGTGGACGATCTGTCGCTGCAGCAGCTCCCCGCGGCAGCGCCGCTGGCAGCCCCGCATAAAACCCTGCAAGAGGCCCTGCACGAGAGCCCGCAGAATGACCTGCAAGAAACCCAGGCAACGGCCCCGGAACAGCCGACGGTGCTTGCGGTGGACAATCCGGGCTTCGATGAGGATATTTTCGCCGGCGACTTCGAGGCGGAACTGCTGGCTGGCACCGGGGTAGCGGCGGATGACATCGATGCGGCCTTTGCCGGCCTGTCGAGTGCGGCGCCAGACAGCGACGCCATTTGCGGGGTGGACCTGGACGAATTCGCCGATACTGACACCGATCCCCAAATCGACACTTTCACGGACACCGACACTCACACCGACACTCACACCGATACAGGTGCCGGCCCGGTGGCCGAGTCCATTGCCGCGCACGCGCCCGAGACGCCGGCGGGTGCCTCCTCCGGCGCTGCCTGGTGGCTGCCCGATGGCATCGCCTTCAATCACACCAGCCAGAGCGGTACCGGGATATTTGCCGATTTTCTCGATGCGTTTATCGAGGAAGGTGCCGCCGAGGTGGAGAAACTCGAGAATGCGATTGGCACGTGGGAGAGGGACGTGCGCGCCGATTCTGCCTTCGTGCCGGTGGCGCGCATCCTGCACACGCTCAAGGGCATCGCCAAGGGGGTGGGTCTGCAGTTCTACGGCACGCTGATTCACAATTTTGAAACCCTGCTGGAGGGCATGCCGCGGCCCGAACCCGAGGGCGAGCAGCAGTACTTCCGCATCGTCAACGCCTGGCTGGATGCCACCGTGCAGGGTCTGGAGACCGTGCGCCAGCGGCGCGCCGATATCGGCAGCGAATTTCCCGTATCCCAGGACGCGACCGCTCGCGGCGTGGCAGACCTACCCGCCGCGGCGCGGGACGCGGCGCCGGACCCCGCCGCGGCTGCGGACAGGTCCGCGCACGCGCAAGGTGTCGCCCAGCGGGCAGTGGCGCGCCAGAAAAAGCGCGACCAGCAACTGGCCGATGAAGGTGCCAAGGCGCTGGCGGCACAGCAATCGGTGCGCATTACCTCGGAGAAACTCGATCAGCTGCTGAACCTGACCAACCAGGCCCAGCAACTGGGGGTGCGCGCGGCGCAGAGCACGTCGCGCAGCAAGCGCGCCGCCGGCGAGCTGCACGGCCGGCTCACATCGGTGCGCTCGCACATTGCGAAAATTGCCGATCGCGCCCTGCTCAACGTGACCGCCCGCAGCGGCCAGACCAGCTCGGAGCTGGACGCGCTGGAGATGGATCAGTACTCGGAGCTGCAGGAGGCAGCCAATATCCTGCGCGAGGCGGTGGAAGACCTGTCCGATCTGGTGGATCTGTCCAGCCGCCACAACAGTCAGGTGGAGGCGCTGTTGAAGCAGCAGTCGTCGGTTGTCGCGACCATCGGTTCCTCGATCCAGGCCGCGCGGGTGGTGCCGGTGTCCCGGTTGATGCCGGGCCTGCGCCGCATCGTGCGCACGGTGGGCGCCGATCTCGACAAGTCGGTGAGTTTCCATGTGCTCAATGAAGTCGGCGCGCTGGATCGCGATCACTATGCCCGCTGCCAGATCATTTTGGAACACATGGTGCGCAATGCCCTGGATCACGGCATCGAATCCCCGGAGGAGCGGCTGGCCGCGGGCAAAGCCACCACCGGCCGCATCACCGTCGACGTGCGCAAGGCCGGTGCGGATTACGTCGTCACGCTGTCCGATGACGGGCGCGGCATCGACCCGGATGCCCTGCGCGAATCCGCCTACGACAAGGGCCTGGATATCGACGTGGACGCGCTGTCCGACGAGGAGGCGCTGCACCTGATCTTCCACAAGGGTTTCTCCACCGCCCGCAGTCTCAGCGAGGTATCCGGCCGCGGGGTGGGTATGGATATCGTGCTGAGCGAACTGCAGCAGCTCGGCGGAGACATCCGGATTCAATCCGAACTGGGCCACGGGACGTCCTTTGAACTGCGCATTCCCTCCAATGTCAGCGTCAACGGCGCGCTGTTTGTCACCGCCGGTGCCAGTTCCTACGCCATTCCCCTCAACGGCCTGGTGGCGATCGAGCACGTGCCCGCCGACGAATTTTTCGCCGCGGTCGAAAACGGCGGCACGCTGCAGCTGTTCGATCTGACCTGCGAGCCGGGTTATCTGGGCACCCTGTGCCACGGCGACAGCCTGCCCGATCGCGATACCTGGGGCAGCAGCGTCCCGGTGATCATCGCCGGCTCGCCCTCGCGCCACATGGCGATTGCCATCGATGACGTGGAGGAGGCGCTGGAACTGGTGGTGCGCTCCCTGGGTCCGCAGTTTGCCGCGGTGCCGGGGCTGGCCGGTGCCGCCACCACTTCCGGCGGCGAGGCGATCGTGGCGCTGGATCTCAACGTCCTGGTGGAAAGCGTGGTGGCCGGTGATATTTCAGCGGTAGCGGTCGATCACGCGCGCGACAACACCCTGCTGGCGCTGGTAGTCGACGACTCGCGTACCCAGAGGATGGTCGCCACCAGCCAATTCGACACGGTTGGCGTGGAAACCATTACGGCGGAAAACGGCCTGGTGGCCATCGACCTGCTGAACACCACCCACCGCCTGCCCGACGTGATCCTGCTGGATGTCGAAATGCCGCTCAAGGACGGCATCGAGACCCTCCGCGAGATCCGCAAATCACGGCGCTACTCGCACCTGCCGGTGATCATGGTCACCTCGCGTACCGGGGCCAAGCACCGCGCCCTGGCGCAGCAAGCCGGCTGTAACGGTTATATGGGAAAACCGTTCAATTTTCCCCTGTTGATCGAGCAGATCAATGAGCTGACCGGCCATAATCTGCAGTTGTCCTGAGGATTGACTATGAGTGACAAGCCCTCGCGCTGGTGCGTCCTGATGCCCTGTTCGCATGCCGAGTCCTGGGCCGTGCCGCAAAATTGCCTGGCCGAAATCGTGACCCTGCACGCGGTCGATGCGCACCCGCCGCCGGAGATCAGCTGGCGCGGCCAGATCGTCCCGGTCCTGGATTTTGGTCGGAGGGACGGCTCCCGATGGTATGAAAAGCAGCGCCAGAGCGGCCTGATTGCCATCTTTCGGGGACTGCGCGGCGAGGGTTGCGACTACTGGGGGGTCGCGATCAGGGGCCATGGCCTCACCATCAGGGACGTGGCGACGCAGGCGCTCGAAGACGCGCCCGAAGACACCCTGGCGCACGCCAGCGCCGCGTTTCGCATGGATGGCAGGCTCTACCAGGTGCCCGATCTGGCGCAGTTGCAGCGCGAGCTCGCCGCCAGCCTGGCCGTCGCCTGAGGCGTGGCGGCGATGGAGTCGATGCAACTGGACGATATCGTGGCGTCTATCGAGGCGCAATTCGCTGAGCCCGCCGCGGCCCCTGTGCCACCGCAGGGCGCGCCGCCGAGCGGCGGCTGGCGGCAGTGGTTTGAGGGCGATGCGTTTGAGGACTACCTGCAGGATCAGGTCAACCGCCGCATCGTGCGCGACTACCTGCTCAATGCCATCGTTCTGGGATTTTTCGCTGCGGCGCAGCTGGATGATTTTGCGGATTATATGCGTACCAGTGAAGGCCGCGCAGTGCTGGCGCTGCACATGCTCATGAGCTCGGTACAGGAGGTCGCCGATCTGCCCGCTGCGCTCGGGTCCGCCGCCGGGCTGCGGCCGCTGACGCCGCAGCCCGATTCCCCGCCCCACATGCAAATCGTACCGAACTGGAAGTAAGCGCGTGTCCATAGGGCAGAGCGGGAGCGGCCGTCTCTCGTCCGTGCGCCTGCAGGGGAACAAATGAACCCTGGGGACGACCTCAAATACTGTCTAGTCTGAACAGGGGTGGCGACGATGAAAAACCGGCGCGAGGCGACAGAGAGTGCGTTCAATCCACTGCATTGCAGGCAGCGCTACCTGGCCCGAGCACTGGATCTGCTCGGTCTGGACCCGATGCTCGAGGCGCTCCTGGACGGAGCAGCAGGTTAACAGCGAACTGGAAACCATCCTCAAGACGGCTTTTGACGCACTCGTGGACGCGGCGCGCGAGAACGCTCTGGACTACCTCTGGCCGCCTATCACATCGCTGTACAGCGCGTAGCCAGGGCTCAGAAGCTGCGCGGCCTGGTGGCTTTCTTCCGCCTGCAGCAAAAGCTCGCACAATCGAGCATAAAATAATGGCATGAATAACGACATATATTAGTAAAAATGCCATTACATGAAAAAATATGGCGCACAAACTGACATGTAGTCCAAATAAATAAAAAAATGGCTGCAAGCTCATTGCCACCCCATCAACACCGGCATATAACTGGCCTGAACCGCCGAAAAAAAGTGCGGTGAGTCAGGGGCGCCGCAGTCGGCTGGTTATGTGAAGCTGCCAGCCCCGCTGGGACTAACAAGAAAGACAAGTGTGTTTGGGGGTAATTATGTTGACGCTAACACCGACGGCCGTGCTGGAAAAACAGCCCGACAGCGGTCCGGAAGTTTTTGCCGTTATCGGCGGTAAGAAGGTTTTTCTGCCCGCCGAGGCAAAGTATGTGATGCAGGACCGGCGCGGGCTGTGGTACTACAGCACGCGCAAGCCGCGTCCCAAGGAGGGCGACTGGACGCCGAACAAGACCAGCATTGCCTGCCGCAACGAGGCGGGCTACGTGCGGGCGCTGAAGACCGATACCGAGCGGCAGTGGCTGGAGACCTGCCAGAGAACCGTGCGCATGATTTCCGGGGAGGCCGGCAGCCGCAGACCAGCCGACGATTGAGGTGTCGGCTCGGGCCGCTGACAGTCTGCCGGTTTGCGCTGACGCCCCGCAAGCCGGGGCCTGTCGCGCAGGGGTGGATGCAGCCGCGGCCGTGTGCTGCGCGTGGCGCGGTCACTCGATATCGATACTGGCATGGTCCGGGTCCCGGCACCGCTCCACCCAGCGCGCCACCTCGTTCAGGTGCAGCGCCAGTAAATCAATCACTGCAGCTTCCAGGGTGCGGTAGGCTTCCTGCCACACGCCGATGTGCATCAGCAGGGCGCAGCGCTGGCGCAGCGGCATGGCTTGCGGCAGATGCAGGGGGTCCAGCGTCTGGTTGCGAAAACCCGCACTGAGCACACAGGCCACCACTGGGTCGCGTTTGTTGTCCAGCAGTTCGCCCTCGAAGCGCCGCAGCGGCATCAGCAGCTTGTGCCGCTGCGGGAAATCCGGGTCGGCAATGATGTTGTGCACCCAGACCGGCAGGTGCGCCGCCAGGGTCTTGCGCAGTAGCGGCTCGGCCAGAGACGCCAGCGGGGCGTCACCGGTGTCGGGCGCCACGCGTCGCAGGGCCAGTTGGTTGCGGTCGGTGAAGCCGTAGGGCCCGAACGCCGCCATGCGCGCACCAACCAGGGCGATATGGGTCAACTGCAGGTCGCCGGCACTCATCTCGAATGCCGCCCTGACAGCGCAGCACGGGCTGCTCCGAGGTGTCGCGGCCTTAGATCGATAAGCTGCATCAATGCCTCCTCTTAGAGCCGTAGCGGCTGTCTCTCCGCGTCTACTCGGTCAGTACGAAGCTGATCGGCACCGGAATCACCAACCGGTCGTCGTCGTCGCTGTATTCGGCGCTGGCCACCGGATCGATGGCCTCGAATTTGCCCTCCACGACGGCCTTGTGCGCCGCCTCGACCCCCGCCTCATCCAGTGCGGGGTAGCCCGATGATCGCGCCACGATCACCTCCAGCAGCGCACCCGTGGGGTCCAGCACCACGTCGAGTTCCACTCGGCCCTGCATGCCGCGCCGCACCGCGCGACCGGGGTAGCGAACCTGGCGGTACACGGCGTTGATCAGCCGCGTATTGAACTGGGCCAGGCGGCGTGAATACTCCTCGACGTCGAGTGCCGCCACCGGTGCGGCGACCGCAGAGGGCGGCGGGCTCGGAGCGGACACGGCCGCTGTCTGCAGGTCTGAGCGCAGCTCCACCGCGCGCGGCGGCGCCTGTGTTGGCGGCGCACCGGCGGCGCTGGGCTGCGGTACCTGCAGCAGCGGCTGCACAGCCGCCCGGACCCGGGGTCGAATGCGCACGGCGGAGACTTCAACCAGTGCAAAGTCCCCCGCGCTAGCAGTGGGCGCGGCGGCGACTGCGGCTGCCGCGTCCCGGGTGGCGGGCGCGGCGGTGACTGTCGCGGGCGCAGGCGGCGCGGCGGCCGCGGTCTGCTGTGCTGCAGTGGCGCCGCTGTCGCCGGACGGTTGCGCGAGGACTGCGGCGTCCCGGGCGGGCTCGAGCCAGGCCGCAACCTCAGCCGCGCGCTGTGCGGACCAGCGTATGGCGCGCAGCTGTGCCAGCAACTGCGGGTCGGGTGCACGGGCCAGCAGGGCGTCGCGAAACGCCGTCGCCGGCCCGTGTTCGCCGATCCAGCCCAGCAGCAGGTAGTCCGCCACGCCGCGTTCGTCCACCCGGATGATTTCGTGGCCGTTCAAATAGGCCGCGGTGGCGGCGTCGCCGGTCAGCAGGATACCCAGCACATCCCCGGCGTAGAGACTGCCCCTGACGGCGGCCAGGACCGCAGCGGCAAACTGCCGCGTCGTGTCGTCCGGCGGGTGGCCGCTGGCTACTTCGCTTTGCAGCAGCATGCCGCCGAGCAGGCTGCGCATACTGGTGCGTCTGGCCACCACCCGGTATTCCATGAGCCGCGGGCCGCCCGCGTGGGTACCGGCGGGCGCATACAGCGCGCCCAGGTAGATGTCACGCCCCGTTTCCCGGTGCAGGGCCACCCCGGCCACAGGCAGCTCCGGTGCGGCTGACGCCGGCGCGGCGGCGCCGGCCAGGAGGCAGGCGACACACCAGCTTAGCAGGGAGAGAGCGGCCTGTAGTCGCACGGCAGTCGCGGTTCACCATGTGTTGTGTGCACGAACCCTAGAATTCCAAGGCGCGGCGTCGGTCGCAACAAAAAACCACAGAAAAGCGCAATTAGCCGGCACCGCATCTCGGCGCTATGGCGCGGCGCCAGATTTGCTAGAATCTCGCGCTATCACCAACCGCGACTGGATTGTCAATGGATCAACTCGCCGCCAGCACCACTTGCGCCTCACCACAGGACTCGGCCCCGTTGATGCGCCGCGCCACCTATGCCTCCCTGGCGGTGGCGCTCGTGCTGATCGTCGTCAAGGGGATCGCCTGGCTCAGCTCGGACTCGGTCAGCCTGATGGCGACTCTGATCGACTCCGCGCTGGATGCGCTGGCCTCCCTGGTCAACCTGCTGGCCGTGCGGCACGCCCTGTCCCCGGCCGACCGCGAGCACCGCTTCGGCCACGGCAAGGCCGAGGCGCTGGCGGGGCTGGGCCAGGCCCTGTTTGTCGCCGGCTCCGCCGGATTCCTGCTGTTTGAAGCGGCGCGGCGCATCGTCGAACCCGTGCCGCTGCAGTCCTATGGCCTGGGCATCGCGGTGATGCTGTTTTCCATGGCCGCCACGCTGCTGCTGCTGGCTTTTCAGCGCAAGGTGATCCGCGCCACCGACTCCACTGCGATAAAGGCCGATGCCCTGCACTATCGCACGGACCTGCTGGTGAACGGCAGCGTGATCCTGGCGCTGTTGCTGTCGGTGCGGGGCTGGGCCGGTTTCGACGCCCTGTTTGCCGTCGCCATCGCCCTGTATATCCTGCACAGCGCCTGGGAGATCGTCAGCCAGGCTTTTGATCACCTGATGGACCGCGAGCTGCCCGATGCCGAGCGCGCGCAGATTATCGCCATCGCCCGCGCCCACGAAAAAGTGCTCGGTCTGCACGATTTGCGCTCGCGGCGCTCGGGTACCGACATTTTCATCCAGCTGCACCTGGAGTTGCACGACGACCTGCGGCTGGTGGAGGCGCACCGCATCTCCGACGAGGTGGAGGCCGCGCTGCTGCAGGTCTACCCCGCCGCCGAGGTGATTATCCACATCGACCCGATTTCCGTGGTACCTGAGGAACCGGTGCCGGAGTTTCTCGCGCCGCCGCAGAATTGACCGTGCGCCGCGGCGCCGGCAGGATGTGCTTGCCGCGCACAGCGACAGTCCGCAACCGGCCGGCGCCGCTCACCAAGCGCGTGCAGTCTTACACCCCGGCCTGCGGCAGGTCCTGCAGCGCCCGTGCGACCTGTTCGCACTCGTATTCGTGGTCGACCAGCTTGCCGGCGTTGAAGTCCATATAGGCCTGCATGTCCACGTGGCCGTGCCCTGACAGGTTGAACAGGATGACCTTCTTTTTACCCTCAGCCTTGCAGCGCAGGGCCTCGTCGATGGCGCCGCGTATCGCGTGATTGGACTCCGGCGCCGGTATGATGCCCTCGGCCCGTGCAAACTGGATGCCGGCCTCGAAGCAGGTGTTTTGCGGGTAGGCGCGCGCCTCTAGGTGGCCCAGGTGGTACAGGTGGCTGACGCTCGGAGCCATTCCGTGAAAGCGCAGCCCGCCGGCGTGGATGGACTCGGGGACGAAGCCGTGGCCCAGCGTGTGCATCTTCATCATCGGCGTCAGTCCCGCCACGTCACCGAAGTCATAGGCGAAACTGCCCTTGGTCAAACTGGGGCACGAGGCCGGCTCCACGGCGAGGATGCGGGTGTTGCGGCCGGCGGTGAGGTTGGCGCCGATGTAGGGAAACGCCATGCCGGCAAAGTTGCTGCCGCCGCCCGAGCAGCCGATAACGACATCGGCGTACTCACCGGCCAGTTCCATCTGCAGTATCGCCTCCTGGCCGATCACCGTCTGGTGCAGCATGACGTGGTTGAGCACACTGCCCAGGGCGTAGTTGGTGTCCTCCCGCTGGCGCGCGATTTCCACCGCCTCGGAGATGGCGATGCCCAGGCTGCCGGGCGAATCGGGCGTTCTGGCTAAAACGGCGCGGCCGGATGCGGTTTTGTCACTGGGACTGGCCACCACGTTGCCGCCGTAGGTTTCGATCATGGCGCGGCGGTAGGGCTTCTGGTTGAAGCTCACTTTCACCATGAACACCTGCACTTTGATGCCCATGGCAGTGCCGGCAAGGGCCAGCGCCGTACCCCACTGTCCGGCACCGGTTTCGGTGACGATCTGCCTGATGCCGGCTTCCCGGTTGTAGTAGGCCTGGGCGATGGCGGTATTGAGTTTGTGTGAACCCACCGGGCTGGTGCCCTCGTATTTGTAATAGATGTGCGCCGGTGTATCCAGCGCCTGTTCCAGGCTGCGGGCGCGGTGCAGGGGCGAGGGGCGCCACTGCCGGTAGTACTGCTGCACTTCCTCGGGGATCTCGATGTGGCGCTCGCCGCTGACTTCCTGCCCGATCAGTGCCTGCGGGAAAATAGCCGCAAGGTCGTCCGGCACGATCGGCTCTTTGGTCTGCGGATTGAGCGGCGGCGCCATCGGTTCCGGCATGTCGGCGAGAATGTTGTACCAGTGAGTCGGTATTTTGTCTTCATCCAGCAGATACTTGATTTGTTTCATGGTCGCGTCGGGTCCTCGATTCGGGTGGTTGGAGCACTGGGCCTTGCAGCGGTGCATTATATAGAAAACAGGGAAACCCGGCTCGCGCAAATCGTGTCGCGTGGGCCTCGCGGCGATGCCCGGCCGGCCCCGGCAGGCTATACTCGATGCGGCGCCGCGCTCGCCCGGGTAGCCCGCACCGACTCCACAGCGCCATTCCAGTAAAGGGACCGACCACATCATGAGCAATGCGATAGAGTCATTTGGATTTCCCAGCGATTTCCAGCAGGAAAGCCTCAAACTGATCAACAGCCTGATGGAGTTGAAGTCCTCCGCGTTTTTCCTGGTCGACCCCAATATGACGCACCGCGGCGTGGTCACCCACAACCTGGCGAAAGAGGACGACGACCTGTACCAGAACCGCTATATGCACATGGACCCGCTCAACCCGAAGCTGCACGAAAAAGGCGGTGAAACCGTGGTGCATATGGACTCCATCATGACGCCGCAGGTGATCAGCCAACTGGTCTACTACCAGGACTTCCTCAGACCGCTAAACTACCGCTATGTGGCCGATATCTTCTTTCGCGCAGAAGGCAAGATCATCGCGGTAATTACGCTGCTGCGCGCCCAGTCCCAGGGAGACTTTGCCCAGGATGAACTGACCCTGTTGCGCAAACTGCAGCCGTTTCTGGAGTACACCCTCCACACGGTGTACCTGCCCCGGCGCCTCGCCGAGCGGGCCACCATCGAGGCGCGCCACCAACTCACCCACAGACAACTGGACGTGCTGGAACTGGTGGTGTCCGGAGCCAGCAACAAGGCCATTGCCCAGGAGCTGAACCTGGGCCTGGCCACGGTAAAAACCCACCTGCAACATATCTACCACAAGACCGGGGTGAGTTCCCGCACGGAGCTGCTGTCGCAGGTGATTTCCGACCTGAAGCTGATTGGATAGCTGCTGCGGCGTTTTTCGCCGGGTCATTCTTTTGGTGGATACCTCGCATTGTCGTAGTGTTTTAGGCTTTGATTTTGGCGTGAAGCCTTGCTGCGTGAAGCGTGCTGTCTGGTGCGGGTGCCCGGCGCACTGTGCGATGCGCGGGCGACAGCGGGCGCAATACTAATAACGGAACCTGACCATGAGCATTGACCTGAGTGGCAAGACAGCACTGGTAACCGGCGCCGCCAGCGGCATCGGAGAAGCGGTGGCCAGGACCCTGGCCGCCGCCGGTGCAGCAGTGGTAGTGACCGACCTGGCGACGCAGTTCGACAAGGCCGCGGCGGTTGTCGAGGCTATCGTGGCCGGGGGCGACGCGGCGGAGTTTCGGGCCCTGGATATCAGCCAGGAGGAACAGTGGATTTCGGTGACTAAGCACGTCCGGGAGCGTTACGGCGCCCTGGATGTACTGGTCAACAACGCCGGCGTGGTCCTGGTCAAGCCGTTGGTCGAGACCACGCTGGAGGAGCTGCGCTGGATATCCCGGATCAACATCGAGGGGGTCTTTCTCGGCGTCAAGCACGCGGTGCCGCTGCTGCGCCTGCGCGGACAGGCCAACCCCGCGGGCGCCTCGATCATCAATTTTTCCTCAGCCATGGGCATCAAGGGCTATCCCTTCGGTTCGCTGTACAGCATGAGCAAGGGCGCCATTCGCCTGTTTAGCAAATCCATTGCCCTGGAGTTCGCCCAGTTGCACTACAACATACGGGTGAATTCCATTCACCCGGGGCTGGTCGATACCGCGATGGTCGCCCATGAGTCGGAGAAACTCTCGGCACTGGGCGCCATGGGCACCTCTACCTCCGAGGAAATGCGTCAGGCGTTCCAGAACCTGAATCCCCTGGGCAGGCTGGGGACGCCACAGGAACTGGCCAACGCCGTGCTGTTTCTGGCTTCCGATCTCAGTTCCTTTGTCACCGGCTCCGAGATGACTGTGGACGGCGGTGAAACGGCACAGTGAGAGTGTGAATAATTCCTTGCCTCATCCTTTTGGTTGATAGAAGCTTCGGGCAGGGCGTAAGTACTATAACCTGGACAATAACGACCGACTTGGGGAGCAAGTTCATGAAAACCGATACGCGCACGCTGCAATCACGTACTGGAGCCACACCGCTGAAAAAGAGCCTGCCGGTTGCGATACTGTTGGCGTCTACCGCCACAGCCGTCGATGCGGCGATGCTGGAAGAGGTCATCGTGACCGCCCAGAAACGCGAGCAGAATCTGCAGGATGTCGGCGTTTCGGTCACTGCGTTCAGCGGCAACCAGATCAAGGAGTTTGGCTTTACCAACTCCGTGGACGTCGTCGCCCAGACACCGAACCTCAGCTTCGGCACGCCCACCGGCGAGGGCAACAACGTCTCCCTGACCCTGCGCGGCGTGGGCCTGTCGGATTTTAACGACAACAACGAGGGGCCGGTGGCGGTCTATGTCGATGAAGTCTATATCAGTGCGCTGTCCGGCGTGACCTTTCAGTTGTTCGACCTGCAGCGCATCGAGGTGCTGCGCGGCCCACAGGGAACCCTGTACGGACGCAACACGACCGGCGGCCTGATGCACTTCGTGAGCAACAAACCCACCAAGGAAGCCGAGGGCTATGTGGACCTGACCGTAGCGGAGAACAGCCAGTTCAAGCTGGAGGGCGCGATCAGCGGTTCGCTGACCGACAATATGCAGGGGCGGCTGTCCTATGCCCACAACGAGTACGAGGGCTACGTCGAGAACCGCGGGCCGGGCAAGCACGACCCCAACGATGCGGACAACCACGCCGCGCGCGGACAACTGGCCATCCAGCCCACCCAGAACCTGAATATCCTGCTCAATGCCCACGCCTCGAAGAACGATGCCAACGCCAGTGCCTGGCAACACGAGTCGACCTACTCTCCGGACGGGGGCGTCACGTCTCTGGCCCTCCCCGCGAACGTGGATTTCTACGGTACCTGCCCGGGCTGCGATGCCTTTGGCTACGTCGATAACGACGACGATCCCTGGGCCGGCGCCTATGACCGCGACGGCGACCTGGTGGTGGAGAACTCCGGCGGTTCAGTGCATCTGGACTGGGAAATCGGCAGCCACTTCACGCTGACCTCCATCACCGCATACGAAAACTTCAAGCGCCACTACGACGAAGATACCGATATCTCGCCGTTCAAGATCGTGCACAACACCTATACCTCGGATATCGACCAGTTTACCCAGGAACTGCGCCTGACCGGTGAATTGGACCGCCTGCACTGGGTCGCCGGCGCATTTTACTACGATCACCAGGTGGACGGCGGTTTTCAGATCGACGCCAGCGGCATCGGCTATATCATCGGCGATGCGAATTACACTCAGGACACCGAGTCCTGGTCGGTGTTCGGCCAGGCGGAGTACGAGCTGGCCGACAGTTGGGTGCTGATCGGCGGCCTGCGTTACACCGACGAAGAGCGCGAACTCGATTACCTGAGCCAGGAGCTCAACGGCCTGCTGCCGCCGGGCTTCAACACCATGTACGACTACGACGACACCATCACCCACGACAACGTGACCGGCAAGCTGGAGCTGGACTGGCATCCCAGCGATACCACGCTGGTGTACGCCTCGGTCTCGCTGGGCACCAAATCCGCCGGCTTCAATACGGGCGTGCTGGATGATACCGGTGTGTTCGGCAACACGGTGCGCGCCGACGTGGACTACGACGAAGAGGAGCTGACCAGCTATGAAATCGGCGTCAAAGCCGATATTTTCGGGGGCACCTCGCGGATCAACGCCGCGGCCTTCTATTACGATTACAGCGATTTCCAGGCCTTTGCCTTCGTCAACCTCAACCAGGTGATATTCAATACCGACGCGACGGTCAGCGGCGCGGAGCTGGAGTTTACCAGCAGCCCCATCGAGGGACTGCATATCATGCTGGGTGCCGCCTACCTCGACGCCGAAGCGCAAGACATCCCACTGAACGACGGCTCGGGCATTGTCCGCGACCGGGATATGACCCTGGCGCCGGAGTTTTCCATGAACGGTCTGATTCGCTACGAATGGCCGGCATTCTCTGGCCGGCTGGCAGTGCAGACGGATTTTACCTGGCAGGATGACACCTATTTCGATATCCAGAACCATCCAGCCTCGCAGCAGAAATCCTATGATGTGTGGAACGCCCGCGTGAGCTATACCGGCGGCAGTGACAAGTGGTCGGTGGCGGGCTTTGTGAACAACGTGTTTGAAGAGGAATACCGCGTATACAGTTTCGATGTCACCAACCTGTTTGGCTTTAACCAGGTAGCCTATGGCCACCCGCGGTGGGCCGGTGTTACCGTCAACTACAACTGGTAGTTCTCAGCGTCTCGCGCTCCCCGTCCCGGGCGGTGGGGTCCGCGAGGCTTGATGCGCGAGGCTCGCGCCGCAGCACGCCGCTTGCGGGAGCCAGTGGCCATGTAGTCGGTGGCACGTTGTCGGCAACAGCCCTATGCTGGTTGCCATGAGCAGAACTATGAGAACTTTCGATCACAAATTATCGACCACCTTCCTGATTTCTGCCGTTTATCCCATGGGTCCCGCGGCAATTATCCTGATGCCCATGCTGGTCGGCGGTGTGATCGATGACTTTGGCTTTTCCGAGCAGCAGGCCGGCTACATTGCCGCGTTGGAGGGCATGGGGCTGGTGGTGGCCTCGCTGCTGGCGGCCCTGTGGATACGGCGGGTGTCCTGGACCACCATGCTGTTTATGGGCTTTGCGCTCACTGCGCTGTTGAACGTCGTCAGCGCCAATCTCGACGCTTTCATACCGCTGTTGATTGCCCGCTTCCTGGCCGGGATGACCGGGGGCACCATTTTTGCCGTGACAGTGGCCGCGCTCGGCGACAACCGGCAGCCGGACCAGGCCTTCGGCATCGCCCAGGTGGTGCAGGGCGCGATGATGTTCGCAGCCTTTGCCGCGGCACCCTATATCCTGGAACACTGGACCGTCAGCGGTCTGTATTACATGCTGGGGGCCGCCTCCCTGCTGATGATGCTGAGCCTGTGGCGCTACCCCCGCGCGGGCGTCGAGAGAACCCAGGCGCATATAGCCAGCGCCGGCGGCGCCAGTCATGCCGGGCTGATCTGGCTGGGGCTGTTCGCCAGCTTTTTATTTTTCGCGAATATTTTCGGCTTCTGGACCTATATTGAGCGCATTGGCCAGGCTGCGGGCCTGGGCACCGAAACCATCGGCTGGGCTCTCGGCCTGTCCCAGTTCGCCGCGATACTCGGTGCCGGCATCGCCGCGCTGGCGGGCGACCGCTACGGCCGGGCGCTGCCGTTGATAGTCGCCATGGTCGGACTGCTGGTGACCCTGTGGCTGCTCGTCGGCCAGTTTACCGCGATGACGTATTACTTCGGTGCCGGCGTGTTCCAGGCCCTGTTTGTCATGGCCAATTCCTATCAGTTGGGCGTGATTGCCAAGATCGACGTAAAAGGCCAGTTTCTGGTGCTGGTAACGGGTTTTCAGGGGCTGGGTGCGGCCATCGGCCCCGCCGCTGCCGCCGCGCTGATCAGCGATGGCGATTACAGCCGGATCAACCTGGTAGGGGCGCTGTCCTGTGCCGCCAGCATCCTGGTATTCCTGTTTATTATCTATCGCACCCGTGCAGTGGTCAGCTATATGGCCGCTGGTGTAAGTGAGGAGGTCGAAGCAAGCATATGACGAAGCGCAAAGACAAACCCGGAAAACCCGTCGCTCCCTACATGGCGCTCGGCCTGTCGACAGTCGCCTACGGGAGTGCGGATCGCAAACACATTCGGTACAACCTGGAAACCATCGAGGATGTGATTCACGCAGCGGTCTCCATGACCAATATCAACATGCCGGTCAAGGTGATCGCACTGGCAGAGGGCGCACTGACCGGTTTTACCGACGAGATTTTCGATTTACCGCACAAACTGGCAGCCAGGGACCTGTTTATCGACATACCGGGGGAGGAGACGGAATTTCTCGGACGCCTGGCCAAAATGTACGACACCTACATCATCGTACAGTGCAAGGCGCGCTGGCCCGAGATCATGGAAGACCGCTTTTTCAACACCCTGTTCGTCATTGGCCCTGGCGGCGAGGTGGTGCACAAGGCGGCCAAGAATCACCTGTGGTGCCGCGAGCGCTCCTGCACGCCGCACGATATCTATGATCGCTGGGTGGAGCATTTCGGCAGCGGCATCGATGCGTTCTACCCGGTATTGAAGACCGATGATATCGGCAATATCGGTACCATCTGCTGTTCCGACGGCGAATACCCGGAGGCGGTCAGGGCCCTGGCCTTTAACGGTGCCGAGGTGGTGTACCGGCCGTCGGAGGCGGTGCCCATGACGAATGTGGGTGGCAGCCCCGGCGGTAGCTGGATGGTGCAGAACCGCGGACACGCCGAGTTTAACAACGTGTATATGTTGTGCCCCAACATCGGTCCGGTCTATCTGTCGGCCGCATCGCGCCACCCGGTGGAGATATCCGGGGGCAACGGACACATCGTCGGCTACCGCGGCGAAATCCTCAGTCACTCGGCGCAGAGTGCCAACACGGTTATTTCGGCCGTCATCGATATCGAGGCGCTGCGCCAGTTTCGCGCCATGAACCTGAACAGCAACTGGCTGAAAGATCTGCGCACGGAACTGTTCCGGGAAATGTACGACCAGCCGATCCACCCGAAAAACCTGTGGCTGGAGCAGGAGCCGCTGCACCACAACGAGGTGGACAAGGTGTACCGGCAGAATATCGAATCGCTGTATGAGCGCGGCACCTGGACCCGTCCGTATTATCGGCACGAGGGCGCCAGACTGATGCCGGAGGGCGAGCCCGGTACGAGCCCGCAGCAGTGGGCAGAGATAAAGAAGAAAATGTGGAGCGACTGGAACTGATATGACATTGCCTCGAGACCCCATGCGAACCGCGCTGCGCAGCGCAGCGGCGGCACTGCTGGCCCTGGCTGGCGCGACAGCAGGCGCGGCGCAGGACAAGGAACCGCAACTCAGTGCGCAGGAACTGGTGCAAAAACACTGTGTCCGCTGTCACCTGGCCCCAGAACCGGAGGATCTGTCGCGGGAATACTGGCCCTACGCACTGCACTACATGGGCAATTATGTGGGTATGAAAGGGGATGAATTCGACGATATGACGGTTTCGCCCGTACCGCCGGAGTGGGAGCCCCAGAAAGACTACACCAAACGCTATTTTCTGAGCGATGAGAAGGGCTACATGCGCGACCTGTATCCCTTCAGGCCCTACATTCCCGACGAGCCGGAGATGACCAAGGCCGAGTTCAACCGCATGCGCGACTACTTCGAGAAAAACGCCAGGCCCTGGCAGGAAATGGAAATCAAGCGCCCCAAGGCTCCCCTTGCCAAAGGCTTCAAGCCGGTGATCCCCAACCTGGACCTGGAACCCAACGCGCTGGTGTTGTCGACCCAGGTGGACCCGCAGCGCCGCCGCATCTACGTGGGCCGCTCGGTGATCGACGACTGGGTGGGCGGTGGCGGCCGCCAGGAGGGTTTTGACAAGTGGGACGACATCGTGGTTCTGGACCTGGATTCCGGCAAGCGCATTGCCCAGACCAACGTGGTGTCCGACCCCATCGAGATGGAGTTGACCAAGACCGGCGTGCGGGTACTGGAGCACGGCCGCTTTCCGATGACAAAAGTGGGTATCGCCTCGCTGATCGACTGGGAGTTCGAGAAGGGCGAGGAACCCCGGGCGCGCATGCTGGTCAATGGCAAGCAGCGCTTCGTGGACCTGCACACGGTGGATATGAACGGCGATGGCCTGGATGATATCGTGGCCAACGCCTTTGGCGACGGCATTTTTGGCGACGCCAACGCCGAGCTGACGATCTTCTACAAGACGCCCCGGTACGAGAAGTTGTGGCAGGACGCCCCGGCTGAAATACCGCCCGGAGTACTGCCCGGTGCGCTGCGCGAATCCATCATCAGTAAGCAGAGCGGTATGATCAGCAGCGACATCGGGGATTTCAATAACGACGGCAAACCGGATATCGCTGCGCTGGCGGCCCAGGGTATCCAGGAGCTGATGCTCTTTATCAACAACGGCGACGAGACCTTTACCCGCATCGTGCTCGACCGGCAGCGGCCGTCCTTCGGCGGCAACAGCGTGCGCGTGGCCGATTTCGACGGCGACGGCAGGGACGACCTGGTGGTGCTCAATGGCGATAACGTGGCGGGCAATCACGTGGGCAACATCGTGCCGGCCCCGCGTCCGCACCACTCCGTACGCGTGTTCAAGAACCGCGGGGAGCTGGAGTTTACCAAGGAATATCACTACCCCATGCACGGCCCGACGCGCTCGGTGGTGCACGATTTCGACGGCGACGGGGATATCGATATCGCGGCCATTTCCATGTTCCCGCAGTGGAAGGAGTACGAGCCGGAGAGCTTTGTCTATCTGGAAAACAAGGGGGACTTCAAGTTCGAGCCGCAGTCTTTCTCCAGCGAGTTCTTCTCGGTGTGGGCGTCCATCGAGGCGGCCGATGTCAACGGCGACGACAAGATGGACATCGTCCTGGGCCTGGGCAACTTCCCTGAGCTGGTGCCGCCGGACTGGATGTCGAGCATGGAAATCATGCGTGGCAGGGGCGGCGAAGCGCCCAGTGTGATCTACCTGCTGAATACCTACTGATTCGCGGCAGTTGCTGCGCGGCCGGCTGACAGCGGCACAGCCGGCCGTTGTTGCTTTTGTTCAGTGGCAGCCGACCTGGCGCGGCACTGCGGTGATGAGTTTGACTGTGGAGTTAACAGTGTTTGGAAAAAAATGGGGCATGGCACTGGTGCTTGTGGTCTCCCAGATGTCTGCGGCGGTGCGCGCAGACACCGATATGGAGACTGTACTGGTCACCGGCAGCCACCTGCCGCAGGCTGAGCTCACCGCGGCGGTCTCGGTGCTGGACGCACCGACCATCCGCGCCCTGAACAAGCGCAGCGTGGCCGACCTGCTGCAAACCGTACCGGGACTGCTGGTGGAACAGCAGGGCGGCCCGGGTGGGTTGACAGCGGTCTCCATCCGCGGCGGCGAGGCCAATTTTACCCTGGTGCTGCTCGACGGGGTGCCGGTAAACGATCCCACCAATACCCGCGGCGGCAGCTATGATTTTGCCAATCTCGATCCGGCTGTGGTGCAGCGCATCGAGATAGTGCGTGGGCCCCAGTCGGCAGTGTACGGCTCCGATGCGCTGGCCGGCGTGATCAACATCATCACCCGTCGCAACGAGGGCGGCCATCACCAGCAAGCGACGGCCGAGATGGGCGAAAAAGGCTACAACAACCAGAGTCTGACCGCTTTCGGCAATACGCAAACGCTGCACTACGGAGTCAATCTGACCCTGCGCGACGACGGCGAACTCACCCCGGGGAGCACCAGACAGACCCGCGGCGCCGATATCAACCTGGACTGGCAAGCTCTTGAGGCGCAGTTAATCAGTATCGCCTATCGCTATCTGGACGGGGAGCGCGGCAGTTATCCGGAGCAGAGCGGCGGCCCCGAGTTTGCTGTGAGCGATAAACTCGATCGGGGCGACTATACCGATGAAACCCTGGCGCTGAGCTGGCAGGCGGATTTCGCCGCACACTGGCGCAGCCGGTTGAGCGCCACGCGCTTTGAGCACGAGGAGGACTACACGTCACCGGGGATATTTCCTTTCTCTGCAGTGCCACCCAACGGCGCCGATACGGAGTTCAGGCGCGACGAGATCCGCTGGGTCAACAGCTTTGAAGTAAACGAGAACTACCAGTTGACCCTGGGCGCGGATTACCGCGACGAACAGGGGCGCAGTGAGGGCTACCTGGACTTCGGCGGCTTTCTGCTGCCCACGGATTTTGAGCTGGACCGGGACAGCACCGGCCTGCTTGCCGGTATCTCCGGGCGGCCCCTGGCGCCCCTGCTGCTGCAGGCCAGCCTGCGCCACGATGATCCATCGGGTTTCTCCAGTGAAACCACGGCGCGGGTGGGCGCCACCATTGACGTGAGTTCTTCACTGGCCTTTTCCGCCAACTGGGGGGAGGGCTACAAGCTGCCCAGTTTCTTTGCCCTGGGCCACGCCCTGCTGGGCAACCCGGACCTGCTGCCGGAAACCTCTACCGGTTGGGATCTGGGCCTGGCGTGGTCCGCGGCACCGGCCCTGCGCATGCAAGCTACTTACTTTTACAACGACTTCGAGGATCTGGTCGATTTCGACCCGGAGAATTTCACCAACGTGAATCGCAGCGCAGTGGAAAGCAGTGGTGCCGAGTTGCAGCTGTCCTGGGCGGTATCCGAGGTCTTCGACCTGCAGACCCAGGCGACCTATACCGACCTGGATGTCAAGGACAATGCTTCGGTTCTGCTGGGGCGGCCGCAGTGGAAGGCGGGCGCTTTTGCCCGCTGGCAGCTTGCCCGCCAGTGGAACGCGCTGCTGGATTATCAGTGGACGGGCAAGCAGATGGCGTCGTCGCGGTACACCGGGCAAACCGTGGTGCAGGAACTGGATGACTACCACCGCGTGGATCTGTCCTTGCAGTGGCGCGCCAGGGAACAACTGCAGTTTGAGCTGGCCGTGGACAACCTGCTCGATGAAGACTACCAGAACGCCGTGGGTTTCCACAGTGCGGGAAGGGTGGTGAGGTTCGGCCTGAAGCTGCAGAACCTCGGCGGCTGACAGCCGGGACGTTCACCCCCGGCGTCGGGTCTGCGTCGGGGATTCACCAAAGCGCTGGCGGTAGTGCTGGGCGAACTTGCTCAAGTGGCGAAAGCCGCAGGCCAGTGCCACCTCGGTCACGCTGCTTTGTTCAGCCGCGGCCCGGCGCAGTAGCTCCCGCGCGAGCTGCAGGCGCTGCTCGCGCAGGTAGGCGGTTGGTGTGGTGTCGCGAAACCGGCGGAATCCGCACTGCAGGGAGCGCACGCTGGTGCCGGCGGCCCGGGCAATGTCCGCCAGCGTCAGGGGAGCGCACCGATACTCCCGGATGTACTCCTCGGCGCGTTTGACATAGTAGGGTGCCGGCGCCTGTACCTGTCGCTGCAGCAGTTCGCTGTAGCTGTTGGCAAACTCGCTGACCAGCAGGTTGGCCAGGGTGCTCTCCAGGCTGCGGCTCACGCCGGCTCGGGTGAGGGCCGACCCGGCCCGCCCCAGGTCCTGGCAGATATACTCGACCAGGCGGGCAAAACTGGCGGCGCCGCCCCGAAGGTCGAAATTTCGTGGGGCAAACTCCAGTGGGCGGCGGGCGTCCATCCCGGTGATCTCGAACAGGGCGCGTCGCACGGTGCGCGCATGCAGTTTGACCGTGAGTTGTTCGAAATCCTCGGACAGGCGGATATGCAGGTGTTGCGCGGGGTTGAGCACGCAGAAGGTGCCCGCGCGGGTAGTGAAAATCTGCTGTCCCTGATCGACATCGGCAAAGCCCGACACGGTGAACATACCCAGGAAAGTATCGCTGGTGGGCGGCGCGTCGACGAAGGCCCCCCGGCCGTAGCGCACGGCGTTGATCGAGGTGGCGGCGAAGGCCACCTGCCGGTGACAGAAATCCGCGCGGCTGCGGTGGTTGCGCAACTGGCTCCGGTTGGGCCGGAAGGCACTCGACATGTACCAGCTGATCTGCTCCGGGTCGGTGGTTTCAAACAGCGGCTCGCTGCCCAGAGACCTGACTTCAGGACTTTCTGACATGGCGCTGGTTTCCCTCTCGATTTCACCGCCGCCGCTGCGCGCTACGACGCGGCAACGGCAACGATCATGCAGAACATCTCCGACCAATGCAATGTTCTGTGCAATCCCCTGCGCATCAGGGCTTGTTTTGCGTTTTGGTGTTAGAACTGTGGTCACCTACAGGCTAGCCTTCATCCAAAGCGCTGTCCAATTGCGGTCGGGGGCCGGGGGCAAGGAAAGCCAGAATGGCGATGCAGGCGGCGGTGCCACCGCAACACGGCGGTGGGCTCGAGCGCAGGACGCGCGGTCAAGACGATAGTGCGCCCGTGAGCAGGACATTGTGCAATTGTGCCAAGGGGGAAGGTTTATGAAAACCGTGCTTTACAACTCAAGTGTCGCGCGTTGGCTGCCAGCCGTGTTGCTGGCCTTTGCAGTCGCATCAGCCCATGCGGAAACGTCATCGGAGGCATCCGGGCGTAAACAACTGCTGAGCTGTGTCGCCTGTCACGGCGCCGATGGTATCGGTAAAGCGCCCGACTACCCCAACCTCAGGGGCCAGAAGGCCGCCTATCTGGAAAAGCAGCTCAAGGCGTACCGCTCGGGCGAGCGCGTGTCACCGGATATGTCACGCATGGCCAGGGGGCTGTCCGACGCCGATATCCGGTATATCGCCGAGTTCTTCGCCAACCTGAAGTAGTGCGGGGCCTGGCCAATGGACTCTTTCGCTATCACTGGCACTAAAAGAGGAAATCCCATGAACGACCCTACGATATCCCGCCGGCTGGTCCTGCAGCAACTGGCCTCACTCGGCGTGCTAGGTGCCCTGGGCACGCTGCGCGCCGGGCCGCTGGCCGCTGCCGCGTCGACCGAGCCCGCGCAGACTGTTGCGGGGGTATCCGGCAAGGTGATCCGGCGCCGGGATGGCGACTACGAGCTATGGCGCCAGGCCATGGTCTGGCACGACTCCAAACCGGATCGCTATCCCGATCTCATGGTGCAGGCGACATCGACGCAGGACGTGATTGCGGCGGTCAAGTACGCGGCGCAGAACGCTCTGCGGGTCGCTGTGCGCAGTGGCGGCCATAACTCCAACGGCCCCTCTCTGCGCGACGGCGGCATGCTGATCGACGTATCCGCCATGTCCGACATCGCGATCGATGAAAAAACACAGGTGGCGTCGATCCAGCCGGGTGTCAGGAGTTCACAACTGGTGGGCGCGGCGCTGGAAAAAGGTCTGAGTTTTCCCGTTCCCCACTGTCCCTCCGTGGGTATGAGCGGCTTTACCATGGGCGGCGGCATCGGCTGGAACTACGCACAGCACGGCGGCTTTGCCACCTTCTCGATCGTCGGCGCCGAGATCGTAACGGCCGCTGGCCAGCTGGTGAAAACCGATGCGCAGACCCGGCCCGACCTGTTCTGGGCCCTGCGCGGTATGGGGCCGGGGTTCTTTGGCGTGGTCACCCGCCTCTACCTGCAACTCTACCCCGTGCCGGTATCGATGATGGCCAGCTCTTATATCCTGCCCCTGGATGATCTGCCCACGGTGACCTCGACCCTGGATTCCATCAGGGAAAAGAACGAGATGGAGCGGGTGGAACTGCTGGTGCTGTTGCTGCACCATCCAGACGCTCCCCCCGAGGCGCCCGCCGCGGATGCCAAGATCTGCTTTGTCACCGCTTTCGCCTTTGAGGACAGCGTCGAGCAGGCCACGGCGGCGCTGGCGCCCTTCGCCCGCTCCGCCCTGGGCAGTAAAAGCGCGGTAAAGATAGAGAACCAGCAGTATTCATACGAGCAGTTGTACGAAACCTACTTCAGCCTGGAGGACCCGGGCGGCCGCATGGCGCGCTACGCTGTGGATAACGTGCTGACCGACGAGGGCGGCAAGACGCTGGAGGCGCTGGCCGGGCATTTCCGCCACGGCGCGCCCACCCGGGATACCCATGTGCTGGCCGCATTCAATATGCAGGTCCGCACCCGGCCCGATTCCTGTATCTCCTGGAACGCCGATACCTATCTCGGTTGCTATGCCATCTGGGACGACCCCGCCGAGGACGAGCGCAACTTCGCCTGGGTGAACGACGCGATCCCGCTGATGGATCCCTTTGCGGTGGGCCACTATGTCAACGAAGTGGAGGGCCGGGGGCACCCGGACCGGTTCCGCCAGTGCTTCACCGATGAAAACTGGCAGCGCTTGCAGCAACTGCGTGCGAAGTACGACCCCAACGGCGTTTTTCACCACTATCTCGGCCACAGCTGAGCGCGCAATGACCATCCCCGACTCGGCGTAGCTGGCGCCACCGCGCGGGCACCGTTGATGCTACACCGTGTTTGCGTTGACCTCGCGGTGAGTCAGGGTGAAGTGCTTGAGCCCCCACGCCAGCAGCAGCGCGCCGCCGAGCGCCGAGGTCGCGGCAATCAGCGACATGGAGTAGCCCACCAGCAGCTCATCGTGAAAGATGTAGTCGGTGCACAGCGCCACCAGGGTGCTGCCGCCGGTGATGCCCAACAGGTTCATCGACAGGAAAAACAGGGCCGTTACCTGGGCCCGCATGCGGTTGGGCGCCATCAACTGCAGGGCCGCCGCCGATGTCGCAATGGGAAAGCTGGCAAAGAACATGGCGATGGCCAGCAGGGCGAGACTGCCGGCAAAGCCGCTCACCTGCGAAAACAATACCACCGGGATAATCACGCCCAGGCCGCCGATCATGCCCGCCCGCATCGGCGCGTCCAGGTGGCCGCGGCGGGTAAAGCGGTCGGTGACCCAGCCGCTGGCGAGCACTCCCGCCGTGTTGCCGATCAGTACCACCAGCCCCAGGTACAGCCCCACATCGCGCACCGGGATGCCGTATTTGCGCAGGAAGTAGGCCGGCGCCCAGTTCATCAGCGCGTACAGCGTCAGCGACAACAGGCCAAAGCCCGCGTAGTGCGCGGTAAAGGTCCGGCCGTGCCCACCGATATAACGCAGCACGTCCCGGAAAGTGAACGTCTGTGAAACCGGCTTGCCCTGGGCGTCCAGGTTGACGGCGACGCCCTTGCGCGGCGGGTCCTTGATGGTCAGGAAAAACAGGGCCGCCACCAGCAGGCCGGGCAGGCCCACGATGAAAAACGTCATCTGCCAGGGCTTGATCTCACCGAACAGCGGCAGCGACTGCGGCCCCCACTGCTGTACCACCGCGATCGCCGCGCCGCCGATAATGTAGGCCAGGCCGCCGCCCAGGAAGGAGCCGCTGGAATAAACCCCGAGTGCCAGGCCCAGTTTCGAGCGGGGAAAGGAATCGGTAATCATCGAGTAGGCCGCCGGCGACAGCGCCGCCTCGCCCACACCCACGGCCATGCGGGTAAAAAACAAATGCCCGAAGCTCTTCGCCAAGCCGCAGGCGGCGGTGGCCAGGCTCCACACGAAGATGCCCACCGAGATGATCAGCGGCCGCGAGCGGCTGTCCGCCAGACGGGCGATGGGAATGCCGGCGACTGCGTACAGCATGGCAAAGGCCAGGCCGTGCAGCAGACTGAACTGGGTATCGGAGATGTTCAGGTCCGCGCGGATCGGGTCGATCAGCAGGGAGATGACCTGGCGGTCGATAAAGGAAAAAACATAGGCCACCATGCACAGTGAAACGATATACCACGGGTAGGCCAGGGACCCGCTCGATTCTTCCTTTTCGACAGCCAGTGTTTGTTCCATGACGTATCAACTCCGCAGCTTTTCACTCATCAGGATAAAGCCCTCGGAGGCGTCCCAGGGATCGATGTGTACTTCTATCAACAACGGACCGGGGCCGCTGTAGTGGTCGGCCCGCTCCAGGGCGGCTTCCAGCTCACCCTCGGTGCGCACTTCCAGACCGCTACCGCCGAAGACTTCGGCCAGCTTGTGGTAGCGCCACTGGGCGATATCGTTAAACGGCCCGTCGTGGATCAGTCGCTCGGCGGTATAGCCCTTGTTGTTGACCACGAAGACGATGGCCGGACAGTCGTAGCGCGCCATGCTGGACAGTTCCTGGGCCGTCATCTGGAAGGAGCCGTCCCCCTCCAGCGCAATCACCCGCTGACCGGGTCTGGCGGCGAGGCAGGCGCCGAACGCTGCCGCAAAGCCCATGCCGATGGACGCCCAATAGCAGGCCGCCAGGAAGGTGACGCCGTCGGCCAGCTGCACCTGGGTACAGTTCACCGCGCAGCCCGCATCGGCCGCCACGATATCCCCGGCCCTGAGGAAGTGGGCGATGCGATCGTAGAAGCGCTTGTTGGTGAGCGCTGCGTCGGTCTCGGCCCGATAGGGAACCCGTAGCTGGTGTGAAAATGCATGCACCGGCGCCCGGGTGTCTGCAGTGCCTGGCGGCAGCGCATCCAGCAGTCCGTCGAGCAGGTCCGGTAGCGGTACGTCACTGTAGGTGCCGCCGGCGGTCTGCACCTGCTGGTCCAGTGCCGAGACGATCTGCTGCGAAGACAACTCTGCGGTAAAACCGCCGAGGTTGAAATCGGATAGTACCACGCCCAGAAACAGCACCGTATCGGCCTGTTCGATATAGGCGCGCGCTTGCGGCAGGCTGCCGGCACCCTGGTAGGCGCCGATGCACTGGGGGTGTTCCTCCAGGAAATCCGCCTTTCCGATAAACATGGATGCCGCCGGCAGGCCGGTTTTGTCCAGCAGGGCCAGTACTTTGTCCTGCAGGCCGCTGCGGTGGACTTCGTGGCCGGGAATGATCACGGTGCGCTCACCGCCGCGTATCCGCTGGGCAATATCGCGCACCGCGCCGGCTATTGCCTCTTCGTCCCGCAGCGGCGGCAGCGGGGCGAAGGCCGGCGGGGCGCTGCAGGCGTGCACCTGCACATCGGTGGGGATTTCCAGGTAGACCGGTTTGTGTTGGGACAGGCACAGCCGCAGGGCCTCGTCGATATCCCGGGTCGCCGTCGCCGGGTCGTCCAGCACCGCGGCACAGGCTGTAATCTGGGAGAAAATCTTTACCGAGGCGTTGTATTTATTTGGCAGCGTGTGGTGCAGAACGGATTGCCGGGCGTAGTCCCGCGTGGTGGGTCCGCCGGAAATGATCACCAGCGGCACGCTTTCGGCATAGGCCCCGGCCACTGCATTGACGATACTGAAGGCCCCCGGCCCGTAGGTGACGGCAGCCGCGCCCAGGCCGCGCAGGCGCGCGTAGCCATCCGCTGCATAGCCCGCGTTCAGCTCGTTGCACGAGGCGATGTGCTCGACATCGCTGTCGTTCATGATCTGGAAAAACGGCAGGATGAAGTCGCCCGGTATACCGAACAGGTGGTCTACCCCCAGGCTCTTGAGGCGCTGTAACAGGTAGGCCGATACGTTCATCTCAGCATTTGCGTTCACTGTCGCTTGCCCATGCGGATGGTGATCCATTTCCACTGCGTCAGGATGTCCAGGTCCGCCTCGGTGCCCTCGCGCCCGTGGCCGCTGAGGCCCTGTCCGCCAAAGGGCGGGCAGGGCTCGTCCTGGATGGTCGGCCGGTTGATGTGCACCGCGCCGGATTCCGCCCGGTGCGCCAGATCCAGGGCGGTGTCGATGTCCCGGGTGAAGATGGAAAAACTCAGGCCGTACACGGTGTCGTTGGCCCGCTCCAGCGCCTCATCGACCGTGTCAAATACGTACAGGGAGGTGACCGGACCGAAGGTCTCATTGCGGCACACTTCCATTTCCTCGGTCACACCGGACAGCACGGTTGGCTGGCAGCGGTTGCCGTCCCACTCGCCGCCGGCCAGTACCGTCACGCCCTTGTCGCGCGCGTCGCTGAGGTGCCGGCGCACCCGCTCGCGCTGGCGCTCGCTGATAATCGGGCCGACGAAGGTATCCGGCTGGCGCAAGTCACCCCGGCCGACCTGTCCCGCGGCCGCGACGAATTTCTCGGTAAAGGCCTCGGCAATGCCGCGCTGCAGGTAGATGCGGCTGGAGGCCATGCAGGCCTGTCCCTGGAAGAAAAACGTACCCAGGGCCGCAGCTTCCACGGCTTCATCCAGGTCGGCGTCGTCCAGCACGATCAGGGGGCTCTTGCCGCCCAGTTCCAGCGTGATGGGCTTTAAGTCCTTCGCCGCGAGTTCCGCCACGTGGGTGCCCACCCGCGGTGAGCCGCAGAAGGTGATGCTGGCGACTTTTTTGTGGGAGGTGAGCACGTCGCCGATCTCGAAGGGGTTGCCGGTGACGACGTTGAACAGCCCCGCTGGCACCCCCGCTTCGTGAAGGGTCTGGGCGAAACGCAGGGACACCTGGGACGAAAATTCCGAGGGCAGCAGCACCACGGCGTTGCCGCAGGACAGCGGCGTGGCACCCTGCTTGCTCACCTTCAACAGCGGCACGTTGAACGGTGAGATGGCGGCTACCACGCCCACCGGCTCGCGGATGGCCATGCTGAACACACCGGGGTTGTCGGAGGGAATGATATCCCCGCGCAGGGTCCGGGGGATGCCCGCCGCGGCGCGCAGGGCGTTGATGCAGTAGTCGACCTCGAACTGCGCCTTGCCTATGGGAGAGCCCACCTCGTCGATCAAAATATCCACGTACTCCTGGAAGTCCCGCTCCATCAGCGAGGCAGCGCGCATAAACCAGACCTCGCGGTCTTTCGCCAGCAGGTGTTTGTTGGCCAGAAAGGCCTCGTGGGCGACCTGTACCGCGCGGTCCATATCGGCCGCGGTGGCCTCGGCCACCCGGGAGTACAGGGAGTCGTCCAGGGGGTTCAGGTCGTCAAAGTACTTGCCCGATGACGGCTTTACGTGCTCGCCACCGATCCACAGTTCAGATTGCTTTACGTTGCTCATGGGGTTTTCCTGTGTTAGCTGTTACGTAGAAAGAGCATTGTTGCAAGCAGCACCGATTTAAACTACTAGATCGGCGTCAAACCGGGTATAGCTTGTCAGGACACGCCGCAAGTACTTCCGTGTAGACTCGCTTCGGCCATCCATGGCCTCAGACGGTCCTGTCAATCTATACCCGATTCGACGCCTACGTGCTGCATGCACGCTAAATACAAGTATTACTCGCATAAGTACCGTCTATTCATACTTGTCGCGAATGGGCAGCGAGTGGTAAAACTCCGCCAGGTTGGCAATGTCCTCATCCGACAGGCCCTTGGCCATGGGGCTCATCCACGGGTCGGCGCGCCGCCCTTCGCGAAAGTCCTTTAACTGTTTAACAAGATAGTCTTTTTGCTGTCCCGCGAGGTTGGGCCAGGCCGGATTGGGGCTGATACCGACAGCGCCGTGACAGGCGCCGCACAGTTCTGATTTTTTCCTGCCGGCCTCGAGGTCGGCGGCTCCGGCAGCGGCTGTTCCCGCTGCGAGTGCGCACAGCAGCGCGGTCGATAGTCGTCTCATGCTGTTTTCTCCTTCTGTCCCAACCAGCTGAAAAAGACGCGGTCGGGGTCGTATTTATCGCGCAGTTTGGCCAGTCGTTGCCAGCCCTCCTGTGTAAAGCACTCCCGCGCGTGCTCCGGATAGTGCAGGGGATCGGTCTCGTTGATGTAGTGCCCCCGGGTAATGGGTTTCAGCGCCGCGACGGACTCGTCCATCCACTTGCGATTGATCGGCACGTGGCTCTCCTCTTCCGCCATCAGGTACCAGGACAGGTAGTGCTCGGACGGCGTGGCGACGCAGGAGGTGGGGTCCTCGCGCGTATTGCTGAAACCCCAGCCCGACAGCGCAAAACAACGCGGTGAGGGCGGCGGGTCGTCCTGCATTTTTTTTGCCAGGGTCTGCAGGCCGGTGGCGACATCGTCGGTCCAGATATTCTCCACCGCCGTGCGGTTGGGGCTGGAGTGATCGGTTTCCTGGCCGGCGTACATCTGCTCGTAGGTCAGCCGTTTGTTTTCGCTTTTCAGCAGTGCCTGCTCCGGCATGCCGCTGCGCTGCCACGGCGCCATCAGTTCCCGGGCGTCCTCAGTGGAGTTGGCGAAGGCAAACACACTGACGGCACATACCAGGTCCCGTTCGGCGGGCGGCTTGTCGGGTGGATAGAAGCGACCGACGACGGCCAGCAGTTCCACGCGGTCCTCCTTCTCACTGGCGACCTTGCCCAGGGCCTTGCAAAGGTGCGGCAGCTTGTCGATGGCAAACAGGTATTTGCTCTTGGTCATCTGGGGGTACAGCGGATACAGTTGCAGTTTGTAGCGCGTGACCACACCAAAAAAGCCGGGGCCGCAGCCGCGAATGGCCCACCACAAGTCTGTGTTCTGGGTGGCGTCGGCGATCAGTTTGCGACCGTCCGCCATGATCACCTCGGCTGCCAGAATCGAGCGGCAGGCGATATCCCGCTGCGGCATGTTCCAGCCCAGACCGCCCCCTAACACGTAGCCGCCGATGGGGACCACGCCGGTGTGGGCTGCCGGAAAGTCCAGCTTGTGCTCGTCGAGCAGGGCCATCAGGTTTTCCGCGTGGATGCCGGGCTCCACCCATGCGGTCTGTGAGGCGGGGTCCACCTCCACGGCGCGCAGCAGCGACAGGTCCAACAGCATGCCACCCTTACGCAGTACGGCGTGGGCCGGGTTGTGGCCGCCGGAGCGCACGGTCACCCGCAGTTTGTTGTGTCGGGCATACGCCAGTGCGGCGAGGATATCCTCGTGGGACTTGGCGCGCACGATCAGGTCGGGATAGCGCCGGGGCAGAAACAGGAACCAGGACATGGCGCTCCACCACTGCAGATACGACGGGTCGCTGCGCAGCACCACGCGCCCGCGAATGCGGCTGAGGTAGTCGTTTACCGTCCGGGCCAGTGCCGTGGGACCGCGCAGCAGAGCCGTGCCTGCGGCGCCGGCCAACAGCAGCGCCCTGCCCAGAAACCGCCGTCTCGTATTGGTATCTGTGGTCATATGTCCTCCCTAGTGCGCTTCCGGCAGAAGCGACAAATACTGCAGCAGCTTGACGAAATCACCCAGGCGCTCCTCGCGGTAGGCCGCCACGTCGCGTTCGCGGTAGTCGTAGAAACCCTGGCCGTCGCGGATACCGTTGCGGTTTTCCCGCATATTCCTGGCAATGATATCGGGTACGCTAAAGCGCTTGTCATCGAGGTTGTCCGACAGGTATCTGGTGGCGTGGTAGATAATGTCGCCGCCGCCCCAGTCGATGAACTCCAGCAGGCCCAGCACCGCGTAGCGCACGCCGAAGCCCAGGCGTACTGCCTTGTCGATATCTTCGGCGGATGCCACACCCTCCTCGACACAGCGCGCGGCTTCGTTCATTGCCAGCGCCTGTATGCGCGGCACGATAAAGCCGGGACTGGCGGCGCAGATGACGGGTTGCTTGCCGATGCTCTCCAGCAGGCCCTGCATGGCCGCCGTGTTCTCCTGCGCGGTGTGTTGGCCGGGACTCATTTCCACCAGGGGCATCAGCAGTGCCGGATTCAGCCAGTGGGTGTTGAGAAAGCGGCTCTTGTTGTCGACAAAGTCCGCCAGGGTGTCGACCAGCATGGTGGAGGTGGTGGAACCGATAACGGTGTGGTCGGCGCCGGTTTCATTCAACCAGGCATAGGTGGACTGCTTGACGTCCAGCACTTCGGTCACCGCTTCAAATAAAAAATCGGACTGGCGCAGCGGCTCGCGCGCCGCGGCGCGGGCGACCAGGGTGATGCGCCCGGCAATCGCCGCGGCCTGCGCCTTACTGACCAGTTGCAGGCGCTGCAGCAAAGCCAGTTCGGTGCGCATCTCTGAACGCACTGCCTCGGACAACGCGCCAAAGGCCGCGGCATCGCGCTCCTCGCTGTCGAACAGGTTCACCCGGTAACCCGAGAAGGCAAAGCTCAGGGCGATACCCCGGCCCATGCGCCCGGCGCCGACCACGGCGACAGGTTGTGCAGCGGTCGGATCAGTCACCGTGGTTCTCTCGCCAGCACTTGCAGGTGGTGCACGCTATTCCCCGCTGATCTCGTACTGTGACAGATCCACATCCTCCATGGCGGCGCGCACGAACTTCTCGGGCCGCGGCAGCGGCACTGTGGCATCGATGCCCAGGCGGGTCCATTTGTCGTTTTCCACCATGGGGTTGAGGCGATGCCCGATGGCCTCGGGAATCAGCAGTAGGTCCGTCTCGTAGCGGCAGCGGGTCTGCACCGCCCAGTCCACATCCGCCGGGTTGTAGATGTCCACATCCTCGTCCACCACAGTTACCGTCTTGACGAAGGCCAGCGACACAAAGGCCGCCATGATGGCGTTGCGTTGGCTGCCCTCGTGCACCTTGTTCATCCTCACCACCAGGTGATAGGGCACGCTGCCATCGGAAAAATGCACCGCCGTCACTTCCGGCACGATGCTGTGTATCTTGTCGAAGGCGCCGGCGCCGGCGATCAGCCCGTAGGCGTTGCCCACCTCGATACCCGACAGAATGGAGTTGAAAACCGGGTTCTTGCGGCGGGTCACGGCGGTGACTTCCAGCGCCCAGCGCTGGTCGCGCTCGGCGTAGTAACCGGTGACTTCGGCGTAGGGCCCCTCGGCCTCCCTGACATTGGGCAGTATGCGCCCCTCGATCACGAACTGGGCGTTGGCAATGGCTTCCACGCTCACCGTTTGCGCCTCGATGAGTTCCACCGGGACGCCGCGCATCTGGCTGACAATGCCCAACTCGTCCTCGCCGATAGGCGCCGCCGAGGCCGGCACGGCGCCGGCCATGAGCACCGGGTAGTCGACGCCGTTGTTGATGGTAATCTCCAGCGCCTCACCCCGGGCTTCGGCGCGCTTGAAGTAGTCCATCACGTGGCCGAGTTCTTCCAGCAGCAGGGTAAAGCGGTTCCTGCCGGTGACCATCATGCGGTGTACCGACAGGTTGCGCACCCCGGTGTCCGGGTCCTTGGCGATCACCACGCTGGAGGTCAGGTAGCGGCCGCCGTCGCCGGTGGCGTGGTGCGGAATCGGCAGGGCGTACAGGTCGATATCGGTTTCAATGACCTCGTTGGCCGGCCCGCGCTCGAGGATTACAGGCGCCACGGGCGCTTTCTGCCAGCCGCGGATCTCGTCAGTGAGCACAAAGGGCAGTTGCGCCCGGTCGCAGGCGAAGATTTTAGCGACGATATCCAGGTTCCAGTACAGGCCGATGAGCACCGGGTAGTCGCTGCCTTTCACTTTTTCAAACAGGACCACCTTGCCGCCTTCAAAGCGCTTGGCGATCCCGGCCAACTCCAGTACCGGGTCGACCTCGGTCTTCACCCGTACCAGCAGGTTCTCCGCTTCCAGGAAATCGATGTAGCCCTGCAGGTCCGTCAGGTTTCTCGCGTCCAGATCCATTCGAATATCCTTTATCAATCGGCGCCGATAGTTGATTGAAACAATTCAACGGGCCGGTCGATATGCAAAAACAGCAGCGTTTTTTGTGCAGTGGCCGGTGGCGAAAAATATTTAACCCGGTTTCACTGTGGCATCCAGTTGCGCCGACTTCACCAGCCAGATAGCCGTCGCGCCGACAAAGAAGGGGATCGCAAGCACCATGAAGTAATTGGGCCGCTCCCAGCCCAGGCCGATCAGCAGGCCCGCAACGGAGGGTCCGATGATGGCGCCGATGCGGCCCAGGCCGATGGCCCAGCCGATGCCGGTGGCGCGCACATGCGCCGGGTAGAGGCGGGCGGCAACCGAGTAAAGCCCGATAAAACCGGCCTGGCCGAAAAAGCCCATGGCGACAGCGACGGCCATCAGTGCCGCCACGTTGTTGCCCAGGAAGCCAAAAGCCATCATCAGGATGCCGGCTGTCACCATAAACGCCGCGATCATGAAGCGCAGACCGCTGACCGCGGAGCGATAGCCCAGCCACAAGATACCGCACAAACCGCCGGCGTTGATCGACATGCCCACCCAGATGGCGTTTTCCAGTGACAGGCCGGCATCCACCACGATTTTGGGAATCCAGCTCAACAGGAAATAGTTGCCGAACATGGCGCTGAAGGTCGCCACCCACAGCAGCAGCGACCACCGTCTGCTGCCCGGCTGCAGCAGCGCCTTGACCCCGGTTGCCGCTTCCTTCTCGACGGATGGTGCCGGCCAGGCAGCCAGTGGCCGGCCGCCCAGCCGCTCGATGATGGCGTTGACGCGCACCAGGCTGCCCGCGGGCCGTTTGTTGAACAGGAAGGCCAGTGACTCGGGCATCAGACAGTACACCAGCACAAACAACCCCGCGTTGAGCGCCGCGCCGACCCCGAAGACAGAGCGCCAGCCGTAGTCCTCGATGAGGTAGGCCGAGAGCAACCCGCCCAGTGTCGCGCCGACGGCGTAGGTCCCCTGCACGATGCAGATGGTGAAGTTGCGCTTCGAGTCCGGAGAGTACTCGGCGGTCAGTGCGGTGATGCTGGCCAGCATGGCGCCGATGGCCAGGCCGCTGCCCAGCCGGTAGGCCAGCAGGCTGGCAACGGAGTTAGCGGTGGCGGTCAGCCCCATGGTCAGGGTGAGCGCGGCCAGGCTGTAGAGAATCATGTTGCGCCTGCCGATGCGGTCGCTCAGGGTGCCGAGGGTCATGGCGCCGAGCGCCATACCCAGGTAACCGGCACTGAACACAATGCCCAGCGCAGCCGGCGACATGCGCCACTCGGCGGCAATCGCCGGTGCGGTAAAGGCGATTGCCAGCGCGTCAAAGCCGTCGAAGACATTGATCAGCGCGCACAGGCCAATCGCCAGAATCTGAAATCCGGAAAAAGACCTCGCGTGGATATAGTGCTCCGGAGAATTGGGGTTGCTCATGGTTCTGGGGTGTCCCCTGGCCGGTTTGTTATCGTCCCCGCCGGTTTTCGCGCCGCCGGTGCCGGGCGCCGCTGCCGCAGGTGCGGACAATCCGTGACCATCCTACCACCAAAAAGCCCGTGGTGTAGCCACAAACAGCCGGCCTGCGTCGACACCGGATGCCCCGGTCGGGATGTATAGTGCTGCCGTGTATTGCATCGGCTTGCTTTTGTGCGCAGTATTGCTTGACTGAGACAGTGCAAATCCCGGCGGACTCATCGGCGTGGGGTTTGTGACGATTTTCGCAGCGGTTTTTCCATAGTGGCCGCGCGTGAAACCTCAATAGTATGCAGGCACAACAACAAGACAGATAGGCAATCGGTCAGAAGATCCACCCACGGCAATTTTAACGACACAATAAGTGCAGCAAAGAGGATTGACCATGACATTCAACAGGACAGCAATATCACTGGTAGTGGCAAGTGCGGTGTTTTCCAGCGATCTGGTACTGGCGCAGGAGGGCGGCGCGGGCTTTGCGCTGGAAGAGGTGATCGTCACCGCCCGCAAGCGCGAGGAGAACCTGCAGAGCACGCCCATTTCAATCTCCGCCTTCACCGCCAACGAACTGGCGCAGCGGCAGATCCGCTCCACCGACCAGTTGGCGGACGTCACGCCCAACCTGACCTTTGACTCCTATGCGCCGTCATCGGGCCAGAATGCCTCGTCGCAGATTTATATCCGCGGTATCGGTCAATCCGACTTCACCGCGGTGACCGATCCCGGCGTAGGCCTCTATGTGGACGGCGTGTACTACGCGCGCTCCTTTGGCGGGACCATGGATTTTCTCGACCTGGAACGCATCGAGGTGCTGCGCGGCCCGCAGGGGACGCTGTTTGGTCGCAACACCATCGGCGGGGCAATCGCACTGCATACCAAAAGGCCCGATGACGAGTTTGCCGGCAGCGTCGAAGTGGAGGTGGGCAGTGACGAGATGCTCTACGGCACGGCGCGCTTCAACATTCCCATCGCCGAGGGTCTGTATTCCAACATCAGTTTCACCAAGCGCGATCGCGACGGTTATGTCGAGCGCGTGCAACTGGCCGCGCGGCAACGCAGCGGTGTCGCACTGCCTACCGACGGCGCGGTGCTGGGTGATGATGACACCTTCAGCGCCCGCGGCGCTATCGTCTGGGAAGCCAGCGAGTCGCTGAACTTCTTTATGACCGCGGACTACACTGACGAAGACGAAAGTGGTTCCCCGGCAACCTCTCTGGGGCTCAACGAGCAGCAGACCTTCCCCTATCACGCCAATACCTTCGAAAACGGTATCGCGTTTGGCGGCAACTGCCCCCTGTTGCCGCCGCCGACACTGCCGCCGGGCGAGCGCGGCACCAACAACAATTTCATGTGCCTGAACGACACCTGGTATCGCGATGTGTTCGAGAATGAGGGCACCGGTGAAGTCACCTCCGAGCTGACCATGTGGGGTGTCTCCCTGGAGGCCAACTGGGACGTCACCGACTGGATGTCGATCAAGTCCATCACCGCCTACCGGGACATCGACGCCTATTCCGCGCGCGACGGAGACGCCACCCCGTACCGGGTGTTCCACACCCAGGATCCCTTTGACCAGGACCAGTTCAGCCAGGAGCTGCAGTTCAGCGGCAACACCGACAACATGAAATGGCTGGTGGGCCTGTACTACTTCGAGGAGCAGGCGGACAACCCCAACCCGGTGCAGTTTCCGGAGCCCACCATCGGCGCCATCGTCTCCGGCGGCAGCGTCGACAACGACAACTTCGCGGTGTTCAGTCAGGTGACCTATGATCTCACCGAGAAATGGTCGCTGACCGCCGGCGTGCGCTATACCGATGAAACCAAGCGCTTTTCGCCCTACTCCTACGCCGACGGGTATTACGTGATGGGCGGCCCCGGCAGCCCCAGCGTGCGCTATCTGGATTGTCCCACCGGCGCGGAGCCCGGCTGTGACGGTGTACAGGGGCGCCTGTTTACCGACGGCGACCACTTTGTTGCCGCGGGTGAATACGAGCGCGGTTTCGACGACTGGACGCCCATGGTCAACCTCGCCTACCAGGCCGACGACGACCTGATGGTCTACGCCTCCTACTCCGAGGGTTTCAAGAGCGGCGGTTTTGACCAGCGCTACAACGTGGCCTTTCCCGACGGCCCCACCTCCTTTGATCCGGAAACGGCCAACACCTACGAAGTGGGTATGAAGTCCTCCTGGGCGGACAACACCTTCCGTCTCAACCTGGCGGCCTTCTTCACCGACTACGAAGACATGCAGATCATCGTGCGCCAGGGTTTTGCGCCGATTACCTTTAACGCGGGCCAGGCGGAAATCAAGGGGTTTGAACTGGAGTCGACCTGGGTGCCCTCGCCCGCCTGGATCATCCAGGCCAACGTGGGCTACACCGATGCGGAGTACGTCGACCTCGATGCGAGTGTGGAAAGCGTCGGTATCACCGAGGACAGCAAGCTGCCGCAAACCGCGGAGTGGACCGGCAATCTGGGCGTCGCCTATACCCACCAGATCGGCCAGTGGTCGATCACGCCGCGGTTTGACTGGGCCTACACCGATGAGGTGTACAATAACGCGGTGAACACGCCGCAACTGATCCAGGACGCCTACGACATGCTCAACGCCGCCATCACGGTAATGAGCGACGACGGCGCCTGGGAGTTCATGCTGGCCGGCCGCAACCTGGGCGACGAAACCATTCTGGTATCCGGCAACTCGGGCTACAACACCGGTTCAGGTTACCTCACCGCCACCTTTGCCAGGGAGAGGGAGTGGAGTTTCTCCGCCAAGTACAGTTTCTAGTTTCCGCCTGATTACCGCCCCCGCTGTGACTTTCCATCGGGGGCGGCTGTTTGTACACTGGTCGACATGTTCGAGCTGTCCGACATGCCGCCACTCCAGCGGTTTCGAGTGCACAAGACGCGCGATATCGAGGTCGTGCACGCTGCGGTGGCGAACATTCTCTGTCCGCACAAAGTTGTCGTTTCCGATTCGGAGCCCTTGTCGGCGGACGCCTTGCTGCATCACGCCGCCCTGCCCAATGTCGCCCTGATTTATCTGTATTATGGTACAGAAGTCCGCGTGGACGTCTCCCAACTGGGCTTTTTCCTGCTGGAGTTCCCGCTGTCCGGTAAGGCCACCACCTACTGCGGTAGCGACACGGTCGTGTTCGGTCCCGGCGGGGCCGTGGTGGCCGGGCCGTACCAACAGTTTCGCACCGACTGGGCGGTGGATTGCTCCAAGCTGTTGATAAAAATCGAAAGCAACGCTTTGGAGAACTATCTCAGCACCCTGCTGGGCCGACGCCAGATACGGGCGCTCGATTTCGACCTGAAGATAGACATGACGGCCGAATCCTCGTCTGCGCTGGCGATGATCGTCAGATGGATTTTGCAGGAGCTGGAGCAGCGCGGGTCGCTATTGAACACTGCGCCGCTGGCCGGTGAGCAGTACCAGCGTATGCTGATGTGGGCGCTGTTGCACAGCCAGCCCAACAATTACTCCCGGGAGCTGGCAGCCCGGGAGGCGATTCAGATTCCCCACTACGTGTCGCGGGTCGAGCGCTATATCCAGGAACACTACCGCGAGGCAATCAGCCTGGAACAACTGGTCGAGCTATGCAACGTCAGCGAGCGCACTCTGCTGGAAGGCTTCAAGCGCTACCACGATGTATCGCCGATGAAACTGTTGAAGCTCACGCGACTGGACTACGTTCATCTGGCCCTGAAAGAGGCCGACCCGGCACACCACAATGTAACCGATATCGCGCTGGCCGGCGGCTTTTCCCAACTGGGCAAGTTCTCTACCGAATACAAGGAGCGCTTTGGCGAGTCGCCGTCGGATACGCTGAAGGGTTGATCCGTCGGACCGGCATCGGCGGTCTCCATAACACCGCAATATGCCGGTGGCCTTTGGCTGTTTGCCCCGTAGCGGCGTGGGGCTACGTGTTCGCCGAGCGGAACGGGTTCATGCTCATAATGGGTTCGTACACCCCGATCTTGAAGATCAGGATGCGCCAGGCCATGAACCCGGCCAGAATGCCGACGGCGACGATAACGGTAACCGCGGCACTCGACGGCGCAAACCACAGCAGCAGGGCCGGCAGCACGATGCCCGCAGCCACGACTGCGCCCCAGAACCACTTGGCATAGAGTGTCTGCAGCAGCAGTTCGATCGAGGTGCGCGCCCCCGGGCTGCCGTGCCAGCCGCTGTGCAGGAGCATCAAATGCATGACGGCCAGGCCCAGCAGCAGCAGTTCCAGGCTGCCGGTCAGTGCGGCGGCCTGTGGCGCCGGCAGTAACACCCGAACCACCGCCACACCCACCACCAGCGAGTACAGCAGGCTGGCCATCGGCATGATGGCCGAACTCCAGATCGCGATGGCGCTGGAATGCGACATGGCAAAGCCCTGGTAGACCATCACCGCCAGAGTAAAGGCCCCGGAGAGGATTTGCAGCACCCACAGCAGCGCTGAATCCGGGCGGATACCAAACTGCTCGCCAAACGCCAGACACAGCAGATACAGCACACTGAAAGCCACCATGCCGGCCAGCGCCCACAGGCCCCGGCTGATCCAGGAGCGGTCCGGGCGCAGCATGGCGCGCCAGGACTTGCCCGGCACGCCCATGTGCGCCAGGTGAAAATACGGCTTGCCGGTGGACACCACTACCAGCCCCGCGATCATGCCGATCATCGAGCCCAGCAACATGGAGACAAAATACAGACCGGCTCCGAGTTCCGCGCAGAAAAAGGCATAGGCCATGGAATTATCCCAGTGGCGCTGGAAGCGGTAGCCCACCTTCAGGGTATCGCCGCTGAATACTTTATTCTCAATAGACATGGTTTGCTCTCCTGACCTTCCCGCGGCCCGTCAGTTGACGTAATAGACTTTGGGTTTGGTGTTTTTCTCCGGTAGCGGCTGGCGGCCGTGGCGCTCGCGAATCATCTTGCTCGGTGCGCTCTGCGGGTCGTCCAGGTCGCCGAAGATACGCGCGTTGGTGGGGCAGGTAACCACGCACGCGGGGTCCAGACCGACATCCACCCGCTGGCTGCAGAAGTCACACTTGGTGACCGTGCCAGGGGTGTAGCGTCCGTAACCCTGCTCCTCGAAGGGCGTGATTTCGCCGGTGCCGTACAGGCCCTTGAGGAACTTTTCCGCATCCATCTGGGTGCGCTGGTCGTAGGGGCAGGCCACCGCGCACGAGTTGCATCCGATGCACTTGTCGTCGTCCACCATGACGATGCCGTCCTCGCGGGTATGGGTGGCCCCGCTGGGGCACACCTTCTCGCAGGGCGCATCTTCACAGTGGTTGCAGATGGTGGGGATGTAGACCCGCTTGGCCAGGGGGAATACGCCGTATTCCTCGCTCAGGGTCTTGGTAAAAAAGACGCCGTCGGGCAGGGAGTTTTCCTGCTTGCAGGCCACTACGCAGGCATTGCAGCCAATGCAGGCCTTCAGGTCGAAGACCATTCCCATTCTCGCCATCAGTGCTGTCCCCCCTTGCCTTTTGCCGTTTCGAGTTCTTCAATCAGGTCGTACACGGTGCGACCCTCCTTGAGGAAATCCGGCCAGTCGTCCAGTTTGGTCAGCTTGACCTTGCACACGGTCTCCGGCTGGCCGCTGGCACCATCGGTGTTGCGCAAATCGTAGGGCAGCATGTCGTTGAAGTGGCCGCCGGCCGGCAGTACGCCGCTGTCCTTGGATCGCATACGCGACAGGGCGTTGGACACGCCCACGGTTTCCGGTTGCATGCCCTCGGAGGTGTTGATGCGGCCGTACAGCTTGCCGTAGGGCGATTCGACCTTGACGATACTGCCCTGTTTCAGTCCCTTGGCGGCTGCAGTCCTGGGGTTCAACAGCAGGCCGGTATGGACCGGATCGCGGTACACCAGTTCCTTGATCCAGGGGTTGCTCAGGCTCTCACCAAAGTTGAGCTGGATATCCTTGAAGGTGATGGCGTACAGGTCGTACTCCGGCGGCTCGTTGTGCACCGGGTCCAACACCGGTGTGGGCAGCGGCTGATAGTCGTCCCACTGCCACTCGTGGCGGAAGGGGACGTCGGCGGCCTCCATCTTTTGTTTGAGATCGTCGCGGTGCACCAGGAAGTCCTCAATGTAGAAGTGCAGCCGGTTGCCCTCCCAGGGGCGGTACCACTTGTCCAGGCGCTTTTCCGTCACGGAATGGCCGCGCTCCATGTACCAGTCGATGTCCTTGCCGTTCCACAGCAGGCCCTTGCGCCGGGCGATCTCCTTGTCGGTGTACTTCTTGTCCGGTTCCAGCATCAGTTCCGGGTGACCCTCGAAGCCCAGGGTCTTGTTGACGACATCGTTGTAGGCCGCCAGGACACCCAGGCGCTCGGACAGTTCGTAGAAGATCTCCTCCTCGCTCTTGGTGTCGTACAGGGGCGGCACCGCGGGCTGGCGGAAGGACATACCCTCCGTGTGCGGCGGTTCGATCATGGTGCAGTTCCAGCTTTCCAGCACGTCGTTGGAGGGCAGGATGATATCGGCCCAGTCGGTCATCTCGGTGCGGATCAGGTCCACGCAGACGATGAAGCGCATGCTGCGCAGGAAGTCGAACCACTTTTCCCGCGGCCCCTGGATGGCCCACACCGGGTTGGAGTGGCAGTTGACGATCACGTCCGGCTTGAACTGCACACCGAATTTCTCCCGGTTCTCGTGCACCAGCAGATTGAAGTGTGGCGGGTTCACGCCCACCGGGAAATAGTCCATCAGGTGGTAGGTGTTGGGCGGGTAGTCGAAGGGCGGCACCGGACCCAGTTGGTGCGGGGTGGGGTGCAGCATCCCGCTCTCGCCCGGCTGGCAGTGGTTGAGATCGATTTCCTTGCCGTCGAGCACCACACCCATGTGGCCGCCGGGGACGTCGATGTTGCCAATCAGGACGTTGACCAGCTTGAAGGAGTGATTGGTCTGCGAGCCCGTCTTGCGGCCCTGCGCGCCGCGGTAGTAGTTGTAGGCCGCGGGGCGGAAGGGCACGGTGCGGCCGTCTTCGAGCTTCATGGTGGCGCCGATCTGGGCCGCCTTGGCAAATTCGCGGGCAATGCGGCGGATCGTCTCCGCCGGCACCGTGGTGATCTCGGACATCGCTTCCGGGGTACACTCTTCGAGGATATCCTTGTACACCTGGAACGCCGGGCGGCAGGGCTTGCCGTCGATCTCGTAGTTGCCCTCCAGGGCGATCTCGCCGATGCTCTCGTCGTTCCACAGCTTGGCGCTGTTGCTCTCGAGGTCCCACATGTAGCACTGGCGGTTCGCGTCGCGAATAAAGTAGCCGTCCTCGCCCACCAGGTAGGGGGCGTTGGTGTCGCGCTTGAGGAACTGGTAGTCGCACAGGCCTTCGTTGACCAGCACATGGGACATGCCCAGGGCGAAGTGGCGGTCGGTGGCGGGGCGGATCGGCACCCACTCCTCCGCCTTGGCCGAGCCGATGGACAGCCGCGGTTCCACCGACACGATGCGCATGTTGCGCTCGGTGCGCGCCTTGGCCACCCAGTTGGACTGCGCCGCGGCGTGCAGGTGCGAGGAAAAGCCGTCGCCGGTGCCGTTGTTGATCCAGTAGTTGCAGTACTTGGCGTCGTTGGCGCAGGCAAACGCCGAGTGAATATAGCCGTTGATCGGGTGGTAGGCGCCGCCGCACATGGTGCCGCCGGACTGGTAGAAGTTGAAGTTGCCGAAGGACAGCGCCCAGGCCCAGATGTTCATCTTCTGAAAGTCCTCGAGTGACGGCAGGATCTTGCGCGGATCCTCATCCATGGACTTCTTGATCTCCCGGGTGGTGATCTCGAAGGCCTCCTCCCAGCTTATCGGCTCCCACTTCGGGTCGATGCCGACGCCTTTTTCCGGGTTGGTGCGGCGCATGGGCTGCTTGAAGCGGGCCGGGTCGTAGTGCCGCATGATCGGGGTGTTGCCCTTGGTGCACAGCTTGCCGTTGTTGGACGGGTTGGTGGGGTTGCCCTCGATCTTGTTGATCACCCCGTCGTCGGTGACGTGGATCAGGTTGCCGCAGGAGTGCAGGCACATCTTGCAGCTGGAAGCCACCCAGCGGCCGCTCTTGAGCGAGTTGGCGGTGGGTTCGAGCTTTTTCCGGGGAGTTGCCATGATAAGACCTCGTTATGTACGGTTCTGGGCAGGCGACTATTTAATCGTAAAAGTTATGGTTAATATGCCGGTAAATTTATATACTAAATTTTTTCGCGTGTACAGTGTTTTGGACTGTGTTGCCGCTCAAATGTTTCTCTGCGACGTCTCCGGACGCTGTCGCGCCTCTGTGATGAGGTTCGTTAATCGAATCCTCCCGGCTGGCCGACAGGCGCGACGGCGGCGCCCGCGGCGGGCTGCAGGACGCTGTGCTTGCACGGGTGGTGTGCCCTTGTCAGCTCTGGATACCATAGCCGACAGATTTATTTTTGCAACGCCCGCCGCGGGCGCTGCGCCCGCCGTGTACCGGCCTGCAGCGCAGTGCATTGTCTGAGAGGGCAGCGTTTGTTGGTTGACAGTGTACTTCGCGGATGCGGGTATTTGCTTCGGCTTGTTACTAATCTAGGCTGAATGTCAACACCGTGATGTGGATCAATTATGCTTCCCTGACAGTGCGCGACGATGCGCTGTGGTGCGATCCGGGGAGTGGTGGTGATAGCAATAGTCAGGGGATGGTGTTGGCTGTAAATCCCACCGGGGTTCCGCGGCTGATGGGGTTGGCAGCAAGCGGCTCGTTGTGGTGCGCCGCCCCGGTGCAACAGCAATAGCAAAGACGCACGCACAATAACTAACATTGTCCCGGCAGGGGCAAAGGGATATGGCGTTGAAGTATTCGGTTCTACCACGGCTGCGCGAGGACATCTGCAGGTTTGCACTCCCGGTCCTGGCCGCGCTGTGGGCCGCCGGCTGCGAGGCACCGCTCGACCTGAGCGGGGTGCAGCGCGAACTGGCGCAGCCGGTGCACCGCTACGACCAGTTGCAGGCGGTCGCCCGCAAGGGTGCGCAGGTCGTGGTGGTGGGCGATGCCGGCGTGGTACTGGTGTCGCCGGATGACGGGCGGACCTGGCAGCGGCTGGCATTGCCGGGGCAGCCGGCACTGATCGACCTCAGCCGGTGCCCCGACGGCCGCTACGTGGCCCTGGATGCGGGGCGGCAGATCTGGTTTTCCGATACCGCTGCGGCCAACTGGCAGGCCGTCGCTGTCGAGACCGGCGAGGCGGTGCTGGCGCTGACCTGTGATCCACGCAACCGTATCTGGGTGGTGGGCGGCTTCAGCACGATACTGTCCTCGGCGGACGACGGGGCCTCCTGGAGTGAATATTCCTTTGGCGACGACATCCAGTTGACGTCGGTGCAGTTCGTCGATGCGGACAACGGCTACGTGACCGGCGAGTTTGGCCTGGTGCTGAAAACCACCGATGGCGGCGCCAGTTGGGAGCCGGCGGCGGTACTGCCGGGCGAGTTTTACTCCCAGGACGCCCATTTTGTCGACGCCCGCCGCGGCTGGGCCGTCGGCCTCAACGGCGCCGTATTTCACACCGCGGATGGCGGCGACAGTTGGCAGACCCAGGACAGCGGCACCAACCTGCCGCTCTACGGCATCGCCGGCGCCGGCGAGACCCTGTTTGCGGTCGGGGAGAACGGTACTGTTCTGCGCTACCGCGACGGCTCCTGGAAGAGGCTGCCCCACGACAACGACGTGCTGTCCTACCTGCGCGGGGTCAGCCCGGGCGGTGACGGGGTGCTGCTGGCGGGTGGTAACGGCACCCTGTTCAACCTGGCCACTGGCGGGTAGCGCGGCATGAACACACAGTCCAAATCCATTTTTCACCGCGCCCTGCACCGGTTCGACGACCTGGTGTTTGGTTCGCCCCGGGCGGTGCTGGTGCTGATTCTGCTGGTTACGGCGTTTTTTGCCACCCGCATCCCGGGTGTGCGCATGTACTCGGATTTTGCCGACCTGCTGCCGCAGCTGCACCCCTATATCCAGTTGCACAACCAGATTCGCGACAGTTTTGGCGGCGCCAACAACATCATCCTTTCGGTGGAGGTAAAGGAGGGCGACATTTTCGACGAAGATGTCATCCGGCGCATCGATCGCATCACCCAGAAGATCGATCAGCTGCCCGGCGTCAACCACAACACCGTTGCCAGTATTACCCACCGCACGGTGCGCAAAGTGTGGCTGACCGAGACCGGCGATGTGAATTCCGCCCCCTACTTCGACAGCCTGAAGTCCCACTGGAGCGACGCTGAACTGGCGCAGATGCGCGAGGATGTCAGGGCCAACCCGCGGGTCTACGGTCTGCTGGTGTCACCCGACCTCAAGGCGGCGCTGATCAAGGCGACGTTCAATGAGGGCGCACTGGACTACCAGGCTATCTTTGCAGAAGTGCGCCGCATCCGCGAGCAGGAGTCCGATGCGAGCGTCAACCTCTATGTCACCGGGCAGCCCATGCTGGTGGGGTGGGTGTACACCTACGTCGACCAGATCCTGCAGGTCTTTGTGTATACCGCGCTAATCCTGGTCAGCCTGCTGATCCTGTATTTCCGGCGCCTGTACGGTATCTTGTTGCCGCTGTGCGGCATCCTGCTGGCCACCACCTGGGGTCTGGGTACCATCTCTCTGCTGGGCTTCAACCTGGACCCGCTGACCCTGGTGGTGCCCTTTCTGATATCGGCTCGGGCCATGTCGCACGGGGTGCAACTGGTGCAGCGCTACTACCTGGAGTTCGACCGCGTCGGCGTGGGGCGCCAGGCGGCCAGGAGCACTTTTGACAGCCTGTTCCGGCCCGGCTCCCTGGGCGTGGTATCGGATGCGGTGGGGCTGCTGCTGATCGCGCTGGGCTCGGTGCCGATCAATACCAAGATGGCCTATTACGCCTCCCTGTGGGCGGCGGCGGTGATCCCCACCGTGCTGGTGTTCATACCGGTGGCGTTGAGTCTGTTGCCGCAGCCCAAAAAACGGTTACAGGCCGCTGCCGGCGAGCGCCGCGGTCTGCTGGCGGTACTGCCGGATATCTCCGCGGTGGTCAGCAGCCGCCGCCGCGCCACGGCCATTCTGCTGCTGATGGGCGGCCTGGCGGCGGTGGGGCTGTATTTCAGCTCCTGGGTGCAAATCGGGGAGTCGGAACCGGGCTCGCCCATTCTCTACCCGCAGCACGACTACAACCGCTCCTCGAAGGCGATCAACGACCTGTTTCCCGGCTCCGAGGAACTGTTTATCGTGGCGCGTACCGACGAACCCGACGGCATCAAGCGGCCCGAGGTGCTCAATGCCCTGGAGCGCTTCCAGCGGCATATGCTCAACGATCCGGAGCTGGGCGGCGCCAAGTTGGTGACCGATCTGGTCAAGCAGGTCAACCGCATATTCCACAGCAACGACCCGCGCTGGGCGCAGATTCCCGATACAGCCGCCTATGTGGGCGGCCTGTTGTTTGCATACGAGGCCTCCAGCCCGGTACCCGGCGCCTCCCGCGAGTTTCTCGACACCGACAGCCAGAACGCCAACCTGGTATTCTTTTACAAAGACCACAGGGGCGGGACCATCCGGCGCGCGATCCACCAGGCAAAGGCGTGGATCAACGATCCCGAGAATCGGGTCCAGGGCCTGCAAATCCTGCTGGCGGGCGGCTCCATCGGGGTAACCGCCGCGATCAACGAGGCGTCCTTCGCCACCAACCTGCTGGTCATTCCGCTGGTGCTGGCGCTGATTTTCGTGTTTGTCACAGCATTTTATTGGTCCTTCAGCGCCGGCGCTCTGATGATGCTGGCGATGACTTTTGCCACCACACTGACCTACGCCTACATGGGCATACAGGGCATTGGCATCAACGTCAACACCGTGCCCATCATCGCGGTGGGCATCGGCGTGGGTATTGACTATTCTATCTACATCATGGATCGCATCCGCGAGGAGTCGGCCAGGGGGGTCGGTCTGGATGCCGCGATTGCCAACACCCTTGCCAGCACCGGGCTGGCGGTGGGCTTTACCGCGGCGTCGCTGATCGGCGGCGTGGTGATGTGGTATTTTCTGTCGGATCTGCGCTTCCAGGCCGACGCGGCGCTGCTGCTGTGCGTGATGCTGGTGTTGAACGCCGCTGCCGCGGTATTTCTGGTGCCCGCGTGGATCAGGGTTTTCCAGCCGAAATTCATTGTCAGTGTGCACTACGACGAGGACGGCATCCTCGTGACAGACGACGAGCCGGTGCCGGGCATCGCCGCCGGATGACGGATACAGAGTATAGTGGCGCGACGGTGCGCCGGGGAGGGACAGGCCAGGCGCCTGTCTCATGTTGAGAAGCAAGTGATCAGAAAAATATAAATCAGTGGAGACTGCTATGGCTTATTCCAGATACAACAGCAAGAGGGGGGCCGCAACTGCGGCGCTATCCGGGGGAGCACTGCTCGCGCTGGCGCTTTGCGCCGGTGCGCCCCAGGTTCTGGCAAGTGATATGGACGTGGCGGGATTCGTGGAAAACGCCACCTATTACCGCGAGAGCCGGGGAATCTCCAAGTCCCGCAACACCGCTCAGGTAGAGTTTGGCAAGGATATCAGCGGCGCGTTCAAGACGTCGAGGATGACCTTCAACGCCACGCTGCGGGCCACCTACGATGCGGTGTACGAGCTCAATGACGGGGAGTGGGGTGAAAATGCCGGGGGGCCGATCACGCTGGCCAATGGCACCTTTGGCGGTCGCGTGCCGCACGGCGGGGGGCTGAAATTTGCCGTCGGCGGCGTCCCCACCGGCTTGCCGCCGACCCTCGGATTCCCGCCATCCACCGATTTCACCCCGTTTTTTGGCGGTCCCGCCTCGCCCAACGCGATGTTTGGCCTGCCCAATGTGGTGTCCATGTCCAATCCGAATGAAGGCCTGGAAATGCTCGGCGGCCATCTCTCCAGTGAGAACGGGGGCATCGCTTTCGGGGTGCCGGTACGCCCCTGCGACATCGACAGGCGCGGTTGCAAGCCCCTGGAAGACTACATGGACCTCGACGAGAGCGAGATGGCCTGGTCCGACTTCAACGACCGCTGGGATTTCATTCGCGAGTTTTACCTCAGCGGCAGCTTCGATCTGGCAAACGATGACCAGGTCGGCTTCAAGGTGGGCAAGCAGCAGATCATCTGGGGTCGCACCGACCTGTTCCGGGTGCTGGATGTGATCAACCCGGTCGATTACAGCCGCAACAACATCTACGATGAACTGGAGGACATTCGCATTCCCATGTGGATGGCGGAGTTGGAGTATCGCTGGGGCGCCACCGAGTTTTTCGGCGACATCAACCTGTCATTCGTGTGGAACTTCGACAAGTTTCGCCCCAGCAATCTGGGGCAGGCCGGCCAGCCCTACCAGATTCTCGACGCCGGCTCCTTTTTCCGAGGCATGGCCAACTGCTGGGAAAATGGCTGTACGGTATCGAACTTCCCGGTCCCCGCTCCCGGTGGCGGCCTGGCCGGACTGGGTGCCGTCGACTTCGGTCCGGGCGTCATCGGTATCCGCGATGTGAAGCTGCCCGAGTGGAACCTGTCCAACACCCAGTTCGGGATAAAACTCGAGGGGGTGAAGAACGAAATCGGTTTTTCCCTGAACTTCCTGGAGACACGCCAGCAACTGCCGGTGCTGCGCGGCCACATACCCAGTATCGATCCGTTCAATCCCTTCGTCATCGATGACTACGATTACGCCCTCGCCTTCGATATCGAGTTCCCGCGGGTCACCCTGATCGGCGGCTCGCTGGATCTGTACTGGGATGCCATCAAATCGGCGTTCCGTATCGAGCTGGCGCACACCGACGGAGAGGAGTTTGCCGATACTTCGGTGCCGGATCTGTACTCCGAGTCGGATGTGGTGCGCTGGGTTGTCGGCTGGGACCGCAGTACCTTTATTCCCTTCCTCAACAAGGACCGGGCCTTCCTGATTTCCGCCCAGGCCTTTGGCCAGCACCTGCTGGATCACAACGAGCATATCGGCGCCGTGCTGCCGGGGCTGCCCCCGCCCGGCAAAGTCGGCATGGCTGATCATGAGAACAACTACCTGTTCACCCTGTTGATCCAGGGCTGGTACATGAACGACCGGCTCAATCCGCAGATTATCATGGCCCACGATTACGAGTCCGGCCATACCACGATCGCCCCCGCGATCGAATGGCTGCTGGACAATCACTGGCAGTTTACCCTGCGCGCCAACTACAAGATCGACGACGGCGTCAGCACCTGGGATGACGACCGCGCCTCGATCCCCTACCCGGGCCTGTCCGCGGCGCTGACCGGCGGGGCCACCACCGGGCTGGCGCCCACGGCCAGCAATGGCGGGCTGCGCGGAGCCAACCCGCTGGGGCGCTTTGCCGACGGCCCGCTGGGTATGGCGCAGGAAGAGGACGAGATTCAGATCACCGTTCGCTATCGGTTCTAACAGACTTTCCGGAGAATGATCATGAAATTACACCGCAAGCTTATCGCCGCCTGCCTGCTCTCGGGCGCGGCCGTGTCGGGGTGGTCGCAAAACGCCACCATGGAAGACGTTGAGCGCAGTTTCCACCCCTACGATTTCGAAATGCCGGAAACGGGTAAACTTCAGCCGGGAGTCGTTGTCACAAAGGATAACGTCGACGAGATCGGCAAGGATTTTCTGGACGAGGGTATGTACCAGATGGTCAAGGACGGCTGGGTAGACATTACCGTCGGGAAGCTCACACCCATCGTACAGAATGAGAAATACATCGAGGCGACGCGAAAAAACCTCAACACTGCAACCCTGGGCGAGGAGGTGGGCGAATTGCGCGGGTATGTTGCCGGCCGCCCCTTCCCCACACCGCCGAGTCTGGACGACCCGCGCGCCGGGGAAAAACTGGCCTGGAATTATCGCTTCGGCCTGCACTTTGGCGATGCCGGTGCGATTTATCCGTTTTACTGGACCTTCCGCGACATGAACACCGGCAAAGTAGAAAAGACGCTGAAGATGGAGTTTAACGCCTACAACTGGAAACACCGGACTCTGGACGAGCCGATCCCCGAGGTGGACCCCAATCCGGCGAACATCTTCCGCACCATCTATATGCGCGTGGACGAGCCCTTTGACGTGAAAAACACGCAGCTGCTGATCCACCGCTACGAGGACGACCTCAAACGGGATAACGCCTGGCTGTACCTGGGCTTCCAGCGCCGGGTGCGCCGCCTGGCCGCCGGCCAGGTCACGGACTCCTTCCTGGGCTCCGATCTGATGATCGAGGATTTCGAGGGCTACAACGGCCGCATCTCGGATATGAAGTGGGACTACAAAGGCGTGCGCTGGATGCTGGTGCCCTTCTACGAACACGACAAGATGGAACTGGGCGACCAGTACAAGGAGGACGATGGCTTCCGCTACATCACCTTTGGCGGCCAGGGCGGCTGTTTCCCCAACATCACCTGGCAGGTGCGCAAGCAGTACCTGGTGACCGCGACCCCCGTGGACCCCAGTCACCCGGTCGGCCATCGGGACATCTTCCTCGACGCCCAGACGTTCGCGTTCTCGCGCATCAATATTTACGACCGCGGCGACAAGCTGTGGAAAATGTGGTTCATCGGTCAGGGGCCGGATTACGCATCGCTGCCGGCCAACCAGGGGCAGGGCGTCCCGGTCTACGACGGGTTTGGCATGATGGATATTCAGGCCATGCACTGTACCACCGGACAGTTCAAGACGGAGATTCACCCGGATCGGGTGACACCAAAACGTTTTACCCCGCAATATTTGCGCGCGGTCGGCAAATAGCGGGACCGGCGCGGCGGGCCGGCCGCGACCGGTCCGCCGCAAGTTGGACTATAGTTGAGGGTATCTCGATACATTACGATGTTCGCCCGCTGGCAGGGGCGGCCGTGTAGCGGCTGGCAACGCTTGCGACAAGGCGTCCGATCGAGCGCGAAGCGGCTGCGGGCAGTGCGTGGAACGTGTGGTTGTCGAGGCACCCGTAACAGTGGGGTTTGAGCCGGCGGTGAGCAGCCGGTGTACAGGAGGCTTAAATGAGTAGTCGTGTGTTGACTGATTTCGATCTGTTGTTGCCGGGCAGCCTGGAGGAGGCGCTGGAGATCCTGGACCGGGAGCGAGGCGCCGTCACCGTGTTGTCGGGCGGCACCGACCTGCTGGTGATGATGAAGGCGGGTTTTGAGGCCGACAAGGTCATGAGCCTGGCGCTGCTGGGCGACCTGAACCGCCTGGAATTCGACAGCGCCACGGGCCTGCGCATCGGTGCCAGAACGACGCTTGCCCAACTGGTCGATTCGCCGGAGGTCAGGCAGCATTATCCGGCTTTGTGGCAGTCGGCCAGGATATTTGCCACGCCGCAACTGCGCAACACCGCCACTGTGGTGGGCAACCTGCTGCGCGGCTCTCCGGCGGGCGATTGCAGCGCGGCAGTGGCCGCCCTGGGCGGCACTCTGGTCATGGCCACCGCTGGCGGCGGACGGCGTGAAATCGACATCGACGATCTGTGGGTATCCTACGGGGTGACCGCGCGCGCCGATAATGAACTGGCAGTGGAACTGCGCCTGCCGGCGCCCGATAGCGGTACCGCCTCGGCCTTCAAACGCCTGACCCGGGTCAACGAGGACCTGGCCAAGCTCAACGTCGCCGTCTGCCTGCAGATGGACGGCGACACCTGCAAGAGTGCGCGTTTTGCCATGGGCTGTGTTGCGCCGACCATGATTCGCCTGCCGGCGGCCGAGGCGATTGTGCAGGGTGCGAAAGTGGACGATGAGACGCTGGCACGGGCCGCCGAGGCGGTGCAGCAGGATATTTCACCCATCGACGACAAGCGCTCGACGGCGGAGTATCGCCGCTCGGTGGCCGGTGTCTATCTCAAGCGCGCTGTGCAGCAGGCCTGCGGGTTCGCCTGAGACCTGGTCCGACGTGATCCGCGTACATTATTTGTGCAAAGACAGGAGATTAGTTCATGAGTAAGCATATGATCACCCTGAACGTTAACGGTGAAGATCACGATATCGTGGTGGCGTCCAACAAGACCCTGCTGGAAGTGCTGCGCGAGCAACTGAACATGCCCGACACCAAGTACGGCTGCGGCACCGGGGAGTGCGGCGCGTGTTCGGTGCTGCTCGAGGATAACTCGGCCATCAATTCGTGTCTCACGCTCGCGGCGACCATGGACGGCAAAAAGATCACGACGGCCTCCGGCCTGGAGAAAGGCGACAAACTCCACCCCGTGCAGCAGGCCTTTATCGATCATGCCGCGGTACAGTGCGGCTTTTGCACGCCGGGTATGGTGGTGAAGAGCGTGAGTCTGCTGGCGAAAAACCCCCGTCCCACCGAACAGGAGATTCGCGAGGGCCTGGAGGGCAGCATTTGTCGCTGCACCGGCTACGTGAAAATTGTCAACGCCGTTGAGGCGGCGAGCAAGGCCATGGCCGGTACAGCAGGTTGAGGGTGTAAAGATGACTGAATTGAAGACAGTAGGAAAGAGCATCGAACGGGTCGATATCAAGGCCAAGGTTCTCGGTACGGCAGTGTATGCCGCCGATATCAAGCTGCCGGGCATGCTGCACGGCAAGATCGTGCGCTGTTTCGAACACGCCCACGCGAAGGTTGTGCACCTGGATTTGTCCGCGGCGGCAGCCGTGCCGGGGGTGGTGAAAGTACTGGGCCCCAAGGATGTCACCAGCAAGACCTACAACCAGTCGGTGATCGACCTGATGGCCTCGAAAACCGAGGGAGCGATGCTCGGTGATATTGAAGAGCAGCATATCTTCACCGAACACGTGAAGTTCTGGGGCGACGGCATCGCGGGGATCATTGCAGTCAGCGAAGAGGTCGCCGAGCGCGCCGCGAAGCTGGTGCGGGTGGAATACGAGCCGCTGCCGGTGTACATCACCCCCGAGGAATCCGGTCACCCGGAAGCGGTGCAGTTTACGCCGCACAAACCCGGCAACCGGGCCTTCCAGTTACCCGAGGAGATGTTCCCCGGCAATGCGCTGGGCTGGGGCGACGTCGACAAGGCCTTCGAGGAGGCCGACCTGGTGATCGAGGACACCTTCTACACGCCGAAACAGAAACAGTGCCAGATGGAGCCCAACTCCTATGTCGCGCTGTATGATGACAGCAATCGCCTCAATTGCTGGACCTCGGGGCAGATGCCGAAACTGGTTCACGAGAAAATCGCGCGCTTGTTCGATCTGCCCATGTCGCGGGTGACCATCCACCAGACCGTGGTCGGCGGCGGGTTTGGCGCGCGGCTGGGCATGGTGCTGGAGCCGGAGATCTGCGCCATGGCGCTGGCGGTGCCGGGCCGGCCGGTCAAGATCCAGCAGCCCCGGGAGGAGGACTGGCTGACCTCACCCAGCCGCCACCCCGCGCGTTACTGGATGAAGATCGGCTTCAGGAAGGACGGCACGCCGCTGGCCGTCGACGCCAAGAGCGTGAATTTCAAGGGCGGCTACTATCTCGACGGCTCGGCCCTGGCCAGTACCACGGGTTTCTGGCTGCAGGGCATGTACAAGTTTGAGAACCTGCGTTACAAGGGCGAGTCGTATTTCACCAACCAGCCGGTCTGTGGTGCGTTTCGCGGCTACGGCAACCCGCAGACCAACTTCGTGCTGGAGCAGATGATCGAGCGCGCCTGCGTACAGCTCGATCTCGATCCCCTGGAGTGGCGCCGCAAGTGGCACAAGGAAACCGGTGACATGAGCTGGCTCAACGCCACCCCGTACACATCCTGCGCACTCAACGACTGCCTGGACCGCGGCGCCGAGGTCATCGGCTGGGCGCAGAAACGCAAGAAGTATGCGAACCAGACCGGTCCCAAGCGACGCGGCATCGGCGTAGCCGTGGGCAACCATACCAGCGGTGCCTTCCCGATGATTCTGGAGCATACCACCTGTACCGTGCGCCTGAACGAGGACGCCTCGGCAACGGTGCTGGTGGCCTGCTCCGACATGGGGCAGGGCGCGCACACCTCGCTGACCCAGATCGCGGCCGAAACCCTCGGCTGGCCGATCGAGGACGTGCGCCTGGAAACCGGCGATTCCGACGCCAACGGTTTCGACATCGGCGCGCATGCCAGCCGCACTCTGTACGTGGGCGGCGCGGCCATCATGAAGGCCTGCCAGGACGCGCGAGGGCAGTTGCTGGACCGTGCGGCCCGCATCCTGAAAGTCAACCGCGACGAGCTGGACATCGACAACAAGACCATTTTCGTCGAGGGCGAGCCCGAGCGCTCGGTGTCGGCCGTCGATATCTGCCGCACGGGTATTTACAACTTTATCGATCACGCCACGGGTTTGCCGGAGGGTGAACTGGGTCAGATCCAGGCCTATGTCAGCTACAAACCGGACCAGAACTCACCGCCGTTTTTCGCCACTTTTGTCGAACTGGAGGTCGATACGGAAACCGGAGAGGTCGAATTGCTGGAACTGGTCAGCAGTCACGATATCGGCAAGGCCATCCACCCGGCGATTTGCGAGGGGCAGATGGAGGGCGGTGCGCAGCAGGGTCTGGGCATGGTGCTGACCGAGGAAATGTATTTCGACGAGAGAGGTTTTGCCATCAACAACAGCTTCACTGACTACAAGATGCTGGGGGCATCCGATATGCCGAAGATGACCAGTATCCTGGTGGAGAATGGCGATCCCTACGGGCCCTTTGGCGCCAAGAGCGTGGGCGAAGCCGGCGTGGTGACCCCCGTGGGCGCCACTGCGAACGCGATATACCAGGCGACGGGTATCCAGTTTACCCAGGGTCCGATCACGCCGGAAAAGATCCTTCACGAGATCCGCAAGCGCGGCCTTACCTACGACTAGAGCCCGTCGGCCCGAGCGCCCCGCGCGGGCGAGGCGCTTTTGTTTCCCGACGGGCGTATCCTGTACCCGGCGCCAGGGACAGCCCCGGTGTGGGCGGTTTGCTCCGCGCGGGACAGGCGCAGCAAGGCGGTGCATAGCAGAGGTGAAAGGCAATGGGTTTGGCAGCGACTCCGGATGAACTGATCCGGTTGGATGAGTGGGTGCGGGCGGGCCGGCAGGCCGCACTGGCCACGGTGGTGAGTACCTGGGGCTCATCGCCCCGGCCGGTGGGCAGCCATCTGGCTATCAATGACCAAGGGGATTTTTTGGGCTCGGTTTCCGGCGGTTGTATCGAGAGCGCCGTGGTGGCCGAAGCGCTGGAAGTGATGGCCGACGGCGAACCCCGGACACTCGAGTTCGGCGTGAGCGACGAGGAGGCCTGGGAGGTCGGTCTGTCCTGCGGCGGTGCCATCCGCATCTTTGTGGAGCGCGTGGAATGAAACTCGCCCTGTTGCGGGAAGTACAGCGCGCGCGCGCCGACAAACAGCCGGTTGCAGTGGTGACCGACCTGGGCAGCGGTGCGCAGGGCCTGGTCTACGCCGATGGCCTGGCGGCGCCGGACCTGTCCCTGACAGCGGCCCAGGTGGACGCGGTGCGCACGTGGCTGCGCACCGCGCGCAGCGGCACGCTGGGCGATAGCGAGCTGTTCGTGCGCAGCTATGTGCCCGATTACCGCCTGTTGATCGTGGGCGCCGTACACATCGCCCAGGCGCTGGCGGCGCTGGCCCTGGAGTGCGGCTACCAGGTGACGGTAATCGACCCGCGCCGGGCCTTTGCGACCGCGGCGCGCTTTGGCGACGTCGAGCTGTGCACGCAGTGGCCCGACGAGGCCATGGCCCGGCTCGCGCCGGATGCCCAGACGGCTGTCGTCACCCTGGCCCACGACCCCAAGATCGACGATCCCGCACTGCTTGCCGCACTCAATAGCGACGCGTTCTATATCGGCGCCCTGGGCAGCAGCCGCACCCACGCCAGGCGCGTCGAACGCCTCACACAACAGGGTCTGGGGGAGAAACTGGTCCGGATTCATGCCCCCATCGGCCTGCAACTCGGCGGGCGCTCCCACGCCGAAATTGCCCTGTCGATACTGGCGCAGCTGGTCCAGGTGCGCTACGGCGCATGAGCCGTGATCTTTGACAGCTATGACTGTGCGGATGCCGAAGGGGTGCTGCTGGCGCACACTCTGAGGATCCCGGGCGGGACCTTCAAGAAGGGCCGGGTGCTGTCGCGGGAGGACCTGGCGGCGCTGCGCGAGGCGGGCATTGCACGGGTGTCGGGGGTGCGCCTGGAAGCCGGCGACGTCGATGAGGACCAGGCGGCGCTGGAGGTGGCGCGGGCCCTGGCCGGTCCCTTGGTGGATGTCGGGCGGCCGGTGGCGGGCCGCTGCTACCTCTATGCGCGCCGCGACGGCCTGGCCGTCGTGCAGCGCGAGGTGATCGATGCCATCAACCAGTGCGATACGGGCATGGTCATCGCCACCCTGTCGGACTGCGCCGAGTGCCTGCAGCAGCAGGCGGTGGCCAGTGTCAAGGTGATCCCCTTCGCCGTCGCGCGCGCGCAGCTGGAGCGCTGCGTGGCGCTGGCCGCCGCCGCAGGCGGAGCGGTCGCGCTGCGGGCTTTCCAGCCCCGCGCGATGGCGCTCATCCTCACCCGGGCGCCGGGCATGAAGGAATCCATGCTCGATTCGACCTCCCGGGTGACCCGCGACCGGGTGTCGTCGATGGGGGGCCGCATCGTGTCCGAAACACGCTGCGGCCACACCGTGCCCGAGCTTGGCGAGGCCATCGAGCGGGCGCTGGCCGCGGCGGCGGACGCGGTACTGATCTGTGGCGCCAGTATTACCGTCGATCCGGCGGACATCGTGCCTGCGGCAATTGTCGCCTGCGGTGGTGCGGTGGACCATTTCGGCATGCCGGTGGAACCCGGCAACATGCTGCTGCTGGCCCACGTGGGCGAGCGCCCGGTGATCAACCTGCCCGGTTGCTCGCGCTCACCCAAACTCAACGGCCTGGACTGGGTAATGCAGCGGCTGGCGGCCGACCTGCCGCTGGGCAAGAAGGAAATCCTGACGATGGGCGTGGGCGGTCTGATCAAGGACATCAGCCACCGCTGGCGGATGCGGGAGCAGGGCAGCCTGATCGAACAGTTCCAGTCGCAGTATGCAGTCGCCGCTCTCGTGCTGGGCGCGGGACGTTCCAGCCGCATGGGAGAGCAGAACAAGCTGCTGGCCCCGGTGGGCGGCACCCCCATGCTGCAGCGCGTGGTGGATGCCGCGCTCGGCGCCGAAGTGGTCAGCACCACCGTTGTCACCGGCTGCCAGGCGGATGCGGTGCGCCAGTTGTTGCGCGCTCGCGAGGTGAATTTCGTCCACAACCCCGACTACCGGCAGGGTTTGGCCAGTTCGCTGAAAACGGGGCTGGCCGCTCTGCCGGCGGATATCGACGGGGTCATCATTTTGCTGGCGGATATGCCCTTTGTCACCTCCGCCCATATCAACGAACTGATCTGCGAGTTCAACCCGGCGACGGAGCGCGATATAGTGGCGCCGATCAGGGACGGGCGCCTGGGCAATCCGATCATCTGGGCCGCCCGCTATATACCCGCCATGATGCAACTGAGCGGCGACCGCGGCGCGCGGCCGCTGCTGGAAGAGTACGCCGCGAATGTGTGGGAGGTGCCGATGGGCGACGATGCGATTTTCGTCGATGTGGATACGCCGCAAGCGCTGCAAGAAGCCAATCTGCGCTGCACGGACCGGGCAGGGGCGCAGCGGACGTGAGTCAGTCCGGTACGGGTCAATCCGGCGCGGACCTGGCGCTGCCCGAGGCCGACTGGTCGCCCGCCAGCCTGCGTGCGCAGTTTCCCATTCTGCATCGACAGGTCAACGGTCATGCCCTGCACTACCTGGATAACGCCGCCACCACGTTCAGCCCCCTGCGCGTGCAGGAGGCAGTGGCCGGTTTCGAAAACCACAGCCGCGCCAATGTGCAGCGCGGGATGCATCAACTGGGCGTGGAGGCCACCGATGCCTTCGAGGCCGCGCGGGGCAGCGCGGCGCGATACCTCAACGCGGCCTCCAGCGAGGAGATCATCTTTACCTCCGGTACCACCTTCGGGGTGAATCTCGCGGCTCACTGCCTGGGTCAACTGCTGCGGACTGGCGACGAGATCGTGGTGTCCGTGGCGGAACATCACAGCAATTTCGTGCCCTGGCAGCGCCTGTGTGAAAGGCTCGGTTTGCAGATGAAGCTGATACCGGTGCAGGCCAGCGGCAGCCTGGACCTGGACGGGCTGGAGACCCTGGTCACCGAGCGCTGTCGCCTGGTGGCGGTGAGCCACGTGTCCAACGTCACCGGCAGTGTCACCGACCTGAAAACGGTGAGCCGGGTGGCGCGGCGGCGCGGCGCCCTGCTGTTTGTCGACGGCGCCCAGGCCGCGCCGCACGGCCCGCTCGACGTGCAGGCACTGGACGTCGACTGCTATGCTTTTTCCAGCCACAAGTGTTACGGACCCACGGGTGTGGGCGTGTTGTGGGTGAGGGACGCGGTACTGCAAACGCTGCCGCCGTTTCTGGTCGGTGGCGGCATGATCGAACGGGTGACTTGCGAGGGGACGCGCTATCTGCACGGCAACCGGCGTTTCGAGGCCGGTACGCCGCCGCTGGTGCAGGCCGTTGGCCTGGGTGCGGCGCTGGACTGGTTGATGGAGCTGCCGTGGCCGGCTATCCGCCGCTACGAACTGGGCCTCACCACCCGGCTGCTGCAGGGGCTGAGCGCTATCGGGGGGTTGTCGCTGGTGGGCGAGCGGCAACCGCAGGGGCGCGCCCCGATTTTTTCCTTCGCTATCGAAGGCTGTCATTCGCACGATGTCTGCCAGATCCTCGACGACTACGGTGTGGCGCTGCGCGGTGGTCATCACTGCGCCCAGCCGCTGATGGACAGCCTCGGCCTGACCGCGACCAGCCGGGCCAGTCTCGCGGTGTTCAATACGCGCGAGGATGTCGAGGCGCTGTTGCACGCACTGCAGCGAACGGTGGAACTGCTGCGATGAACGGCGCCGCGGAAATGTACGCCGGCGGCATCAAGGAACTGGCCGCCGCCCACACCGGTCCGGAATCCCTGCCTGACCCCGACCGGACGGCGAGCGTGGACAACCCCTTTTGCGGGGACCGCGTCGACCTGCAACTCGCCCTCGAGGGAGACCGGGTGACAGCCATTGCGCAGAGGGTGCGCGGCTGTATGTTGTGCGAGGCCGCAGCCAATGTGCTGGCGCGCTCGGCGCCGGGCGCGTCACGCACAGAGATCGAGGCCGCCAGGGACAGCCTGCAGGCCATGCTGCGCGGCGCGAAAGCCAGCGGCGAGTGGCCACCGCAGGGCTGGGAAGCCCTGGCCGGTTTCGAACCCGTGCGGCGCCACAAGAGCCGTCACGGCTGCGTGCTCCTGCCGTTTGCCGCGCTGCTCGAGGCGCTGTCTCCCGCGACAGGTTGTCCATTGGACTGACCCGGCTCCCTGGGCAGGCTCGGCAGCAGCAGCATGCGGCCGTACAGTGCCAGATAGATGACATAGGGTAGGGCCCACAGCAGCGCCGAGAGCAGCAGCAGTTCGTGGCGCAGTGTATTGGACGGCACCGCCGTGCGCACCGCGGCCGCTGCCGCCAGGCACAGGTAGCCGACCACCATGGGCCGCGCCGGGTGCATGTGGCGCCCGGTATGGCGCAGCGCGACCCTGGTCATCAAACCCAGCGACATCAGGCCGAAGCCGCCGACGGTGAAGGCGTGCACCCAGCTCTGGGCCGCGATGTCCGCGCCAAAACTCTTGAGTGCCAGCAGCAGCAGTGCCAGCACCAGCCAGGCGTAGCCCAGGTGCAGCACCCAGACGATGGGGGTGCCCGTGATGCGCAGGCTGTGCCAGCGGTACAGGCGCACACTGTGCAGCGCGCAACCCAGCGCAGCCGCGATGCCGATGACGGGCGCACCGGCGCCGCTCACATCGAGCAGCGCCAGTGCAACAATCGAGACAGCGGACAGCCACTCCAGGGGGATTACGTGTCCGATAGTGGCGGGCCGTCCGTGTTCACGCAGGGCATTTTCGGTAAAGATGGGCGCCAGTACGCCGACGGTGACGGAACAGTGGAAAATCATCGCGTACAGGCCCAGGCGCAGCCCCTGCCACCACAGTCGCGGTGTGTCGAGCAAAACCCCCAGGTAGTAGCCGAGATTGCCTAGGAAAAAACCCGCGGTGATCACCGCCAGGCCCAGTTGGAAGCGCCGGTTGACCCCGTGCAGCCCAGGCCCCACCAGGGCGGCAAACAGCGGCAGGAAGGCGAGGTCCACCAGCGCCACCACCGGTGCCGGTAGCGCCGGGCTCAACACTGCCGCCGCGCGGCCCGCAAGCCAGACCAGCGCGAGCAGGGCCAGGCGGGCGCCGGCCAGTTCCCGCGTGCCCGCCCAGCTCGGCAGGGCGGTGAGAATAAAGCCGAAGATGATCGCGGTGGCGAAACCAAAAACGATTTCGTGCTGGTGCCACAGCGATGGCAGGCTGTTGCCGGCGGGCAGCAGGGGCGGCGCCTGTCCGGTGTACACCGCGATCCAGCTCAGCAGCAGGATTGGTCCGTACAGTGCCCCGAGCAGGAAGAACGGTCGAAACGGGCTGCGCCAGAGTGCGGGGAGCAACAAGGCTAGGAATGCCGGTGTGAGGCGGCTACGGTGGACGCGTGATCGTACAAGCCGGAGGTGATATTGAGGACTTTGCTCGCGGTTACGATATCCACGTCGAGGTTCTTGATGGACTGCGTCAGGCTGAGCAGGAGCTCGCGACGAAACTGCGCGAACAGATCGCTGACGCGTGTGCCCTGAGCAGTGACTTCGTAGGCGGCGGTGCGCTTGCTGTCGCCGGTGCTGGCGCGCGCGATCAGTCCCGCCTTGGTCAGCTTGCGCAGTGAATACTGCAGGTTGGAGATATCGTCCCGGTTCAGCAGGCGCGCCACTTCGGAAATACTCTTGGGGCGGTCGTGCATGCGGATGATATGGAACACTGCGTTGTCCATGCCGGACAGTCCGCTGTCGATGCAGCAGGCCAGGCAGTCTTTCTGCCAGCGCTCGAAGGCGCCGCTGATGCGCAGAATGGCCAGCTCCAGCTCGGTGAAGTTCAACTCCTCGTCGCTCTGTGCCAGATGCCAGTGTTTATCGAAGATCGGGGTGTCTGTTGCTTTGCGGGCAGCCACTGCGTTACTTCCATACTGTAGAATCGAAGCTACAATTATAGGAGCTATACCGCTGACTGTAACGCACAGACAGGCAACCCCACTGACGAATCGAGGAAACCCATGGCCCGTGTAAAAATCATCGATCAGGCGACAGTGACCGACCCGCAGTCACTGGAACTCTTTGACTGGGTGCGCGAAGCGGAGGGGGAGGTTCCCAACCACTTTCTGGTGGAGATGAACTTCCCCGAGTATTTCAACGCCAAGCTCAGCGCGACCCGGGTGCTGTGGGAAGCCGGTGAGCTCAGTATGGAGGAGGTGCAGCATGTGGGTGTACTGGTCTCGCGCGCCAATAACTGCGAGTATTGCACGGCGGCCTTCTGCACCATCCTGCACCATGCGCTGGACAAGGAGCAGGACTATGTCACGCAGTTGCTGGAGGAGGGAGCCGCCGTCGTCGATGACCGGCGGCTGCGTACCCTGCTGGAGTTTGCCCTGCGTGCCAACCAGGATCCCCAGGGGATGACGGACGAAGAGGTGGAGGGCCTGCGGGGCGTGGGTCTGAGCGACAAGGGGATCGTGCAACTGGTGCATCTGGTCAGCGATTTCGCCTCCTACAACCGCCTCAACCAAGTGCTCAAAACAGACTACGACTACCGCGACCTGTGGCGCCAGAAGGGCTTTGGCTGGGAGCGGGGCGCGGGGGAGACGGCCGGTGACAACACCCGCGGCGCGCCCGCCAACAAGCCCGGTTGATCGCAGGGGTGTTTTCCTGAGCAGGACAAGTCAGCACCTGCTGCGCCGGTACTGAGCAACGGCAACGAGGAGGAAGTATGCAAGCACTTGTCTGTAAGAAGCTGGGTCTGCCCGATAAACTGAGCCTGGTTGACGATTGGCCGGAACCCGAGGTGGGTGAGCGCGATGTGCTGATCGATGTAAGGGCCGCCAGCCTCAATTTTCCCGATGTGCTGATTATTCAGGGCAAATACCAGTTCCAGCCGGAATTGCCGTTTGTTCCGGGCAGCGAGTGCTCGGGCGTCGTTGAGGCCGTGGGAACTGCCGTCACTCGCTACAGGCCCGGCGACAACGTAATCAATGCCGCTGGCACCGGTGCCTTCGCGCAGAAGGTTGCAGCGAACGAAAGTGCAGTGTTCCCCATGCCGGGCGGGCTCAGCTTTGAGCAGGCCGCCGGTATCAGTATTACGTATTTCACGTCTTACCATGCACTCAAGCAGCGCGCCAGGCTGCAGCCGGGAGAGACCCTGTTGGTCCTGGGCGCCGCGGGTGGCGTCGGTACCACGGCGGTGGAACTGGGCAAACTCTTCGGTGCTCGAGTCATTGCCGCTGCCAGTTCCGACGAGAAGCTGGCAGTCTGCCGACAACTGGGCGCGGATGAGCTGGTTAATTATAGCACTACCTCACTCAGGGATGCGGTCAAGGAACTTACCGCTGGCAAAGGTGTGGATGTGGTGTACGATCCGGTAGGTGGCGATTACGCCGAGCCGGCGATACGCGGCATGGCCTGGAATGGCCGCTACCTGGTGATCGGTTTCGCCAGCGGGCCCATTCCGAAAATCCCACTCAACCTGACCCTGCTCAAAGGTTGTTCCCTGATCGGCGTGTTCTGGGGGCGCTTCACCGTCGAGGAACCCGGGTTAAACCGACAGAATGTCGAGGAATTGTGGCAGTTTTTCGCCGCGGGCAAGCTCAGTCCAGTGGTGACCGAGAGCTTTCCCTTTGAGCACTACGAAGCAGCCTTTAATTGCATGATCGAGCGCCGCGCTCGCGGCAAGGTGATTATGACGATGTAGGAGCCGGCATGAGTAAACCAGACATCCCCACGCGGCAGGATTACCCGCAATTTTATCCGATCACCACGCGCTGGTCGGACAACGATATCTACGGCCACGTGAACAACGTCACTTACTATTCGTATTTTGACACGGTCGCCAATCGCTATCTCATCGAAGAGGGCGGCCTGGATATCGGCGATGGGCAAATTGTGGGCTACGTGGTCAATTCCGCCTGCCAGTACCATACACCCATCGCCTATCCGGAGACAGTGACGGCGGGCCTGCGCGTGGACCGGCTGGGCAACAGTTCAGTGCAATACGGCATCGCCATTTTCCGCGACGGCTGCGATACGGCGGCGGCCCACGGCCAATTCGTGCATGTCTTTGTCGATCGCGCGCGCGGCGCGTCGGTGCCTATTCCGGCTGAGCTGCGCGACGCTCTGCAGCGCCTGCTGCGCGATTAGCGCCGTTCCCGGCGGCCCTGCTCGCGGGGGCGGTGGACCTGTGCTGGGAGGGCATAGAGCACATGGCGATACCAAGTCATCTGCGCGGGCGGAACACACGTACTTAGTGCGGGAGATTACATTACACTCGAGGGTAACGCAGGAGGAGTCGATTCATGGACGATACCGTCGCAGCGCTTTTCAGGCACACCCGGGAGCAGTCGGTGGCGTTCTGCTCAGCGCTGTGCAACGAGGATTACGGTCTGCAGGCCGCGGAGTTTGTCAGTCCACCGAAATGGCACCTGGCGCACACCACATGGTTTTTTGAGACCTTCATACTCAAGCCCCACGCCGATGGCTATCGCACGCCGGAGCCGCTTTACGAGCAGTTGTTCAACTCCTACTACAACGGGATTGGCGAACCCTTCCCACGGCCGCGCCGCGGTCTATTGTCGCGCCCCACGGTGTCTCAGGTGCTGGACTATCGCGCCGCAGTGGATACTGCCGTGCAGGCCCTGCTGGATGATGCGACGCATGCCGCGCGGCGTGAGATCCTGGGGCGTGCGGTGCTGGGTGTCGAGCACGAGCGCCAGCACCAGGAGCTGTTTTTTACCGATATCAAGTACTCCCTGGCCATTAATCCCCTGCTGCCGGCCTATGCGCCGGGCGCGCCGATACCGGGGGGAGAGCCGCCTCCACTGGGCTGGCGCGGCCATGCCGGGGGGCTGCTCGAGGTCGGGTTTGCAGGCCCGGGATTTTGTTTCGACAACGAACTGCCGCGGCATCGGGTGTATGTGGAGCCTTTCGAGCTGGCCGACCGGCTGGTCAGCAACGCCGAATACCAAACCTTTGTCGATGACGGCGGCTATCGGCGCCCCGAGCTGTGGCTGGCGGACGGCTGGACCACGGTGCAGGAACAGGCCTGGCGCGCGCCGCTGTACTGGCTGGAACGGGATGGCGAACCTCTGGAGTACACGCTGTATGGCGCCGTGCCGCGCAGCACCGGCGCGCCGGTGTGCCATGTCAGCGGCTACGAGGCCGACGCCTATGCGCGCTGGGCTGGCGAGCGCCTGCCCACGGAGCACGAGTGGGAACTGGCTGCGCAGGCAGCGGCGGCGCCGTCCGGCGGCGTGGACAGCGGTCATTTCCATCCCCGCCCGGCCACTGGCGGGCCGGGGCTGCAGCAGCTCTACGGCGACTGTTGGCAGTGGACGCGCAGTGCCTACGGCCCCTATCCGGGCTATCGGCCGTCGCCCGGCGCCATCGGTGAATACAACGGCAAGTTCATGAGCAACCAGTGGGTGCTGCGCGGCGGTTCCTGTGTGTCCAACAGCGGACAGCTCAGGCCCAGCTACCGCAACTTCTTCTACCCGCGCGACCGCTGGCAGTTCAGTGGTATCAGGCTGGCGAAACTGTCCGCCGCACAATGATCAGGGAAAGCGGAGACACCATGAATCAGGCACTGTTCCTGCGCGACAACGTCAGCTTTCAGGATGAACATCCGGCCGCCGGGGACTCTCGCGACGAACTGCTCGCGGGCCTGCGGGCGGAGCCAAAAACCATCGACCCGAAGTACTTTTACGACGCGCTCGGCTCGCGGCTGTTCGCCCGTATTACGCGCTTGCCCGAATACTATCCCACGCGCACCGAGGTCGGCATTTTGCACCGGCATCGACAGCAGATCGCCGCTCACTGTGGCGTATCTTGCGTGTTTATCGAACCCGGCAGTGGCAATTGTGAGAAGGTGCGCCTGCTGCTGGACGCCGTGCGGCCGTCCCTGTATGTGCCCGTGGACATCTCCTCTGAGTTTCTGCGCGCCGCTGCGCTGCAACTGGGCGGCGAGTATCCGTGGCTCGCCATCGCGGCGGTGTGCGCGGACTTCAATGCCAGTTGGGACTTTACCCGCAGGCTGCCTCTCGGCAAGCGCGTGGTGTTTTATCCCGGCTCGACCATAGGCAATCTGGAGCCGGCTGATGCGGTGCGCTTCCTGGCCCGAGTGAAGGAGGTCGTCGGCGCGGGCGGCGGGGCCCTGATCGGGGTGGACCTGCACAAGGACAGCGCGTGCCTCACCGCCGCCTACAACGATGCGCAGGGGGTGACGGCGCGTTTCAATCTCAATGTGCTGCTGCGGCTGAACCGGATTCTGGAGGCGGACTTCGAGCCCGCGCAGTTTCGCCATCGCGCGTTCTACAATACGGACCGCCAGCGTATAGAAATGCACCTGGTGAGCCAGTGCGAACAGTCGGTGGGCTGCAACGGCTCGCGCCTGCGGCTGCGCCAGGGGGAGAGCATCCACACGGAAAACTCCTACAAGTACACGGTGCAGGGGTTTGCCGCCCTGGCCGCCGCCGCCGGGCTGGCGCTGGAGCGCAGTTGGCTAGATGACGAGGCGCTGTTCAGCGTGCACTACCTGCGCGCGACCTGAGCGCCGGGCCACGCGGCCCGGCCCGGCAGTGCAGGACAGACCGTCTGCCGACAGTCAGTGTGGACAGGTCGCAGGCGATCCCCTACAATCTTGCGCCAGATTTCACACGCCCGGACCGTGTGTCCGGCACCGTGTATCCCTGTGCATAACCAGAGCTTGAATCGTGTGAAAAGGCGAGATGCGGTTTCCCATCTCGCCTTTTTGTGAGCGCCCCGCTGCCGGGCTGCCGTTATGCCACCGACCAGTTGGAGGTTTGCTTGTCCAGTCCGGCCATTCTAGCCCTTGCAGACGGCAGTATTTTCCAGGGCCTGGCGCTAGGCGCCGAGGGCCACTCGGTGGGCGAGGTGGTGTTCAACACCGCAATGACCGGCTACCAGGAGATTCTCACCGACCCCTCCTACGCCAGGCAGATCGTCACCCTGACTTATCCCCATATCGGCAATACCGGCACTAACCCGGAGGATGAAGAATCCCGTGCGGTCTGGGCCGCGGGGCTGGTGATTCGCGATCTGCCGCTGCTGGCCAGCAATTATCGCAGCGAGCAGGGCCTGCAGGACTACCTGAAAAGTCGCGGCATCGTGGGGATTGCGGGTATCGATACCCGGCGGCTGACGCGTATCCTGCGCGACAAGGGGGCACAAAACGGCTGTGTGATGGCCGGTGCCGCTGTCGACGAGGCCCGGGCGCTGGCCCAGGCGCGGGCCTTCGCGGGGCTCAAGGGCATGGATCTGGCGCGGGAGGTCTCTGTCGCCGAGCGCTATACCTGGACCCGGGGCAGCTGGGAGTTCGGTGTCGGGTATCCCGGGCGCGAGGGTACCGCCCTGCCCCGGCACGTGGTGGCCTACGACTACGGCGTCAAGCGCAACATGCTGCGCATGCTGGTGGATCGCGGCTGCCGCCTGACGGTGGTGCCGGCGCAGACACCCGCAGCGGACGTGCTGGCGCTGCGTCCGGACGGCGTGTTCCTGTCCAACGGTCCGGGTGATCCCGAACCCTGCAGCTATGCCATCGAGGCGATCCGGGAGTTACTGGAGGCGGCTGTTCCGCTGTTCGGCATCTGTCTGGGGCACCAGTTGCTGGGTCTGGCCAGCGGCGCCAGCACCGTGAAAATGAAGTTTGGCCACCGCGGAGCCAATCACCCGGTGCAGAATCTGGACGACGGCACGGTGCTGATCACCAGCCAGAATCACGGTTTTGCCGTCGATGGAAACAGCCTGCCGGCCAATCTGCGCGCCACCCACAAATCACTGTTCGATGGCACACTGCAGGGCATACACCGCACTGACAGGCCCGCCTTCGGCTTTCAGGGCCACCCGGAAGCCAGCCCCGGCCCCCACGACGCCGCCCCCCTGTTCGATCACTTCATCGAACTGATGGCGGCAGCAGCGCAAAAAAGTTGATTTCGAATGCCTAAGCGAACCGACATCCAAACCATTCTGATCATCGGTGCCGGCCCCATCGTCATCGGCCAGGCCTGCGA
>JAGRIH010000031.1 GCA_020443345.1 Halioglobus sp.
CACGACTACAGGAACTTCAGCCTAGACGCCTTATCTCACCGATATTTGGAATTCTCGTCGAGAGATTGTGCGCTGTACGGAATTTTCCGACTGTGGGCATAGCCATAGCTATGGCCGCAGGAGAAAAATCCCGTACAGCGTGCAACATCCGGCGAGAAACCAAATAGGCTGTTTACAGTGAAACAAAAAGCAAAACTCGTGATATGTCTGCCGATCGGTGAGATATGGCGGCTCGCCTGTCGGACTCAGGGTTTCGTGGTGGCACGCGCCAGGATGTCCTGCCAGTAGAGCTGCAGCATCCGTGCGCCCTGGCGCAGTATCTGCTCGGCGGACAGGCCGGTGTCCTCCAGCGCCATCTCGACCATGTCATAACCCATGTCGATGGTCACCCGCGCCTGCAAACCAAGGGCGTCATCCATCGGCCAACCCAGCACATCCGCCACGATCCCGGCAAACTGATTGGCCACGATCTGGTGTGATTTCAGGCGCAGATCCTGCAGCGGCGCCACCGCACGCAGGGCCTGCACGATTTCCAGCCCCCCGGTCTGCGCCCGGGTGACATCGCGGGTCTGCAGCAGCAGATCGTATACATTGTCCAGCAACAGCAGCGGGTCACCACTTTGCAGATTGACTTCGAGCCACTGCTGGAATACCTGATTCTGTACATCCATCAGCGCCGCGCCGAGCGCATTCAACACAGCGTACTTGTTGGGAAAGTAGCGATAAAGTGCCGGCACCGTAATGCCCGCCCGCTCCGCAATCAGGTTGGTGGAGATGCGCTCCACTCCGACCTCGACCAACAACTCAGCGGCGGCGACCAGTATCGCCTCGTAGGTGCGCTTGGCGCGCTCCTGTCGCGGTTTGTTCTTTTCCAGCAATTCAACCTGCGCCCGGGTGGCCGGCATTGTTATTCTCCACCTGTGCCGGCAGATCACGCGCCGCCGGACTGTTATCTAAGCCTAGCGCAGCTGTGCGCAGCGCGCCACTGACGAGCACTGTAATGTGCAGGAAAATTGCGCACATTCGTCGCGCGGCGCTGTGCACCGACGCCCGCAGGTGGCAGAGCAGGTACGGGCGATGAGACAATAACCGCGCGCACCGGCACGCACCTCTGCCGCTCACCGCCATTTGCACCAGATAAGGAAACCACCGTGAGCCAGCAACAGCCACCGCTTGCGCGCCGCTTCCGCGGCGTCGTCATGCCCACTGCATCCCACCCGGCTATCCGCCGCATCAAACGGCAGGGCAACTATCCCTCGATCCACGGCAACAAGCTGTGGAAATCCAGCCTGCTGCTGATCGACTACCTGAACAGACACCGGCCGCAGCACTGTACAGCGGTGATCGATGTCGGCTGCGGCTGGGGCATCAGCGGCATCTGGTGTGCCAAAACGCTGGGTGCGCAGGTGACTGCGGTGGACGCCGATCCGGCTGTATTCCCCTTCCTGGAGGCATCGGCGGCACTGAACAAGGTGCAGGTCGCGCCGCGGATAGCGCGCTTCGAAAAGCTCACCACCGCACACCTGGCGCCGTTCGATATACTGCTGGCCGCCGACATCTGCTTCTGGGACGAGCTGGTCGATCCGGTGTTCAACCTGATCAATCGGGCAGTGCGGGCCGGCGTCAAACACATACTGATCGCCGACCCGGAGCGCTCGCCGTTTTTTGAGGTGGTACAGCGCTGCCAGAAACGGCACTGCGCAGAGCTTGTCGACTGGCGGGTTCGCAGCCCGATCGGGGCGCGCGGTGCAATCATGGTGATTGAAAATGCCTGAGCCGGCGCCGTTCAGTCGATCAGTTCGTAGGCCCGCTGCAACTGCGCGACCGGCTGCGCCTGTCCACTTTCATAGCTTGGGCTAAACCGCACACGCGCCAGCCGCCGCCGCAGCCTGGCGGCGACGGCTTCGTCCTGCGCGTCGGACACCGTGGTGCGAACGTTGCGCACCCGGCCGCGCCTGGAGACATCGAAACTCGCCTGTACCACCACTCTGCGCTGCCCGGGCTGTAGTGGCCGCGGCTGCCAGAACGCGCCGTTGTCGGGCAGTTCCCGCGGCTGGCCCAGCCACTGCTGCACCAGGTTTTCTTCCCCGGCCGCCGACAGGGTCGCCACCACCTGTGCGTAATGGCTATCGGCCAGCGCCACGCTGCCGTGCCACTGGTACCAGTCGGCCAGTTGCAGTTGCAGGCGCGCCCGCTCCCGGGGCTCCCCCGGCTCCACACGCTGCAGTGCATCGCGCAACAGATCCGCGCCGCGCTGCAAACTGTCGCGCTGGATATCTTCCAGGCGCTTGCGGTGGAAGTCCTCATTGCTCCAGTCGCTGCCCAGCACCGGGGTCGACGGCGCCAGGCCGAGCTGCTCGATACGGGGCTGGACGCGATCGTCGATCAGGTACAGATTGCGCAACTGACTCAGGGCGAACTCGCGGTACCAGTTGTCCCCGACTTCAGTGTTCTCCTCCAGCAGCGCCAGGATCCTGGCGTTGAGTTGGTACAGTTCCAGCAGCCGGCGGGTGTCGTCGCTGTCCAGTTCCAGGCGCAGGGCCTCGCGCTGCCAGCGCAGGTAGTCCAGCGCCGCGCGCAGGCGGGCTGCGGTAAAGGGCGGCTCGCCGCCCCCGAACAGGTGAAAATAGTATGCGTAGCGCTCATCCAGCGCATCCAGGTCGCCGCTGGCGCGGTAGCCGTCCAGCAGGGCACGCAATATTGGAAGCTGGCGCTGACTGTACAGGCCATCGTTGATCCGCACGACATGCAGGGCGCGCAGGTACAGTCGCTGGGCCCGCGCCGCATCGCCCGTGTGCTGATAGTACCGCGCCCAGGCGGCCAGCGGCTCGGCCAGGGCATCGGCGTAGGGGCCGCCCCGCTGTTCCAACTCACTCACCTGCGCGCGGTACTGGCTGTCCCCCTCCGGCAACGGCTGCGACGGGGGCGGCGCCAGGGTCGAACCCGCATCCGCCCAATCGTGGCCCACGCGCACAAACGTCTCGCCATAGGCGCGGGGGCCGGCAGCCGCGCCGCCGCTGGCCAGCAGCAGGCACAGCACGGCCAGTACGCGGACCCGGCAGGCGGCACAGAAAAGCATTGTCAAGGCACCTCTGATTGAAGTGGCGCCGCTTCAGCGGCGCCTGCAGCCCACTCGAACCGCTCGCGGGTTGTAGTGCGCCGTCCTTCGTGCGACAACACCCCTTCGCAAAAATTCCGGTTATGATAGTAGCACCAGTGCGATAGTGACAGGACCATCCACGGCGAGACCGGCATGTGCAAGCCCAGGGAATTCAAACTAGACGTTGGCGATACAGAACTGTCTGTACTGGAGTGGTCGGGAGACAGTGATCCGGTGCTGCTGCTGCATGCCACGGGCTTTCACAGCCGCTGCTGGAGTCAGGTGGTAAAAGACCTGCCGAATCGGCACGTGTATGCACTGGACCTGCGCTTTCACGGCGCCAGCGGCGACGACGGGGCGGTTGACTGGTCGCTGATGAGCAGCGATGTCCAGAAGGTGATCGAGCGCCTGGATCTGCGCCATCTGGTCGGTGTAGGGCACTCCATCGGCGGCCACCTCGTCGCCCGGGTTGCGGCGACGCTGGGTGCGCGGTTCAAGCACCTGCTGCTCATCGATCCGGTTATCCTGTCGCGGCAAACGTATGCTGCACTGAGCCGCGTCCCCAAACATCCCAGCCCGCACGAACACCCGGTCAGCCGGCGCAGGAACCGCTGGCGCGACGCCCGACAAATGTACCGGCGCTTTGTCGACAAGCCGCCCTTCAACACATGGCGGCCCGAGGTGCTGCGCGATTACTGCAACTACGCGCTGCGACCGGCGGGGGACGGCGACTACCGGCAACTGGCCTGCGACCCCCTCGACGAGGCGTCGATTTACCTCAGCCAGAGCGGCAACGAGATCGTGCACGACCTGTTGCCGCTGATCCACACACCGGTCACACTGCTGCGCTCACCCCCCGGCGCGCAGGCCCACGCCGACCTCAGCACGTCGCCCACGTGGCCGGGCCTGGCCAGTGCCCTGCCCCGCTGCCGCGAGGTCTACCTCCCGGATTGCAATCACTTTATTCCCATGCAGGACCCGGCGCTGGTGGCACGCTATATCCGCCAGGCCCAGGGTGCCTGCTGAGCTAGGCGGCGCGGCCGGACGGGTTGTCGCCCACCAGCGAGGCGTCGGACGCGGCCTCGGTCGGTGCGCGAGTCTTGTTTGCAGCGGCCCGGCCTGGCGTGGCCCGGCCTGGCGTGGCCCGGCCTGGCGTGGCCCGGCCCCGCCCGGATTTTCGCGCTGCCGCGGCGCTTTTGCGAGCCGGCTTCTCGATCCGGTCGGAGTGCACCCGGTGCTCACGCAGCGCTTCGCGGTCGGCGCGATTGGGCGGCGGGCGGCGCCGGGACGCGCGCGGGCGGTGCACGGTTGCCGCGTCGGGGCGCAGATCGCCCTGTTCAAAGCGCAGCAGGATCTCCTCCATGGTACGGCTGATCTTGGTGCACAGGCGGATGGCTTCGACGTTGGGAAATGCCGAGTGCTCGCCGCCCTTCATCAGCTCGATCAGATCTTTTTCGGAGAGGTGCGACAGCAGTTTGGCCGGGTTGTACCAGCGAAAACTGGGCACGATATTGATATCGCCGCTGTAGTCCTGGTCCACCAGCGCGTGAATACTGTTCATCAGCAAATTGAAGCGCGGCCAGTTGTCCCCCTTTTTCTGTACCACGCCCCGGTAAAAATTCAGCAGTTCACGCCCCACCCCGACACCCAGGCTGCCCAGGGCGGTAGTCAGCGCGCTGTGTTCACCGTCCCGGTGCAGAAATGGAATCGCGATTGGATTCACCATGCTCACGATGTAGTGATTGGTGCTGTACAGGCGCGACAATCGCTTGGCGGGCAGGTCGTCGGCGATGGAGCCGTCCACCCACTTGCGGGTGGGCAGATAGGGCTGCGCCTCGCCGTGGACGTTCTTGGCCATGAGCATGACCGGCGGGAACACGCCGGGCACGGCACAGGAGGCCATCACGGCGGAGCGCACATAGACGTTGGGCGAGGTAATCGCATTGAGCAGGCGCGAGCGCTGGTGCGCCTCCGCCGGGGCCACCGTGATACTGATCTGGCGTCCGGTTTTTTCATACGCTTCCTGGAATGTCATGTCGGGGACCATGCGCGCCACCAGCCGTTCCAGATCGCCGACGTCGATCTGCGGGTTGGCCCCGAACAGCATACGCGAAAAGGTGCTGGCTTCGCGCTCCGCCTCGAACAGCACGTTGGCCGGTTCGTAGAAATGCTGGAGTTCCTGCTCCGTGTGCGTGCCCACGATGCCCGCCACCAGGGAGCCGGCACTGGAACCGGAGATCACCCGCGGCAACAGGTCCTGATGCAACAGGGTTTTGACCACCCCCAGGTGGTAAAAACCCAGCACCCCGCCGCCGCTGAGCATCAGCGCGGAGCGCCCGAAGCACACATTGGCGCGATAGAAGAAATCGAGCTTTTCCTGCACGTCGATCTCGTCGCTGTCCAGCTCCGCCAGGTAGCGCAGCGAATCGTCGACCTCGTCGATGTATTGCTCGATCAGTTTCTTGGTGCCGAATTTGGCGCGATGATACAGGCTGGCGCGGCCCATTCCGCCAATGTTGCCGTGAATCCCCTCATTCAGAGCGAACAGCAGGCCCTGGTCGTCGTGGCGCGCCCGCAGACTGCGCAGGCGGTCCAGGCGCAGGCGGACCTGGGAAAAATCGTACTGCCTGGTCTGGTCGACATCACGCCAGCGGCGCTGGCCCGACAGTTCGTCGTGCTCGATGGCCGCCGCACGCCACTCCTCATAGGTGTCGCAACGGTTCATTTGCCTCTCAAGCTTTTTCAGTTTGCGTGAAGTTCTCACCTGGTCCGCTCTCCTGTATAGCGTGTCACCGGCTCTCGACAGAAAACGAGCATAATGCATATGCAGCGCGACGCCCAGCAGTTTGTTGTCAGTGACAACTTCTCTCCCGACGCAGCGGATCAGTGGCGCCTGACACTGTACTGGCTGTCGCCCCCGTAGGGCGCACAGCCAGCGCCGGCCACCTCCCCAGTCAGTGCCTGTCAAACGGCGAAATACCGGACAATTGCCACGCCCTCGGGATGCACTTTGCAGGCAAACTCCCTAAAATAGCCCTCCGTTGCACCAGGTTTGCATGACCGGCGGCCTCGCCGCCACTCCTTCAAAACAACAAGAAGAGGCGTAACGTTTGCGCGCATATTTGCTCGTCGCCCTGTTATTGCTGCTCATTTTTGGGGCGATATCCGGCTATCTGTACCGGCAGTTTGCCGTGTTTTCAGCCATGGACCCCACCCCGCCCCCGGTCACCATCGGCGCGGCGCCGGCGGACACCCGGCAGTGGACCGACGTGCTCGGTGCGGTGGGTACGATCAGGGCGGTGCAGGGCGTGGAACTGAGCTCGCGCGAAAGCGGTGAAGTGATTGCCATTGCGGTCGAATCCGGCGACCAGGTGCAGGCCGGCGACCTGCTGCTGCAGCTCAACGACAAGGTCGAGCTGGCCAGCCGCGAGCGGCAGCGCGCCACTCTGGAACTGGCGCGGCTGCTGTACGAGCGCGACCAAAAGCTGCTGCGGCAGAAATCGATTCCCCAGAGCCAGTACGACCGCTCCAAAGCGGACCTCGGCAGCGCCGCGGCGCAATTGGCGGAAACCGAGGCGCGGCTGGAAGACAAGCAGGTACGCGCGCCGTTCGACGCGACCGTGGGTATCGTGCACGTCAAGACCGGCGACTATATCGAGCCCGGCACCGCCATCGCCACCCTGCAGGACCTGCGCCGGCTGGAAGTGGATTTCACGGTGCCGGGGCGCTACTTTCCGCAATTGCATCGGGGCCAGCAGGTACGGGTGAGCGTCGACGCCTACCCGCAGCGCAGCTTTGGCGCCACCTTGCGTGCCATCGACGCTCAGGTGGACGCCGGCACGCGCAACCTGCTGCTGCGCGCCCGACTCGAAGAAAGCAGTGGGCTGTTGCCTGGCATGTTTGCCCAAATCGAAGTGCACCTGAGCGCGCCGCAACCACGGGTCACGGTACCGGAAACCGCCGTGACCTACTCGCTGCACGGCGACACGGTCTTTGTGATCGAGCAGAGGCAGGGTACGCTGCGTGTCGCCCCGGTCATCGTGCGGGTCGGCGACTCGCGAGAGGGACGCACGGCCATCGTCAGCGGCCTGGAAGCGGGCTCGCACGTGGTCATTGCGGGCCAGAACAAGCTCTACCCGGGGGCCGCGGTAGTCATCGACGAGTCGGTGCAATTCTGACGTGGCGTTTACTGATATCTTCATTCGCCGACCGGTACTGGCACTGGTGATCAGCGCGCTGCTGCTGTTGCTGGGCCTGGCCAGCGCCGACCGGGTGGGACTGCGCCAGTTTCCGGAACTGGAGCACAGCGTCATCAAAGTGCATACGTTCTATCCCGGGGCCAGCGCCCGCACGGTGCAGGGCTTTGTCACCACGCCGCTACAGTTGAGTATCGCCGGCGCCAGCGGTATCGACTACATCACCTCCGAATCCAATCCCAGTTGGTCTGAAATCGATATCCACGTGCGCCTGGGCGAAAACAGCCGCGACGTACTCTCGGAAGTGATCGCCAAGGTCAACGAGGCGCGCACCAACCTGCCGCGCGACATCGAGGAACCGGTTGTCACTACCGGCACCGGCGGCGACGCACTCATGTACCTGGCGTTCTACAGCAAGCAGATGAGTATCGGCCAGGTCAGCGACGTGCTGGCGCGCGCGGTGCAGCCCGAACTCGCCACGCTCGAGGGTGTCGGCAACGCCGAGATTTTTGGCAGTCGCTTCCTGGCCATGCGCATCTGGCTGGATCCGATGCGTATGGCCGCCCTCGGCGTGACGGCACAGGATATCAATCGCGCCATCGGCACCGACAATTACATCTCCGCCGCCGGCACCACCGAGGGCATGCTGGTGCGGGCGACGGTGGATGCGCGCACCGACATGCAGACACCCGCTGCGTTCAGGCAACTGGTGGTGCGCCAGGATGGCGACGCACGCGTGCTGCTGGGCGACGTTGCCGATGTCGAGCTGGCCGCGGAAAACTCCCAGTTCAAGTCGTTCTCCAGCGGCCGGGATGCCATGTTTATCTCCATCACGCCCACGCCGGAAGCCAATCCGATGAAAGTCGCCGCGCGGGTGAAGGCGGCCCTGCCGCACATCCGCAGGGCCCTGCCGGCCGACATGGAACTGCTGATGGACTGGGACTCCTCTATCGCCATCGACGCGGCGTTGAACGAGGTCATCACTACCCTGATCGAGGCCGCGGTGATCGTCATTCTGGTGATCTACCTGTTTCTGGGATCCCTGCGCGTGGTCATCATCCCGCTGGTCGTTATCCCGCTGTCACTGATCGGCACGGTATTTCTGATCGGTGTCATGGGCTTTACCCTCAACCTGCTCACCCTGCTGGCCATGATTATCGCCATCGGCCTGGTAGTGGATGACGCGATCGTGGTGGTGGAGAACGTCCACCGCCACATCGAGCAGGGAGCGACACCCATGGCCGCGGCGCTGGCCGGCGCGCGCGAAGTCGCGCTTCCCGTGATTGCGATGACACTGACCCTGGCTGCTGTCTACGCGCCCATCGCCTTTGTCGGCGGACTCACCGGCGCCATGTTCAGCGAATTTGCCCTGGCTCTGGCCGGGGCGGTCTTTATCTCGGGCATCGTGGCCCTGACACTCTCCCCGATGATGTGCTCCCGGGTGCTCGAGGGCCATGACCGGCAGGGTCGATTCGCCGACTGGCTCGATGCGCGTTTTACGGCGTTGACCCGCCGCTACCAGCAGGCGCTGGGCCACTGCCTGGCCCACCGCGGGGCCGTGCTGCTGTTCAGCCTGGCGCTTATCGGCTCACTGCCGGTACTGCTGGGCCTGGCTCAGCAGGAACTGGCCCCCGAGGAAGACACCAGTGCAATCTATGTGATGGCGGAGCAGCCGCAGTATGCCAATGTCCACTACATCAACTACTTCCTGGACCAGGTGGTCACTGTCTGGAAGGGTATTCCGGAGGTGCGCAGTTCCTGGCAGGTCAGCTCACCCAGTTTTGTGTTTGGCGGCCTGTCTCTCACCAACTGGGACGAGCGGGAGCGAACCCAGCAACAGGTGCACGCTGAACTGCAACAGAAACTCGAGGGTGTCGCCGGTCTCAAACTGTTCACCTTTGGAGAACCGTCCCTGCCCGGGGCTGACGCGGGCTTACCCGTCAGTTTCGTGGCCGGTTCGACCGCCGATTACCGGGAAGTGATGGCGGTCGGCGACGCATTGCTGCAGGCGGCGCGCGATTCAGGGCTATTTGCTTTTGTCACCCAGACGCTGGAATTCAGCCGCCCGGAGATACAGGTCGACATCGACCGGGCGCGGGCTGCGCGGCTGGGAATTTCCATGCAGGACATCGGCGACACCCTGAACGCGATGCTCGGCGAGTCCGAGATCAACCGCTTTACGCTGGAGGGCCGCAGTTACAAGGTCATTCCGCAGGCCGCGCGCGGCTTTCGCCTGAACAGCGCGGAACTACAAAAATACTATGTGCGCGCGGCCAGCGGCGAACTGGTGCCGCTGGCCGCGCTGATCTCGCTGCAGACGCGGGTGGAGCCCAATGTGCTCACCCAGTACCAGCAGCTCAACAGCACCACCATCCAGGGCATCATGAAGCCGCCGAACAGCGTCGGCACCGGGCTGGCGTTTTTGCGCGACAAACTGCATGAACTCGCCCCGCCCAGCTTCCGCGAGGGCTATACCGGCACCTCGCGGCTGTTCGTGCAGGAATCCGCCTCGTTTCCACAGCTTTTTACACTGGCGCTGATCCTGATCTACCTGGTGCTGGCCGCGCAATTCAACAGTTTGCGCGATCCCTTCGTGGTGCTGATGACCGTGCCGCTGTCCATTTTCGGCGCCGTTGCATATTCTCGGGCAAGCTGA
>JAGRIH010000032.1 GCA_020443345.1 Halioglobus sp.
ACCAACCGGCCCGACGTGCTGGACCCGGCGCTGCTGCGCCCGGGCCGTTTCGACCGCCAGGTGGTGGTCGGCCTGCCGGACATCCGCGGGCGCGAGCAGATTCTCAAGGTGCATATGCGCAAGGTGCCGCTGGCGGAGGATGTCGAGCCTAGCAAGATTGCGCGCGGTACGCCCGGTTTCTCCGGTGCGGACCTGGCCAACCTGGTGAACGAGGCGGCGCTGTTTGCCGCCCGCGCCAATGTGCGCACCGTGGGCATGCAGCAGTTCGAGCTGGCCAAGGACAAGATCATGATGGGCGCGGAGCGCAAGTCCATGGTGATGTCCGAGGACGAAAAGCGCAATACCGCCTATCACGAGGCGGGCCATGCGATCGTGGGACGGCTGATGCCGGAGCACGACCCGGTCTACAAGGTGAGTATCATTCCCCGCGGTCGCGCCCTGGGCGTGACCATGTTTCTGCCCGAGGAAGACCGCTACAGTCACAGCCGCCGGCACATCATCAGCCAGTTGTGCAGCCTGTTCGGGGGGCGTATCGCGGAGGAAATGACGCTGGGCAGGGACGGCATCACCACCGGGGCGGCCAACGATATCCAGCGGGCCACCGAAATTGCCCGCAAGATGGTCACCCAGTGGGGCCTGTCGGAAAAAATGGGCCCGCTGATGTACGACGAGGGCAATGAGGAGGTCTTTCTGGGACGCAGCGCGGCGCAGCCGCACCAGGGTATTTCCGACGAAACCGCGACGCAGATCGACAAGGAGGTGCGTCGCATCATCGACGAATGCTATTCCACCGCGCAGAGTCTGCTCGAGGAAAATGTCGACAAGCTGCACGCGATGGCGGAGGCACTGATCCAGTATGAGACCATCGATGCGGACCAGATAGACGACATTATGGCCGGGCGCAAGCCCCGCCCGCCCAGTGACTGGGATAGCAGCAGTGGCGGTGCCACCCCCGGTGCGGGCGTGGATCCCAAGCCCAAGTCGAAGGACGCCGGCAGACCGATCGGTGGCCCCGCCAGCGAACACTGAACAGATACCGTCTTGACGGACCGCCCACAGCGTGTCGGCACGGTGTTGCACTGCGCCGGGCGCTGCCTGGACCTGTCGCACCCGCACGTAATGGGTGTTATCAATACCACCCCGGATTCCTTTTCCGACGGCGGCTCCCTCTACCCTTTTGGTCGCCTCGATATGGAGCTGGCCCTGCAGCGTGCGCGCGACATGGTGGCGCAGGGCGCCACCGTGCTGGATATCGGCGGTGAGTCCACGCGGCCGGGCGCGCAGCCGGTGTCGGTCGACGAAGAGTCACAGCGCGTACTGCCCCTGCTGGAGCGCATCGCGCGGGAGCTGGATGTGGTGATTTCCGTGGACACCAGTTCGCCGCAAGTGATGTGCGACGCGGCCCGCAGCGGCGCGGGACTGATCAATGACGTGCGCGCGCTCACGGTCGACGGTGCGCTGGAGGCGGCCGCCCTCAGCGGGCTGCCGGTCTGTCTGATGCACATGCAGGGCGATCCCGCGTCCATGCAGGCGGCGCCGCACTATACTGACGTGGTGCGCGAGGTCGCCGCGTATTTGCGCGAGCGGGTGGTGGTGTGCGAAGCCGGCGGTATCCCCAGGGAGCGACTGCTGCTGGATCCGGGCTTTGGTTTTGGCAAGACGCTAGCGCACAACCTGCAGTTGCTGCGCGCGCTGCCGCGGCTGGCGCAGGCGGGCCTGCCCCTGCTGGTGGGCTTTTCGCGCAAGTCGATGATTGGCAAGCTGCTGGGGCGCGAGCTGGACCAGCGGCTGCCGGGCAGCCTGGCGCTCGCTGTGATCGCGCTGGAGCGCGGAGCTGCTATTATTAGAACACACGACGTGGCCGCAACAGCCGATGCGGTGGCGATATGGCGAGCAGTGGACGAGATAGTAGACGGGGCATTGGACGACATAGTATAAGAACACGCGACCTGGCAGAACCGGCCGGGTGCGGTGGCGCTGCGGCGGGTGATGGGTGAGGTAGAACAACGATGGGCAGGACGTATTTTGGGACGGACGGTATACGCGGTTCGGTGGGCGATACACCGATCACACCGGATTTCGTGCTGAAACTGGGCTGGGCTAGCGGGCGCGTCTTTGCGCGGGAGGCGGGCGGCGCCGGGCGCTGTACCGTCATCATCGGCAAGGATACGCGCGTGTCGGGCTATATGTTCGAGTCCGCCCTGGAAGCCGGCCTGGTAGCGGCCGGTATCAACGTCAAGCTACTGGGTCCCATGCCGACGCCGGCGGTGGCCCTGATGACGCGCACCCAGGCGGCGGTGGCCGGTATCGTTATCAGCGCCTCCCACAACCCGTTTTACGACAATGGCATCAAGTTTTTCTCCGCCACGGGTTCCAAGCTGCCCGATGCCGTGGAAGAGGCGATCGAAGCCGAGCTGGCGCTGGATCTGGCTACCGTGCGCTCACGGGATATCGGCAAAGTACTGCGCGTGGTGGATGCCGCCGGGCGCTATATCGAATTCTGCAAATCGACGGTGCCCGAGGGCTTCAACCTGCGCGGTATGCGTATTGCCGTGGATTGCGCCCACGGCGCCACCTACCATATCGCACCGGCCGTGTTCAGTGAGCTGGGCGCCGACGTGGTCAGCATGGGGGTGCAGCCGGACGGCTTCAATATCAACGCGGGCGTCGGCTCGACGGATATGGCCGCCCTGTCGACGCTGGTGCGTGAGCGCGGTGTCGACCTGGGTGTCGCGTTCGATGGCGATGGCGACCGGGTCCTATTCGTCGACGGCGCCGGCGAGCTGGTGGACGGGGACGAGCTGATCTACCTGATCGCCAGGCATCGACTGGCCAGCGGCCGCAGCGATGCCGGCGTGGTCGGCACGCAGATGTCCAACCTGGGCCTGGAGCTGGCGCTGCGCAGCGAAGGTTTGCGGTTTGTGCGGGCCCGTGTGGGCGATCGCTACGTCAAGGAAATGATGGAGGCGGAGGGCTGGCACCTCGGTGGTGAATCCTCCGGGCATATCATCTGCTCGGATATCACCACCACCGGCGACGGCATTGTCGCTGCCCTGCAGGTGCTGCGGGCGATCCGGGACGCCGATATCGACCTCGCGACACTGCGTGCGGGCATGACCAAGTACCCGCAGACCATGATCAATGTCGACATCAAGGGCAGGGTAAATCTGGACGACCATCCCCAGGTGTCGGCGGCGGTTGGCGCCGTGCAGGCGCAACTGGGCGGCCGCGGCCGCGTACTGCTGCGCCCGTCCGGCACCGAGCCGAAAGTGCGGGTGATGGTGGAAGGCGACGATGCCGCGCAGGTGCAGAGCCTGTGTTGCGAACTGGCGGCGGAGGTGGAACGGGCGCTGGCCTGATCGCCCGCAGCGGGTTGCCAGCGGCGCGCCGCGCCCGCCGCGCACCGCTGATCGACTGCCGGTGTGGGACATTTCTCGATTGCAAAGTGGGAGGGGAGCAAACATGGGACAGCTAAAACAGGCATTTGACCGGGCACTGGCACAACTGACGGGCCCCGGCGCACCCTTCGAGACGGTCAGGGAGGCCTATCACGGTGTTTCCTATAACGTCATCAAGACCGCCCCCGCCACGCTGCTAGATGTGTGGGCGCAGGCGGCGACCCATGGCGACAAGGAGTTTCTGGTCTACGAGGGCGAGCGCTGGAGTCACGCCAGGCTGTTGCAGCTCGCCGCCAGCATGGGCCATCAGCTGGTGCACGAGTACGGTATTGCCAAGGGCGACCGCGTAGCCATCGCCATGCGCAACTACCCCGAGTGGATGGCGGCTTACATCGCGATTACTTCGATCGGGGCGATAGCGGTGACCCTCAACAGCTGGGGGCAGGCCCGGGAGCTGGAGTTTGCGCTGACTGACGCCGAGACGCCGGTGGTCATCTGCGACCAGCAGCGGCTGGATCTGATCGCCGATCGCTTGCCGGGTCTGGGGGTGCGGGCCATCGTGGCGCGACCGAGCGGGGATGAGCTGCCCGAAAACGCCGTATCGCTCGATGATTTCATCGCCGGTCACGAAGCCGCGGCTATGCCCGCGGTCGAGATTGCGCCCGAGGACTACGCCATGATGATGTACACATCGGGCACCACGGGTAACCCCAAGGGCGCCCTGTCGACGCACCGGGCCGTGTGCCAGGCGGTCGCCAACATGGAAGTCTCCGCCGCCGCACTCGCCATGATCAACCCCGAGACGATGCAGGCCATGATGAGTACCGGCTACGAGCCGACGCAGATGCTGGCAGTGCCGCTGTTTCATGTCAGCGGTTGCCACGCGGTTTTCCTGACCGCTTTCAAGGCCGGGCGTCGCGTGGTCATGATGTACAAGTGGGACGTCAAGCGAGCCCTGGAACTGATTGAGTCCGAGCACGTGTCCTTTCTCAGCGCAGCGCCGTCGATGCTGCTGCAGTTGCTGGAGTCGCCGCTGCTGGACAAGACGGACGTGTCCAGCCTGTTCGCGCTCGGCGGTGGCGGCTCGGCGACGCCACCGGTGTTGTCGCGGCTGCTGCGGCAGAAATTTCCCAAAGGCTACCCCGGCACCGGCTGGGGCCTGACCGAAACCAATTCCCTTGGCGCCGCCTTTACCGGCAAGCCCTTTCTGGAGAAGCCGCGCAGTGCCGGCTTCAGGCATCCCGGTGTCGAGATCGAGGTCCGGGACGAGCAGGGCCGCGTACTGCCCCCGGGCGAGGCCGGAGAGCTGTGGATCAAGACCCCCGCGCTGATAGCGCAGTACTGGAAGCGCCCCGACGCCAATGCAGAGGAGTTTCGGGACGGCTGGTTCAAGTCCGGCGATGTCGGTTATTTCGACGAAGAGGGCTATCTGTTTCTGTCTGACCGCGCCAAGGACATGATCATCCGCGGCGGCGAAAATATCTATCCGGCTGAAATCGAAGCGGTGATTTTCGATCATCCGGCGGTGGAAGAAGTCGCCGTATTCGGCGTGGAAGATACCAAACTCGGAGAGCGGGTCGCGGCTGCGGTGGTGCCCAAAGCCGGTGAATCGCCATCGGCAGAAGATATCCAGGCCTATGCGGCGGAGCAGCTCGCCCGCTTTAAAGTGCCCGAACATATCTGGCTGTTGGACAAACCGCTGCCGCGCAACGCCACGGGCAAGGTCCTGAAAAAAGACCTCAAGGCCGAATATGCCCGTCGCGGGGGCAGTGCCTTGTAACGCGACGTTATCTTGGTTAAGATTGCCGCCGCTTTTTCGCCGGGAGGTGGGTATGCGCCAGGCGCTGGTTGCGGGAAACTGGAAGATGCATGGCTCGCGGGCCAGTGTCGCTTCCCTGCTGAGTGAATTGCTCGGTGCGGTAACCGCGCAACAGGTCGAAGTCGCCGTTTGTCCCACCTTTGTGCACCTGGCGCAGGCGCTGGAGCTGTGTGTCGGTTCGCCGCTGGCAGTGGGCGCGCAGGACTGCAGCCATATGCCATCGGGGGCGTATACCGGGGAGGTCGCGGCACCGATGCTGGCCGACCTGGGATGTGCGTGCGTGATCCTGGGGCATTCGGAGCGGCGCCAGTATCATACAGAATCTGACCATCTGGTGGCGGCCAAGCTCACCGCAGCAGTGTCCGCCGGCTTGCAGCCGATTTTGTGTGTGGGAGAGACCCGCGAGCAGCGCGAGAGCGGGGCCGCCGAACTGGTCGTTCTGGGGCAGCTGACCGGCGCGCTGGCGGAGCAGACGGATCTGGCCGGTCTGGTAGTGGCCTATGAGCCGGTGTGGGCGATCGGTACCGGGCTGACCGCCACGCCGCAGCAGGCCCAGGAAATGCACGCCTATATCCGCCGCTGCCTGGACGCATTTGATACTGTCGATGCACGTGCCACCCGAGTGGTGTACGGTGGCAGCGTCAAACCCGGCAACGCCCGGGACTTGTTCGCGCAGCCCGATATCGACGGTGCCCTGGTGGGCGGGGCCGCACTGATCGCCGCGGACTTCCTGGCGATCATCGATGCCGCAGCGGCAGTCTGAGACACCGGATTAATGATGTCCCCTGGAGGGACTGGACAGTTATGGAGCAGATCATTTTAATTGTGCACCTGCTGGTCGCGCTGGCCATTATCGGCCTGATCATGCTGCAGCAGGGCAAAGGCGCCGACATGGGCGCCTCCTTCGGTGCCGGGGCGTCGCAGACCCTGTTTGGTTCCGATGGCAGCGGCAACGTGCTGACCCGCGCGACCGCTTGGCTGGTCGTCCTGTTCTTTGCCAGCAGCTTCAGTCTGGCCCTGCTGGCCAACCAGAAGTCCGCCAGGGTGGACGACCTGGACCTGGACATCCCCCAGCCGGTAGTCGAGCAGGAGCAGGCGACTGACGGGGAGCTGCCGGTGCTGGATGACGAACCGCCGGTGGCGACGGCACCATCCCCCGCGGAGGACGTACCGCAGCTCGACTGAGCACTGAAGAAGAATTTGCCGAAGTGGTGGAATTGGTAGACACGCTATCTTGAGGGGGTAGTGAGCCAGGCTCGTGCGGGTTCAAATCCCGCCTTCGGCACCATTTGAGACCGAGAAAAAGGGGGCAGTCCGCTCTGCCTTCGCGTGGTGGGCATCGCGGGTCTGGCCTACGAGCGGAGAGGCTGGTGGAGATCAACGCCGTCGCCGTGGCATCATAGCCTGCGCGCGCATGGTCCGAGGCTGACAACCTGTCGATGGATTCGCAGTGTCGCCTGGGGAACTGTCCGGCCCCGCTTCAACGGAGGGGGACGGGACGCTGAAAATACCCGCGTTTTTCCCCTCGGCCACGGTTGACCGGGCCGGATGTGCTACCTATAATGCACACCCTCGAATTGGGGCCGGGATGACGGGACCGGTCCATCGTGGAGTGCCAAGGGGCCTTCACAGCGAGATGTTTTTGATGCGGGGTGGAGCAGCCTG
>JAGRIH010000033.1 GCA_020443345.1 Halioglobus sp.
GCGAAAGTTATGGGTATAGGGCAGCGCTAGCAGGCGTATCGAGAACCTGGTTTATACCTATGCGGAGCGCATTGACAATGGCGATCTGGAAGGGGTTGCTGAGTTGTTTCGCGAGGCGGCGATTGTCGCTCCCGCACACGGCAGTCGCGTTGAGGGATACGACGAAGTGTTCGCGATGTATCGCCGCGCCTGCCGCATTTTTCCCGACACCGGTACACCGAAAACCCGGCATATCACCACTAACGTGATTATCGAAGTGAATGGCGATACGGCCACGGCACGCTCCGCCTGGACGGTACTACAGGCCACCCAAACGCTGCCGTTGCAAGCGATTATGGCCGGTCGCTACCGCGACAGATTTATCAGGGTCACCGGTGAGTGGCGTTTCCAGGAGCGCTGCATGCTCGTCGATTTCGTGGGGAATTGCTCGGAGCATTTGCTGTACGACTACGAGCAGCCCGCCAGTGGCGACTAGCGAGAATGGCTAGCGAATCAGTGCCGGCCGTGTCTCTGGAAATGCAGGCGGTATTGGCCGCGGCCAGGGAAAAAGCGGGGCTTGCCGATTTTGGCGCAGAGCAATTTGTGCCGCCACTGCGGGCACTGCTTCAGTCGCTGGACAGCGAGGCGCAGCTTTGTGCTGTCGGTCGCTACGGCCAGTACACCCGGATTGTCGACCTGCTGGTCAACCGCCTGCAGTTTCGGGACTGGGTTAAACGCTTCCCACAAATACTCGATGAACCGATAGCACCGCCGATCGTTATCGTCGGTCTGATGCGCACAGGCACCACCATGCTGCAGCGGCTCATGGCCTGTGACCAGCGCTTTTATACGCCCCTTTGGTACGAGACCCGCTATCCGGTACCTGCCTCCGAAAACGATTTCAAGGGGCCGGATAGTCGCATCCCCCCGGCGAAGGCCGAAGTTGCGCAGATGCTTGCGGCAAATCCGGACCTGGCATCCATGCACCCGCTCGATGCCTGTGCGCCCGATGAGGAAGTGATGTTGCTGGAGCAGAGCTTCTACAGCACACTGCCGGAGTCTTTCGCCTGGCTTCCGGGTTACGCCCGCTGGCTGGAAACTCATGACAATACCCCCGGTTACCGCTATTTGTACCAGCTGCTGCAATTTCTGCAGTGGCAGAAAAAGCGCAAGGGACAGCAGGCGACGAGGTGGCTGCTGAAAGCGCCCCACCACCTGCACCACCTGGACCTGCTGCTGCGCGTGTTCCCCGGGGCCACCGTAATCCAGACCCACCGCGATCCGCTGCAGACTATCCCCTCTCTGTGCAGCTTGAATTTTGCTCTGGCGAGCCTGGGTAGCGATGCGGTCGACAAGGTGGCGTTTGCCCGTCACTGGAGTGACAAGTTTGCCCGCAGTATGGCGCGCGCGATCGCGGTGAGAGATCAGTATCCGGACCAGTTTATCGATGTCCGGTACAAGGATATTGTCAGCGATCCCATCGGCGTCGTGCAACAACTCTACGAACGGCTGTCCCTCGAGCTCGATGCACGCGCCGCCACTGCCATGGAGCGCTGGCTGCGTGACAACAAGCGCGAGGATCGCCAGCCGCACCGCTATACACCGGAGCAGTTTGGATTGACACCCGAGGGCTTGTGCGAGGATTTCAGAGCCTATCGCGCGGCATACATCGGCAGTGCGCCCGAACGGAGTCCACCCGCGGAGCGATAATCTGCACTAAGGAGAGTGCCAATAAAAGGAGGTAGTCGTGGCTAACACACCAAAAGCAAACCGACAGCGCAAACTGCTGGCGCCGCTGGCGACAATGTCTTTAACAGTGCTGTTCAGCCAGTCTGCTGCGGCCCAAACCCTGGAGGAAGTCATCGTCACCGCGCAGAAGCGCACCGAGAGCCTGCAGGATACCCCGATCTCGCTGGCGGTGCTGGGCAGCGACGAATTGGAAAAACTCTCGATCGGGGATATCAACGACATCGGCATCAATATCCCGAATTTCCTTACCACACCGCACCCGAACAGCGCCACTACACCGCGGATATTCATCCGCGGTGTGGGCAATTTCGATGACCAGATCACTCAGGACCCGAGTGTCGCGGTGTATATCGACGGCGGATATGTCGGCCGCAATCAGGGTATGGGGATGGAACTGGCCGATATCGAGCGGATTGAAGTCCTGCGCGGGCCCCAGGGGATTCTCTATGGTCGCAACGCCACCGGCGGCGCGGTCAATTTTATCACGGTCATACCGGAACTCGGGACGTGGGACTTCAGCCAGGAATTTACCGTGGGCAGGCGCGATCAATTCCGCTCCAGAACAATGGTGAATATCCCGGTGACCGACGCGCTCGCGGTGCGTGGCTACTACCTGGACACGCGCAGAGACGGTTTTATCAAAAACCGCGGCCTGGGTGAGGACAATTACGGCGACGAAGACCGCAATGCTGCGCGTCTGGATATGCTGTGGCGTGCCAGCTCGGCGCTGGATATCCGTTACAGTTACGACCGTTCACGCATCGAGGATGCGCCCGATTACCAGGCGCCGACAATACTCGCAGAACCTTCCAGCCGCCCGAGCGCTAGCCAGGCCGGCGGCCAGTTGATCAAACCCAATGATGTAACCACCTCCGGCCACCAGATCACCGTGAATTGGGTCCTGTCCGACACGCTGACACTGCGCTCGATTACCAGCTACCGGGATCTCGACAGCTATGTGTTCCAGGATTACCTGTCCGGTACCGGCAGGCCCAATACACCGTTCAACATCGATGCCACGGTGGAGCAGGATCAGTTCAGCCAGGAGTTTCATCTGCTCGGCGACGCCCTGGACAGCCGTATCGCCTACACTCTCGGGCTATACTATTTCACCGAGGACGGGGAGGGGGAAACGTTCAACAATCTGCCCGGTTTCGGAATCAGCCTGTTCACCGGCGCCGATATCGACAACGAGGCCATCGCCGCCTTCGGGCAACTCACCTATACTCCAGTAGCGCTGAATCAGCGCCTGCACATCACCGGCGGCCTTCGCTGGTCGGAAGACCAGCGCGAGGCCGAGATAATTCGCAATACCCGTCTGCTGGCAACCGGCACCGTGCTGTCGCCGACCGCGCAATCTGGCCGCGGTGACAAGGATTTCACTAACGTGAGCCCCAGCGTGGTCGTATCCTATGACGTGAGCGACGACGCCAGTGTTTACGCGAAAATTGCCGAGGGCTACAAGACCGGTGGTTTCAATATGCGCGCCTCGACCATTGCGTTTTTTGAACGCGGATTCGATGAAGAAACCCTGGTGTCCTATGAGCTCGGTCTGAAAGCGCAGTGGTGGCAAAACCGGGTGCGCAGCAACCTGGCGATCTTTCAGGCCAACTACGACGACATTCAGATCAACACCCAGACCGATATCAACGACCCCAGCAAATCGGATATCCTGAACGCCGGTGAGGCCGAGATCCAGGGCGTCGAGCTCGATGTCACCGCCGCACTGACCAGCGACCTGACACTGGGCCTGAATTACGGTTACCTGAACGCGCGCTACAACACCATCAAAGACGGCATCGGTCGCGATGTCACCCATAATTTCGAGTTTATCAATGCGCCGCAGCACAGCGTTCGCGCCAACCTGAATTACACTGTCGCACACACGGCGATCGGGACGCTGAGTGCGTACATCAACTATGCCTGGGTGGACGACTATTTTATTACCACCAGCACCATCAACGGCGACTACCTCATCGAGGCCCACGGGCTGACCGACGCGCGCTTGACCCTGGCGGATATTCCGGGCCTGCCGACCGGCAGCCTGCGGGTCGCGCTGTGGGGAAAGAACCTCTCGGACAAGGAGTACGCCTACATCAACAGTCCTCTGTTTGGCGGCGCCACCGTATGGGGCGAGCCGCGCACCTACGGTATCGATGTGATTTATGAATTTTGATGTCGACACGACGCCACCGGCAACTCCGCGGAAGTGGCAGAACTTCAGCGACGAACAACAACGGGGCAGCGAATGACACGCGCTCGGGTTGTGCCACAAAGGTGTTCGGCTTTGCCCCGATCGACGAAGGGGCGCTAGAGGTGCCGTGGTGAGTCCGTTTCTCGTTCGCTACCCGGGTTTCGCCCGCCTGACCGGAATGCTAAGCTGCAAGCGGGCGGCAAAGGTTTCCAGTTGTTTTTTCAGCGAGCGGTAGTTGCGGCGGCCGACCATTTCCAGATAGTCGTATTCAATTTGCTGGAAAGCCGTTAGCAGGTCCGTGATGAAATGATAGCCGCGCGGGGAAAACGACACGCGGCGCACGCGCCTGTCCCGGGGGTCCACTTCATTGGCCACATAACCCAGGCGCTGCAGTGCGCGCACCTGCTTGCCGATCGCCTGCATGCTGATGCCTGCGCGCTCGGCCAGAGTGGAGTGGTCCGTGCCTGCGACATCCAGGTGGCTGAGCACCGCGAGGTGGTCGAAGCGGATGCTCTCGTGCCCCAGCTTGAGCATGATGTCCTTGCAGCGGACCTCGTAGTCCCTGGCCAGTTCAGCCAGATAGCGGCCGAGATTATGGTGCAGGTGCGCCTCGGAGGATGGATCGGGCGATCTGGCTGCCTCGTCTTCCAGTGCCTGTAATCCGCCCCTGACGACTTGTATGCCCAGACGGGCAATCGCCAGTTTGAGCCCCTCTTCGAGGCGCGCCAGGCTGTGCGTGCCCACCAGTGAGGCGTAGTCGATATAGATCCGATCGATTTGCGTTTGGGAGTCGCGGAGCAGCCGCAGACCGCGCGGGGCGTAGGTGATCCGTGTTGCCCGGGCGTCGGTGGGATCCTCCCCGCGCTCGATATAGGCCCTGCATTGAAGGTCCGCGACGATTTTCGCCATCGCCCGGTGCGTCATGCCGGCGCGGTGCGCCAGCGCGGTGAGCCGTGTACCGCCGATTTCCAGATTGCGCAGCAGCGCGCCGTGTACCGGCCGGATGTCCGCGTAGCCAATCTGCGCGTAGCGTTGCAGGACGCGGGCTTCAAAATCGTTGGCCAGCGCCAGCAGCAAATGGCCCAGGTTGTGTCGTCGAACCTCGTCGAGAAACTGCTGGCTCACCGGCGCGACGGCCGCTCGCTTGCTTATGCGCGATGATTTCACGCCGCGCTTCAGATGTCCATGAAGTCGGGGGCGTTGAACACCCAACTCTTTTCCTCGCGCCGCTGGCTGATACGCCATCCGTCTTTGGTGCGGCGGTAGCTGTCCACGTACCACAGGCCCAGCATGAAGGTCTGGCGGCCGCCATCGGGCAGGCTCATATCCATTGGGTTGAAGCACATCACCCGCCCCGTCGCGCTATCGCCATCGACACTGATCTGGACGTTTGCGTTGAGATGCTGCGTATTGGGAAAAACCCCGCTGGCAAGCGCCGATTTCAAATAGTCGATCGTGGTCTCCAGGTCGCCGACGCTGCCACCGTAAACACCGTAATCGACATGGGCGTCCTCGCTGAACACATCGCGCAGAGCATCGAAGTTCTTGCTGTCGATCAGGTGGGCGTATTGGAACACGAGATCCTGGATCTCGAATCGATCCGACAATTCCTGCTGCGATAACATAGAGCGACTCCCCGGTGTGGTGCAGTGGTTTGATATAGCGGCCCGCCCGTTTTCAACAGTCGAGAGCTGAGTGTGCGGCCGTGATTGGAAACGACAAGTATACTGCACAGAACACGTGGGGATGAGCTTAACAAACACCGTATGTCGGATAAATGCGCCGAGGACGTTTCGAAGGAAGGTCTGTGGGCAGTCTTCGTTATTATAGGCTGCGCTTATCGGGGTGGCGGCGCATGTTCCGGCAGGCTCATTGCCAGCGGTATACAGGCTATGCCACCGGCCAGGGCCACCCACAGCGGCGCCACCGGGCCCCACAGGGCGGCGACGGGGCCGAGCGCCACGATGCCCAGGGCCGCGAGCCCGTTGGCAAGGCCCAGGGCGAGCCCCGCGCCCAGCGAGTGATTCCCAGGGAGGATATCCTGGGCAACGAGTATGCCCAACGGCATGGTGGCCGACAAACTGATGCCCAAAACACCCAGTACCAGCCACAGCCAGGGGCCGCTCACCTGCAGGAACACGGCGAGCATGGCCACCGCCAGGACCATGGCCGCGACCAGCAGCGGGCGCTTGCCGACGCGATCGGACAGGCGGCCACCGCCCACATTGCCGATCACCCCGACCAGCAGCATGACCGTGACCAAGCTCGCGGCCGTGATCAGCGAACCGCCCGCCTGCGTCCACATCAGGGGTACGAAGGTCACTACCGAGATAATCATCAGCGAACGCAGGGTGGAAAATACCACCAGTCGCGACATCGGCCCGGCATGTTGGCGCCAGACAATAGGCGTGGTGCGCCGCGCTCGCGGGGCCACCCGGGGCGTCCACCGGGTGAGAAACGGCAGCGTCAGCAGGGCGGGCAGGGCGAGTACCCACAGATAGCCCAGACCCCACTGGACCACCAGCCAACTGGTGATGGCCGGCCATATGCCGCGCCCCACGTCGCCGCCGACCATGAACACCGACATGGCCAGGCCCGGCCTGTGGCCGCTGAGTTGCCTGACACCGGCCAGCGCCTGCGGATGAAAGAACGCGTTGGATATCCCGATCAGGGTCAGCACCGCCAGCAGCGACCAGAGATTGTAGGCAAAGCCGATCAGGGCGCCGCCCAGGGATGAGCCAAACAGGCCGCAAATCACCATCGCGCGCCCGCCGACCCGGTCGGCGAACAGTCCCACCAGCGGCTGCAGGGTCTGGCCGATCAACAGCGCGCCCATGATCGTGCCGGCCAGTGCGATCGACAGATTCAGCGACACCAGCAGCGCCGGCAGAATCCCCGGCAGGTAGTTGGCCGCCCCGTCGTTGAGAAAGTGGGCCCAGCTCATGCCGGTCAGTTCCCGGGACCGCATACGTGCCCGATCGGCGGTGGTGCTTGTCATTTGTGCACTCCGGAGAGGGTGCAAGCCGCGCCCCGAGCAAAGAAAAAACGCCCAGTGTAAACAGCGACTTGCGCCGGTGAAAGCAGCGCGTAGGATAGCCAACTATAGCGCGTCAATGCCCCGGGTAGCGTGCGGCTGCCGTCGGGTGCGCCCAGGTTCCCGCCAGGGGGCTAATAGAGCAGTCTCGACATGGGTTTGCAATAAACTTGCCGTGCCGGAAAGAACATTTTAAACCGGACCGCCGGTGATGGGCGGTCCCGGGAGCCTGTCGAACTTAGGGGTTCGTCACGAGGCGAGTGGGAAATCGAGGATAGTTTTTCGCGTATTTGAGGCGCATAGTGGTGCCTATGTAACGAGAATGCGTGAAAAAATACACCGATTTCTCGCCGCCGCAGTAGAATTGTCCTAAGTCCGACAGGCTCTAGACTGAAGTTCTTTTCATAAAA
>JAGRIH010000034.1 GCA_020443345.1 Halioglobus sp.
CCCACTACGATTGGGGAAGGCCCTTTTTTGAAAGTCCGAGCTCGAGCAGCCGGGGAATGATCTTCTCGAAAATGTGGATGAGGCTCGACTGCGGTGCCAACTCGGCAAATATAGCGGCCCCGCGCCCGAGCAGACATATCGCGTGGTCATGCGATATCAGGAGTTGATCGCGGTAGCCGGCGTGGACGGCCGCCATCAGGTTCTCAATCCGTACTTCGTCCGACACAAAGAATTCGAGTCCGAACTGGTCAAAACCGACAAAGGCTCCCCGTTTGGCCAGTGAAATCGCATACTCCGGGTCCGCGTTGCCATCGGAGTGGCCGACAACCATGCACTCCGAGCGGCCGCCATTTTGTTCGACCACGTCGACTTGTTCATGGCCGTGACTGTGGCCGTGCGTGTGGGAAATAATCGGCACGCCGGTCAGGCGCGATACTTCGGCCCCCGCACCAATCATTTTCTGCTCGTATTCGTTGTTCGGATCGGACCCGGAAGCGACTTTGATGACGCCGGCCTTGATGCCGGTATCTCCAACGCCGTCCACAATCTCCTTCATATACAGTTCAACGATATCTTCGCGCGGCATGTGTCGAAAGGTGAAGGGTATGCCGTCCTGTTCCGTGTAGACGCCGGTGGCGCAGATAATATTGATGCCTGAGCGCTGCGCGGCTTCGGCGATAAACTCGACATCCCGTCCGAGGTCCATGGGGCAGGGATCGATGATTGTCTGGCAGTCATGGTCTTTGAGTTCCTGCAGTTTGTCGACTACCTGCGCCATCGCCTCGCTGCGCACAAACCTGGGCGCCTTGATATCCAGGTTCCAGCCGGGCATGCCCAGAAAGATGTGCTCATGGAACAGGGTTCTTCCCAGATCAGACTGTGCAATGGTCCCGTCCGTGAGTTGAATACGCGTGTCTGCACTTTTTTCGTCCATGGTGATATCTCGATAGTGACGTATAAGTCTGCTGCGATTGTATGTCGCGCGTAAACAGTATTGCAATAAACAGACAGTTCGCGCACGTGGACGATTACTTGAACGTCGACGGGCGTGTGGGATTATCGCGTGTGACAGTAGCCGCTGCCGGATTGGTTCTTGCCGGGAAAGTGGAGCGGGTGAGGAGAATCGAACTCCCGTATGCAGCTTGGGAAGCTGCCGTTCTGCCATTGAACTACACCCGCGCTGGACACGCCCACAGCGACCTGGCGAGAACGCGTCACTGCCGGGCAAGCGTAGCGATTACCGCGCCCGGGGTCAAAGCTAGCGGTATGAAATATGCGCTTGCCAGGTGATACCATGCCGCTTTTGGCCAGACGGGTCCTGCCGTGTGGCCGCTACCCGCCTGGGGGAGGGTCGTTATGCACACCGAGATTGCCGCCGTGCTGATCGATATCGAGGCGCAGTTGCGCCAGTTGGGACTGTGGCAGGCCGCGGCGCCGCCGCGCGAGGCGCTGGCCTCCGACCAACCCTTTGCCGTGGATACACTGACGCTGCCCCAGTGGTTGCAGTTTATTTTTCTGCCGACGCTCTACAGCATGCTGGAACAGCATCAGGCGCTGCCGGCGCAGTGTGGTATCGCGCCCATGGCCGAGGAGTATTTCCGCGGCTCCGGGCTGGCCACCGGGCAGTTGCTGGATGCACTGGTGCGCGTGGACGCGCTGCTGTCCGGGCCGGTGTAGCGCCGGCGGCAGGCGGGTCCGCCACCGGCCATTACGGTGCCGGCTGCGCTCAGACGCGCTCGATGACCGTGGTGATGCCCTGTCCCAGGCCGATGCACATGGTCGATACGCCCAGGCTCGCGCCGCGCTCGCTCATCACGTTCAGCAGCGAGCCGGTGATGCGCGTGCCGGAACAGCCGAAGGGGTGGCCCAGGGCGATGGCGCCGCCGTGCAGGTTCACCTTCTGGTCCAGGTCATCCAGCAGCTCCAGGTCCTTGAGTACCGGCAGCGACTGCGCGGCAAAGGCCTCGTTGAGTTCGACCGCGTCGATATCCTGCATGGTCAGGCCCAGTTTTTTCAGGGCTTTGCGGGTGGAGGGTACCGGACCGTAGCCCATGATCGACGGGTCCACGCCGGCCAGCGCCATACCCCGGATGCGGGCGATGGGTGTCATGCCCAGGGCCTGGGCGCGCTGCGCCGATATCACCAGCATGGCCGAGGCGCCGTCGGAGATCTGCGACGAGGAGCCGGCGGTCACCGTGCCGCCCTGCGGGTTGAAGGCGGGGGGCAGCGCGGCCAGCCCCTCCAGGGTGGTGTCGGGGCGAATGGTCTCGTCCTGCTCCACCAGGATCAGCGCGCCGTCGGCGTCGTGGCCTTCCACCGGGATGATCTCGCGGGCAAATTTGCCCTCCACGGTCGCCCGGTGCGCCAACTGGTGGGAGCGCAGCGCGAACTTGTCCTGCGCCTCGCGATCGATGCCGTGCAGCAGCGCCAGGTATTCGGCGGTCATGCCCATCATGCCGGCTGCCTTGGCGACGTTCAGGCCCAGGCGCGGATTGGGGTCGACGTCGCCCATCATCGGCAGGTGGCCCAGGTGTTCTACGCCGCCCACCAGGTAGATATCGCCCACGTCGGCCATGATGTTCGCGGCCGCTGTCTGCAGTGCCGTCATGGACGAGCCGCACAGCCGGTTGACCGTCTGGCCGGGAATGGTAAAGGGCAGTTGCGCGCCCAGGATCAGCGCACGGCCCAGATTCATACCCTGTTCGCCGCGCTGCAGCACACAGCCCCAGATCAGGTCATCAATCTCGGCCGGGTCCAGTTTTTCGTTGCGTGCCAGCAGGCCCTTGATTACGGCTACTGACAGGTCATCGGCGCGCACGTGGCGAAAACAGCCGTTCTTGGAGCGACCCATGGCGCTGCGGGCGTAATCGACAATGACTGCGTCTCTCGGATTCAAATTCACCGTATTTCTCCTCTCGACACCCGTGGATTTAATAGTACGTCTGGCCGGCGGCGAGTCTGGACCGCATGCCCTCGGTGAGTTCGTAGCTTTTGCCCAGGTGGGCGAACTTCTTCGAGGTCTCGGCAATATGCGCCAGCCCCACGGTGTCCATCCAGCGGAAAATCCCGCCGCGGAAGGGGGGGAAGCCGATTCCGTAGAGTAGTGCCAGATCCGCCTCGGCGGGAGAGCCGACGATGCCTTCCTCCAGGCAGCGTGCCAGTTCGGTGGCCATCGGCAGCAGCATGCGGGCGATGATGTCCTCGCGCTCGAATTCGGTGCGCTCGCCGGTGACCGGCTCGAGCAGCTTGTAGGTCTGTTCGCTGACGGTCTTTTTCGGCTTGCCGCGCTTGTCCGGCACGTACTCGTAGAAGCCCCTGCCGTTTTTCTGGCCGTAGCGCTCGTTTTCGAACATCACCTCGGTGGCGGTTTTGAAATCCAGTGCCATGCGGTCCGGAAAACCCTCTGCCATGACCTTGGCGGCGTGTACGCCGGTATCGATACCCACCACGTCGAGCAGGTAGGCCGGACCCATGGGCCAGCCCCAGCGCTCCATGACCTTGTCTACCGCCTGGAAATCGGCGCCGTCACGCAGCAGCTTGGAAAAGCCGTCGAAGTACGGGAACAGCACCCGGTTTACCAGGAAGCCCGGGCAGTCCCTGACCACCACGGCCTTTTTGCCCAGCTTGTTGGCGTAGGCCACGGTGCGCGCGATAGCGGTGTCGGACGTTTTTTCTCCGCGGATTACTTCCACCAGCGGCATGGCGTGCACCGGGTTGAAGAAGTGCATGCCGCAAAAATTTTCCGGGCGCTCAAGGGCCTCGGACAGATGGGTGATGGAAATGGTCGAGGTGTTGGACGCCAGGATGGCGTCCTCGCCGATCTGCCGCTCGGTCTCTGCCAGTACCGCGTGTTTGACCTTGGGGTTTTCCACCACGGCCTCCACTACGATATCCACCTCGCCGAAACCCTCATAGGACAGGGTGGGGTCGATGCTGGACAGGATGCCGGCCATTTTTTCGGGGCTCATACGGCCTCGATTGACCTGCCTGGACAGCAGCTTGCCGGCCTCGCCCATGCCCAGATCCAGGCCCGACTGGGCAATATCCTTCATCTTGATGGGCACACCCTTGAGCGCCGACTGGTAGGCGATGCCGCCGCCCATGATGCCGGCGCCCAGCACCGCGGCGCGCTCGACTTTCCGGTCGGCCTGTTGCTCCCACTGTTTGGCTTTCCTGCCCAGCAGTTGGTCGTTCAGGAACACCCCGACCAGCGCGCTGGCCTGGGGGGTGACTGCCAGTTCCGCGAAGCCTTCGGCCTCGACCGCAAGGGCCTCTTCCAGGCCCATGTTGCGGGTTTTTTCAATCACGTCCACCACTTGCAGCGGCGCCGGGTAATGCTTGCCCGCCTGTTGTGCCACCATCGCCTTGATGGTGGTGAACGCCATGGTGGCCTCGGTGTCGTTCAGGGGGAGCGGGCTGCTCTTCGCCTGGCGGCGGCCGGCATAATCCAGCTTGCCGTCGATGGCGCCGCGCAGGGTGGTGATGGCCACTTCGCGCAACTGTTGCGGCTCGGCCACTGCGTCCACCGCGCCGGCTTTGAGGGCGGCATCCGCGCTTTTATCCGCGGCGGTGGCGATCCAGGTGACGGCTTCATCGACGCCCAGGATGCGGGGCAGGCGCACGGTGCCGCCCCAGGCCGGCAGGATACCCAGCTTGGTCTCGGGCAGGCCGATCCTGGCGGTGGTGCTCATCACCCGCAAGTCGCAGGCCAGGCAAACTTCCAGCCCACCGCCCATGGCGAAGCCGTTGATCGCGACACAGGTGGGGTAGGGCAGGTTTTGAAGGCGGTTGAAGTTGGCGTTGTTGGCGCGGGTGAAAAACTTGAGTTTATCCTTGCCGGCCCCGAACAGTTGGGTGAATTCGGTGATATCGGCGCCCACGATAAAGACGGGCTTGCCGCTGGTGATCAGCAGGCCGCGGATGCCCTGCTCGGCTTCCAGCGCATCCAGCGCGGCGTGCAGGGACTCCACTGTGGCCTGGTTGAATTTGTTGACCGATTCGCCCTTGAGGTCGAAGTTCAGCTCTGCGATGCCATTGTTCAGGCTTTGCACCGTGAGTGAGTCACTCTGATAGATCATATCGATGTCCTGTCGCGGTTGAGTGGGGCGCTGCGGTGCTGCACACCGTCTCCGGCTGGCGTATTACCCCAGCGGGGCGGGACATTGTACAGTGCAACGCCGGCAGAGGGAATGAAGAGTAAGCGGCGAATACATTGGTGCGCTGCGCTGTGCCCGCCTCGCGCGCGGCCCCCACACTGCTTGTGCGACCATTTGTCGCATTCCGCACCGGGTCGATTTTGCTTAGTCTGTGCCGCGCCGAATCACAGCCCTGTGGGAGTAACAGATGTCGTGCAACAAAACACCCATTGCCCTCGCGGTGAGTCTCGCCGTGCCCCTGCTCTGGCACGGTGCCGCAGTCCAGAGCCAGTCGCAGCCGGACAGCGCGCTGGAGGAGCTGGTGGTCAGGGACACGCGCCTGGAACCCGCCCCGGTCCCTGCGGGGCGGCTGGACAAGGCCGCGCTGTCCGGCATGCGCGCCAGGACCAGCGATAGCGCCGCCTTGTTGCGCGGTGTGCCGGGGGTCAATTTGCAGGGCGCGGGCGGTGTGTCCAGCCTGCCGGTGATCAACGGCCTGGCCGGTGACCGGGTGCGCACGACGCTCGATGGCATGGACCTGATCGCCTCCTGTCCCAACCATATGAACCCGCCGTTGTCCTATGTCGACCCCACCGGGGTCGAGGCGCTCACCGTCTACACCGGCATCTCGCCGGTCAGCCTCGGCGGCGACAGCATCGCCGGGACCATCCTGGCCAGCACCACCGAGCCGGTATTTGCCGCCGCTCACGAGGGCGCACTGCTGAGCGGTGACGCGGGCACCTTTTATCGCAGCAACGGCGATGCGCACGGTTTCAACCTCAACGCCACGCTGGCGACACAACGCGTCAACCTGACCTATACTGGCGCCACCACCCGGGCGGACAATTACAGCGCCGGAGCGAATTTCAAGTCCTATACGGACACGGGGCGCGCCGGCGAGTCACTGGCCCGCGACGAGGTCGGCTCCACCGCCTACGAGACCCGCAGCCACACGCTGGCGCTGGCGGCGGCTGGCGCGGGTTACCTGGCCGAGGCAAAAATCGGCTATCAGGACGTGCCGCTGCAGAACTATCCGAACCAGCGCATGGACATGACCGACAACGAACAGCTGCGCCTCAACCTGCGCTACGTCGGGCAATACGACTGGGGTGTGCTGGAGGCCACGGCCTATCGGGAGGCCGTCGATCACACCATGAATTTCGGCGGGGACAAGCGCTTCTGGTACGGGGTGGCGTCCAACGTGGGCAGCGCCGGCGCACCGTGCGCTCCCGCTGGAACCAACTGCGCGGCCGGCATGCCGATGCAGACCGAGAGCAGCAATACCGGCCTTAATCTCAAGGCCGAGATGACCCTGGAGCAGGGCCGGGTCCTGCGCTTTGGCGGCCTGTACCAGAAATACCGCCTCGACGACTGGTGGCCCCCCTCGGGCAGCGGCATGTGGCCCGGCACCTTCCACAATATCAAGGACGGCGAGCGTGATCGCACCGCCGTGTTTGGCGAGTGGGAGGCACACCACGACGAGCACTGGCTGACCTCCCTGGGCGTGCGCTACGAGCGCATTGCAACCGATGCGGGGCCGGTGCGCGGCTACAGTGACGGCGCCATGGCCATGGGCAACCAGGTGGCCGATGCCGCGGCATTCAACGCGCGCGAACGCTCGCGCAGTGACGACAACTGGGATATCACGGCGCTGTCCCGATACACCTTCGATGCCACCGCCGCGGTTGAATTCGGTATCGCGCGCAAGGTTCGCTCGCCCAACCTCTACGAGCGCTACACCTGGTCGAGCTGGCCGATGGCGGCGGTGATGAACAACTTCGTGGGTGACGGCAATGGCTACGTGGGTGATATCGGCCTCGATCCCGAGCAGGCTCACACGGTTTCCGCAACGCTCGACTGGCATCACCACCAGCGGCAGTGGGAGCTGCGCATCACGCCCTACTACACGCGAGTAAACGATTATATCGACGCCGTGGCGCGCCCCGGCTTTGCCGCGCAGCAGTTCAACGTGCTGCAGTTCGCCAACCAGTCCGCCCGACTGTACGGGCTGGATGTCAGCGGCCGGGTGGCGCTGGGGGCGACTGCCTGGGGACAGTGGGGCCTGAGCGGCCTGCTCAACTACACCCGGGGTGAGAACCGCGACACCGGTGACGACTTGTACAACATCATGCCGCTGAATGCACAACTGACACTGAGCCATGCACTGGGCGCCTGGAGCGGCGCCCTCGAATGGCTGGCGGTGAGCGCCAAGGACCATACCTCCGCGGTGCGCAACGAGATCCAGACCGCGGGATACAGCCTCCTGAACCTGCGCACCAGCGTGACCTGGCACAGCCTGCGTTTTGATCTGGGGGTGGACAACCTGTTCGATCGCAGCTACGACCTGCCGCTGGGCGGCGCCTACCTGGGCCAGGGCAGGACCATGGCCATCAACCCGCCGCCGACCGACGGCACCATCGGCTGGGGCGTGGCGGTGCCGGGCATGGGGCGCTCACTGTACGCCGGTGTCACCGTGAGCTTCTGAAACCGCGTGGTTTGCCGATGCATGCAGTCAGTGCGGCGACCGGTCCGCCTGCTTTTCCGCGTGCGCGCCGGGGTTGACTGTGCCGTAATGGCGTCTTCCCGCGGCTCAGCGATTGGCCAGTAGCAGGGTCTCGAGCAGGGCTTTTTGCGCGTGCAGGCGGTTTTCCGCCTCGTCCCAGATGACCGTATCCGGCGCGTCCATCAGCTCGGCGCTGATCTCCTCGCCGCGGTGCGCCGGCAGGCAGTGCATATATAAGGCATCGCTCGCGGCACGACTCATCAGCTCGGCATTGACCTGGTAGCGCGCAAACAACCTGGCGCGCTCGAGTTGCTCGCTCTCCTGTCCCATGGAGGCCCACACGTCGGTGACCACCAGGTCGGCGCCGGCGGCGGCCCGCAGCGGGTCGTGCTCCACCCGCACCCGGTCCGCGTTGGCGGCCAGCAGCTGTGCATTGGGTTCGAAACCCGCCGGGCAGGCGATGCGCAGCTCGAAATCAAACTGGCGCGCGGCGTTGATGTAGGACTGGCACATATTGTTGCCATCGCCCACCCAGCACGCGGTTTTGCCGCTGATGCTGCCGCGGTGTTCGATCCAGGTCTGCATATCGGCCAGCAGCTGGCAGGGGTGGTAATCGTCGGTCAGGGCATTGATCACCGGTACCCGGGAGAAGGCGGCAAAGCGCTCCACGATATCGTGCCCGAAGGTGCGGATCATCACGATATCCACCATGGACGAGATCACCCGGGCGCTGTCTTCCACCGGCTCACCGCGCCCCAACTGGGTGTCCTGCGGCGAGAGAAACATGGCGTGCCCGCCGAGCTGTGCCATGCCGGCCTCGAACGATACCCGGGTGCGGGTGGAGGACTTGGCGAAGATCATGCCCAGCACGGTGCCGGGAAACATGCGCTGGTCGCGGCCTTCGCGGTGCTCGCCTTTCATCTGGATAGCGCGCTGCAGCATCCGCGTCAGTTCCGCCGGACTGAAATCCAGCAGGGTGAGAAAGTGTCTAGTCGGCGACATGGTGGCTTCCCTCGTGCCCCGTCCCATTGGGCTCAGGCAAAATCGTGAATCAATGCGGCAACCCCCGCGGCCAGCTCCCGGGCTTCGCTTGCGTTGATGATCAGCGGCGGCAGCAGACGCAGCGTGTTGCCCGCGGTGACGTTGATCAACAGGCCGGCGTCGAGGCCGCGCTGTACCAGCTCCGCGCAGTCGCGCCGCAGCTCGATGCCCAGCATCAGGCCGCGGCCGCGGATTTCCACGATCTGCCCGGCGCTGACGCGGTCGGCCACCAGGCTGTCCGCGATCAACTGGCCCATCTCGCGCGCGTTGTCAGCCAGATGCTGTTGCTCGATCGTCCGCAGCACCGCCAGTGAGGCCGCGCACACCAGCGGGTTGCCGCCGTAAGTCGAACCGTGCTGGCCTGCGCCCAGCACGCCCGCCGCCGGCCCCCGCGCCAGGCAGGCGCCAATCGGCACGCCGTTGCCCAGGCCCTTGGCGGTGGTGACGACATCCGGCACCAGTTCCAGGCCCTGATACGCGAAATACGTGCCGCTGCGCGCATTGCCGCACTGCACTTCATCGAGTATCAGCAGCCAGTCCTTTTCGTCGCAGATCTGACGTACCGCCTGCAGGTAGTCCGCGGCCAGGGGGTGCACACCCCCCTCGCCCTGGATCGGCTCGGCCATGACAGCCACCACGTCGGGATTGTTGGCGGCGATCTGGCGCAGGGCGTCGACATCATCGCGCGGCGCCCGCACGAAGCCCGCTACCAGCGGTTCGAAACCCGCCTGTATTTTGCGGTTGCCCGTGGCGCTCAATGTGGCCAGGGTGCGGCCGTGAAAAGCCCCTTCGAGTACCACGATTGCCGGCCGCTCGATGCCGCGCCGGTGGCCGTACAGGCGCGCCAGCTTGATGGCCGCTTCGTTGGCCTCCGCCCCGGAATTGCCGAAGAAACAGTTGTCCATGCCGGCCACGCGGGTGAGCTCGGTGGCCAGTTGCTCCTGGGCCTCGATGCGGTACAGGTTGGAGCTGTGCACCAGTTTGTCCGCCTGTTCGCGAATGGCCGCGGTGACAGCGGGATGGGCATGCCCCAGACCGTTGACGCCGATGCCGGCGATGCCGTCGAGGTAGCGTCGGCCGTTGGTAGCGTAAAGGTACACTCCCTCGCCGTGACTGAAGGTCACCGGTAGCCTGGCGTAGGTCTGCATCAGCGCCGACATTTCCCATCCTCCCAGAAACGCAAAAAGGCAGCGGGAGCTGCCTAGTGATGCGCAACTATAGCTGTAACCACCGGGCTTGGCAATCGACGGCAGTATCCTCGCACTGCGGGGCCTGCAACAGAAGGCGCAATTTGTGGTCACAATAAGGTAGAATAGCGCCCCTCACGAGCCCCGCGGTTGCCGCGGCCGCTTCCGGACCAACGACATGCAGGACAGTTATGGAAATTTTTGACACGATTAAAGAGCAGATTGAAAACAACAGCATTTTACTTTACATGAAGGGTTCGCCGAACCAGCCGCAGTGTGGTTTTTCCGCCCGCACCGTGCAGGCGCTGATGGCCTGCGGCGAGCGTTTTGCCTACGTGGATATCCTGTCGAACCCGGAGATTCGCGCCAACCTGCCCAAGTACGGCAACTGGCCGACCTTCCCGCAGTTGTGGGTCAACGGGGAACTGGTGGGCGGCTGTGATATCGTCACCGAGATGGCTGAAAGCGGCGAGCTACAGACCCTGATCAAGGAGGCGGCGGCCGGTCAGGCTACGGCGTAGTCACTGCGCCCGGCAATACGTCAGTGCGGCGACTGGCGCGAGCCGCGTTACTCCGGCTTGACGCTGTGCATGGCGGTCTGCAGATAGTTCTGCAGGCCGACCGCGTCGATCAGGGCCAACTGGGTTTCGAGCCAGTCGATGTGCTCCTCCTCTGATTCCATGATGTCCACGAACAGCTCTCGCGAAACGTAATCGCCCACCGATTCGCAGTATTCCACGGCTTCTTTCAGGTCCTGATGGGCGCGATGCTCTAGCTTGAGGTCGCACTCGAGCATCTCTTTGGTGTTCTCACCGATTAACAGCTTGCCCAGGTCCTGCAGATTGGGCAGCCCCTCCAGGAACAGGATGCGCTCGATCAGTGCATCGGCGTGTTTCATTTCGTCGATGGATTCGTGGTATTCGTGCTCGCCCAGCTCGCGCAGGCCCCAGTCTTTGTACATGCGGGCGTGAAGGAAGTACTGGTTGATGGCGACCAGCTCATTGCCCAGCACCTTGTTCAGGTGCTTGATTACTTGCGCGTCACCTTTCACGGCGTCTCTCCTGTCTGAAGCGGGTCTTCGATGATGGACTGCGGTGGCTTGCTTGTCAAAGTAAGCCGTTGATTGTTAAGTTTATTTGTCGCTTCGGCCGGGGTCGGTCGCCCATTGATCGGTGTTTACGGGCACTGACAGGGACAGGGGGATAAGCCGTGGCGCGACGCTCGGGAGCGCGGCCGTCTCGCCGGGTGCTATCAGCCGACGGCGTAAAACAACTGCTCGCCGCTGTCTGTCAGTTCGCTCAGGGATGCGCGCACGATCTCGCGGGCCAGGACGCCACATTTGCCGCACTGGCTGGCCACGCCGAGATGGTTGCGCACTTCGCGCAGGGAACTGGCGCCGTGCTGCACGGCGGCGCGGATCTGGGTGTCGGTGATGCCCTTGCAAAGACAGACGTACATGAACTGCCTCGACCGGAAGTCTGATGAAGTATCAGCAAAATTAATACTAATGAGAATGATTGTCAACACGATTCGTGTAGTAAGGCTTCTTTTTTTGATGCGATGGTGCAATTGGCACGCCTGTGTTTTAGAACCAGACCATATATAAAGTCGAGTCATGGCTGCCCAGCCGCACTATAGTGATTATCTATCAATGCCATGGTGACAATTAAATAGGCGGGGATCACCGCTGTGTGTACTATGCCTGTTCCGCTGGTGCACCCGGAGCGAACTGCGACGCGCCAGCGCAAGCCGATAGCTATGCTATAGATGTGATGAGAGATGAGGAGTACAGAGACATGGGTGTTTTAGTTGGCAAACCCGCACCGGACTTCGAGGTGGCGGCGGTACTGGGTACTGGTGAAATTGTCGATTCCTACAAGCGGTCGGAGGCGATGCAGGGCAAGTACGGTCTGGTCTTTTTCTATCCGCTGGATTTCACGTTCGTGTGCCCCTCTGAACTGATTGCGCTGGACCACCGCATGGACAAGTTTCGCGAGTTGGGTGTCGAAGTGGTGGCGGTGTCCATCGACTCCCAGTTCACCCACAATGCCTGGCGCAACACGGCCATCAAGGACGGCGGTATCGGCGCCGTGACCTACACCATGGCGGGCGACGTCAACCACGATATCTGTCGCGCCTACGATGTCGAAAGTGCCGGTGGCGTGGCGTATCGCGGCGCGTTCCTGATCGACAAGGCGGGCAACGTGCGCTCGCAACTGGTCAACGATCTGCCGCTGGGCCGCAATATCGATGAGTTGATCCGCCTGGTCGAGGCACTGCAGTTTACCGATGAGCACGGCGAAGTCTGCCCGGCGGGCTGGAACAAGGGCGACAAGGGCATGAATGCCTCGCCGGAAGGCGTGGCCAGCTACCTGGCGGAGAACGCTGAAGCCCTGTAGCGCGAGCGACCGGCACGGTGCACGGATGCAACGCGGGCTGCGGCCCGCGTTTGCGTGGTGCCTTGCCCAAGCAGGTAGACGCCCTGCGCATCGGCGGGAGTGATCGGGTATACTCGCTGTTTTTCTCGACTCGGGTCAGTCCCTCCCTATGTCCAGGCCACAATCTCCAATGAACGTCGATCAATACATGCGCGAGCTCGGCGCGGCCGCGCGCGGCGCATCGCGCCTGGTGGCCGCGTCGCCCACGGCGGTGCGCAATCGGGCGCTGCTGGCCACGCGCGAGGTGCTCGACGGCGCCCGGACGCGCCTGGCGCAGGCCAACGCGCAGGACCTGGAGCGCGGCCGCGCCGGGGGTCTCGCAGCGCCGCTGATGGATCGCCTGGAACTGAGTCCGGCGCGTATCGACGCCATGCTGGAGGGGCTGGCACAGGTGGCGGCGTTGCCCGACCCCGTGGGCAGCATCTCGCATCTGAACACCATGCCCAGCGGCATACAGGTGGGCCGCATGCGGGTGCCGCTGGGGGTGATCGGCATCATTTACGAGTCGCGGCCCAATGTGACGGTGGAGGCGGCCAGCTTGTGCCTCAAATCCGGCAACGCCGCGATCCTGCGCGGCGGCTCCGAGGCACTGGCTTCCAACTGCGCCATCGCCGAGTGCCTGGCCGAGGGCCTGCGCAGTGCGGGTCTGCCCGAGAGCGCGGTGCAGGTGGTAACGACCGCCGACCGCGATGCCGTGGGCCAGTTGATCAGCATGCCCGAGTACGTGGATGTGATCGTACCGCGCGGCGGCAAGGGCCTGATCGAGCGCATCAGTGCGCAGGCCCGGGTGCCGGTGATCAAGCACCTTGACGGCGTGTGCCATGTGTATATCGACGACGCCGCCGACGGCGACATGGCCCAGGCGATTGCCGTCAACGCCAAGACCCAGCGCTATGGCACCTGTAACACCATGGAGACATTGCTTGTGGCGGCCTCGCGCGCGGCCGACGTGCTGCCGCGATTGGCGGCGGCGTACGGTACCGCCGGGGTGGAACTGCGCGGCTGTGCGCGCACCCTCGAGATACTGCCCGAGGCGATTCCCGCCACCGAGCAGGACTGGCGCGAGGAATACCTGGGGCCGGTGCTCGCCATCCGCGTGGTGAGCGGGCTGGACGAGGCCATCGCGCACATCAATACCTACGGTTCCCAACACACCGACAGCATCGTCACCCGCGACCACGGCCGCGCCATGCGCTTTTTGCGCGAGGTGGATTCCAGCTCGGTGATGGTGAATGCCTCCACCCGCTTTGCCGATGGTTTCGAATACGGCCTGGGCGCGGAGATCGGTATCTCCACCGACAAATTGCACGCCCGCGGGCCGGTGGGACTGGAGGGCCTCACCTCCCAGAAATACGTCGTGCTGGGCGAGGGGCAGGTCCGCAGTTGAGCGAGGCTGTCGCGCCACCGGCTCCGATCGGGGTGCTGGGTGGAACCTTCAACCCGGTGCATTACGGCCACTTGCGCTCCGCTCTGGAACTTGTCGAGCACCTGCAGCTGGATCACCTGCGGCTGATGCCCTGCGCGGTGCCGCCCCACCGGGACGCGCCCGACTGCGGTGCGCAGCACCGGGCGGCCATGGTCGAGCTGGCTGTCGCGGCTGAGCCGCGCCTGGTCTGCGACAGGCGGGAACTGCAGCGGGCCGGCACCTCCTATACCATTGACAGCCTGATTGAACTGCGCCGCGAAGTCGGGCCGCAGCGCAGTGTCTGCGCGGTGGTGGGCTGTGACGCGGTGCAGGGTATCGCGCACTGGCACCGCTGGCAGGAACTGCTCGACTGGGCGCATATCGCGGTGATTGCGCGACCCGGGTGGCAGTTGCCGCGCGGCGGTGCGGTGGCGCAGTGGCTGGATCGCCACCTGGCGGACTCCCCCGCGGCCCTGCGCCAGGACGTGTCCGGCAGCATACTGATCGAGGCGCTGCGTCCGCTGGCGATCTCGTCCACCGAGATACGCCAGTTGCTGCGGGCCGGGCGGTCGGCGCGCTACCTGCTGCCGGAATCGGTATTGGACTATATTGCGACCCACAAGCTCTACTGAAACGCACAGGCGTCATCGAGACCACAACCCAGACCAGTGAACAGGACTGTAAGCGTATGAATGTCAAGGTAAACAGGGCGCATGGAAGCTGAACAACTGAATCGAGTGATCATCGATGCGCTGGATGATCTCAAGGCGGTCAATACCTTGACACTGGATGTCACGGGCCTGACCGATGTCATGGACTACCTGGTGATTGCCAGCGGCACCTCGAATCGCCATGTCAGGTCCCTGGCCGACAAGGTGTGTATGGAAGCCAAGAACCGCGGCGTGCGGCCGCTGGGCGTGGAAGGCGAGAACAGCGCAGAGTGGGTGCTGGTGGATTTCGGCGACGTGGTGGTGCATGTGATGTTGCCGGCGACGCGGGATTTCTACGATCTGGAGCGGCTCTGGGTAGACCCCGCGACGCCCGCCGATGCGACTTAGTATCGTGGCGATGGGTACCCGCATGCCCGGCTGGGTCGAGGAGGGGGTGCGCGAGTATGCCCGGCGCATGCCGCGGGAGCTGCAGCTGGACTGGCGCGAGATCCCGCTGGCCCGGCGCGGCGGGGAAGTCGATGCGCAGCGGTTGTGCGAACGCGAGGGCGACAGGCTCCTGCGGGCCGTGCCGGAGGGCGACACGGTCATTGCGCTGGATGTGGCCGGCAAAGCCCTGTCCACTGTCCAGTTGGCTGGCGAGCTGCGCGCCTGGCAGATGTCCGGCGACAACTACAGTCTGCTGATCGGCGGGCCGGAGGGCCTGTCGGCGCCGTGCCTGGCGCGCGCGCGGTGGAGCTGGTCGCTCAGCGCCCTGACTCTGCCGCATCCACTGGTGCGTGTGCTGCTGGCCGAACAGCTCTACCGGGCTTGGACAATCAACGTCAACCACCCGTATCATCGCGCGTAGTTTCTGAACACCCTCCAGGTCAGGCAAAGCGCATAGATGCCCAAGTATATCGCCCTGAAGGACCCGTATCGCGAGTCGCGGATCTACAGCGCCCGGACGGTTACCGCCGTTATCCTGGTGCTGGGCCTGCTGGGCATCGTGCTGGCGCGCTACTACACACTGCAGATTACCGAGTACGAAATCTATCGCACCGAGTCGGAGCGCAACCGGGTTCAGTTGCAACCGCTGCCACCGAAACGCGGCCTGATCTATGACCGCAACGGTGTGCTGCTGGCGGACAATCGGCCCAGCTACATCCTGTCCGTGGTGCGCGAGCGCGTCGATGACCTTGACGCCACCCTGACACAACTGCAGGAGCTGGTACCCATCGCCGACGGCGACCTGGAAAAATTCCATCAGAAGCTGGCCCGCAGTCGTCCCTACGAGGCGGTACCCCTGCGCTTTCGCCTCACCGAAAAGGAGCGCGCCACGCTGGCGGTCAACCGCTACCGGCTGCCGGGCGTGGTGGTAGAGGCGCAACTGCTGCGGCACTACCCCCACGGCACCCTGTTTTCTCATGCGCTGGGCTACGTAGGACGCATCAACGAGCGGGAAGCCGCACAGCTGGACGCGTCGGATTATCGCGGGACCTTCCATGTGGGCAAAACCGGCGTGGAAAAATACTACGAGGATATCCTGCACGGCGACGTCGGCTACCAGAACGTGGAGACCAATGCCCACGGCCGGGTGCTGCGCGTGCTGGAGCGCCACAACCCCGCCCCGGGCGCCGACCTCACACTGCACCTGGATATCCGGGTGCAGCGGGCCGCCTATGCGGCGCTGGGCGAGCAGCGCGGGGCGGTGGTCGCCATCGACCCGCGCAGCGGCGGCGTGCTGGCGCTGGTGTCCACGCCCGGCTTCGATACCAATCTGTTTGTCAATGGCATCAGTGCCGCAGACTACAGTGCGCTGCGCGACTCGCCGGACGTGCCGCTGTTCAACCGTGCCGTCCAGGGGCAGTACCCGCCGGGCTCCACCATCAAGCCCATGATGGGCATGGCCGGGCTCGAATCGGGTCTGGTGACGCCCGAGACCACCGTGCCCGATCCCGGCTGGTACCGCCTGCCGGGCGATTCGCGGCGCTACCGCGACTGGATTCTGCGCATTCGGGGCACCGGGCATGCGCCGCAGGTCGATCTGAACATGGCCATCGCCGAATCCTGCGACGTGTATTTCTACGACCTGGCGCGGCGTCTCACCATCGATCGCATGCACGACTACCTGCAACCCTTCGGGCTGGGTCAGCGCACCGGCGTGGACACCACCAACGAGCGCCCCGGGGTGCTGCCGTCCACCCGCTGGAAGCGCGCGGCGATGGCCCAGACCTGGTACCCGGGGGAGACCCTCAGTGCCGGTATCGGGCAGGGCTATATGCTGGCCACGCCGATGCAACTGGCGATGGCCGCCAGCGTCCTGGCCAGCAGGGGCGAGCGCCACACACCGCGCCTGCTGCAGGCGATCGACGGCCGGCCGCTGGTTGCGCCGCCGCTGGATCCCCTCGTTGCCGCGCAGCAGAACTGGCAGGCGATCTACGCGGGTATGCACGAGGTGGTACACGGCAAGCGCGGTACCGCCAAGCAGCTGGCGCAGGGCATTCAGTACGAGATGGCGGGCAAGACGGGTACCGCGCAGGTTATCGGTATCGCCCAGAACGCGGTATACAACGAGGACGAAGTGGCCGAGCGCAATCGCCATCACGGCTTGTTTATCGCCTTTGCGCCCTATGCGCAGCCGACCATTGCCGTGGCCGTCATCGTTGAAAACGGCGGCGGCAGTTCGGCCGCCTCGCCGATCGCCCGCAAGGTGATCGACACCTGGCTGCTGGGGGAGGCGCGCTCGGATGGGTGATTATGTACGCCAGATGCCGCACCAGGGCTCCCAGGACCTGGCCCGGCCGCCCAGCGCCGCGATGCGCTTCCATATCGACGTGCCGCTGCTGCTGCTGCTGCTGGCCCTCACCGGGTACGGCCTGTTTGTGCTGTACAGCGCGTCCGGCCAGAGTATGCCCGCGGTGGTGCGCCAGGGGCGCTTTTTTCTGGTGGCCTATGTGGTGATGATTCTCGGGGCGCAGATCAGTTTGCAGCGCTTCATGCGCTGGGCGCCCTGGCTGTATGTGGCGGGAACCGGGACGCTGGTCGCCGTCATACTGGTGGGAGTGGGGGCCAAGGGCGCTCAGCGCTGGCTGGAAATCGGTGGCTTTCGCTTCCAGCCGTCGGAGATCATGAAACTGGTGGTGCCCATGGCGGTGGCCTGGTTCCTGGCCGAGCGCATCCTGCCGCCGCGCTTCCTGGCCATCGTGACGGCGCTGGGTCTGATCGGCCTGCCGGCGGTGCTTATTCTGGCCCAGCCGGACCTGGGCACCGCACTGCTGATCGCCGCCAGCGGCCTGTTCGTGCTGTTTATGGCCGGTATCAGCTGGCGCTATATCTCTGGCGCGGCGCTGCTGGCTGCCGCGTCGGCCTGGCCGGTGTGGGTCTTCGTCCTGAAGGACTACCAGAAGCAGCGCATCGTCACCATGCTGGACCCACAGAGCGACAAGCTTGGGGCGGGCTGGAATATTATCCAGTCGAAAACCGCGATTGGCTCGGGCGGCTGGCAGGGCAAGGGCTGGATGAAAGGCACGCAGTCCCAGCTCGATTTTCTGCCGGAGAGCCACACCGACTTCATTATCGCGGTGCTGGCCGAAGAGCACGGCATGCGCGGCGTGTTGATCCTGATGAGCCTGTACCTGCTGATCCTGCTGCGCGGTTTCTGGATTGGCATCGGCGCCCAGACCAGCTTCGGGCGCATGATGGCGGGCAGCCTGACACTGACGTTTTTCGTGTATATCTTTGTTAATATGGGCATGGTCGCCGGGTTGCTGCCGGTGGTGGGGGTGCCCCTGCCGCTGGTGAGTGCCGGAGGCACCTCGGTAGTTACCCTGATGGCCGGGTTTGGCCTGCTGATGGCGATAAGTACCGAGCAACGCATGGTGGCGCGGTGACGGCGGACCTTCGCTGCCGCCGCGGCGCCACTTTTTGTGCAACCGTCAACGAGTTGTAGTCTATGTCGGTACGCCTGATAGCAGCACTGCTGATATCCTGCCTGTGGGGCGCGCTGTCCTGCGCCGCGGACAATTACGCGGATCACCCGGCGGCCCGGGCGCTGGTGGATGAACTGGTCCGCGAGCAGGGCTTCGATCGCGAACAGCTCATGCAGGTCTTTGCGCAGGCCCGGCGACAGGAAAAAATACTCGATGCGATTGCCCGTCCCGCAGAGAAAACCAAGCCCTGGTATGAATACCGCGAGATCTTTCTCAACCGCAAGCGCGAAGAGCAGGGCCTGGAGTTCTATACCCGGCACCGCGACACGCTGCTGCGCGCCGAGCGCGAAACGGGTGTTGCGGCGGAAATCATCGTGGCCATCATCGGGGTCGAGACATACTACGGCCGGGTCGCCGGCAGCTACCGGGTGATCGATGCACTGTCCACGCTGGCATTTGATTACCCTCGGCGCTCCGCGTTCTTCACCGAAGAACTCAAGAGCTACCTCCTGCTCACCCGCGACCAGGGTTTCGACCCGCTGCAACTGAAAGGTTCCTACGCCGGAGCCATGGGCTACGGCCAGTTCATGCCCAGCAGCTTTCTGGCCTATGCGGTGGATTTTGACGGCGACGGCATTATCGATATCTGGAACAACCCGGTGGATGCCATCGGCAGCGTGGCCAACTACATCAAGCGCCACGGCTGGCGCAGCGGTGAGACGGTGGTGGTCGCCGCGGATGTGCGCGGTGACGTGCCCGTCGACTGGTTTGTCAGAAATCGCAGCGACCTGGTCCCCGAGCACACCGTGGCGGCGTTCGTCGAGGCCGGGGTGATTCCCCGGCAGCCGCTGGACCCGCAGGCTCTGGCCATCGCCATGGACTTCGAGCTGGAGCGGGGCCTCGAGTACTGGCTGGGGCTGCACAANNGAGAGACGGTTGTGTCCGCCGCCACCGTCAGCGGTGAGGTGCCCGATAGCTGGTTTGTGCAGAGCCGCAAGGACCTGGTGCCCGAGCACACCGTGGCGGAGTTTGCCGCCGCGGGCATCGAGCCCACCCGGCCGCTGGACCCCGAGGCGCTGGCCACCGCCATGAAGTTTGAGCTGCAGCGCGGCTTCGAGTACTGGCTGGGGCTGCACAATTTCTATGTCATCACGCGCTATAACCACAGCGCCATGTACGCCATGAGCGTGTACCAGTTAGGCCGCCGCCTGGCCGCTGCGATGGCGGCCCAATGAACACGCGCCTGTTGGTGATTTTGGCGCTGGTGACAGTGGCGATCGCCGCCTGCACTGCGCTGCCCCCCAAGCCCGCGTCGCGCTACCCCGACGCCCACGACGGGGCGCCGGCCGAGACCATCGGCGCGCATGAAATCCTCGACGCCGTGCCCCGCGCGGACCCGCTGCTGGCGGCCGGCAACAAGAGCCCCTACACCGTCAACGGCGTCACCTACGAGATACTGCGGGACCACAGCAATTACCGGGCCCGGGGTGTCGCCTCCTGGTACGGCACCAAGTTTAACGGCCACGAGACCTCCAACGGGGAGATTTTCGATCTCTACCAGGCCACCGCGGCCCATCGCACCCTGCCGATTCCCTGCTATGCCCGGGTGACCAATCTCGACAACGGCCGCAGTGTGGTGGTGCGGGTCAACGACCGCGGCCCCTTTCACGCCGATCGCCTGATCGATCTGTCCTACGGCGCCGCCGTGAAGCTGGGTTATGTGGAACAGGGCACGGCACGGGTGGAAGTCGAGGTGCTCGAGGTGGCCGGCAGCGATGATCGCAGGGACGCCGTCGGCGGTGCGTATCGCTACCTGCAACTGGGCGCCTTCGGTTCCGAGTCGTCCGCAAAGCGCCTGCAGGATGAAGTGCAGACCCTGTTGAGCGCGCCGGTGTCGGTCAGCCAGGTGCAGTCCGGCGACGCCATGCTGTACCGGGTGCGGGTGGGGCCGGTGGCTGACGGCAAAGAGCTGCTGGCCCTGCAGCAGAAGCTTGCGGAGCGCGGTTACGGCGCGGGGCAGCCGCTGCCCTGAGTCCGCCCGCCGCCGCGCGGCGCTGGTTCCCAGTCGCTGTTTTCTTTCGCTGTCGCCATGCATCGGTTACCATTCGCCCCTTGCCGATTCACCGCCGTGGTTTCCCGTGTATATGATTAGATTCGTGTTTATATTGCTCCTGGCCTGTGCCGCAAGCGGCGCATCGGCCGCGGGTATCGTGCCCTCCCCACCGCAGGTGGCCGCCAAGGCCTGGCTGCTGATTGACGCGGACAGCGGCGCGGTGCTGGCCGAGCACAATGCCGATCTGCCCCTGCCGCCGGCCAGCCTCACCAAGATGATGACCACCTACGTGCTGGCCAGCGAGATGGCTGCGGGGCGCGTCAAGGCCACGGACATGGTGGTCGTCAGCGAGAATGCCTGGTCCCAGAACCCGCTGTTCAAGGGCTCCTCGCTGATGTGGATCGAACCCGGCAAGGCGGTGTCGATTGCCGACCTGGAGCGCGGTATCGTGGTCTCCTCCGGCAATGACGCCACCGTGGCGGTGGCCGAGCACCTGGCCGGCAGCGAGGCCGTGTTCGCCGAGATGATGAACACCCACGCCCGGTCGCTGGGCATGGACAACTCCCATTTCGTCAACTCCCACGGCCTGCCCGACCCGGACCATGTGGTGACGGCCCGGGATCTGGCCAAACTGGCCCAGGCCATCATTAACCGCTTCCCGGAACACTATGCGGTGTACAAAGAGCATGAGTTCACCTACAACGGCATCACTCAGTACAACCGCAACACCCTGATGTTTGAAGACCCCAGCGTGGATGGCCTGAAAACCGGTCACACCGAGGCGGCCGGCTACTGCCTGGTGGCCTCTGCCGAACGCAATGGCATGCGGCTGATCTCGGTGGTGATGGGCACCGCGAGCGAGAACGCGCGCAAGAACGAGACGCGCAGTCTGCTCAACTACGGTTTCCGCTTTTTCGAAACAGCGGAACTCTACGGACCGAATCACGAGTTGCAGCGCGCGCGTGTGTGGAAGGGCGAGCAGGACTATGTGCCGGTGGGGCTGCTGGAAAGGACGGTGCTGACCCTGCCGCGGGGCAAGAGAGACAAGCTCGATGCGGTGGTTACGGTGGATGAGCAACTGCTCGCCCCGCTGCAGGCGGGCGACCGCGTGGGCAGTGTCGCGCTGGTGCTGGATGGCGACACGGTGTACGAGGCGCCGCTGGCGGCATTGGCGGAGGTGCCGCCGGGCGGCTTTTTCTCGCGCCTGTGGGACACCGTACTGATGTGGATTGCGGGCCTGTTCAGCAGCTGATTGCCGACCGCCCGGCAGTCGTGCAAGGCAGATAGGATGGCACAGCCAGACGAACCACCGAAAATCGAGTTTCCCTGCGACTACCCGGTCAAGGTCCTGGGGCGGGCCGCATCGGATTTCGAGACGCTCGTGCTCGAGGTATTTGCCCTGCATGCGCCGGGCTTTGACCAGCGCTCGGTCACGGTGAGAGCCAGCAGCAAGGGCACGTTTAGCGCAATGACGGTCACCATTACCGCGACCGGTCCCGACCAGTTGAGCGCCCTGCATCGGGATCTCATGGCCATCGGGTGTGTGCAGATGGTTCTCTGAGGCGTGCCGGTCCCCGCCATGCGGTATCGCGAACTGGGCGTTGTGGCCTACGCGCCCACCCTGCGCGCCATGCAGGATTTCACCGACGCGCGCAGCGCAGACACAGCGGACGAATTGTGGCTGTTGCAGCACCCGCGAATATTCACCCAGGGTCAGGCCGGTCGCGCCGAGCACGTGCTGGCGCCGGGCGATATCCCGGTCATCCAGGTGGACCGCGGCGGACAGGTCACCTATCACGGGCCGGGACAGGTCGTCATTTATCTGCTGGTCGATATTCGCCGCCACCGGCTGGGGGTGCGCGACCTGGTTGACCTGATCGAGCAAGGCATTGTGCAACTGCTGGCCCGATACGGTATCGAGGGCGCTGTGCGGCGCGACGCGCCGGGCGTGTACGTGGCGGGGGAAAAGATCGCCGCGCTGGGCCTGCGAGTGCGCCGCGGCTGCAGTTACCACGGGCTGTCCCTGAACGTGGATATGGACCTGGAGCCCTTTGCGCGCATCAATCCCTGCGGCCACGCCGGCCTGGGAGTCACCTCCATGGCCAGCCGGTTACCCGGTGCGACACTGGATGTGGATGCGGTGGGCCGGCGCCTGTTGGCTATCCTGGGCGAGCGGCTGGAGCAGACAGCGCCGGCTAGCGCCTGACCGGGCGTTTTTGCAGCTTGCGCTGCAGGGTGCGCCGGTGCATGTCCAGCGCCCGCGCCGTGGCCGAGATATTGCCCCCGTTGTCCTGCAGCACGCGCTGGATATGTTCCCATTCCAGCCGTTCCACTGAAATCGGCTCGCTGGGTATCGCCGTGCCGCCACCGCTGGCATCGTCGTCGAAGGCGGCCAGTATTTCATCGATGCCGGCCGGCTTGCACAGGTAGTTGCAGGCGCCGGACTTGGTCGCCTGCACCGCCGTGGCGATGCTGGAATAGCCGGTCAGCACCACCAGTCGCGCACCCGGAGTCCGCTGCAGCAGCAGCGGGACGGCCAGCAGGCCCGACATGCCCGGCAGGTTCAAGTCCAGCAGGATATGGCTGGGGGCAAAGTCCGCACAGGCGGCGATGGCGTGATCGGCCGTGGCGCAGGCCCGCGTGACGAAACCCCGGCGGCGCAGGCCGCGCGCCATCACCTCGGTGAACACGGTGTCGTCGTCCACCAGCAGGATTCTGGGTTCGCCTGGTGTCATGAGGCGGTGCCTGCGGCCGCTGTTCTGTGCAGTGGCAGGATCAGGGTGGCGAGCACCCCGCCGCCCTGCATATTGTGCAGGGTGATGCGACCGCCGCAGCGTTCGACAGCCGCCTGGGTCAGCATCAGGCCGATGCCCAGGCCCTTGCGACTGGCGTGGATGACGGGTTTTCCCAGGTGCTCCAGCCGTTGCGGTGCGATACCGCAGCCCCAATCGCGCACGCCGATTCGCGCCTCGCGGGCGTCCCACTCGACGCTGACATGGACGCGCTGCGAGCCTGAGTCCGCCGCGTTGTTGAGCAGGTTTTCCAGTGCCTGGCTCATGGTGGGGTCCAGTTCAAGCTCCGGCCCGGGGCCCGCGCAGTCGATGTCGCCCAGCACGCCGGGGCGGCGCACCTGCCACTGCTCGAGCGTCTGCCGGGCAAAGTTGCCGACGGCCCGGCGCCGGGTCTGTCCCACGCTGGTGAGCTCGGCGGTGCGGCTCAGCGCAGCCAGCGTGGATTTACACTGGGCGATCTGGCGCCGCAATTGTGTGCAATCCTGGCGCGCCTGCTCGCTCAGACTGTCATCCAGCAGCAGTTCATCCGTCAGCAGCACCATGGTGGACAGCGGTGTGCCCAGTTCGTGGGCCGTGCCCGCCGCCAGGCTGGCCACCGCCATGATCTGGTCGTTGCGCAGGCGGTCCTCGCGCTGCGCCGTCTCGCGCGCCTCCTGACGCCGCAGAGTCGCCGCCATGCGCACCACGAAGTACGTGATCAGGCTGACACTGAACAGGAAGTTGAACCACATGCCCAGCACGTGCACGCTGGCGCCGTCGTTGTGTCCCATCGCGCTGTGCGGAGTGAATACGGCGAAGGGCACGTAGTAGTACAGCAGCACGCTGTAGGCCAGCAGCGAGGCGCCCGCCACCAGCCAGGTGTGCCGCCAGGGCAGTACGGCCGCGGCGATGACCAGGGGCACGATATAATAGGAGATGAACGGGTTGTTGGCGCCGCCGGTAAAGTACATCAGGGCGCTCCAACCCAGCACATCGATCATCAACTGGATCAGGAATTCCTGGTCGGCGACCGGCCAGGGCCGGGTGGTGCGCCACAGACTTGCCGTGGTCAGCAGCCCCATGACCAGCAGGCTGATGGCGATGCCCCACAGGCTCTGTATGGTATGGTTCACGAGCAACACATAGGCCAGCACGGCGGCCTGCCCGAGCAGGGCGATGCTGCGGATCAACAGCAGGTTGCGCAGGTTGTCCAGCGAGGGACTGTAGGCGCGCGCGGAGCTTGGTGGTGGTCGGTTCACCCGGGCATTATAGGGGCGCCGCGCCGCGCGGCATACCGGCGCTGCGCCATCGGGTCGAACAGGCCTCGCCCGGGCCCCGGTTGCGCTTTCAGATGCCGCTCGACCTGCTATGGTATGGTAGAGCGAGCAACGAGACAGGAGGCAGGCGGACATTTCCCGCAACACCGGCAAGTCAAACGGTTTGTATATCTGCCTGATCAGCGTGCACGGCCTGATCAGGGCAGCAGAACTGGAGCTCGGCAGGGATGCGGATACCGGCGGGCAGACCAAGTACGTGGTCGATCTGGCGCGGGCACTGGCGGCCCATCCGGCGGTGGGCCAGGTCGATCTGTTCACGCGCCAGGTGCGCGACCCGGCCGTGGGGCAGGAATACGCTCAGCCGATCGAACCGTTGGGCGAGGGCGCGCGCATCGTCCGCATTGCCTGCGGGCCCCGGGAATATCTGGCCAAGGAGCGGCTGTGGGATCACCTGGACAGCTTTGCCGATAACCTGCTGCTGTGGCTCGATGGGCAGCCGCGCATGCCCTCGATCGTGCACAGTCACTATGCCGATGCCGGCTATGTCGGGGTGCGGCTGTCAAATCTGCTGGGTGTGCCGCTGGTACATACCGGCCACTCGCTGGGTCGCGACAAGCGCAAGCGGCTGCTGGCACGCGGCCTCTCCCGGGACGATATCGAGCGCACCTATTGCATCGCGCGCCGCATCGACGCCGAGGAAGAGGTCCTCGCCAATGCGGCACTCGTCATCACCAGCACCCGCAACGAAATAGAAGCGCAGTACGGGCTGTACAACTTCTACGATCCCGGCCGCATGACGGTGATTCCCCCGGGGACCGACCTGCGCCAGTTTCATCCGGGCGCAGCCGGTGAAAAATTCGGGTTCCGCGACGAGATAGCGGATTTCCTGCGCCGCCCGGAAAAGCCGCTGATCCTGTCCCTGTCGCGCCCGGACGAGCGCAAGAACATCCTCACCCTGGTGGAGACCTACGGCGGTTCACCGGCGCTGCAGGAGCGCGCCAATCTGCTGATCGTGGCGGGCAACCGGGACGATATTCGCGATATGGACCACGGCGCACAGAGCGTGCTGACCAATATCCTGCTGTGGATCGACTATTACAATCTCTACGGCAAAGTGGCGCTGCCCAAACGCCACCGCGCCGACCAGGTGCCGGAAATCTACCGCATGGTGGCGGCCGGCGGCGGCGTGTTTGTCAATCCTGCGCTGACCGAGCCCTTTGGTCTGACCCTGCTGGAGGCGGCGGCCAGCGGCCTGCCTGTGGTCGCGACGGAAAACGGCGGGCCGGTCGACATTCTCGGCAACTGTGATTGCGGCGAACTGGTCGACCCGCTGGACCGGGAGCAGATTGCCGCGGCGCTGCTCAAGCTGCTCGACGACCGGCGCATATGGGAGGCCAAGGCCCGCAACGGCATCGAGGGCGTGGGCCAACACTATTCGTGGCGCGCGCATGCGGCCAGTTATATTGAACACGTGCAGGGCCTGCCGCAGACGTACACGCCCCTGCCGGCCCGGCAGCCGGAAGTCCCGGCCCTGCGTTACCGCGACCGTATGCTCGTGTCGGATCTCGACCAGAACCTGGTCGGTGACGAGGCCGCCCTGCGGCGCTTCGTGGCGTGCATGCGCGAACAGCGCAAGTCGGTGAGCTTCGCCATCGCCACCGGCCGGCGCATCGACGCGGCGCTGGCTATCATGAAGAAGCACGGGATCCCGCGGCCCGACGTGCTGATCAGCAGTCTGGGCACCCGTATCCACTACGGCCCGTCACTGACGGAGGACGACCTGTGGGCGGATCATATCGACCACGACTGGTCTCCCCGGCGTATTCGCCAGGCGCTGGCCGCGGTGCCCGGCCTGCTGCTACAGGAGCGCGAACACCAGACGCCGTCCAAACTGTCGTATTATTACGACCAGAGCCTGGCGCCGCCGCCGCAGGCGATCACCACACTGCTGCGCAAGGCGGAAATCAACGCCAATGTGCTGTTTTCATTCGGCCAGTTCGTCGACGTGCTGCCCTCGCGGGCGTCGAAGGGACAGGCCCTGCGCTATGTCGCACACCGCCTGGAAATTCCCCTGGGCCAGGTGCTGGTTGCCGGCGGCTCCGGCGCCGACGAGGACATGATGCGCGGCAATACACTGGGTGTGGTGGTCGCCAACCGCCACCACGAGGAACTGTCGTCGCTGGCTGACGTGGAGCGCATTTATTTCGCGCGCGGTGCCTACGCCGAGGGGATTTTGGAAGCGATCGACTACTATGACTTTTTTGGCGACTGCAGGGTGCCCGACGAGTGATCGCGCGTGTCACACACCGCGGTCGGCGCCGGGCGGTCGCTGTCGCGGGAGAGGGAGAAGGAGAGGGCCGTGCCGCCTGAGCCGGACCACGCACTGTACATCTTCGGGGAAGTGCTGTTTGACCACTTCCCCGACGGCTCCGCGATACTGGGCGGCGCGCCTTTCAACGTCGCCTGGAACCTGCAGGCCCTGGGCGAGCCGCCACTGCTGATCAGCCGTGTCGGTCGCGATCCCCAGGGCGATGCGGTGCTGGCCGCCATGAGGCGCTGGGGGATGCGCACAGACGGTGTGCAGCGCGATCCCGAGCGCCCGACCGGGCGCGTCAACGTGAAGTTTGTCGACGGTGAACCCGGTTACGACATCCAGAGCGATTGCGCCTACGACGCCATTGCAGCGCCCGCGCTGGGCACCTGTAGCGCGCTGTATCACGGCAGCCTGGCGCTGCGCAGCCGCACCTCGGCGCGGGCGCTGGAGGCAATTCGGGCGTCGCGACCACCCCTGGTGTTCATCGACGTCAACCTGCGCCCGCCCTGGTGGCAGCGCGACCAGTTGCAGGCGCTGCTGCACCGGGCGCACTGGGTCAAGCTGAACGAGGCAGAACTGCGCGAGCTGGCTGCGCCCCGCGACGCCGCCGCTGCCGCGCTGATGCGACAACTGCTTGGCGACTACGCACTGGATGGCGTGATTGTCACCCGCGGCGCCGCCGGCGCCTGTCTGCTCGCGGCCGAGGGTGAATACCACGAGGTAGCGCCGTCTTCCTCCGGTGCCATTGCGGACACGGTCGGCGCCGGGGACGCTTTTGCGTCGGTGATGCTGATCGGGCTGCGGCGTGCCTGGCCGCTGTCCCTCGCGCTGCAGCGTGCGCAGGCGTTCGCCCAGCAGGTGATTGGCCGGCGCGGCGCGACCGTCGCCGACGCCGGGTTTTACCGGGCCGTCTGCGCGTCCTGGGGCGAGGTGCACTGAGGTGTACGAACAGCAATCCCACGCTCTGCTCAATCGTATGCTGGATCGTATGGAGCCGGACCTGCGCCGCCACGACCTGCGTCACTTTTACACCAGGCTGGGCGCCAATTTCTACGCCATATACACCCTGTTCGACCGCCTTTACGGCCACCGGGAGGATTTTGAAGACCAACTGGTGGCGCTGGTGAATGTCATGGCCGGCAAGTACATCAGCCGCAGCGCGGCGCTCAAGCAGGTGGATCGCGAGCGCGAGAGCGACCACGACTGGTTCCTCAGCCAGCAGTGGGTGGGCATGGCGATGTACCTCGATGGCTTTGCCGGCAACCTGGAGGGCCTCAGGTCCCACCTGCCCTACCTGCAGGAACTGGGAGTCAACCTGGTTCATGTGCTGCCGATACTCGAGTGCCCGCCGGAGGCGAGCGACGGTGGCTACGCGGTGAGTAATTTCCTGGATATCAGCGCCCGCGCGGGCACCATGGACGACCTGCGCGCCCTGAGTGAGAGCATGCGCAAACGGGACATGCTGCTCACCCTGGACGTGGTGCTCAACCACACCTCCGACGAACACCAGTGGGCGCGGCGCGCCAGGGCCGGGGACGCCGCCTATCGCGACTATTACTACACCTTTGCAAGTCGCGACATGCCGGACATGTTCGAAGAGAGCATGCCCGAGATATTCCCCGAACACGCACCGGGCAACTTCACCTGGGACGCGGCCATGGCGCGCTGGGTCATGACGGTTTTCAACCACTACCAGTGGGACCTCAACTACGGCAATCCCGCCGTCTTTATCGAGATGCTCGACGTCATCCTGTACTGGGCCAATCAGGGCGCCGACATCCTGCGCCTGGACGCCGTGGCCTTTCTGTGGAAAAAAATCGGCACGGCCTGCCAGAACGAGCGCGAGGCGCACCTGCTACTGCAGTTGTTCAAGGATTGCTGCCAGGTGAGCGCCCCCGGGGTGCTGTTCATCGCCGAGGCGATCGTGGCGCCGGTGGAGATTCCCAAGTACTTCGGCGAAGACGCGGTGATTGCCAAGGAGTGCGAAATCGCCTACAACGCGACCTTCATGGCACTGTTGTGGGACGCCGTGGCCACCAAGAATGCGCGGCTGCTCAACCAGGGCATCCGCAGCCTGCCAGACAAACTGGAGCGGGCGACCTGGCTGAATTACGTGCGCTGCCACGACGACATCGGGCTGGGTTTCGACGACAACGACATTGTGGCGGCCAATTACGATCCCCGGGCTCACCGCCGCTTTCTGCTGGATTACTACACCGGCCGCTTCGCTGCATCGCCGGCGCGCGGCAAACCCTTCGGGCAAAATGCAAAAACCGGCGATGCGCGGATTTCCGGTTCCCTGGCCTCGCTGGTGGGGCTCGAGTGGGCGCTGGAGCGCAACGATGCGCACGAGATCCAGCGCAGTATCGATTTGATCCTGCTGCTGCACAGCCTGATTATGTCCTTCGGGGGCATCCCGCTGCTCTACTACGGCGACGAAATCGGCACCCTCAACAGCAACGACTATACTGCGGACGCCACGCGCGCGGCGGACTCGCGCTGGATACACCGCCCGGTCTATGACTGGCAGCGGGCGCGGCGGCGCAGCGAACGCGGCAGCGTCGAGCAGCGCATCTTTGACGGTCTGCAGCGGATGATCGCGGTGCGCAAGACCCTCAACGCCTTTGCCGACTTCAACAACCGGGAGCTGCTCGAAGTGGGCAACGAGCACCTGTTCGTGTTTATCCGTACCAGTGCGCAGCGCACGCAGGACTCCGTGCTGGTGGTGGCCAACTTCAGCGATCGTGCGCAGCACCTGAGCCTGGCGGATCTGCACAACCGCGCCCGCTACGCGCTGTGGCAGATGCAGGATGCCTGCAGCGGCGAGACGCCAGCGGTAACCGGGGAGCAACTGGAGATTCCCCCCTACCGTTTCTACTGGCTGACCGCCGTCCCCTGAGCGCCGGGTACCGGAGCGCACCATGCGGATACTGGCCACCGACCTGGACCGGACCCTGCTGCCAAACGGCCAGTGGCCGGCCGATGAGGGCGCCATTGCCCTGTTTAATGCACTCACGCAAAAGCACGGTATTTTGCTGGTGTACGTCACCGGCAGGAACCTGGCGCTTACCGAACAGGCCATCGCCCGCTACGGCGTGCGCTATCCCGAGGTGCTGTGTGCGGACGTCGGCACCAGCATGTGGCGCCGCGAGCGCGGGCGCTGGCGGGCTGATGCGCGGTGGGCGGCGCACATACAGCGGATAAACCCGGCCTGGGATGCCGCCGGCGTCGACGCCAGGCTGTCCGCCATGCGCGGATTGCGGGCGCAGGGGGCGGCGCATCAGGGGCCGTTCAAGCAAAGTTACTATGTCGATCCGGCGCGGGGTGAGGCCATCGTGGCACAGGTGCGGCAGCGCCTGGGGGGCGCATTCGACGAAACGCTGGTCTACAGCGTCGACGGCGAGGCCGGGCGCGGTTTGCTGGATTGCCTGCCGAGGGCCGCCAACAAGCGCACCGCGCTGGAGTACATCGCCGACGAGGCCGGTGTTGCCTACCGCGACCTGGTGTTCTGCGGTGACAGCGGCAACGACATCGAGCCGCTGACGGGACCGTTCAGCGGGGTGGCGGTCAGGAACGCCGACCCCCAGCTGCGCCAGTCCCTGGCCCGGGCCGCGGCCGGGGACCATGCCCCGCGCGTGTATTTCGCCAGGGGCGGCTGTCGGGGGCTGAACGGCTACTACGTCAGCGGTGTTATCGAAGGCTGCTACCATTACGGCCTGTTTAATGGTCGGAATCTCGACGGCGTCTGACGCGCCAGGCGCCGGAGCTGGCGATATTCCGGGTGGAAATCGCGGTGGCAAGCTCTGGCGTGAACGGGCAGAATACCAGGCCGCTTTCATCACTCACACTGACAAGCCCTGAACATGACTGAACCGCATCAGGCGGTAGAATCGCTCGGCGACGGCATCTACCGCATCGACACCAAAATGCACCGGCCGGGACTGGACGCCTGCTATCTGCTGGGCGGCGATCAGCACTGGGCTCTGGTGGACACCGGTCCGGCCACCTGCAGCGCCACGGTACTGGCCGGCCTGGAAGCCGTAGGTGTGGCGCCGGAGGCACTGCGCCTGATCTGCCCCACCCACGTGCACCTGGATCACGCCGGTGGCGTCGGCAGCCTGTTGCAACACCTGCCCAACGCACAGGTACTGGCGCACGAGCGCGCGCTGGGACACCTGGTTGACCCCTCCAGGCTCAACGCCGGGGCGCGTGCCGTGTACGGTGAAGAAGAGCTATTGCGACTGTTCGGTTATCTGGAGCCGGTGCCCGTCGAGCGTATCCGAGCAGTCACCGACGGCGAGATCGTGCATCTGGACAAGCGCGAGCTCAAGTTCATCGACAGCCCCGGCCACGCCCGCCACCACTACTGCGTGTGGGATGCCAGCAGCCGCGGTTTCTTCAGCGGCGATGCCTTTGGCCTGTCCTACCGCGAATTCGACAATGCCAACGGCGCTTTCATCCTGCCCACCACCACGCCGGTACAGTTCGACCCACAGGGCTGGCACCGCACCCTGGATCGTATGTTGGAACACGAGCCAGAGCAGGTGTACCTGACCCACTTCGGCCGCGTACGCCAGATCCCGGCACTGGCTGCAAACTTGCGCCAAGGCATCGATGCCTACAGCGAGATCGCCCGCCGCCACGCCGGCGACGGCAGAGCGCGTCACGCTAACCTGGTACAGGTACTTACCGAAGATGCCCTGCGACGCCTGGCAGTGCACGGTTGCAAGCTGCCCGAAGCACGCTCGCGCGAACTGCTGGCCATGGACATCGAACTCAACGCCCAGGGCCTGGGCGTGTGGCTGGATCGTCAGACGCGGCACTGATGCGCGCAAAGCTGCAGCTCAAGGGCATCGTGTTTGGATCACCGCCTGTTCACCCGGGTTTTGGAGATACACAACAAACGGACAATTTCGGGTGTTGCCAGCATGATTTGGAAGTCAGCCAGGGATAATCAGCGCCGCTCCCAATCCGGATTGCAGCATCCGGCCGGCCTCGGGAAGCGAACTGATTGTCCTGGTCGGCGACTGGCGGCTCGATGGCCTGTGCGTACCGATAGCATCTTTGTTTTAAACCGTACTGGTTTGGCTTTATGCTTTTTTGCGGTGATAAACGCTGTAAAAAAAGAAGATCGTAAACTACTCTTCGTATACAAACATGTTTACCTAACTCGGTTTAAAGTCAATAGTAAGATTTACTTTTAGCGCGTGAATGTCAATTAATATGTTGATTTAATGCTTGCTTAAGTATATGTATATGTATACTAAATAGGTGTTAGCGTATACATAAAGGTTGACAATGAGCATAGAAAAGATAGTTGCCAAGCACTATCGAGATAAAGTTAATCAAGCTGTAACGCACTTTGGTAGCTTGGCTATGCTGACTAACCGTGGGATTCCACAGGAAGGCTGGCTGCGCACTGTCAGAACGGCGCTTGGTATGTCTGGAACGCAACTGGCTAAAAAACTGGGCGTTACCAAGGCCAGAATATCAAAGGTCGAGCAGGACGAACCGCATGGCAGCGTTACTCTAAAAACCATGCAGACCATGGCCGAGGCGATGGACTGCAGGTTTGTGTATGTAATTGTACCAAGGCAAAACGTTGAAGATGTGATTAAACAGCGTGCCATTGAAAAGGCGCGTGCCCAGGTTAAAGCTGCATCTACTCATATGGCGCTAGAGGCACAGTCATTGAGTAAAGAACAGTTGGATTTCGAGATTGAGCGCATTGCCGCGCAAATCTTGGATAAGATGCCGTCAGATTTCTGGAATGATGAATGACGGATGAATACTCAAATCTTGTCGATAACCCTGATGGTGCGACGCCACTGGATCCAGATGAACTGGTTGGCCTGAAGTTTAAACATGTATCGACCAGAGGCGAGTTAGACCAGCTTGAACAGGCTGGGATTACTGAAGGTTTGGAATGGCTGGCTAAACAAAAGCATCCAGACGTGTTGTCGGAAGCCTTTGTGTTTGAGCTTCACAGAAAGCTGTTTGGAAGTGTATGGAAGTGGGCGGGCACATTCAGGCGCACTGAAAAGAATATTGGCGTTGACCCTGTTCAGGTTGCTATTCAGCTACGGCTCTTGTTAGACGACGCCAAATACTGGGTTGAATATCGCACGTACCCGCCAAAAGAACTGGCGGCACGCTTTCATCACAAGCTGGTATATATCCATCCGTTTGCAAACGGCAATGGCCGGCATGCACGAATAATGGCGGATGCTGTGTTGACCAAATTATTAAATAGGCCAGCCATTGATTGGGCTGGAGGTTACGCTCTGGAAGCCATGAATGAGCGCCGCAATCAATATGTGGCAGCGCTTCGAGCAGCCGATGACCACAATTTCAGTGCCTTATTAGAATTCGTCGGGGCTTGAAAAACCAGGCGTCTGGTCGCCAGACACCAAGGTTCACTTTTCTAACGTATAAAAGTGGTTTTCTAAGCGGGTGTAAGTTCAGGTGTAAATAAGGGTTTTTCACGTATGAGTGGTAGCAATCTATCCAATGAAATCAACAAGCGCAGGACTTTTGCCATCATCTCCCACCCGGATGCGGGCAAGACCACCATCACCGAAAAACTGCTGCTGTTGGGCAGCGCCATCCAGGTCGCCGGCAGCGTAAAGGGCAAGAAGGGGCCGCACGCCACGTCCGACTGGATGAGCATGGAGCAGGAGCGCGGTATCTCGGTCACGTCCTCGGTGATGCAGTTTCCGTATCGGTCGCGCACGGTAAATCTGCTGGACACCCCCGGGCACGAGGACTTTTCCGAGGATACCTACCGCACCCTGACGGCGGTGGACAGTGCACTGATGGTGATCGACGGCGCCAAGGGTGTGGAGGAGCGCACCATCAAGCTGATGAATGTCTGCCGTCTGCGCGATACGCCCATCGTCAGCTTCGTCAACAAGCTGGATCGCGACATTCGCGACCCCATCGAGCTGCTGGACGAGATCGAGGCGGTGCTGCAGATTCAGGGAGCACCCATCAACTGGCCCATCGGCATGGGGAGCGACTTCAAGGGCGTGTACAACCTGTACACAGACACCATCCACCAGTACACCCCGGGACAGGGCAGTGTGCTGCCCGATGACCGGCGAATCGAAGGGCTGGACAGCCACGCCGCGCGCAGCCTGCTGGGTGAGGAGTACGAGCAGTTCCTGGAGGAAATCGAGCTGGTGCGCGGCGCCAGCCACGCATTTGACTTGCAGCAGTTCCTGGCGGGCAGGCTCAGCCCGGTATTTTTCGGCACCGCCCTGGGCAATTTCGGCGTGCGTGAAATGCTGGACGATTTCGTGCAGTGGGCGCCGCCGCCGCAGCCGCGCGAGACGAGCGAACGCACCGTGGCGGCCGGCGAGGCGGCCTTCAGCGGCTTTGTGTTCAAGATTCAGGCCAATATGGACCCGCGCCACCGGGATCGGATCGCCTTCATGCGGCTGTGTTCCGGGCGCTACGACAAGGGTATGAAGATGCGCCATGTCCGCCTGGGCAAAGAGGTGAAAATTGCCGATGCGGTCACCTTCAAGGCCGGCGAGCGCGTGCTGGTGGAGACGGCGGTGTCCGGCGATAACATCGGCCTGCACAATCACGGTACCATTCAGATCGGCGATACTTTCACCGCCGGGGAGGAGCTGCAGTTCACCGGTATCCCGCACTTCGCGCCGGAACTGTTCCGGCGCATCCGCCTCGCCGACCCGATGAAGTCCAAGCAGCTACAACGGGGGCTGCAGCAGTTGTCCGAGGAGGGCTCCACCCAGGTCTTTGCTCCGTTGAACTCCTCGGACCTGATCGTCGGCGCCGTGGGTCAGCTGCAGTTTGAGGTGGTGGCCTATCGCCTGGCGGACGAGTACAAGGTGGAGGCCCGCTACGAGCCGGTCAACGTCTACACCGCGCGCTGGGTGCACTGCGGCGATGCCCGCAAGCTGGAGGAGTTTCGCCGCAAGGCGGCGGAGCACCTGTCGGTGGATGGCGGCGGCTATCTGACCTACCTGGCGCCCACGCGGGTCAACCTGGCGCTGATGGAAGAGCGCTGGCCCGACATCGAATTCCGGGCCACCCGGGAGCATTGACCTCAACCCTGCTGTCCCCAGACCTATCATCGAAAGCTGATTCGATATCCTGTTTGGAGTCCTGCTCGATGGGAGGTCTGCACCGGCTTACCTTTCCCAAAAATATCAGGCCACGGTTAGCTCCGTCACCAGACACGGGGCTTTCTGCGAGCATTGTTCGAGTCCCAATTTTTTGCGCAGCAAAAAATGGTCGAGTTGCGCAGCAGCCGTGTCTGGTGACGGAGCTGTGGCCATTTTGGGAAAGGTAAGCCGGTGCGGACCGGCGCTACGCCGAGACCTACTCCTGCTCTTATCCCTACCCAAGCAACTTCTCGATGTCTTTCTCAATTGCAGCGGGCTTGTCGGTCGGGGCGTAGCGCTTGACCACGTTGCCGTCGGCGTCGATCAGGAACTTGGTGAAGTTCCACTTGATACCACGGCTGCCCAGTGCGCCCGGCGCCGCCTTTTTCAGGTACTTGAACAGCGGCTCGGCGCCGCCGCCGTTGACCTCGATTTTGCCGAACATGGGGAAACTGACGCCGTAGTTGAGCTGGCAGAACTCGACGATCTCGTCATTGCTGCCCGGGTCCTGTTTGCCGAACTGGTTGCAGGGAAAGCCGAGAATTTCCAGGCCCGCGTCGCGGTACTTTTCGTACAGCTCCTCCAGCCCGGCAAACTGGGGGGTGAATCCGCACTTCGACGCGGTGTTGACCACCAGCAGAACTTTGCCCCGGTAGTCCGCCAGTGATTTCTTCTCGCCGGCCGCCGTGGCGCAGCTAAAGTCGTAGACAGTGTCGGTCATCGTCGGGTCTCCAAAGTCGTGGTGCCTGCGCCGCAATGGCACGGCATAGTAACCGTCTTGTGGCAAAAAGTCGTGCAGCCCCTACGCAGTGTAGAAGCTGTGCGACACAGTATAGGACAGCGGCAGTGATTTCGATTGGTCCAGCGTGTGATACCGTAGTGAACCATTCACGCAACCGGGCTGTACCCTCACATGCAACACCAGGCCGTCTTTGTTCACGGCTCCACCCTGCGACACGTGGTGGTTATGACCAGCGCCAGCGCCGCGGGGCTGCTGGCCATGTTTGGCGTGGATATGGTCGACATGTATTTCCTGACCCTCCTCGGCCAGCAGCAACTGGCCGCGGCGGTGGGTTTTGCCGGAACCCTGCTGTTCTTCCTGGTATCGGTCAGTATCGGCCTGCAGATCGCCCTGGGTGCCCTGGTGGCCCGCTCCGAGGGCGCGCAGCGGCGCGATCTGGCGGGTCGCTATTGCACCAGTTCGCTGCTGTTCAACGTGCTCGTATCGGCGCTGATCAGCGCCATTGCCTGGTTCAATCTGCCGGCGCTGCTCGGCCTGCTCGGCGCCTCCGGCCAGACGCTGGACTACGCCGTGAGTTACGCCGGTATCGTCCTGCCCAATATGCCGGTTCTGGTACTGGGCATGAGCATGGCCGCGGGCGCGCGCGCCATCGGGGACGCGCGCCGCTCCATGTGGGCCACGGTGCTGGGTTCGCTGGTCAATGCCGCCCTGGATCCCCTGTTTATCTTTACCTTCGGCTGGGGGCTGGAGGGTGCGGCGCTGGCCTCCGTGGCCTCGCGCATGGTGATACTCGCCGTTGCCTGGCATGCCGTCGTGGCGGTACACCGGCTGCCGGTGCGGATCAGTCGCGCCGAGTTTCTCACCGACTTGAAGCCGATCCTCAGTATCGCCGGACCCGCCGTGTTGACTAACCTGGCGACTCCCATCGGTGCCGGGTTCGTGCTGCGCACCATGTCTCAGTTTGGCGACAGTGCGGTGGCCGGGGCGGCTATCATGGGCCGTATTACCCCCGTTGCCTTCGCCGCTATCTTCGCGCTGTCGGGCGCGGTGGGGCCGATCGTGGGGCAAAACGCCGGCGCCGGGCGCTATGACCGGGTGCGCTCCACGCTGCTCGACGCCATCCGCTTTAATGTGGTCTACACGGCCGTGGTGTGGTTGCTGTTTCTGTTGTCGTCGGATTTGATCGTGCAGGCTTTCTCGGCCACTGGCGCCGGCGCTGACCTGATCGATTTCTACTGCACCTTCCTGGCGGGCGCGTTTGTGTTCAACGGCTTGTTGTTCGTGGCCAATGCCAGCTTCAACAATCTGCATCACCCGCGCTGGGCCACCGGGTTCAATTTCGGCCGGGCGCTGTTGGGTACGATTCCAGCGGTCTATCTCGGGGCGCAGTGGTATGGTGCCCGGGGCGTTCTGGCGGGGGAGGCCTTTGGTGCCGTGTTGTTCGGTCTGCTGGCAATGGCCGGCGCGTTTATGCTGGTGCGGCGCCTGGAGCGCCAGCAGCGGCCGCTCGCTCCGGCGCCGCAGACGGCGGTGCCGGCGGGCCTGGAGGCCAGCCGTGAGCCCCCGGTTTAGACATGAGGGTCAGAGCTTTTCCAGGTACGACTGGTATTCCAGCAGCGTGACGCGCTTGCGGAACTCGGTGATTTCCTGTTCCTTGGTGAGAGTGAAGATACGCTGCAACTCGCCGCCCAGTGCCTGGCGGATGAAGTCCGACGCGCTGAACAGTTTTACCGCGTCGTGCATGTAGACCGGCAGGCTCGTCTCTTCGCGGCAATAGGCGTCACCGGTGATGGGCTCGCCCGGCGACAGGTTTTGCTCGATGCCGTCCATCATGGACGCCAGCAGTACCGCGAACAGCAGGTAGGGGTTGGCATCTGACCCGGCCACCCGGTGCTCCAGGCGGCGCGCGCCGTGGCTGCCGGCGGGTACGCGAACCGCCACCGTGCGATTTTCATAGCCCCAGCTGGGGTAGGTCGGCGCGTGGCAGCCGCGCTGGAAGCGCCGGTACGCATTGTAGCTGGGGGCCAGCACCGCTACGGAGTCTGCCATGTTGGCCAGGCAGCCGGCGATGGCGTTGCGCAGCAGGGGGGTGCCCGCCTGGGTGCCGTCGTCAAAGATATTGACGCCCTTGGCGTCCAGGACACTGCAGTGCACATGCATGCCATTGCCGGGCTCGTCATCGAACGGCTTGGCCATAAAGCTGGCGATCAGACCGTGCTTGCCCGCTACCCCCTTGATCAGGCGCTTCATCATAACCACCTGCTTGGCCGCCAGTACCGGGCTGTCCACGTGCTGCATGTTGATCTCGTACTGCGACGGTGCCGATTCCTTGACCACGCCATCGAAGGGCAAATCCTGCAGTTCGCAGGCCAGGCGCAGGTCCTCCATCATGTCGCGATGGTGGTGGAGTACATCCAGGCCGTAGGTGTTGCCGCCCACCGGAGCGCCGCCGACCGGCGCCGGGCAGGTGTGGCGGGGCAGTGACTGGTCCCAGCTCACCAGACTGAATTCGAGCTCGGCCGCCACCACGGGGCGCCAGCCCGCTTCCTGGTAGCGACGCAGCACCCGCTTCAGGACGTGGCGCGGGTCGCCGAGGTAGGGTGAGCCGTCCGCTTCGTACATGGACAGCATGACCTGGCCATGCTGTCCGTCGGGTGACCAGGGGGTGGGCAGCAGGGAGCCCTCAACCGGACGACAGGTTCCGTCGGCGTCGCCGGAGGCGAACACCAGTTCCTGCACGTCGCGGCCCCAGATGTCGAGGCTCAGTGCGGTCTTGGGAAGCTTGAGTTCGCCCTCGAAAATTTTGTGGAGTTTGTGGCGGGGCAGCCACTTGCCGCGCATCACGCCGTTGCAATCCGGAAGCAGGGCCTCGATGGTGGTTATTTCAGGGTGTGCCCGAAGAAACCAGTCGGCTTCCAGCGACATGCATACACCGTGCGGTTGGCGGTAAGCGTGCACTATCCCGATTGCCCCGCTACTGCTCAATGCCCCACGTGGGGCAGCGGTTCGTCTAGCGCGGCGACATGTAGACGCTGAGCGGATCGCTGCCGGCGGCCGCGCCGAGGCAGGACATGGCGTTGAGAAACAGGGAGAACAGATCGGTCTGCGAGCTTACATCCAGCTTGCGATAGATACTCTTGCGGTGGCGGCGCACCGTCTCCACCGCGATGGCCAGACGCTGTGCCGAGACGTCCGTGCCGTAGCCGCGCAGCATGAGTTCCAGCACGTCCTTTTCGCGGGGCGAGAGCAGCGACTTGCCGAAGGTGCGAAAGGCCAGGTCGATCTGGTGATCGATGCCCGGCTGGATCAGGTGCCGGACGGCAAAGCCGTCGTGTTCACTGTGCGTCTTGATCAGCTCCGACACCGGCTCCGCCAGCAGGTAGAGCATCTCGTACTCCTGGTCGGAGAAGGCGCCGCGCAGCGGCAGGCGCATCATGCTGAGATTGATTACGCTGCCGCCGCGCAGCTTGGACAGAAACACCGCCTCGTCGGCGGTCCCGGTGCCGGCATAGTAGCTGCGGTAGTAATTCGAGTCCTCCAGGTTGCCCATCACCACCCGGGACAGGCGGTAGACCTTGGAGCGCGGCTGTTGCATGGAGGTCTGGTAGAAGGGGTCTTCGCGGTAGGGTCCATCGAGATAGCGGTCGATCTGGCTGGCGATGGCGTGCCGGGGAATTTCGTGATACAGCACTCGCGGCGGCAGATCCCGGTGATACAGCCACACCTGGGGGTAGTCGATGGCGACCTGTCCACCCACGGCGGCTACCAGCGTGGGAAAGAAATTATCGCCGCCCAGCGCGGCGATGGCACGGGACAGATCGCGGTTCCACTTGCTCAGTTGTTTGATGTCGGTCATGCGGTTTTTTTTTAGATTGGTACCGGGTTCGCCGAGCCATCAATAGTGGGCAGTCGATGTCGCCTTGTCAAACGCACGGATCAATAAAGCGCCATTTCCTGTACCGAGCGCGCCCGGTTTCCAGCGGCGCACGGGCGCTTCAATCCGTCCACGGCAGCGGTCCGTTGCGCCAGTGCCGGCGCCACGCGCGGTAGACCTTGTCACTGTAGATGCGGCTGCCGCTGCTGCCGTTGTAGGCCGCCAGTGCGCGGTGCAGGTCACCGTCTTCGCGCTGCATATAAAACTGCAGGATACGGCAGCCGTATTCGAGATTGGTGGTGTTGAGCGTCAGGTTGTCGTCCGGACGGCCGATTTCATCCTTCCAGAACGGCATCACCTGCATCATGCCCTGGGCGCCGACCCGGGAGATGGCGAAGCGATCGAAATGGCTCTCCACCTCGATCACGGCCAACACCAGTTCCGGCGGTACGCGGGCCCGGGTGGCGGCGCCGTGAACGGCGCGCAGCAGCGTCAGGCGCTGTGCGGCGTCGTCCACGAACCGGGCCAGCCGTGCGGACATGTCCACCAGCCAGACCTCGGCGTGGTAGCGATCGTCAAAACTGCTGGCGCCACGGATGGTGTGCTCGAGGAAGCTGCGCAGGGCCGCGCGCTCCTGCTCGTCGACGGGCTGTGCCGCAACGTGCAGGGTGGCGAGCGCGCCGAGGGCCAGCGCAGACAACGGCCGGCAAATTGCGCTGCGTACGCTGCCCCGCACAGCCGGTCTCAGGCCAGTCGTGCGGCGACGAATTGCGCCACAGCGCTGCGTGCAACGAGCTGTGACTGTGCGTCGCGCCGGCCCCGGTATTCGATGTTGCCCGCGGCCAGCGCGCGGTCGCCGATTACCAGGCGGTGCGGGATGCCGATCAGTTCCATGTCCGCGAACTTGACACCGGGCCGCTCGTTGCGGTCGTCCAGCAGAACGTCCACTCCCATGGACAGCAGTTCGTCGTACAGCGCCCGCGCGCAGTCGGCCACCTCGCGTGACTTGTGCATATTCAGCGGCACGATGGCCAGTTGGAACGGCGCCATGCTCTGTGGCCAGATAATGCCGCGGTCGTCGTGGTTCTGCTCGATTGCCGCGGCCACGATACGGCTCACCCCGATACCGTAGCAGCCCATGGTCACAGTGACATGCCTGCCGTTCTCATCCAGCACGCGGGCGTTCATGGCCTCGCTGTACTTGGTGCCGAGCTGGAAGATATGCCCGACTTCAATGCCGCGCTTGATCTGCAGACGGCCGCAGCCGTCCGGGCTGGGGTCGCCCGCCACCACCTGGCGCAGATCCGCCACCGGCGGCAGCGGACAGTCCCGCCCCCAGTTCACACCGGTGAGGTGGGTGTCATCGCGGTTGGCGCCACAGGTGAAATCGGCCAGGTGCGCCGCGCTGTGATCCACAATGACGGGCAGCGCCAGTCCCACCGGGCCGAGTGAGCCGCAACCCGCCCCGCAGGCCGCGCGCACCCGGGCCTCGTCGGCCAGTTGCAGCGGCGCGGCGACGCCGGTGAGCTTCTGCGCTTTGACCGTGTTCAACTGGTGATCGCCGCGCAGCACCAGCGCCACCAGCGCGCCGGGCGCGTCACCGTTGACCACCAGCGTCTTGACGGTGGCGGCGGCGTCTATGGACAGGAAGCTGGCGAGATTCTCGATGGATCTCACCCCCGGTGTGGCCACCTCGGTCATGCTGGCCCGGGGCGGCGCCCGCTCGCCGACCGGCGCCAGCGCCTCGGCCATTTCCACGTTGGCGGCGTAGCTGCCGCTGTCGCAGAATGCGATAGCGTCCTCGCCGGACTGCGCCAGCACATGGAACTCGTGCGAGGCGCTGCCCCCGATACTGCCGGTATCGGCGATTACCGGGCGGAATTCCAGCCCCAGCCGGGAAAAGATATTGCTGTAGGCCTCGTGCATGCGCAGGTAGGTCTGCTCCAGGGACGCCTGGTCCAGGTGGAAGGAGTAGGCGTCTTTCATCAGGAATTCACGCGAGCGCATGATGCCGAAGCGCGGTCGGATTTCGTCGCGCACCTTGGCCTGTATCTGGTAGAGGTTGATCGGCAGTTGCTTGTAGCTCTTGATCTCGTTGCGCACCAGATCGGTAATGACTTCCTCGTGCGTGGGCCCCAGGCAGAATTCCCGGTCGTGGCGATCGCGAATACGCAGCAGCTCCGGCCCGTACTGCTCCCAGCGCCCGGACTCCCGCCACAGTTCCGCCGGTTGCACCACGGGCATGCTCAACTCCTGGGCGCCGGCGGCGTCCATTTCGCGACGCACGATGGCTTCCACCTTGCGCAGGATGCGCAGCCCCAGCGGCAGCCAGGTGTACAGACCCGATGCCAGTTTGCGGATCAGTCCCGCGCGCAGCATCAGTTGGTGACTGATCACCTCGGCGTCGGCGGGTGTCTCTTTCTGGGTCGCGATGAGGAAGTTGCTGGTGCGCATGCGAATGTCCGGGTTTGAGCGGTTGCTGAGAGACGGCTAGTTTAGTGGGAAAAACCTTTTGCGCACAACGTGCCCTGCACGCGGCGTCAAAGGTGCTCAAATTGGGCAGATGGTGACGGTCAGCGGCGCAAAGGCGGCAAAAACCAGTGTTTTTTCACGCGCGTGCCACGAAAACACTTGTATTGCAGCGTTTCATGATTTATACATTCGCTCGTGGCTTGTGGCGGCGCAATTTTCCGCGGTTAGGGGATGCGGGCAGTCCGGGTTCAATGCGTGTTCCAACTCACTATCAGGAAAGGTTGAAAATAATATGGCTACCAAGAAAGCAGCAGCAAAGAAGAAGGCTCCGGCGAAGAAGGCCGCAGCAAAAAAAGCACCCGCCGGGAAGAAGGCAGCGCCCGCGAAGCGAGCCGCCGGGCCCATCAAGGAGAAAATGACCAAGAGCCAGATCGTAGCGAGCCTCGCCGACAGCACCGGCCTGACCAAGAAGGAGGTCGGATGCGTGATGGATGAACTACACAGCCTGATGGAGCGCAGCATCAAGAAGCGCGCGGTGGGTGAGTTCACCATTCCGGGGATTCTGAAAATCACCACGGTGAAAAAGCCCGCCCGCAAGGCGCGCAAGGGCATCAATCCCTTCACCGGTGAAGAGACCACGTTCAAGGCCAAGCCTGCGAGCACCGCGGTCAAGATCCGGCCTCTGAAGAAACTGAAGGAATTTGCCGCCGCGTAGGAAGCTGCCGGGCCGGGGGCCTGGTCGGCGGTAGAATCCGTCCCGGCCTGACAGACTTCCGGCCCGCATATTCCGCGACCCGCTTGGCACAGCGGGTCGGCGACAGTGCCTTCTGCGCAGCACCCGTTCGGGTGCCGGTCCCCGCCGCCTGGCAGAGGCGCGGGCTTGCTCTGTTGACCGTGGTGGACAGACCTTCTTACGCTTGGCCTGCCAGCCCGCATGGGGTAAAATCCGCGCCTCGATTTTTCTCTCCTTTGTCCAGTTAATTGAGTCCAGTTGATTGGTGGGTGGATGCCATGCCGATTTATGAGTACCAGTGTCAGGCCTGTAAGCAGGAAATTGAAGTTATCCAGAAACTCAGCGATGCACCCTTGCAGGACTGCCCCGCCTGCGGCGCATCCACACTGAAGAAAAAAGTGACCGCTGCCGCGTTTCGCCTGAAGGGCGGCGGCTGGTACGAGACGGACTTCAAGAGCGGCAACAAGAAGAATATCGCCGGCGGCGCGGACGGCGGGTCGGAGTCGGCCGGCAGCAGCGACAAGCCGGCAGCGGGCGGTGGCGCCCAGACGTCCGGCTCGACTGGCGGCAGCGAAAAATCCGGTACTGCAACGAGCGGTCAGACCTCCGGGTCCTAATCCCACGCCCTGCGGGCCTGGCCAAGTCAATTACACGGAAACCAGACTATGCGCAGTCATTATTGTGGCGCTTTGGGAACAGACAATATCGACCAAACGGTCACGCTGTGCGGCTGGGTGGACCGCCGCCGGGACCATGGCGGAGTCATTTTTCTCGATATGCGCGATCGCGACGGCATCGTGCAGGTGGTATTCGACCCGGACACGGGCGAGCATTTTCAGCGCGCTGACCGGGTGCGCAGTGAGTATGTGCTGAAAATCACCGGGCGGGTGCGCGCGCGCTCTGCAGCCACGGTAAATCCGGCCATGACCACGGGTGCAATCGAGGTGCTGGGTAAAGAGCTGGAAATCCTCAACATTGCCCAAACACCCCCCTTCCAACTGGACGAGTACACCGCGGTGGGCGAGGACGTGCGCCTGCAGTATCGCTACATGGACCTGCGACGCCAGGAAATGCAGGATCGCCTGATCCTGCGCTCGCGGATAACTTCCGCGGTGCGCAGCTTCCTGGACGGCGAGGGTTTTCTCGATATCGAAACGCCCATCCTCACGCGGGCCACCCCCGAGGGCGCCCGCGACTACCTGGTGCCGAGCCGCACCCACCCCGGACAGTTTTTCGCGCTGCCCCAGTCCCCCCAGCTGTTCAAGCAGCTGCTGATGGTTGCCGGCTTCGACCGCTACTACCAGATCGCCAAGTGCTTCCGCGACGAGGACCTGCGCGCCGACCGGCAGCCCGAGTTTACCCAGATCGACCTGGAAGCCGCCTTTCTGAATGAAGGCCAGATCATGGCAATCACTGAGCGCATGATTCGCCACCTGTTCCAGTCGGTGCTGTCGATCGAGCTGCCGCAGTTTCCGCACATCACCTACGCCGAGGCGATGGAGCGCTACGGTTCCGACAAGCCCGATCTGCGCATACCGCTGGAACTGGTCAGCGTGGATGATCTGATGCAGCGGGTGGACTTCAAAGTATTCCGCGGGCCGGCGGATGACCCGCAGGGCCGCGTGGCCGCGCTGAAGGTGCCCGGCGGCGCTCGTATCAGCCGCAAGGAAATCGACGACTACACCGCGTATGTGTCCATTTTCGGAGCCCGCGGCCTGGCCTGGATCAAGGTCAACGATATCGGCGCCGGTGTGGACGGCCTGCAGTCGCCCATTCTCAAGTTCATGCCCGAGGAGGTGGTGGCGCAGATGATGCGGCGCCTGGGTGCGGCGGATGGCGACATTATCTTCTTTGGCGCGGACCGGATGCGGGTGGTCAACGAGGCGCTCGGTGCGTTGCGCATTCGGGTGGCGGCCGATCTCGACATGGTGGGCGACGGCTGGGCGCCCCTGTGGGTGGTCGATTTTCCCATGTTCGAGGCCGATGGCAACGGCCGCTGGACGCCGTTGCATCACCCCTTTACCGCGCCGTCGTGCACCGTGCAGGAACTGCTGGCCGACCCGGGGCAGGCGCTGTCCCGCGCCTACGATATGGTACTCAACGGCTGTGAGCTGGGCGGCGGCAGTATCCGTATCCACCAGCGCGATATGCAGGAGGCGGTATTTGGCCTGTTGCAGATCGATGCGGCCGAGGCCGAGGAGAAATTCGGTTTCCTGCTCCGGGCCCTGCAGTACGGTGCCCCGCCGCACGGCGGGCTGGCGTTTGGCCTGGACCGGCTGGTGATGCTCATGACCGGCTCGCAGTCCATCCGCGATGTGATCGCGTTTCCCAAGACCCAGAGTGCACACTGTGTCATGACCGATGCCCCCGGCGAAGTCAGTGCGCAGCAGCTGCGCGAACTCAATATTCGCCTGCGCGGTACACAGACAGGTACGGCGCCGCAGTCAGGGCAGGTTTAAACGCGAGGTAAATCTGCTATGGCAGGTCACAGTAAATGGGCCAATATCAAACACCGCAAGGCGGCTCAGGATGCCAAGCGCGGCAAGATGTTCACCAAGCTGATTCGCGAACTGGTAGTGGCGGCGAAGGCAGGCGGCCCCGTGGCGGAGGATAATCCCCGCTTGCGCGCCGCCGTGGACAAGGCGCTGGGCGCCAACATGACCCGCGACACCATCGACCGCGCCATTGCCCGCGGTGCCGGTACCAGCGACGCCGATAACATGGAGGAGCTGACCTACGAGGGGTATGCGCCGGGCGGTGTGGCCGTGCTGGTGGAGGTGATGACCGACAATCGCAATCGCACGGTGGCCGAGGTGCGCCACGCCTTTGCCAAGCGCAACGGCAACCTGGGCACCGACGGCTCCGTGGCCTACCTGTTCAGCCGCAAGGGGCAGCTCAGCTTTGCCCCGCAAGTGGATGAGGAACGGGTGATGGAAGCGGCCCTGGACGCCGGCGCCGAGGATATCCTGCTCAACGCTGACGGCTCCGTCGATGTGATCACCGCCTGGGAGGATTTTAGTGCAGTCCGGGCTGCGCTGGAGGCGGGCGGCCTGCAGGCCGAGGGCGGTGAAGTGACCATGATCGCGGCGACCACCGTGCCACTGGACAGCACCGGTGCGGAAACCCTCATGGGCCTGGTCGATGCGCTGGAGGATCTGGACGACGTGCAGAACGTCTACACCAACGCCGACATCCCCGACGAGGTGCTGGCCGCGCTCTGAGCTGGCCGGTGCAGGTGGCGCCGTGCCGGGGTAGAAAGCGGGCGCCAGCGCACGGCTTGCCGCGTCATCGCGGGCGACACTAGCGGTCCGCGCGCATTGCCGCTGCCGATAAATGCTGTATATTTGTACAGAACAGGTGCGTTACGCGCCGCGGACTTCGCCATGTCGCTCATCCTGGGTATAGACCCCGGTTCCCGCAAAACAGGCTTTGGCATTATCAGCTATGTGTCGGGCCGCAGTGAGTACGTCACCAGCGGTGTGATCCGCCTGCCCGCGGGCGATCTGCCGCGTCGACTCGGTGTTGTCTACAGCGGTGTCAGTGAACTGGTGGAGCGTCACTGCCCGCAGGAGCTGGCCATCGAGCAGGTGTTCATGGCGCGCAGCGCCGGTTCGGCCCTCAAGCTGGGCCAGGCGCGCGGCGCCGCCATCGTGGCCTGTGTGGCGCGCGGCATGCCTGTAACGGAGTACTCCGCACGGCAGATAAAGCAGTCCGTGGTCGGTACCGGCGCGGCCGACAAGGCACAGGTACAGCATATGGTTAAGGTGCTGCTGTGCCTGCCGGCAGAGCCGCAGGAGGACGCTGCGGACGCGCTGGCAGCGGCGCTGTGTCACGCACACACACAACAAAGTATGATAAACATGGCCGGCGCCAGTGCGGTGCGCCGGCGGCGGTTGCGCTAGGGCCAACTCAGATAGTGTGAACAGGCCGTGGGATAACAATAGATGATAGGTAGAATTCGCGGCGTGCTGGTGCACAAGCAACCTCCCGACATCCTAGTCGAAGTCGCGGGGGTGGGCTATGAGATGCAGGTGCCCATGACCACCCTGTTCCAGCTGCCGGAACTGGGTGCGGAAGTCTCGCTGCTGACCCACTTCGTGGTGCGCGAGGACGCGCAGTTGTTGTACGGGTTTATCGACGAGCGCGATCGCAGCCTGTTTCGCCGGTTGATCCGGGTCAGCGGTGTCGGGCCCAAGCTTGGCCTGACCATCCTGTCGGGGATGGACGCGGCCAGTTTTGCCCGCTGCGTGCAGCGCGACGACCTGTCGTCCCTGGTGGCGCTGCCGGGTGTCGGCAGAAAGACCGCCGAGCGCCTGCTGGTGGAGATGCGCGACAAGCTCAAGGACTGGCTGGGCCCGGATGGAGACAGCGATGCGCAGCTCGCGGGCAGCCCGGGGCAGGCGTCGCGCGCGGCTGTTGTGGCCGATGCCGAGGGCGCCCTGATCGCTCTGGGCTATCGCCCGCAGGAGGCCACCCGCATGGTGGCGGCGGTCGACGACGCCGCCGTCAACAGCAGTGAAGAGCTGATTCGCCGCGCACTCAAATCCGTTCTCAGCCATTGAGGCGCTACGCATGATAGAAACCGACCGCCTTCTCGCGCCCCAGCCGCAAAGTCCGCGCGAAGACATCGTGGACCGGGCCATTCGCCCCAGGACGCTGGATGAATACGTGGGCCAGCGTGCGGTGCGCGAGCAGATGGCCATCTTCCTGCAGGCCGCCAGAGGGCGCGGTGAGCCGCTGGACCACACGCTGATCTTTGGCCCCCCGGGTCTGGGCAAGACCACGCTGGCCAGCATCATCGCCAATGAAATGGGCGTCTCCCTGAAGACCACCTCGGGTCCGGTGCTGGAGAAGGCCGGCGATATCGCGGCGCTGATGACCAACCTGGAGCCGGGGGACGTGTTGTTTATCGACGAGATCCACCGTCTGAGCCCGGTGGTGGAGGAAGTGCTCTACCCCGCGATGGAAGACTACCAGCTCGATATCATGATCGGAGAAGGGCCGGCGGCGCGCTCCATCAAGCTGGATTTGCCGCCGTTTACCCTGGTGGGTGCGACCACCCGGGCCGGCCTGCTCACGTCGCCGCTGCGCGATCGCTTCGGGATCGTGCAGCGGCTGGAGTTTTACGAGGTGCCCGACCTCACCCGTATCGTCGAGCGCTCCGCCGCCATTCTGGAAATCGGCATGGACACCCGCGGCGCCGCGGAGATCGCGCGGCGTTCACGGGGCACCCCGCGTATTGCCAACCGGCTGCTGCGCCGGGTGCGCGACTATGCCCAGGTGAAGGGCAACGGTCATATTTGCGCCGATATCGCTGACCGCGCGCTGGATATGCTCAGCGTGGACCAGCGCGGTTTCGATCACCTGGACCGCCGCCTGCTGCTGGCCATGATCGAGAAATTCGAGGGCGGTCCGGTGGGCGTGGACAGCCTGGCCGCGGCCATCTCGGAGGAGCGCGGTACCATCGAGGATGTACTGGAACCCTATCTGATCCAGCAGGGCTACGTGGTGCGCACACCCCGCGGCCGCATGGTGACGCGCAGCGCCTACCTGCACTTCGGGCTGCCACAGCCCGGCTCTGGCGGGGGCGACGTCCCGGGCAGTCTGCCGCTGGACCTGGACGGCGACGGCGCACCGCTATGATCCGAAATGGCGCGCCGCCGTGACAGTCGGGGAATTTTGCCTGCCGCTGCGGGTCTACATCGAGGATACCGACGCCGGCGGCATCGTGTATTACGTCAATTACCTGAAATTCATGGAGCGGGCCCGCACCGAGTTTATGCGCGAGCTGGGCTTTGGCAAAGACTACATATTTAACCGCGACCTGATGTTCGTGGTGCGCGCTGTCACAGTACAATACCTGCGCCCGGCCGCTCTGGACGACGAGCTGCAGGCCACCGTCGAACTGAGGCGTCTGCGCGGCGCCGCGATGGACCTGCGCCAGCGCGTGCGCCGGGGTGCACAGGTGCTGGCCCGGGGCGATGTCACCATTGCCTGCGTGGACCGCGCCGGACTGAAACCGCGGCGCCTGCCGCCGGAAATGGTGCGGGTCCTGCAGTCGGTGCCGCGGGCCGGGTCGCAGGTTTAGCCGAGCACTCGAGGGGAAAACGCGTTGGAAGAGCAATTGAGTCTGGTCGATCTGGTACTGCACGCCAGTTTCACCGTGCAACTGGTGATGGCGCTGCTGCTGCTGGCGTCCGTGGTATCGTGGTACATGATCGTCCAGCGCTTTATCTATTTCAGCAATGCGCGGGACGAGATGTACCTGTTCGAGGAGCGCTTCTGGTCGGGGATCGACCTGTCGCAGCTCTACCGAGAGGGCAATGAGAAAGCCTCTGACGGCCAGCCGATACTCGGTATGGAAAGCATTTTCCGGGCGGGTTTCAAGGAGTTTTCGCGGCTGGCGCAGCAGTCTGAGATGGATTCTGAAGCGGTGATCGAGGGCTCCCGCCGCGCCATGCGGGTGGCCTCCATGCGCGAGGAGGAACGGCTGGAAAAGCACCTGGCGTTTCTCGCCTCGGTGGGTTCCACCAGTCCCTATATCGGCCTGTTCGGGACGGTGTGGGGCATCATGCATTCGTTCCGCGGCCTGGCCAATGCCACCCAGGCCACGCTCGCCACGGTGGCGCCGGGTATTTCCGAGGCGCTGGTGGCGACCGCCATGGGCCTGTTCGCCGCCATCCCGGCGGTGCTGGCTTTCAACCGCTTCGCCTCCAAAGTGGATTTGCTGAGCAACCGCTACGATACATTTACCGACGAGTTTTCCTCGATTTTATACCGTCAGGCCTACGCGCTGCGCTCGCGCGGGAAGCGGGCGGGATAATTCATGGCCAGGAATCGCAACAAGCACCGCCCCATGGCGGAAATCAACGTGGTGCCCTACATCGACGTGATGCTGGTGCTGCTGATTATCTTCATGGTGACCGCGCCGATGCTGATGCAGGGGGTCAAGGTGGAACTGCCCGAAGCCGCCGCGGACCCGGTGGAAAATCAGGACAGCGAGCCGCTGATCGTGTCCGTCAATGCCAGCGGCGAGTTGTTTCTCAATCTCGGCCAGGAGAAACAGGTGCTGGCGCTGGCCACCATCCGCGACCGCGTGGCGGCGGTGATGCGGCGCAACCCGGAGAAGCCGGTGCTGGTATGGGGTGACCGGGCGGTGCCCTACGGCGAGGTGGTCACCGTCATGGTGGCATTGCAGGAGGCGGGCGCCCCCAGTGTCGGGCTGGTGACTGAGAATCCGCAGTGAGCAACCCGTCGATATACGCCAAACCCGTGATACCGCGCATCGTGGTGCGCCCGGCGCTGGCCACAGTGCTGCTGCACGCCGCGGTATTGTATCTGCTCACCGCCAACTGGCTGGATAGCGGGCGCGAGGTGGTGACAGTAAAGCCCGCGCCGCAAGTCATCAATGCGCGCCTGGTGGATGCCAGTGAGTTAAAGCCCAAGCCGAAGCCTGAACCGAAAGTCGCAGCCAAACCCAAAGCGCCACCAAAACCCCGCCCGGCACCCAAAGTGGAACCCAGGCCGGCGCCGCAACCGGCACCCAAAGTTGCGCCGCAGGCCGCGCCCAAACCGGCGCCGCAGGCGCAGGCCAGGCCGGAACCGCGCATCACCCCCCAGGAACTGGCGCGGGCCGCCCGCGCCGATCTCGCCAGGGCGCTGGCCGCGGAGGAGGAAGCGCAGGCCGCGGCGTCCGCCACGGCCGAGGAGATGGCGGCCAGCTACGCGGCGCTGATTCAGCAGACGGTGGTCAATTACTGGAGCCGACCGCCCAGTGCCCGCAACGGCATGGAGGCGCTGCTGTCCATACAACTGATTCCGACCGGAGACGTGGTGAGCGTGAGCGTCATCCGCAGCAGCGGTAGCGCCGCGTTTGATCGCTCTGCCGTCAACGCAGTCGAGAAAGCCGGCAGCTTTCCCGAGCTGCAGAACCTCCCCGCCGGGGAATTTGAAAAAACCTTCAGGCGCTTCCGCCTGTTGTTCAGACCCGAGGACTTACGTTACTGATGAAATGGCTAGCAGTTGCAGCAATGAGTATCGCACTGGCGTACGGTGCGCTGGATGCCCGCGCCGACCTGACCATCGAGATCACCCAGGGTGTCGACAATCCGACCGCCATCGCCGTGGTGCCCTTTGCCTGGCAGGGGGGAGGCGCCGCGCCGCTGGATGTGGCCGAGGTGATCGACGGCGATCTGACACGCAGCGGACAGTTCGCCCCGGTGGGGCGCGCCGACATGCTGAGTCGCCCCAGTACCGAGGCGGAAGTGTTTTACCGGGACTGGCGCGCGATCGACACCGAATACCTGTTGATTGGCCGGGTGTCGGTGACTGACCGGATGCGCATCGACTACGAGCTGTTCGATGTGCTGCGCCAGACCCCGGTCTTTGAGGGTTTCGAGAGCGGCCCAATCGACGAGGCGCGCTTGCTCGGCCACCGCGTGGCCGACGCCGTGTATGAAAAGCTCACCGGTATTCGCGGCGCCTTTGCCACGAAACTGCTGTATGTATCCGTTACCCGGGTGCCCGGCGGCAAGGATTACTATCGCCTGACGCTGGCCGACTCGGACGGAGCCCGTCCCGTTGTCCTGCTGGAGTCGCGCGAACCGATACTGGCGCCTGCCTGGTCCCCCGACGGCCGGCAGATCGCCTATGTCTCTTTCGAGAGCAGCCGGCCGGCCATCTATCGCCAGGACCTGGCCACCGGCCAGCGCGAACAACTGACCAATTTCAGGGGCCTCAACAGCTCGCCGGCCTGGTCACCCGATGGCAATACCATGGCCATGGTGCTGTCCAAGGACGGCAATCCGGATATCTACCTGATGAACATGGCCGACCGGCAACTCACGCGCATCACCAAACACTACGCCATCGACACCGAGCCCGCCTGGATGCCCGACGGCCGCTCGCTGCTGTTCACCTCCGATCGGGGCGGCAAGCCGCAGATCTACCGCTATGACCTGCGCAGTGGCGCCACCGACCGCCTCACGTTCGAGGGCAACTACAACGCCCGCGCGCGGGTTGCGCAGGACGGGCGCAACGTGGTCCTGGTGCATCAGCAGGAGGGCAAATTCCACATTGCGCTGCTGGATTTGGTCACCAACCGGCTGCACATACTGACCTCCACTGAATTGGACGAAAGTCCCAGTATCGCCCCCAATGGCTCTATGGTATTGTACGCAACCAAGCAGGCGGACCGCGGCATCCTGGCGGCGGTATCCGTCGATGGTGGCGTGAAATTCCGCTTGCCGGCACGCGAGGGCGATGTGCGGGAACCGGCGTGGTCACCTTACCTGGCACGCTGAACTGCGCGACTTAAACGCTGGATAGTCAATCGAGATTCGAAGGAAGAAAACTATGAAACATCTGTCTGTTGCCGGCAAGGCTGTTACGCTGTTGTTTACAGCGGCTCTGCTGGTTGCGTGTTCTGGTAGCGACACCAGGGAAGCCGATGAAGCCGCCGCCCGGGCGGCCGCGGACGCCGCCGCCCGTTCAGCGCAGGATGCCGCCGCAGCCGAAGCTGCCGCCGAGGCCGCCGCCAACCAGCAGCGCCTGGATGAGGCCGCCGCCGCTGTGGGCAATGTTTTCTACTTCGACTTCGACAGCTCCACGCTCAAGCCCGAGGCGATCAGCGCGCTGAATGCGCACATTGCCGCGCTGCAGGGCAACAACCGCAACGTGCGCCTCGAAGGGCACACCGATGAGCGCGGCACGCGGGAATACAACATGGCTCTGGGTGAGCGCCGCGGCAACTCCGTGCGCGATTACATGGTGGCCAATGGTATCGCGTCCTACCGGATCGAAGTGGTCAGCTACGGCGAAGAGCGCCCCATTGCCTATGGCTCCGGCGAGTCCAACTGGTCGCAGAACCGGCGCGTCGAATTGAAGTAACCGGCAGTTCATGGGTTACCTGGACAAATTGCTTGTAGCGGGCGGGCTGGTCGTGATGACCGGCCCGTTGTGCATCGGGATTGCGGCACAGGATTATGTCGACCTGGAAGCTGAGCGCGCGGCGACGGCCGCCGCGGCAACCGCCCCCGCCGACCCCTATGGCGCGCGCCCCGCGCAGGCCTATCCCGCTACCAGTTACGGTGTGCGCAACGCGCCGGCCGCCAACAGCGCCGGCACACCCGCCGGTGCGCCGCCAGCGCCCGCTGCGCCGCAGAGCTCGGGCCAGAATCTGGGCAACCTGTTTTACCAGATCCAGCAACTGCAGCAGGAGGTCATGCGCCTCAACGGCATGGTGGAAGAACAAGCCCACGAGCTGCGCATGCTGAAAGAGCAGAGTCTGGAGCGCTATGTCGATCTGGACAAGCGGCTCAGCGCGGGCGCTGCGGCAGCCGGCAGCGGCGGCAGCGCCACCAGTGCGGCGGCCCCGGTAAGCAGTGGCGGTATGCCGGCGGCGGAGCAGCGCGGCGAGAGCGAAGCCTATCGGGCGGCCTACGCGCTGGTGCGCGATCAGCAGTTCGATCAGGCCGTCCAGGCATTTCGGCAGTTCCTGCGCGATTACCCGGACGGCAAGTACGCGCCCAACGCACACTACTGGCTGGGCGAGCTCTATCTGGTGGTCCAGCCGCCGGACCTGGAGGCTGCCCGGCAGTCGTTTACCCTGTTGCTGAATCAGTACCCCGACAACAGCAAGGCACCGGATGCTCTGTACAAGCTCGGCAAGGTCCAATTCATGAAGGGCAACCGAGCCGGGGCCAGGGAATACCTCGACCGCGTTATCAGCCAGTACGGCTCGAGCAACAGTTCCGCCGTGAAGCTGGCCAGGGATTTCATCGCCGAGAACTACTGAAGCCGGATGTTGGCTCCCCTGTAGTCCGGCGGGCCCTGCTATGGCAAATCCTCTCGTATACGACGGCGCTACTCTGCGTATCACCGAGATTTTTTACTCGCTGCAGGGCGAGGCGCGCACCGTGGGTTTGCCCACGGTATTCGTGCGCCTGACCGGCTGTCCCCTGCGCTGTGTGTACTGCGACACCGCCTACGCCTTCAGCGGCGGCAAACCGATGAGCATCCGGCAGGTTATGGAGCAAGTCGCATCCCACCGGCCGCGCTATGTCACCGTTACCGGCGGCGAGCCGCTGGCGCAGAGGGGCTCGTTGGCCCTGTTGTCCGCCCTGTGCGATGTCGGCTACGAGGTGTCGCTGGAAACGAGCGGCGCCCTCAGCGTGGCGCAGGTGGATGAGCGCGTGGTGAAGGTGCTGGACTTCAAGACGCCGGCATCAGGTGAAGTGGAACGCAACGACTACTCCAATATTTCACTGCTGACGGCGTGGGACCAGGTCAAGTTCGTCATCTGTGATCGCGCGGATTACGAGTGGGCCCGGTTCAAGCTGGACGAGTACCAGCTCGATGGCCGCGTGGGCGACATCCTGTTCTCCCCCAGTCACGGCCAGTTGCCGCCTCGGGAGCTGGCCGAATGGATTCTGGCCGACCGCTTGCCCGTGCGGCTGCAACTGCAGCTGCACAAGCTGCTGTGGCACGATGCACGGGGGCACTGAGCATGGATGAGGCGCGGCGCGCCGTGGTGCTGGTGTCGGGAGGGCTCGACTCCACCACGGTGCTGGCCATGGCCAGGGCGCAGGGCTACCGCTGCTACACCCTGAGCTTCGACTACGGGCAGCGCCACCGCGCCGAGTTGCGCGCCGCCGAGTGCGTGTCTGCCGCGCACGATGATGTCGAGCACAAAGTGGTGCGCCTCAACCTGGATACCATCGGCGGCTCCGCACTGACCGACAGCTCAATTGCCGTACCGGAGCGAGAAATCGCCGATGCGACTGCGATCGGCGCCCCGGCCGCCGGATCGCCGGCCGCCGGGGCGCCGGTCGCCGATATCCCGATCACCTACGTCCCCGCGCGCAACACCGTGTTTCTGTCAATTGCCCTGGGCTGGGCCGAAGTGCTGGGCGCCGACGACATCTTTATCGGGGTCAATGCCGTGGACTACTCCGGCTACCCCGACTGCCGCCCGGACTACATCGCCGCCTTCCAGACAATGGCCAACCTGGCCACCCGCGCCGGTGTCGAGGGCCGGCGACTGACCATACACACGCCGCTGATGAACCTCGGCAAGGGCGACATTATTCGCGCCGGCGTGCAACTGGGCGTGGACTACTCCCAGACCGTATCCTGCTACCAGGCCTCCGCCGACGGCCTGGCCTGCGGCCGCTGCGACGCCTGCCGCCTGCGCCGCCAGGGCTTTCTCGATGCCGGCATCACGGACCCCTCCCGCTACGCCTGACAAGCGCTGGACAGCACGATTCTTCGGGCAAAAATTCTTGAGTTTTGCCGTGAAATCCGTACCATACGCAACTCCTTTCCGGGCCGTTAGCTCAGTTGGTAGAGCAGTTGGCTTTTAACCAATTGGTCGCTGGTTCGAATCCAGCACGGCCCACCATTTAAACGAAAAACGCCTCCCTCGTGGAGGCGTTTTTCGTTTAACAGGATGGGTCCGTCTGGATCGAGCCACCGTTCGAAAAATTCGCCTTACAGGCGAATTTAGACGCCGCAGCAAAGCGAAGGCGCCCCGCAGGGGTCACAACGCGGGAGGCAACCGCGTTGTGATCAATCCAGCACGGCCCACCATTCTATAAGCTTTTGCAGGTAAGTAGTCACTTCAAAAGTGCCCCACAATGCTAATTCTATTCAAGAATTATCAATCCGCCATGCCAAGGTTTATATTTAAAAGGTTGTGTATAGTTTAGCTATACAAATAATATAATATACAAACCAGTGATCTGGTTTGATTATATGCTAAATTGTATTGTATGGCTTTGCAACACAATGGAAAATTAAACCAGTTAGCGCGCCTGCTGCCCGAAGGGCTGGTGGTTGATGCGTCGTGGCTGGAGAAGCAGGGCTATTCGCGGGCGCTGCGGAGCCAGTATGTATCCAGCGGGTGGCTGGCCAGTCCGGTGCGCGGTGTGTACTGGCGGCCGCGTGGCCGCTTGCGCTGGGAGCAGGTGGTCATTTCATTGCAGGTGCTGCTCCGGTATCCGGTGTCTGTTGGCGGGCGGACGGCGCTGGAGCTGGGTGGTTACGGTCATTACGGCTACCGGGAGCAGAAGGTCGTTCACCTCTATACGGAGCGTAAGCTGCCATCCTGGCTGGGGAAGCTGGGCGGTATGCCGGACTTTATGGTTCATAATCGGGGGCGTCTGTTTTCTGATGTGCCTGATTACGCTGGTATGTTGTGGCTGGAGGGCGAGGGTAAGCCGCGTCTGCCAGACGGGTTGGAAGTGGACCCGTGGGGGCAGTGGGACTGGCCCCTGGTGCGGTCCGGTCCCGAGCGGGCTATTCTTGAATTTCTCGATGAATTGCCGGGCGGTGCCTCATTTGATATGGCTGAGAAGATCATGGAAGGGCTCGTGAACCTGCGTCCGCGCCGGATGCAGGCGCTGCTGGAGGGCTGTGGCAGCGTCAAAGTGAAACGGCTGTTCTTTTTCTTTGCCTCCCGGCATAAGCCGCAGTGGCTGGGGGCGATTGACCGGTCGAAGATCGATCTTGGCAGCGGCAAGCGGGTAATCGCCAAAGGCGGGCGGCTGGACAAGACCTGGCAGATTACTGTACCGGAGGACATGGATGCCGTTTGATGACAAGTTTCGGGGGCAGGTGGCGCTGCTCGTATCAATACTGCCGCTGGTGGCCGAAGAGGAATGTTTTGCCCTCAAGGGCGGCACAGCGATCAATCTCTTTGTTCGCGATCTGCCGCGCCTTTCAGTCGATATCGACCTGACCTATCTGCCGGTCGCAGGCCGGGCGGAATCGCTGGCCGCCATTGATGCGGCGCTGGGGCGGATCAGTGAGCGGGTGCGGAAGGTCTATCCCGATCTGACGGTGCAGGCGTCCGCGCCAGGTGGGCAGGGGCCGGCAAACAAGCTGGTGATCCGCACGAAGCATCTGGTGCAGATCAAGGTGGAGGTGACGCCGGTATTACGGGGCTGTGTTTATGAGCCGGAATTGATGGCAGTCTCCGGGACAACCGAGGATGAGTTCGGATTTGCGCAGATGATGGTGCTGTCCTTTGCCGACCTTTATGCCGGCAAGATCATGGCGGCCCTGGACCGGCAGCATCCGCGCGATCTGTTCGACGTTCACCTGCTGCTGGCGCATGAAGGGATCACGGATGAGTTGCGAACGGCTCTGGTGGTTTATCTGGTCAGTCACGATCATTCGCCGCAGTCATTGCTCGCCCCGCAGGCCAAGGACATCAGGTCCGTCTTCGAAACCGACTTTGCCGGGATGACGGAAGAGCCGGTTGCACTGGAGACGCTGATAGCGACGCGGGACAGGCTGACGCAGGAGTTTGTGTCCGGTATGCCGGAGGCACATAAAGAATTTTTACTCTCGTTCTATCGGGGCGAACCGGCATGGGACCGGCTTGGTTGCGTATTCCTGCGAAGCTGAACA